>JBMHCO010000021.1:0-93851 GCA_049889895.1 Rubripirellula sp.
CTCAGAATCAATTAACACGGCGGATCGATCATTCGGCGAAACCGTTCGCCAACCTGAACTCAATCGAGCGATCAGGGCTGCCTATTCCGGCGATGGTTCGCAGAAACTAAAGCTGGAAATACAGGACGGGGAAACCACTCGGCCACTAAAAATCCGCATCGATCACTTTGGTGGCTTCCCAGACAAACACCTACTTATCACCGTTCGGGATGAGACGGAGAGTCATCAGGTGGAAGCAATGCGACGGGAATTCATTGCCAACATTTCTCACGAGTTAAAAACACCGCTCGCGGCCATCAAGGGGTACGCGGAAACCGTCGAACTCGCGATCAACGACGATCCTGAAGCTGCCTCGCACTTTATGAGTCAGATTCAAACGCAATGCCTGCGACTTGAACGCCTGATCGCCGACATGATGCAGCTTGCGCGTGCTCAGGCTGGGCCAAGCCGATTGAACATCGCTAACATCTCACTAGAACAACCCATTCAGGAATCGCTTAAATCCTTGTCACATGTTGCGCAGACTAAAAACATCGAAATTCGTTTCATATCCCCGGAAAGCCCTCCGCTGGTGCGAGGTGACTCCGAAGCTCTCCTAACCATCGCCAACAATCTAATCAGCAACGCAGTGCGATACACTCACGAGAACGGGACCATCACAATTTCCTGCCGTGATGCAGGAAACAATTGGGCGTTAGTTGTCGAAGACACGGGAATCGGGATCGATGCGAAGGATCAAAAACGAATCTTTGAACGCTTCTATCGCGTCGATAAACGTTCGGATTCCCCTGACGGAGGAACTGGGATCGGATTATCGATCGTTAAAAACCTCGCGATCACCCTTGGTGGCGAAGTTCGAGTGTCGAGCTATCCCGGAAGAGGCTCCAAATTTGAAGTCCTTCTTCCGAAGACATAATCATGCCTAAACTGAGCTCGGGCAGGCGAGTTCCAGCTTCGAGGTGAAGAATCTTAACGATTTCTTCACGATTCCTTTGCGGGAAGCGACTCAAAAAGCAAATGCGAAATGCAATAATCAGATCGCAGTCGGTCTCAGTTCGTCCACCGACAATCCTAACGCAAGCACGAAGCAACCGATGTCGAAAATCAAAGTTCTGGTTGTTGAAGACTACAAGCCGTTGGCCGAAACGCTCGAATACCAACTCAACCGAGCAGGATACGAGGTCTTGCGTGCCGCAGACGGGAAAGCAGCGATTGAGCAAGCAAAACTCAGCTTGCCAGATGTCGTCTTTCTTGATGTGGACCTTCCGATCCTCAACGGTATCGAAGTCTGCAAACAACTGAGAATGGATCCCACAACCAAAGACACTTTGATCTTGATGCTGTCTGCACTTGGTGAAGAATCAGACCAGGTGGTGGGATTCGCCATGGGTGCTGATGACTACGTGGTTAAACCGGTCGAAAGCTACAAGGTGTTGCTCCAGCGTCTCAAAGCTCTACTTCGGCGTCGAGAGCCTAACTTGCAACCAACCGATCAATTTTCAAAGCAGGGAGTGGTCGTTGATCGAAGAAGATTCGAAGCCTCGGTCAATGACGAAGTCCTTCAACTCACCAAGAGCGAATTTAAGCTCCTAGAGACCCTGATTCGGCAACCAGGTCGGGCGTTCACAAGGGCAGAGCTTGTTGATTCTGCCTTGGGGGAAGACACTTTCGTCTTGGATCGAACCATCGACGTTCACATTCGAGCGCTCCGAAAAAAGATGGGCGACTCAGGCGATCTAATTGAAACGGTTCGGGGCGTGGGATACCGCTTCAAAGAGTGAGCCTCGCGTCAGTTATCGGATTTTCATGAACCGATGTCAAAGACCAACGTGCTGTGAACAATCCGCTATTCCGTCTCAGGCGATCACTTTCTGATCAATGAATTCTTGAAAAGCGGTTTCTACGCACCCCACCTCGACCACTCGCGATTTCAATCTCTTCATCTCATCGCAATTCACCTGGTGGCCGATCTCGCTAAATAGTTCTACCAGTTGCTCCAGTGTCAATCGTTCCACCAAGCTCTCAGGTGTCAACTGTTTGTGATCCCCGCTATCTCCCATCGTCGCACCTCACCGCGTGTTAGCCACTGAAACTTGATGTGCAAAAAAAAAACCGGCAGGTTAGTAACCTACCGGTTTCGTGGTTTAGTGTGAATCCGCACCCGTTAAATTGGCCGCGGTTTAACCATGCGCTTAGTTGAGGATCTTCTTCAAGTCACCGAGAACCGAAGCGACGTCAAGTTCGTCTGCACTGCCTGCTGCGTGAGATGCCTTGACACCAAGTTCGCTTGCCATGGTCACGGTGATCGCAGCCTTAGCGTTGATACCGTAGTTATCGGGGCCGTTCTCGAATTCGTTAGGGACGACGAACGGGATGTTCTTTGCTTTTGTGGACGAAGCGAGGTTCTTTGCGTGTTCGGTAGCGTCCGCTTTGTCTTCGCCGAGAACGTTAACAAAAACACGAAGCTTCGAGTCAGCATTTGCTTCAACTGCTTTGTCGAGCTTTGCGACGAGTTCAGCCACTTTGCCGTCCGCAGCTCGAGTAAAGACGATCACTTGAGGACGTCGTCCGTTTCGGCAACGGTAGCAAAGATTTGCGTTCTGATCGACACCGTCGTCTTCCGCACCTGCAACTTTGGTCACGTAAAACGCGCCGAGGCTATCGCCAGCCTGTGGACCACTTTTCACGGTGGGTTCAGCCGTTGCGACACCACTAAATGCCAGAGCTGCCACGAGCCCCAGGCTGAGCACACATAGATTCTTCACTGATAATCCCTTTAGGAGAGGAGTTGGGCGGGGGAAACGCAATCTGCGTCTCTGCACGTATTCTAACCGCTCGGAAAGCTCAGGGTGATGTCCCCTAAACAAATAATACGATAACAGTTTCTGCGGATGGGAAGGACACCGCAGCCGGTCGTTACACTCACTTACCGTTAAGATAAACTGTTCGCAGGCCACTGGTGCCTAAATTGAAGCAATTGCCCTAACAACCCATTTCCGGTGTCCTTGGTTGCTTTCCCATTGGTTTTTTCCATCCCCATCGGGTGAAAAATGACAAGACAGATCATCGCATTGCTGTTCATGATTGGTTTCATGGAAGCTTTGTACTCCCAAACGAGTGAGCCGCTGGGAGATCCAGCAAGTGATTCGGATGATCTAATCCACCAGATTCCGCACGACTTGGATCGATCCCCATACGATTTGGCTATCTCACCAAGCGAGATGTACGCCGCGACCGCAAATCAAATCTCCAATAGCGTTTCGTTGATTCGCTTATCGGACCATAAATTGGTGGATGAAATCTCATGTGGGAGTCAACCGACGGACCTTGAATTTTTGGATGATCATCACCTGCTTTTGACCGCAAAATGGCAAGGTGAGTTGCAGCAATTCGAAATTCGAGACGATCAAATCACTCTACAGCACCGATGGAAGATTGGCGAACATCCCCACGGGCTAGCCATTGATCACGAACGTCAGGTGGCATTCGTTGGCCTAGTCGCGACGGATCAGGTTGCACAATTCGATCTCAAGAAGCAACAACTGACTCGAAAGATCAAGGTTGGAAAATGGCCAAAATACCTGACTCTTCAGCCCGGCGGTCAGCGACTTGCCGTTGGCCTTGGCGGAGAATCAAAAATCGCAATTCTGGATATCTCCTCCGGCGAGACCCTCTACACCGAGCCATTGGCTAACGGCACGAACTTGGGCCAGATGCGATCATCCGAGGACGGGACGTACGCTTACTTCACGTGGATGGTCTACCGCACCAATCCGATTAATGTCGGCAACATTCGTCGCGGCTGGGTTCTTGCAAGCCGAATCGGTCGAGTCCGTTTTGACGGCCCCTCGTATCGCGAAGCCATTTCACTGGACGTGCCCGGTAAAGCAGTCTCCGATCCACACGACTTGTCGATCAGCCCCGATCAATCAACCTTGATCGCAACAGGATCAGGAACCCATGAACTGTTGATCTATCGCCTACCGGATCTGCCTTTTGTTGCTCAAGGTGGGCCGGGGGATCTGATTGATCGTTCGCTGCAGTATTCGCCGGAAAGATTTAAGCGACTCCCGGTTGGCGGCCGACCGATGGGGATTCACTTTGGACAAGATTCCAAGACTGCTTACGTCGCCAACTATCTACTCAACAGTGTCCAAGTTGTTGACTTGGAAAGAGGTGAAATTGCACACACCATCGATCTCGGTGGCCCTAAAACCAAGACGGACGCACGTCGCGGGATGGAGATTTTCTATGATGGCACTCGGAGTTTAGATCAGTGGTACAGTTGCCACTCGTGTCATCAGGATGGCGGGACAAATGCTCGGCCGATGGACACGATGAATGACGGCACCGAGATGACACTCAAAACCGTCTTGCCGCTTTATCACGTCACAAAAACTTTCCCTTGGACTTGGCACGGTTGGCAAACCAGTCTGATGGACTCGATGGAAAAATCCGTCACCTCGACCATGCAAGGCGAAAAGCCATCCGAGCAGGACAAGCGTGACCTGATCGCATTCCTCGCGACACTCAAAACACCGGTCAATCCGTTTCGCAATGCAGATGGCAGCCTCAGCGAGGAAGCCGAGCGAGGAAAGGCGATCTTTCACGGAAGAAAAGCCGCATGCATTGATTGCCACAATGGGGCCCACTTCAGTGATGGCAAAATCCACGACGTCGGAACGGGTTCCGAGTCTGATTTCTATCGTGGCTACAACACACCCTCCCTTCTTGGTGTCCACGAAAAAGTTCGACTATTGCATACCGGAAGAGCTCGCGATTTGCATCGCGTGATCACGGATCTCCATCGACCAGAGGATGTCAATGGTGAGGGAGAGCTATCGGAGCAAGAGACATCGGATCTAATCGCCTATCTCCGCACGCTCTGATCAGAGCCGCGTGATTATCTCCCAAGGCACGGCTATCAATTTCTAATATCTTGCATCAATACATTCACCAATCAGTCCCAAAATCGGCTCCACTCAACTCGACAATCGGTCGCTAACACATGGCTAACTGGTATGACCATCCTCAATATTTTGACATGGTCTTTCGCGATGAAACTCCAGCTGAAATCCATTTCTTCCAGCAGGCATTTAAACAATATGCCACGCGGCCCATCCAATCGCTGCTTGAACCGGGGTGCGGAAGCGGGAGATTGGTCGCAGAACTTGCGGCGATGGGCTACGCGGTTACCGGTCTTGATAACAGTCAGCCGATGCTAAGTTATCTTGCTCGACGATTGCGACGTCGCGGCCTTAATGCCAATCTCGTGCTTGGGGACATGACGGCAATGAGCTTCCCAAAGCCGTTTGATGGGGCGTTCTGCACCTTCAACACCTTTCGACATCTTCTATCGGGCCAAGCAGCAGTCAACCATCTAAGGAGTGTCGCGAACCATCTGAAGACAGGTGGAATCTACATCCTCGGATTTCACATCATCCCGCTTGATGCGGACACCGAATGCGTCGAACGCTGGCGAGCGTCTCATGGCGGGACGGATGTCAGCGTGACGCTGAAAGTGATCGACTTTCAACGCAGAAAACGTCAAGAGCAGCTCAGAGTATCGATTAAAGCGACCAAGAGATCCGGCAAGATCGAGAGGATTCGCAGCGAGTTCCCGCTGCGACTTTACACACACGTCCAAGCAAGAAACCTACTTGCATCCGTTGATGACCAACTTGAGATTGTCGGGATCCATGACTTCGACTACGACATCCAGGAACAACGTGAGTTCGACGATGATTTGACCGATGCCGTGTTCGTGCTTCGTAAGCGGTAATCACTCTTCGAAGTCAGACATCGGAGTGCAACTGCAGATTAGGTTTCGATCGCCATAGGTGTTGTCGATACGGCCGACAAATGGCCAAAACTTCTTATCTCGCAACCAAGCCAACGGCCAGGCCGCTTGCTCCCGCGTATATGCATGCGGCCAATCATTAGCACCAATGACTTCCATGGTGTGCGGTGCATTTTTCAGTGGATTATCAGCTTGATCCCAATTTCCGCACTCAATTTCTGCGATCTCCTTTCGGATCGAAATCATCGCATCACAGAATCGATCCAGCTCCGCCATCGACTCACTCTCGGTCGGCTCGATCATCAAAGTTCCTGGAACGGGCCAAGACATGGTTGGGGCGTGGAATCCATAGTCCATCAAACGTTTGGCAATATCATCGATCTTTACCCCCGCAGATTTTTCAAAACTTCGGCAATCCACAATGAACTCATGTGCGACTCGACCGTTGACATCGGTGTAAAGAATCTCGAAATGCTCTGACAACCGCTTTGCCATATAGTTCGCATTCAAAATCGCCATCTGGGTTGCACGTCGCAAACCTTCGCCACCCATCATGCTGATATAGAGGTAACTGATCGTAAGGATGCTTGGGCTACCATAGGGAGCAGCAGACACCGGCCCAATTGCAAACTCGCCTGCGGTATCAGGTCGCTGTACGGAGTGCCCCGGCAGGAAAGGTTCAAGCTGCGGTGCGACGCCGATCGGCCCCATCCCCGGACCACCGCCACCATGCGGAATGCAGAATGTCTTATGAAGATTCAGGTGGCAAACATCCGCTCCGCACTCAGCAGGAGTGGTCAATCCAACCTGAGCATTCATGTTGGCACCATCCATATAGACTTGCCCACCATACTGATGCACGATCTCGCAAACCTCGCGAACCGTCGGCTCGAAAACCCCGTGGGTCGAAGGGTAGGTAATCATTAATGCTGATAGATCGTCCTGATGCTTGACCGCCTTGGCCCGTAGATCATCGAGATCTATCTCGCCTTTCTCATCACACTTAATCGGAACAACTTTCATACCTGCCATCACCGCGCTGGCGGGATTGGTGCCGTGAGCCGAAGTTGGAATTAGGCAGACGTTGCGACGGTTAGGGACTCCCGCTTCCTTGGCGAGGTGCTCCTGATAAGCGGCGATCACTAAAAGCCCCGCGTACTCTCCTTGCGCGCCAGCATTCGGTTGCAAGCTGACCGCTGCAAACCCAGTGACCTCACACAACCAAGACTCCAATTGGCGGAACATTTGTGTGTACCCTCGCCACTGAGTATCGGGCGCGAAGGGATGAACGTCTGCAAAGGAGGGCCAAGTCACCGGAATCATCTCCGAAGTTGAATTCAACTTCATCGTGCATGAACCAAGCGGAATCATGGATTGCGCCAGCGATAGATCGCGACTCATCAACTTGAAAATGTAACGCAACAACTCAGTCTCGCTGCGATAGCGGTGAAAGACCTCGTGCTCCATGTAGCTGGAAACTCTCTCAAAGGCTCCTAGCTCCAATCGCCCCCCGCTGCGTGCTTGTTGCAGCAATTCGTCGATATCAAATCCGGTGTAGTGCCCAAAATTGAATGCAGCAAGAAGGTCTGCCACCAAGCGTCGGTCCGCGGTTTCATCGAGCGTGACACCCAATGAACCATCCTCATATTCGCGGAGGTTGATCTGTCTCTCTCGAGCGGCATCAGCAACTTGTCGTGCTGCGTGGATCCTTCCCTTACCAAGTCGTATTCGGATGGTGTCAAAATAGGGTCCTTCACCAAGGACATGATGCCCAAGTCGTGTAAGACCTTCAGCTAATGCTGCGGTGTACGCTCGCGTACGATCAGCAATACGACGCAGTCCCTCGGGTCCGTGATGGATACCATAGAAGGAGCTAATAATTGCCAAAAGAGCTTGCGCAGTGCAGATATTGCTGGTCGCTTTATCCCGGCGAATATGCTGCTCGCGGGTTTGAATTGCCATCCGCAGCGCCCGATTACCGTGCACATCTTTCGAAACTCCGATGATCCGGCCTGGTAACTTCCGTGCAAACTCTTGATGGGTGGAAATGAATGCCGCATGCGGGCCTCCGAGACCCATCGGAACACCAAAACGCTGTGCACTGCCGACACAGATATCCGCGCCCCATTCCCCAGGAGGTGTCAGTACGGTCAAAGAAAGCAGGTCCGCCGCAGCAACGACCAAACACTTGGCCTCCTTGGCTTGCTGGATCACCTCCGAATAGTCTTCGATACTTCCATCGGTAGTGGGATACTGAAGCAAAATACCGCAGAGACCTCCCTCGCCAGCATCAAAGTCCACTTCGCTGAGCGGTCCCACAAAGAGATCGATTCCCAAGCCCTTCGCTCGTGTCTCGAGCAGTGCGAGGGTTTGTGGATGACAAGAGTCACTGGCGTAAAAACCTTTAGCCCTATGATTAGCGAGCGACACACACATTGCCATCGCTTCGGCTGCCGCGGTCGCCTCGTCAAGAAGGCTCGCACCCGCAAGCGGCAAGCCCGTCAGATCCGCAATCATGGTCTGAAAATTCAGCAACGCCTCAAGACGCCCCTGCGCAATTTCTGCTTGGTAAGGGGTGTACTGTGTGTACCAACCGGGATTCTCTAAGACATTTCGCAGCACAACTGGGGGCGTCACCGTGCCTGTGTAGCCCATGCCGATGCACGAGCGGTAAACCTTATTCTTGCCCGCAATTACGGCCAGAGCCTGCAACGCTTCGCTCTCACCCATTGGCCCTTCAATCTCAAGCGGTCTCCCCAATTGGATTTCCTGCGGTACCGTCTGAGAAGTGAGATCGTCCAGTGAGTTAAAACCAAGTGATTGCAGCATCTGCTCCACTTGATTCCCAGAGGAACCGAGATGTCTCTTTTCAAAGCCGTCCGCGGCATCCAAGATCGATGCTTCCTCTTGACCCTTGAAAGAAGAAACCGAATCATCAAGAGAGGTCTTTGTGGCGAGACTCATGGCATCCACTGTGAACAGAGAGGAGAAAAGTGGGTGAACCGCTTCATGAAATGACTGTGGCACAGGTAGTTGTTCATTCAGCCCAGAACGTTCATGTCATCGTACGTCACCTTCTGGTCGATGTCATTGACCCAACCCAGCGAAATCAAGGGTTGGAACGAGAAAACATGCATTACTTAATCGCCCCATCCGATCGCCTATGAGGCTCACGGGAAGAATCTACAACCCTGATCTGTCCTACGGGCAGATCGCTGTTGAGTGGGCTATAATTCGAAGGTAAAAGTCAGCAATCGGATAACGATTTGCCGGTGCACTGCATCTCTGTTCTCGACCGTAAATGAGTCTCGGCAAGCAACCGATTATGTGCCGTTGCCAACCCCAACCCGACCTATTTTGTCTAAACGCCATGATTGACATGCTTCGCGTGATACCCTCGAAGAAGAGAATCCTTGATTTACTTTTCTTCAATGGCATCGCAACCTTGGCACTTACTCGCGCCGTAACGTCGCTCGATGCTGCAGAGGTCGATTTTTCAAGGGACGTCCTCCCGATACTTGCCAACAAATGCTTTGTTTGCCACGGACCCGATGATCATCCCGAAACCGATCTGAAACTCGATAACCTCAATGCCGCCTCAGAGGATCGCGGCGGATATCAAGCAATCAATCAGGAGCAACCCGAAGAGAGCGAGCTACTAAAGCGGATTCTAGACACCACAGATCCCATGCCGCCGATGGACGCCGAAAAGCAACTCTCTGAGAGTGAACGAGAAACACTCACTCGCTGGGTGAAGCAGGGTGGTGATTATGAAAGTCATTGGGCTTGGATACCCCCACTCAAATCGCAACCGTACAGCGACTCGACGACTGCGATCGACACAATGATCTCCACCAAACTTGAAGAGCAAGGTTTTGAACTTGCAGCCCAAGCGGCTCCAGAACAGATTGCCCGGCGGGTCTCGCTAACTTTGACCGGCCTGCCACCCGAACCTCAATGGCTAAGCGAATTCCTCGAGGATCCATCAGCGGCAGCCTACGATCGGTTCGTCGACCAACTGCTTGCAAGTCCTCGTTATGGAGAACACCAAGCCAGATACTGGCTTGACGCAGTCAGGTATGGAGATACGCACGGTTTGCATCTGGACAATCGACGCGGCATCTACCCGTATAGGGACTGGGTTGTGCGTGCCCTGAACGAGAACTTGCCGCTGGATGACTTCATCACATGGCAACTCGCCGGCGACCTTCTCGATGAGCCAACAATGGAACAGCGACTCGCCACGGGCTTCATCCGCATGAACCCGAGCACAGGTGAAGGGGGAGCAATCGCGGAAGAGTTTCAGATGAAGAATAATTTTGATCGAGTTGAAACCTTCGGAACCATCTTCCTCGGGCTGTCGCTCACCTGTGCGAGGTGCCACACCCATAAGTACGACCCAATTAAGCAGACCGAGTACTACGAGCTCCTCTCCTTCTTCAATAACACCAATGAGCCTCCGCTGGATGGAAACTCTTATACCTATGGGTCCACCATTGCGGTTCCCGCCGATCAACCAGCGTGGCAGCGTTGGAAGGAGCTACAGAACCAAACGTCCACCTTGCTTCGCGAACATACTTCCAAACTGACCGGAACGACTCTCAAGGATTACGCCGACGCAACAGGTCAATTGAAAATCAGTCAATGGAAGGGTTCCATCCCACACCCAATTCTGGAGGTAAACGCTGGTCAGCAGGTAGACTCTGGTAAACCAGCCGCCTCCGATAAAACGGCAACGCTTCAAGACATCGGAGGCTTTCCAGGTACGATCACCTCCAAACAGGATGCGAAACGCCTTCCCGCTGCTGGGCAGACCACCGAGATCTCGGCAACGATGGAAATCATGATCCCGCAGACCGTTGACATCAGTTTTAGCGGTGGAGACAAATCGACCCTTTCCGTGACATCGCTCGATGCCGCGAACAACGAGGCAAGTGATGGTCGATCCGATGCACCAACGAACGCGGAAGTGGTCGCAACCAAAATCGGCAATGAGGGATTGACTACAACGCGATTGCGTTTGCCCAAAGGTCGACATCACCTTACTTTTTCGATTCGAGGATATGAAGGACTGGAAAGCCTGACCCTTGAAATGAATAACCCTTGGCAGTCACTCGCGACAAAGTCGTCGTTTCAGGATTGCGAGTCATTGGATCAACTCAAGATGTTGGGTGACCCCAACGGGCCATTTCATCGAAAACTCGATGCGGAGACTTCAAGTTCTCTGGAAAGCCAAACCACCGAATTGGTGAACCGTATCACCAGCGAACGGTCGGCGTTCACAACGAGCTTGGTTGCGATCGAACAACCCAATCCTCGCGTCACACGGTTACTTCGACGCGGAGAGTACGACCTTCCCGAAGGTGACCCGCTAACTCCGTCCACTCCCGCAGTACTCGGTGGTTGGTCTCCGGATCTCCCAGCGAATAGGCTTGGACTCGCGCAGTGGGTGACCGCTAAAAACAATCCTCTTGTCGCCCGCGTGCTCGTCAATCGAATTTGGCAGCGAGTGTTTGGCTCGGGATTGGTTCGTACACCAGAAGATTTTGGTGTTCAAGGCGAACAACCTACACACCCTGAACTGCTGGATTGGCTTGCTGTGGATCTTATCGATTCGGGATGGGATCTCAAGGCGATGCTCAAGGCCATGGTCACCACTCGCACATTCCGTCAGTCATCACGGTGGCGTGATGCAATTGACGATCCCGAAAATCGCTTGCTCGGACGAGCTTCTAGCTACCGTTTGGATGCGGAGGTTCTCCGGGATTTGGGGCTGTGGGCAAGTGGTTCGCTCGCGACGACCATGGGCGGCGAAGGAATCAAACCCTATCAACCCGATGGCATGTGGGCCGCGTTGGCACATCCTGCGAGTAATACCAAGAGTTATCAGCGCGACACCGGTGAGAGACTGAATCGCCGCAGTCTCTATGTTTACTGGAAGCGAACGAGTCCCCATCCGATGATGACCTTATTTGATGCACCGGACCGTGAATCAAGTTGCGTTCGTCGATCCCGAACCAACACGCCACTGCAATCACTCGGGATGCTAAACGAAGTGCAACGCATCGAGATCGGTAGAGCGTTCGCATCTCAATTACTCAGTCAACCTGGATCCGACGCAGAGAGAATTGAGAAAATGTTTGCGGGGATCACTTGCCGCCAACCAAGTCCCGCCGAACAGACAGCTTGCTTGAACCTTTTGACTCAAATGCGTGAACGCTACCAAGCCTCACCCGAAGACGCCAAAGAACTGCTCTCAGTCGGCGAGGCTTCCCATCGCAAAGATTTACAAGAAGAAGAGTTGGCCGCTTGGTCGATCTTGACCACCACGTTTCTAGCAAGTGACGCCGTCATCATGCTGTATTAGAAGCACAGCGGTTAGCACACCAATTACAATTTCAGCAACCGTTCGCACCGGACACAATACGACCTGCATTCGCGCTACTGTTGCGTATAATTAGGCACACGAAACCCCTGCATTCAACCTTCTAAATTCACTTCTTTACGTCCCTCATTCCTCCACTGGTCTCCCCATGCAAACACGATGTTCCCTCCGAGCTATTGCGACCCTGTCGTTTTTCGCCTGTCTCTCCTATGGCACTGCGATCGACGCAGCGGATAACTGGAATCGATTCCACGGAGGAGCCGGAAATGGTGACGCGGGCAAGGGAATGATTCCATCGCAGTGGTCCGACAGTGATTACACTTGGAAGCGTGACATTGGCTCGCGAGATGTTGGCTCGCCAATCATTATCGATGGCAAGGTCTACTATCTCGCGTACCGCGCTGAGAAGCGTCAGATGTCACTCGAATCTCTTGACCTTGCCAACGGCAACTTAAGATGGAGCCGACCATTTCCGCAGACTGAATATCACCTGCACAACCGAAACACCTTCGCCTCGGGAACACCTTCTGCTGACGAGAAAAACATCTTTGTCGCCTACGCAGAACCTGAACACACTTTCCTAAAATGCTTTGATCACGAAGGGAACGAAGTCTGGTCACGCGATTTTGGCTCATGGCTTTCACAGCATGGTTTCGGAACATCACCACGCATCCACGGCGACACCATCCTCCTGTTCAACTCACAGCAGGCGGAACAACTCAAGCCAGACCAAACGCCAGGGGTAAGCCGACTCATCGCGGTCGACCGCCACACTGGGCAGACGCAGTGGGAAACCACACTCACTGCAACACGCTCCTGCTATGGAATGCCGGCCATCCACCAAGGCGAGCAGGGCACTCAAGTGATCAACGCTAATACTGGTGACGGCATGTTCGCGTTGGATCTCAAGACGGGCAGGAAGCTGTGGAATCTGGAAGTCTTCGAAAAACGTGTTTGCAGCACACCTTTGATTCACGGTGACATCGCGATCGGTACCTCCGGTAGCGGCGGAGGCGGCAATCACCTCGTAGCTGTTCGCATTCCGACACGCTCAGGCCAGCAACCAGAACAACTCTATCGAATCGACCGAGGGGCCCCTTACGTCCCGACTCCGGCAATTCGAGGCAACCGCATGTTCATGGTTGACGACAAAGGTATCGCCTCATGCGTGAACGTCGAAACGGGAGAAAGCGTTTGGATGGAGCGAATTGGTGGCCGACAAGGTTACGGCGCGTCCCCCATCCTCATCGGTGACAAACTGCTCGTGATCAGTCTCGGAGGTGAAGCAAAAGTGCTTCGGGCGAGTGACCAGTTTGAATTGCTCGGCGAAATGGACTTAGGTGGCCCCGTTGGTGCCAGCCCTGCGTACGCCAACGGCTGCCTGCTACTGCGAGTTGAAAACGAACTTCGTTGCATCGGCGGACAGTCAATCTAGCCGGTCTATCATGGATCAGTCACCGTCTCGAAAGTAATCGCCCGCAAATCCAAGGGAGTATGCTGTAATGACTCGGTCGCGATGCCCTAAAAGACAATCCATCCGCCTCAATTTTCGCCACCTTCGAGTGCTAGTCATGTCCCTTCTACTTGGGACATACTCCATCGCGTGCGATGAAACGCATGCAGATGAGCGTAACCTCACCGCGCTTACCGGCACGGAGTTGCTCACTGAATCGAGACCACTTGATGTGGTCATGGTGGAAGGCATCGACCGGTTCGCTCTGAACGAAATCCAGAAAGCCTCCCAAAAGCGAGTTCAACGTTGGGAATCCGAAGTACTCAAAGCGGAGAACCAACGCCTCGCTTTTGAAAATAAGAGGGCTGAATTCAGCAAAATCATTGGCTGCATCGACGCAAGAGTCGATGCGGAAGGAATTGAGCTTCTCGCCACCGTCGATCATCCATCTTTGGTCGCATCAAACAATGTTTTTAAAGTCTTCCGTGCCCGTTGGCCTGCTCTCGATGGAATTGATGCGGAAGGCTACTTCTTGCAACCGGCCGGTCCCGCTGTCGCAAGGATCATCGCAATCCCCGATGCAGACTGGACACCGGAACAAATATGCGGTCTCACCGACGATCCATTTCATTACGCAGCTGATCTGGCGGCAAGCGGCTGCGAAGTCCTGGTGCCAACCTTGGTAAGCCGCGATCATCAGTTCAGCAGCAACCCAAGCATCAACCGCTCCACGAATCTCTCGCACCGTGAGTTCATCTACCGTCAGGCCTTTGAACTGGGACGGCATGTGATCGGCTATGAGGTGCAGAAGGTTCTTGCTGCGGTCGATCAATTTGAATTGCGAAATCACCAGCATGGTGACTTACCCATTGGTGTGTGCGGACTCAGTGAGGGTGGGTTGATCGGCTTTTACAGCGCCGCGATCGACACGCGAATCGACGGTGCCCTCATCAGCGGTTACTTCAACCAGAGGGATTCAATCTGGCAAGAGCCGATCTACCGTAACGTGTGGGGGCTTCTTGAATCATTTGGTGACGCACAAATCGCCTCGATGATTGCTCCACGACACCTGACCATCGAAGTCAATCCACAGATCCCGATACCCGAGTCTCACGCTCAACACGGGCGTAACATCGCCGCTCCGGGAACAATCACGCGTCCCAGCCCAGAACGAGTTCAATCGGAACTGGAGTTGGCTCGTCAGGCGTGGCAGCATGTTCAACCGCTTAATGAAAATGTTTCAGGCGAACTTGTCGCGACCACTGCCGAGTGTCTTGTGGAAGAGGAGGCGATCTCACCTTCCGCTGTGATCGATTTCCTCAAACACCTCACAAAGTCTGATGAGCTACCCTCTGAGATCCCGAGCTACAACCTGAGTCCAATTGCGTCATCGGACCTGACCTCTGAGCGTCAAGCCAGAACCGTCTCGCAGATGACACAGTTCACCCAGCGGCAACTACAACTTTCTCATCGAATCAGAGACGCCAACTGGAAACCACTCGATCGCACTTCAATCACAGCTTGGAACGAATCCGCCGATCGCATGCGAGAGATGATTCACGATGAACTCATCGGGCGCCTCCCCGACCCCACCATCCCGATGCATCCGAGAACACGACGCATCATCAATCAAGATGAGTACGAGGGATATGAGGTAGTGCTCGATGTCTACCCCGACGTGATCGCCTCGGGCATCCTGCTTTTACCGAAGCACATTAAACCTGACACGAAGAGGCCAGTAGTCGTCTGCCAACATGGACTCGAGGGTACGCCGATGGACACCATTGTCAACGATGGATCTCGAGCTTACCAAGCATACAAGGCATTTAGCGAGCAATTGGTGAAACAGGGATACATCGTCTATGCGCCGCAGAACCCATACCGAGGGCAGGATGCATTCCGAACGCTACAACGAAAATCGAATCCACTCGCGAGAAGCTTATTCAGCTATATCATTCCACAACACCTCGTGACCCTCAGGTGGCTCGCAACACTGCCTCAGGTCGACCGAGATCGAATCGGTTTTTACGGACTTTCCTACGGAGGAAAAACGGCGGTCCGAGTGCCACCTTTACTTCCACCATCGGGAAAAAATCCTGGCTACGCCTTGTCAATATGCAGCGCGGACTTCAACGAGTGGGTTTCAAAAAACGCCTCGACCGACGCGCCGTTCAGTTATGTGTGGACGCCGGAATACGAAATTTTCGAATGGAACATGGGAAATCTCGCTAACTACGCCGAGTTATCAATGCTGATGGCACCACGCCCTTTCATGGTCGAACGTGGGCACGATGATGGTGTTGGGATCGATGAGTGGGTCGCTTGGGAGTTTGCCAAGGTCCGACGCCACTACGCAAAGCTAGGCTTGACTGCAAACACCGAAATTGAGTTCTTTGATGGGCCGCACACAATCAACGGAAAAGGCACGTTTGATTTTTTGCAGCGTCATCTGAAACTGCCAACGTCGCAAGTGCCAACTCCAAAGTGATGAAGCCATCAAGAACTGTCGGGAAGCTTTAGTTAATCTCGCACCTAATGACCCGCGAGGATGACGAGGTGTCTTGCAGACCGATTTGTTTCGCGAAGCCGATTCGTTTTTTTAAGTCAGCTCATTTCTCGAATACATCCACACCGGATGATTTCAAACTCGCGAACCACTCTGATTTTTTCCCTGCGTTGATTGGATTCTCGCCTACGTAAACCTCCAAGTAGGGCGCGAAACGCCGGTCGCCCCCGGCATCAGCTGCACACATTTCCACGAGCGGTGAAAGATCGGCAATCTTGTTCTTCGAAATCAACAGCAGATCAAGATCAGCAAGTGTGCTGAGAGGCTTCAAGTCGGTTACTTGGTTTTGAGTCAAATCAAGAGTCGTGAGCCATTTCAGCTTTCTCACATCGGAGAGGTCGCTAACCTGATTTCCAGCGAGATCGAGATACCAGATCTTTGGCAGGTCCGCGATCGGCGATAGATCACTGATTTGATTGTTCGCGACCCACAGATCGCGGAGATTCTTCATCTCCGAAACAGCATCCAACGATTTAATCTGATTGCGCGAAAGATCAAGAAGCTGAAGATTCACCAGTGGTGCAATCGGAGAAACCTCACTTATTTTGTTACCAGCCAGGGTCAAAGAGATCAGTTTGGTTAAACCGGTGATGGGCTTAAGATCCGAGATTTCATTATCTTCAAGATCGATCTTCATCAGTGAAACACAATGCTGAAGCCCTTCTAAACTTTTGATTCCTTTTCCGCGACCAATAACATGAGGAATCTTAGCGACATCCTCCTTGGTCAAAGGCTCTTGGTTGAATCGCTTATCGAATACCACTGCCCGGACGGCTGACTCTAATGCTTTGTCTGGAAATAGCGGAGGAGGTGGAGCTTTCTCTTCCTTCTCTGCGGATTCGCCCTTATCTTCCTTGTTCTCCGCAGCTTCCTTATTCGCGTCAGCATCTTTGTTCGCTGCAGCATCTTTGTTCGCTGCAGCATCTTTGTTCGCTGCAGCATCTTTTGGGGACGCTTCCTGATTCTGTTTATCAGCAGCATCCGCAGCTGGTGTGTCACTTGCTTTTCCAGCATCCGCCTTCTTGTCATCCGCTAATGCTGACGCAGCAATGCCGGAAACAAGCATTAAAACAACAAGAAACTGAAGTACGAAAAGGGTGCAACGATTGAGCAGCATGAACAGACTCGGCGTTGGGGAGAGGGAATCAAATGCAAAGCAGAAATCGCTTAGGGCTAGAGATTCTAACGCGGTGGAGTGCTGTCTTCCACAACCTTGAGTCAGTTTGTTCAGGCGACGATAAAAGCCCCCTGCAAATCTCGGTCAGTCCGCTAAATCTCGGTCAATCCGCTGCCAGTTTCTCAGCCGATCGAAGGCGAAATTTCAGTTGATGCGGTACATCGTGATCGCCACGCCGCAGGAATTGCGAGTAATAGACGTACTTACCGCGTCGACCAGAGTAGAGGCGGGCGCGTAACCCAACGGTTGTCGATCCTCGAAGCAGTGGCAGGGCAGTGATCCGGTTATCCACAATCGGTAGATCGGATTCGCTATGAAAAATCACGTGCCACTGTTTGTCATCTCCACACACTTCCACCGTGCCCTGGCAATAAGGATCAAATGACGGGAAGTGGTTATCGTTGTAGACCCACGCCAGATGCTCGAAGGCTTCGACTGACTCGATCGGAGCGGGCAATTCGAATTGATATTCGATCTCAGCCCACTTCCCCACCTCTTCGGTAGTCCAGTAGTGAACCGATTCTGATTCCCGAAAGATGATGGCGTTTGAGAGATGAACCGGAGCAGGATCCGGCTTTCCTCTCAGGTCAATCGAGATTGTGTAGAACTCATTCTGGCGGTTCACCTCAACACGTTCACTCTGCTCGTTGCCCTGTTCCGGCAGCAGATTACAGACCACGCGAAAACCGATACCGCCTCCACCTTTGAATTTTGATGGGTCTGCGGGGATCGCGATTTGACTGCACTTAGCTTCGTCTGCAGTGACCGCCCAACTGCCCCCCTTGTGCCCCCACCAACATTCAGAGCCAGTCGCTTTTGAGATTGCTTCAAAATCGTCATCAGAAAGAACGACAAGCTCACTCACATTCCCATGCATATCAAAAAAGCCCCAGCCGTTGGATCGCTTGGTTGCAATGTGCTGTGGTGACCCCGAGTTGCCGTTGTACCAACCGTGAGCATCCATCTGCCAAACTTTATCACTGAAAGAATACTCACTCGAAGCATTGGCGCGACACGCATACTCCCACTCATCAGAAGTTGGCAATCGATAGACCCGCCCAGCTTCTTTTTCACCGGGAAGATCAGACAATCGCCGACA
This sequence comes from Rubripirellula sp., assembly GCA_049889895.1. Classification (GTDB taxonomy): domain Bacteria; phylum Planctomycetota; class Planctomycetia; order Pirellulales; family Pirellulaceae; genus Rubripirellula. The sequence goes on from JBMHCO010000021.1 coordinate 18,481, forward strand.
AAACTCCATTGCGTCTTCGATCGTCACCGTCTCAGCGGGATGCATCTCGCCGGGATAGGAGTTAGCGTGTTCTCCCATCACCTTGGCGTACTGCTCCTGTGTTACCTCACACATCCCCATGTAGAGCGGCTGTGGGAGATAGATCTGATTGGGGACGTTGGTCACTTCCTTTTGAATCTTGACCAAAGTTTCATTCGTCATCGCACCATCAGGAACCACATTCATTGGCATCCCGATAGTGTTGGTGATATCCGATCGCGAGAGGACAACCATCCACTCAGGATCAAGATCTGCTTTCTCGGCCTCGATAGCAACTCGATCGGACGACGTACCGAGAACACCGAGACGCAGCACCGCCACTAGCACTAGCAATAAGATTCCGCCGCCGATCGCAAAAACGCTAAATCGAGACCGAATTGCGGGGATGAATGAAGTAGACCGATCAAGCGAATGAATCAGGGCTTCTAACTGATGAATCACCACCGAGGGGTCACGCAGGCGTTGATCCTGACCACTAGCGGTCATTTGTTGGATCAAGTCGCTCAGCGATTGAAGTAATGCATGATTTTTTTGCCCGGACTGAGCTCCAAGGCAGTTTTCGATCAGGAATTCAAATACCTTACCCGTCCCGTACAGGTCGGTACCGGAACCGACTTTCCCACTCTGCAATTGCTCCGGTGGCATGTATCCTGCGGTTCCCCTGAACACCTTGACCCCCGGCCGACTGGTCTCCTCTGAGGGCATTGCCAATCCGTAGTCAATCAGCTTGGTCCTGCCGTCACCAAGCACCATCACGTTTGACGGCTTAATATCGAGATGCAGGTAGCCATTGTCATGTAGGTGCCCAACGGCTCTTGCCAAGCCAAGCATGACCTTTAAAGCATCGACCAAGGTGAACGCTTTGCCCTGAGTTGCAAGCGACTTCAAGGAATCACCGTCGAGCAACTCCATAACGAGAAACAGATAACCGTCAAACTCCAATGCGTCAAAAGCACGCACCATGTTGGGATGATCTAATTGCCCGAGCGTTTCGATCTCTCGCAAGAAGTTTTCGTAAAAAACTTGGCTCTCTTGCTGATTTCGGCGGATGACCTTTACCGCCACTTCGCGTTTGAGACGTGAGTGGGTTGCTCGGTAGACCTCCCCCATACCACCGGGCGCGATCAATCCATGCAATTCATACTGACCGAGCCGACAGGGGGTTGAGAAAAGTGCGGTCTGTTCCGCAAGTTGACTTGCCTGGTCGCCGAGCCAAGCTTCCAAGTCGTTTGAACCAACGGCAACCTCGTTGGCCAATGCTTTACCCGCCTGATCGAGATCCTGCAGAGTTAACTTGGAGAGTCGATTCTCTAAACTGCTGGTTTCGGTCAGGAATTTATTGACGGCATCTCGACAGCGTTCACAAAGGTCGAGATGTGCACCGAGCACCTTGGAATCGTTAGCGGACGCACTACCCGCAGCCAGGCGTGAGATCTCGTTTTGCGATAGACAATCGGAAGAATCTTGCTTCATGACAAGCAAAAAGCATCGTGACGTAATATACGATGCGGGCCTACGTCAAGTTTTATCTCAATTCCAAAAGGACAAGTCCCTGCGTCAGGCGACAAGTCGGACGACAATTAGTTAATCGCAACGGCGTAACAGACGAATTATTTGTGAAAACACAAACGATTATTCTGACTCTCTCGCTGCGTCAACAAAAAGCTTCCGAAGTCGCATTAACACCCTCGACTTTGCAACCCTGACCGCGGCAGTCGTGACCCCATACTTCTCAGCAATCTCACTCGTAGGAACCTGCTCGACCACGCTCAGCCAAAACATCTGCCAAGTCTTTTCGGCCGTCGACTCGCGAATCAGGTGCAACGCTCTCGCCTCGAGTTCTCGTAAAGCAATTTCTTCGGCTGCCAGCTCTGCCGGATCACGCTGTGGGCGATTTTCCACATCCATCACCAAGCCCATCGGGGCGGTCTTGGACTTAGAGGCAAGACGAAAGTAATCGGCGACTCTGCGGTTAACGATCGTCCGCAACCAGCCTCTAAAGCTCCCTTTTTCGAACTTTCGCCGACGAAAATCACCTATCCCGACGAAAATAGACCTCAACGATTCCTGCAATACATCGTCCTGCGCGGACTTTGGAACTTGCCGAGCATCAATCCAGTGTCGCAGCAGAGGGGTATAGATGAAGACGAAGTCCTGCCAACGACTCGCTTTGGGCAGGCGCAATGCATGCACCATACTCGTCCGCGTGGACCACTGCGAGTGCTCAGCCGAATTGTGGCTGCGTGTCGGATCGCTTCCAACGTTGCTAATCAAAACTGCAAACGCCATAAAAAACAGGGGCAGGCGACGGCGTCTAGCTGACGCCAAGTCACAAGTCTAACGTCAACGCGAACGCAATGTACCCGCGGGACTATTTTTAGCAACAAATTCATGCGGCCAAAACATAAATTGCGTCCGCCACGAAAAACACGAAAGATGAATTTTTCGACAGATCGATCTGAATTTAGAGATCCGGCCTGCCCCAGCCGCTCGATATCCTCATACCGATCCAAAAACGAAAAAAAACAAATACCACGCCTAGCCCAAAAGGCTAGAATCGCTCCCGAGGATCGGTCAGACCATCTGCGAGACGCCTCAACGCTTCGGTCTCAATTTGACGCACTCGTTCTCGAGTTAAACCGAGCTCTTCGCCGATTTCTTTCAGCGTCCTTGGCTCATCTCCCTCCAGACCGAATCGCAGTTTCAGCACCGTCGCTTCGCGATCATCGAGGTCGTCGAGCAATTCCATCGCGTGACATAAAATGTCGTGGTCAAGCATCTCCTCATCAGGAGCCTTAAGACGCTCGTCCTGGACCATCTCTCCAAGCGACCACCCGGACTCTGACTGGTCACTCTGTGGCGTACTGTTGTTGATTCGAATTGCCTTACGAATGATGGGTAGCTTCTTTTTCGGCAATCCGAGAACGCGAGCAACTTCTTCGTTAGTTGGCGTCCGCCCCAGTTCCTCGCTCAAGCGTGCAGTGGCACGTCGCCATTTGCTCAGCAACTCAACCATGTAAGCCGGGATACGAATCGTCTTTGCACTATTGATCAGTGAGCGTTTGATCGATTGCTTGATCCAATAACTCGCATACGTGCTAAAGCGAGTGCCAACGGTAGGATCGAACCCCTCTACTGCACGAAGGAGACCGAGATTCCCCTCTTCGATAAGGTCCTGCAGTCCCAATCCCTTACCGGTGTAACCACGTGCAATGTTCACCACCAGTCGCAAATTGGCACGAACCATCCGGTCACGAGCGAGCACGTCACCTTGACCGATCCGTGTAGCGAGTTCCAGCTCTTCTTTGGCGGTCAGCAGGGCGGTCTCGTTAATCTCTCGCAGGTAGGTTTCCAGCGGAGACTGCGCGGAACGCTCTTTGGTTGACGAAGAAACTCGACCGTTAGAAGCCCTTGCGGGAACAGCAGACGTTGAGCCCTGAGCAAGCTCCGCAGCTTGCGGTGATTCAATGGATGACATGACAACGATCACACGAATGCGACTCACCGAACTCCAGCCGCACAGTCAACCAGATTGAGTTGACATCATGCGATTGGGAAGGTGCACGATGCCTGTCTGGCGAGCAAACTGAAAATTCCATAAGTCTGGAATGGATTGGGAACAATACAGTGCATCGGCGAGCATCACGGCGAATCTGCAAAACCAGCGAAAAGAAGACGTTTGTACTCGTCGTTTGGTTTGTAGCGAATGAAACAGATCCGCCTGAGTTCGGGATTCTTCGTACCCGCCACAGACGTTCTTAGAAATGTTGACTCCAACAATCCACGAATGTGATAGAGTGACTCCAACGACAGGATTTGCAGACGGACTCGAGATAGAGGTCGAGTTTAAAATCATGTGCAAACTCCATTAGTTCACTAGCCGTGAAATGATCACCCGCCGACACTCTCTTTCCGCCCATGAATATGCTGATTGACAGCCATCATCACCTTTGGAACTACAGTGCCGAGCAGTACGGCTGGATCAACGATGAGATGAAAGTGCTGCGACGGAACTTTGGAACCGCTGACCTGAAACAAATCTCAGATAAAAACGGCGTAAACGGTTTCGTTTCAGTTCAAGCCAGACAGTCGCTCGAGGAAACCGATGCTCTCCTCGATATGGCACGAGACGAACCACTGATCCGAGGCGTGGTGGGTTGGGTACCACTCTGTGCCGCCGACCTCGATGCAACTCTGGATCGTTATTCGCAAATGCCGCTTCTCAAGGGCGTTCGTCACGTCGTACAAGACGAACCCGACGACCGATTCCTGCTTCGTGATGACTTCAATCGCGGAATCAGAATGCTGGCCAATCGCAATCTCGTGTATGACGTCCTGATCTATGGACGCCAACTGCCGGCAGCAATTGAGTTTGTTGAGATGCACCCCGACCAACCAATGGTTTTGGATCACATTGCCAAGCCGACCATCAAGAAAGATTTATTTGACAAAGATTGGCAAACCGGTTTTCTAGAACTGGCCCGGCGCGACAATCTTTGCTGCAAGTTCTCAGGTGTTGTGACCGAAATCGTTGACGAACAGTGGGACATCGAAACGGTTCGCCCTTACTGGGAAACCGCACTGGAAGCATTCACCCCAAAGCGTCTCATGTTTGGGAGTGATTGGCCCGTGTGCCTGCTGCGAAGCGAATACAGCCGTTGGCTGGAAATGGTGCAAGAACTCGCAAGTGAGCTCTCGAGCGACGAACAGCAGGATTTCTTCTTCAACAATGCGATTCGAGCCTATCAACTCGACGCAAACACAGCATCATAAACATCTCCTTAGTCATTTCCGTTTGACTCAAACCCAACCTTACGACCTAAATAAAGTCCATTACAGCAATGCGTGCTATTCAATTTTCTGACATCCAAACGATCCGATCCATTGATATCCCTGCACCTGCCGACCCTGGCCCAGGCCAAGCAGTCGTCAAAACGCATCGCATGGGAATTTGCGGGACGGATATCTCATGCTATCTCGGCAAGTTTCCCTTCTTCGATTTCCCTAGAATCCCCGGGCATGAACTGGGGGTTGAAGTGGTTGCGACCGGCGAGGGGGTTAGTAATGTACAAGTCGGTGATCGCTGCAGTGTCGAACCGTACATGAACTGCGGTGAGTGCTACGCGTGCAAGCGAGGCGCGATCAACTGCTGTCAAGAACTGAAGGTGATCGGCGTGATGATGGATGGAGGGCTGTGTGATTCATTCCTTATTCGCGCCGACAAACTACACCCCTCGCCTCAGCTTACTTATGACCAACTTGCATTAGTGGAAACCCTCGCGATTGGCTGTCACGCCAACGATCGTGGTGCTCCCGCCGAGAACGATCACGCGTTGATCATCGGCATGGGTCCCATCGGCTTGGCAACTCTTGAATTTGCGAGACTGACCGATGCAAGAATCAGTGTCATGGATATGAATCCGGATCGACTTGAATTCGTCAAAGCGAATTACGGGATTGAAAACACGATTCTGTTTAAAGGTGATGGATCAGAGGTGGAACAGATGCGGACAATCACCGATGGCGGCATGTATCAGGTCGTGACCGATGCAACCGGTAACCAACACTCAATGTCCAATGCTTTAACCTACGTCGCATTCACGGGCAAATTGGTATTTGTCGGTATCACGACCGAAGAAGTCCGCTTTCGCCACCCTGTTCTCCATCGCCCAGAAGCTTCTGTCGTCGCATCTCGAAACGCTTTGCCACCCGACTTCACTCGTATCATTGGCCTCATTGAGCAGGATGTGATTCGAACCGATCCTTGGATCACTCATCGCACGACGTTTAACGAAGTTCAAAATGATTTCCCTCGCTTGATCAATCCAGAAACAGGAGTCATCAAGGCCATTATTGAAGTGTCTTGATGATCGATGCTTGATTACGTCAGAGCTTCAACGCAATTCTTGAATCTCCAGAAAGTCTTGTTATGCAATCCGGTCATCGCACTCTTGGAAGAACCGGCGTCACCATTCCGCCAGTCGTTTTCGGGACAACTTGCCTAGGAAATCTGTTCGTTGCGATGCCCGAGAAGGCAAAGCATAAATTGGTTAAAACTTGGATGGAGCAGATGCCTGCTCCCGTCGCGATCGATTCAGCCGGCAAGTACGGAGCCGGGATGGCATTGGAAGTTCTATCCCGTGAACTCTCAAACCTGGGTGTGGCGACGGAAGATGTCGTCATCACCAATAAACTTGCTTGGAGACGAACGACACTAAAGACGCCGGAGCCTACGTTCGAACCTGGGGTTTGGATTGGTCTTGAGAACGATGCGGTTCAGGACATCAGCTATGACGGAATTCTTCGTTGCCACGAAGATGGTCGCAGGATGCTAGCACCTTATCGTCCGACACTCATCAGCTTGCACGATCCCGATGAATACCTCGATGCAGCTCAAGACGCATCAGACCGAACGCAACGAAGGGAAAACCTGATTGGCGCCTACCGGGCACTGGAAGAACTTCGAGACGCCGGCGAGGTGAAAGGAGTGGGCGTCGGAGCCAAGAATTGGCGAGTCATCCGTGAACTGAGTCAGGATTGTGATTTCGACTGGGTGATGATGGCAAACAGCTTCACCGTTCTAAATCACCCACCTGAATTGATTGATTTCTTGGATGAACTGCATCGAAACGACGTCGGACTGATCAACTCGGCGGTCATGCACGGTGGCTTCCTATCTGGAGGAGAATTCTTTGACTACCGACCTCTGGACCTTCAATCAGACGCAGACCAACACCGAATTAGATGGCGACAACGATTTATCGAATGCTGCGAGGAGTACGGGGTGATTCCTTTCAACGCAGCAGTTCAATTCGGCCAATCGCATCCCGCTATCCATGCTGTGGCTCTCAGCACCAGTCGCCCCGAGAGAGTGCAGGGACTCATCGAATCGGTCTCACAGACGATCAATCCCGAGTTCTGGGACGCGGTGCGTCTGCGAGAACTCATCTCAAATGATTATCACCACGGGAATCTGAGCTAGCAGTCCCCTGAGGAATGCTGCAGTCCGTTTAGAACGGTTAGCAAAGAAAAATTTGGCTTTTTCTCCCTCCATCGCCATGCAAACGCTTGCATTCAATTACTGGCCCTGTACCTTATTGATAACCGTTCTCAATAGCAAATGAGTGCGGTGGCTCAGCAAGCCAGCAAGATCACGCTCGATTCAGCGTGCCAGCCAGCCAGCCAGGCCTTCGAAACCACACCAGCTCGCAGCATTTGGCTCTCCGGTTCATTCCGGCTGCCTGAGCCATCGGATTCCCACTCACATTGAGCAGGAATTGGCGGCGCAGTGGTCATCCGATGCCTCCTTCCATCTGGCTTGAATTTTAATGCGAAACAACGCTTCCCAACCTGCCCATACAGTCCGACGCACTGGTTTTACGCTCGTTGAACTCCTTGTGGTGATCGCCATCATCGGCATCATGGTCGGGCTATTGCTCCCGGCTGTTCAAGCGGCACGAGAAGCAGCTCGGAGGATGAGCTGCCAGAACAACCTTCACCAAGTTATTCTTGCGGTTCACAACTATGAATCGACCGTTAAACGACTGCCGGCGGCATGGAGCCGACCGAGCCAGTCCGGTGATGGCTGGTCATTGCAGGCAAGGATTCTTCCAAACGTGGAAGCCCTAGGACTTGCCGAAGGCGTCAATTATGCGGTGGGATACAAGCTGGCTACGATCCGAGTAGCGGGTGAAAGGCTGCCAATCTCAAGCTTCCGAGTCCCCACCTACCTGTGCCCTAGTGAAACCAATGACCGAGTCCGGATCGACGACAACGGTGTTCCGGAACACTACCCGCTAAGCTACGCCTATAGCGCAGGTCCTTGGATGGTTTATAACCCAAACAACCAACGGCCGGGGGAAGGTGCATTTCAGTCCGGAAGAAGCTCTCGTTTTCGAGATATCCTCGATGGACTCTCCAACACACTTGCCTTTTCTGAGGTCAAAGCTTGGACTCCGTACTTTCGCGATCTTGGACAAGAAGGCTCAATGGAGATGCCAGAGGTTGCTTCAGAGATCTGCCAACTAGGTGGATCGTTCAAAACAGAAACGGGTCATACTGAATGGGTAGACGGAAGGGTGCACCAGAGCGGTTTCACCACCACCTTCCCCCCCAACCACAAAGTTTTGTGTGAACGCAACGGCATCGAGTACGACGTTGACTTCACCAATATGCGAGAAGGCAAGAACTCGAACGCAGTGACCTACGCTGCAGTAACCTCCCGAAGTCACCACCCCGGTGGCGTCAACACGGCGCTGCTCGATGGATCGATCCGATTTATTAACGATTCCATCGACCGGCAAGTCTGGCAAGACCTGTCAACTCGAGCAGGTCGTGAAGTTGCAGCAGTACCAGAATAGCCAGCAGCACAACACCCAGTCCCCCCGAAACAGAGAGATGTTTGATTGTGTTGATCACAATCAGGGGACACTAACCGCGACGAATCTCTGATCCGGCAAACCGAATAATAAATCGGTAAACCTTCTTCTGATAGTATTCGATCTCTCCGGTCTGCAAATCAAATCGAACCGGCACATCGTGGCGGCGAACATCGACGGTTGCGTGGTAACCACGTTCAGAGAAAACATCAATCAACATTGCGAGGGCATCGTTGTCCTCCCAAATCAGGTCTTCCGAATTGATATTAGCATGCCCGCTTATCGCATGCCTCATCACAATCGGCATCATCCGATCCTCGATGTAATCGACCACCCGATGAAACAGTTCACTCTGCTCGATCTCGTATCGATCTAAGCGCGTGACCAAATCCCGCCTCGCGTGACTGACAATTTCACTTGCAAGTGGAATCGCCTGCAAACTGTGAAATGTTCGCGGATCTAGTTCTAGCGAACTTTGATATTCAAGTTCGTGCAGGATATTATCCTGCACGATCTCAAGCGGTGCCTGTGCGTTAATAAAGTGGTAGTGAAAAAACTGCTTCAGAGAAACGAGTGCGTTATAGGTCTGTTCTTTGAAAACTCGATAACGATTCTTTGCGAGATCTTCATTGAAGTCAGTCGGCCTTTCCTCCCAAACTTGGCCAACACCAGACCGCTCAACTTCTTCATTGTGAGCAATTGTCTGCCGACCGCGTTTGAGTTGTCTTGCAACGCTTTCCGCTTCATCAACAAACAACACCATGATGTGAAAAACGGGCTGCTTAAAATGCACTGCCTCTGGCTGATCCGCAAATTCCCTTCGCAATGAAATCATTCGGTCAAAGAGCATCTTCAAGCACTCGACCTGCACGTTGGTACGGGGAAAACCATCCAGAATGGCCCCGCCCTGATACTTACTATCAAGCAACTTGCGAAAGACTAAGCCAACCACCTCACGATCGCCAACCATCCCACCTTGGGCCTTTATTGACTTGGCCTCTGGGCTATTTAGCAATTCGCTCACCACGATCGGATCTTCGGGTATGTCACGTACTTTACGAATAAAGTCTGTGTTGGTCCCTTTACCCGCCCCGGGTGCTCCACCAAGCAGAATCAATTCTTTCGGGAATCGCAGATTGACACGTCCGTGAGCCGCCTCCAATTCCTTCCAAACGCTATTGAAGATCAGTTGCGCGTCCTTCACCTCCAAATCGACGGGAGGAGCAGACTTTTTGATTGGTTGCGAAGGATCCATCGCGATTCTTTCTTCGTACATCGATTGAGTGCGAACCGACAAAACAAAAGTCTTTTACGGTGTCGCAGCGGAGGTGAAGCACCTTAATCAGCGCTAACTCGACAGACTATTTTTACACTCCATCAAGCGTATCGCCATCCCCCACACACCGGCCAAGCGAATCACCGAAGCAAGCGGCAAAAACCTCGCAAAAATTCCGACTTGGTTTACTCGAACAATTCTAATATTGCGAGGGTCGCTGCTTCGGTATTTTTTTGATGGCGGAAAGGCCGCACATCAATGCATTTCATCCCAGCCGCTTCGGCAGCAAGAATCCCCGGCTCACCATCTTCAAAAACACAACAAGTAACTGGATCAACGCCGAGTCTCGCTGCCGCCTCAAGGAATACATCAGGGTCGGGTTTGTGTTTCTCGGTATCCTCGCAGGTGACAACCGCCTGAAACCAATCGGCAATCTGAGCTTGCTCCAGTTGATGCGTGACAAGTGTCCGTGTCCCACCGCTGGCAACCGCCATGGGCAGGCGTCCTCGGTACTTCGAAGCGATCGCAACAACCGAAGGAATGACCTTCAACTTTTTGATCTCATCAAGAAAGTAACGTTCTTTATCCTCTAGGGCCTCTAAGAAATCGATCTCAACACCATCCCTGCGAGCGATTGCAGGGATCACTCGTGAGGATGGCGTTCCGCTTTGGGAATAGAAATCCTCCGCCTTCAAATCAATTCCTCGGGACGCCAAGGATCGATGCCAGGCAAGAAAATGTGACTCCATTGAGTCAGTCAATGTCCCATCACAATCGAATATCAGTGCTTTGACTTCCATCAACCGCTTTCCTACTTCCGCACAACTAGCCATTCACGAAACCATTACCAGCAACAAACGTCTCGTGCTCAAGACTCGGCACCGAGTGAGCTTTGCTCGACCAGCTTTTCACGTGGAAAAATCCAATAACATTCAAATAGAACCAAAAGAATCGCTGGAACAAGGAACCACTGATAGCGTGCTTCTTTGCGGTTGAACTTGGCTTTCGCAAACTCAACCTGTTCCAAATTGGACAGATAGCCGTAGTAAAAGTCAGACATATTCACCAGTTTGGTTCCGGCAGGAATGTAATCTCCACCGGTTACCTCGGCGACCTCCTTAAGCACTTTCCCATCAAGTTTGCTCCACACTTGCTGGCCGTCGTACTGCAGGTAACCATCTTGTTCATCTTCACCCAATGGCACTCGAGCGCCCTGTCGGAAGTCGCCCAGTCCGATAGTAAAGATCCTCACGTTTCGCTCTTCGAAAACCTGCCTCGCAACGTCGACCGGATTACTCTCTTGGTCCTCACCATCAGTTAAAACGACAATCGCCTGATGGTCATGACGTTGCTCCAAAAAGCCATCCGCCGCGACCCGAATCGCATCACCAAGTTTTGATCCACCGGTGGCAAGGTCATCAGGAGTGATTTCCGCAAGGGTTTGCTGAAAATCTTCGTAGTGATTGGTCATCGGGATACGTTGCCGTGCTTCTCCCGCAAACAGTGTCAACCCAACACGGTCGCCGGACATTTCATCGAGCGTATCACGAATCATCTGCTTGGCTCTTTCAAGCCGGTTGGGAGCCACATCCTCCGCCAACATACTCTTGGAGACGTCAACCAAAAACATGACCTCGATACCTTTCTGTGGAAGCTCTCTCTCGATCTCACCCCACCGAATATCGATCAGCGATAGGACGATCAGAGCACCGGCAACGAGCGTCGCGACGTCGCGCAGCAGTCGCAATTTAGCCGTAGGAAAGCTCATCATCGTTCGCAACATCTGCTCGGAGGCAAAACGATTTCTCGCCCGCCTCCGCCAACGATTGGCAAATAGAACTGACAATGTAATCAGCACCACGAGCCAAAAGAGGCCAAGGTTAGACGGTTGGTTGATTTCAAGTTCGCTCATCAATCAAGACACAAAAAAACATGGCACAAAAGGCACTAATACGGAGCAACTCATAAACGGAAACCCGATCGTATTTCCCCTTAACGGATTCTGCCGAAGTCAGTCATCAATTCGCCGAAACACGGTTTGCAACAGCAAAGAACGACCGACCCAACAACACAACGCGCAAAGAAGTAATGGAGGAATCCAGATTCCGAAGTAACGATGTGGCTGCAAGGCTAATTCTTTGTAATCGACGAAGGTCTCCGACTCGATCTTGGTCTTCTCAAGACGATTAATCACTTCATAGATCTGCTCGAGTGATTCGCTATCGGTCGCCCTGAAATACTGGCCGCCAGTTTTCTCCGCGATCTCTCTTAAGGTCTCTTCGTCGATACTGACCGTCTGATATTGAACTAGAACCTGCCCATCCGCGGTTCGGCGAACAGGAAACGGCGCGCGGCCCTTGGTTCCCATGCCCACCGTGTAGACCTTGATTTTCATTGCTGCAGCCAACTCAGCAGCTTGGATGGGATCGATCTCACCAGCAGTATTCTCGCCGTCGGTGAGCAAAATCATGACCTTACTTTCGATCGGTTGCTGCCCATCTCGTTGCTCAAGGCTGCTCAACTTTTCGACCGCTAAACTAATCGCATCACCGATCGCAGTCCCGTCTTCCGCTCGTTCGTTAACAATCCGAGTCTGGTTCAACTGCGAAACAAGATACCCATGGTCAAGCGTTAACGGAGTCACCGCATCGGCGTACCCCGCAAACACAATCAGCCCAACCAAATCACTCACGCGTCCTTCAAGCTGCGAACCTTTTTGCTCACTTTCACCCAACACAAACTTTGACGCTACGTTCTTCAACGCCTCCAGTCGATCAACATGATTTCCATCAATTTGAAAATCGAGGGCCATCATGCTACCCGAACGGTCGACAACCAATTCGATCGCAATTCCCTCGGTGTTCACGATCGTTTGCTCACGACCCACACGAGGCCTTGCGAGTGACACGATCATGAAAATCAGGGTAAGAATCAACAATGCATCAGGAAGCCAATGCAAACGCTGCCTCATGGTCACGGGTAATTCCAACCCATCCATCACGCAACTGAAACGCACGCCACTGCTCTTATCACCACGAACTAACTTCCAGACCAACCAAGGCGTTAGCATCAGCAGTGTCAGAATCCAAGGATACTGAAACATGGTTGATCACTTACCTCCCCGGACACGCGCAACTTGCCACTCTGAAAGCAGCCGAATCCATTCCCGCATCTCTTTGGTGTCCTGCACTAAAGAGTCGATGTCACGCAACTCAGACTCACCGCTATCCGCGTCGACGCCGAACGATCTTCCAGAGAAACGAATTTGGTCGGCCTTTTGAAGGAACTGCCGGATACCATCGATCACCAGCAACGGTGCTTTCCTATCGTTTAGTGTTGAGCAAATCTCACCAGTGGACTGCGAAGACACATCGATTTGCAGTAATTCTCCGAGGAAAACTTTCAGAACCCCGGCCAACTCCTCGGTAAATTGACGCACATCCCCTCCCGAAGGAACCTCGGTGAGCAAAACCGCCAATCGGAGCATCGCCTTCGCCTCAGGTGCCACGGATCTTTTTCGATGACGCAACCATACGGAACCAGCGAAAATCACCAGTGCAATGAAAACGCACCACCAAAACCACGGAACGCCAGACGCGGACGCTTGCCCCTCAGGAAGATCTCTGATGTCCCGAAAGTCAGAAAAACTCGGTTCATCCCCCAGCATTCCGATCACAGACACTTTCCCAACCCCCGTCTTTAATCGCTGAGTCTTTTGAGCGTCTGGTGACTGGACTTCAACCTGAACCGGCGGAATCATTTGCTCGCCAGCGAGATAGATTTCGAGCGGATAAGTTCGAACCCATCGATATAGCGAACTACCTCCCAAGATTGGATAAGTGCGTTCGGTGACCTCCCCAACCAGATAGAAGCCAAAGGCATCCCACTGGGGGTCTTCAAAACGAACTCTTGCAAGGTCGGGGGCATCAATCTCAACGGACACCGTCAATAACTCTGCGACTCGAATCTCATTGGGCGAAATGATCAGCCGCATCGTCACGTCCCCATCGGACGTCTCCGTCACAGTACGACTGAGATTCAAAGCGGCTTGCGTGTCGCGACTGGGTGGCAAACGGTCTTGTGCCGGATCACTATATTCCTGCGCGACTTCCGGAGCACCCTGTGCAACTTCTGAAGTACCCTGTGCAACTACTGAAGTACCCTGTGCAACAACAAGGATCCTATGGATGAAACCACTGGCGGCCACCGGCATCGGTTCACCGACTAAACCGCACAGAAAAGCGACGAACGCAAACCTCACGATTGCGTTCAGAAACTGATGAATCCAACGCGAACACTTTGTCCTTGGGCCAATCGGTTGGCTTGCTGAGTTCGCTTGTCTTGCACAATGACAAAGGGCTGCTCCGACTACCTCGGTCATGCCTTCTGCTCCCTCATCCGAAAGAAGCGGCGTAAAGGCTCGACGTAATCTTCGCTCGTGGATAAACCGATCGACCTCAAACCCAATTTCTTGAACAACGCGTCTCGCTGCTGACACTTCCTCTGAACCGCCTGCTCAAAGATAACGCGGTGCGTTCGACTGGAGGTATCGAACCAACGCATCCCTCCGGTCTCCGCATCACGAAGGCGCAGCAACCCGACCGACGGGAGTGAACGTTCTCTGAGATCAGAAACCACAATCGGGATCACATCGTGCCGACTGGAGGTGATGCGTAAGTTCTTTTCATAGCCAACATCTTGAAAGTCGCTCAGCAAGAACACCACGCACTTACGCTTTGTTGTCCGATTCAAATGCTCCAATGCTGCGTTGAGATCAGTCCCTTTGCCTTTCGGCTGATGGAGCAACAAGGTTCGAATCAAGCGAAGAACATCGTTAACACCTTTTCTCGGCGGCAACGAGGTTTCAACTGTGTCTGAGAACAAAGTCAAACCAACCTTATCTTGGTTCTTGATGGCACTGAATGCCAAGGTAGCCGCTAATTCGGTCACCAACTGTTGCTTGGTTTGGTCCTGCGAGCCAAATAGCAGCGATGCACTTGAATCAACCAAAAGAATGACCGTCAGCTCCCTTTCCTCGCGGAACAACTTAATAAACGGTTCCCCTGCTCGCGCCGTTACATTCCAATCGATTGACCGGACGTCGTCGCCGCTTTGGTAGGGTCGCACCTCCTCGAATTCGATACCGCGTCCCTTGAATGCAGAATGCCAGCCACCGGCGAGTAGATCATCCACAACGTGGGACGTACGGATTTGGATTTTCCGTACCTTTCGAATGAGATCGCCAGCAATCAATTCGTTTTCCCTTAATTGGTCTTCAGGTGATACATCTCAGAGCGGGCTCGTTCCAAGAGCCAGATAATAAAACGCTAAGGAACAGGCACGATTCGCAAAATTTCGGAAATCAGATCCTGACTTGTTTTCTCCTCTGCTTCGGCTTCATAAGTCAGTAGCAATCGATGTCTGAGAACATCCATCGCAATCTCTTTAATGTCATCCGGAGTAACGTAGGCTCGACCGGCGAGGAATGCATTTGCTTTTGCTGCCAAGGTCAAACTGATGGTCGCTCTGGGAGAAGCACCGAACTGAATCATTTCATCAAGCGGCAATCCATAGGCCATTGGGTCGCGGGTTGCCATGATCAGATCAACGACGTACTCCTGAAGACGATCGTCCATAGCGATCTGCCCCACCAGACGTCTCGCATCAAGAATATCCTCTGGCGTGGCAACAGCGCGCACCTCCGGCAGTTCACCTGTAATCGCCATCCGCCTGAGAATTTCTAGTTCTTGATCGCGCGTCGGATAGTCCACCACTACCTTCAACATGAAGCGATCCACTTGCGCTTCGGGAAGCGGATAAGTCCCTTCCTGCTCGACTGGGTTCTGAGTCGCCATCACCATAAACGGATCAGCAAGCTCAAAGGTCTCCGAACCAATCGTGACCTGCCGCTCCTGCATCGCTTCCAGTAAAGCGCTTTGAACCTTCGCCGGTGCACGATTGATCTCATCGGCTAAAACCAAGTTGGTGAAAAGAGGCCCTTTTTGGACCACGAATTCCTGACTTTGGGGTCGATAGATCTGAGTTCCAATCAGGTCAGCAGGAAGCAAATCGGGTGTGAACTGAAGACGCTGAAAATTCGTGGAAATCGCTTTTGCGAGAGAAGCGACGGCAGTCGTTTTTGCCAGCCCCGGGACACCTTCGATCAGTAGGTGACCACCACTCATCATCGCCACAAGCATCCGCTGAATCAATTTTTCCTGACCGACAATCACGCGGCCAACCTCGGCAATGAGACGGCGGAGTGGCTCGCTTTTCTGCTCGATCTCGGCTGCAAGATCTGTCCCGCTCAAATCACCGCCTTCATTCATTCGATTCACCGGTAAATCTTGATCATCAAACAGCTCAATGTCCCGATCATTCACAAGTCGCTCTCCACAAAAGCCGCACGTCCATCCAATCAAACCGAGCCCGACTCGTGGCTCGACCCACCATTGTCCCATCTCTCGCTCACTTGAAAAGCCACGGTCCTCAGCCAAGCGAGACACGAATTATTGCACGAATGACTCATCATTTGGATCGAAGCCAGATGTCAACCTAGGCAAATTAGGAGTCGCCATTCATGCCGTTGGAAGCCTCAGCATTCTCACAGGCCGATCACGGGGATCATTGCCGCGATCACCACTGAGACAAATGTTGGGGGTATTTGCTTATCTGACCTCAAGACACCCCAAATCCTGATTAACGTTGACCTCACCTTCCTCTTCTTGCTATCGCTACGAAGTGAATCGGGAAAGGGTTGTGCTTTTCCCCCTCCTTCCCCAAATAAGAGTCTCCTTCCCGCGTGATGCAAGCAAACAGGCTAGCCGATCGCAGCAAGTTGCCATTTCTACTTGCTGCGTTCTCATTCGCCACATTGGCGGGATGTCGAGGGACTGCGCAGAGGGAGGTCTATGACGCTCAAATGGCCCATGAAATACGGGTTCTTGAAGATCAACTCTACGAAGCGGATTATCAAAATCGAGTTTTGATCGACAAAATTGAGAGTCTTAAGCTGAAAAGTGCGGCACCATTTCACCAGAACGATGTACAAGACTCCGGCGGGGCACTTCGAAACCGCCCGTCCATTCCCACACCGGTTCGCCCTGAATTTCAACACACTCCCAACTCAAACTATCTCCCCTCCCCATCCAATGATCCCGTGCTCGACAACATCAACGATCTCGATGCGATCATTGATGATGGACAGCAAGAACCACTGATGCCAGCCCCGCCAAGCATCGAAAATCTTGAACTTCCAGCTCCGGACTCCTCTCCATCTAACGACAAGACGCTTCCGCCGCGATCGCTCCCGGTAACTCCCAACGAAACAGAAACGGGCTCACCGGAATTTCCAAACGATGATAACCGGCTTGGATTCCTCCCCGCGTCCTCGCCCTACTCGACTCAAATCGGTCGAAACGAACCACTACTCGCGGCCCCCGGAGGCCCAGAACCACCGGGGCGGAACAGCCTGATCGCCCCACCAGTGATCCACGGAGAGATGCTCCCTCCACCGGGAAAAAACCCCGAACCTCTTCAACCACCGGGCCAAATCGTCTTTCCTGGTTCTCCTGAGGTCCCAACTCCCGAGCAACTCAAACTGCACTCAAGCCTCTCCGGCGGGACTAGTCATCAAGGCGAAACTGATCAAATGATGCTCGTCGTGAATGTTCTCGATAAGAACGGTCGGCCACTACAACTGGCCAACTATGACGTGAACGCCGACCTGTCCGTCGTGCTCTTCGATGGTGATACGGAACAATCTGATTCAACCCGACTCGGTCGTTGGGATTTCAATCCGCAGGAGGTCTTGTCTCTAATCAAAGACGAGCCGGTGAGTGGATTTCACATTCCAATCCAACTCGATCAGGTGCAGCCACAACAAAAAGTGGTACAGGCACATGTCCGTCTTCGCTCCGAGGAAGATGAGATGCGATGCAATGGCACGATTCGAGTGACCCGAGAAAACGCGGCAGCATTATGGGCTCCGCGTGCCGACTCAACCTACACCTCCCGCTGAACCAAGCACTTCTGCCATCGCCATGTCGAAGATCTCTTTTGTTGGCGGCACAATGATTCTGGCCGACCGGTTAATCACCGGTGGAAGCCTGACATGTGATGAGGGAATCATCACCGAGATACAACCGTCCTCAAATCCACCCACTGAGAAACAAGGAGCAGATTCGGACTCATCTGTCATCGATCTCACGGATCGCTACCTTTGCCCTGGCTTTGTCGACCTACATGTACACGGAGGAGCCGGTGCAGACTTTATGGATGGCACGCTCGATTCAACCTTGACTGCCTGCAAATCGCATCTCAGTCACGGCACGACAACAATCTTTCCAACCACCAGCACCGGTCGGCCTGAACAACTTCGGCAAATGATCCAGACTTGCCAGCAGTTGATGAACGAAACAGCACATCAAAATGCAGCAAAGATCGGTGGAGTGCATCTCTATGGCCCCTACTTTGCAAAAGACAAGTCGGGCTGCCATTTGGATACCGAATGCCGAGAACCGACCGCGAATGAATTTGACCAATACTTCGATTCTGGCATCATCCGCATTGCCACTTGCGCAGCTGAGTTACCCGGTGCCATTGATTTCTACAAAAGAGCAAGCGAGCACGAGTGTCTGATCACGTGCGGACACTCCAACGCGTCCTGGACGCAAATGCAGTTAGCCTACGACCATGGGATGCGCCACGTTGATCATTTTTGGTGCGCCATGAGCAGTGTATCCTCGGTTCGAAAAGAGCATGGTTTTCCGATGCAGGGAAGCATGCTGGAATTTGTCTTGGGGAACCCAGAGATGAGCACGGAAGTGATCGCTGACGGCCAACACTTGTCGCCTGAATTGTTGCAGTTCGCATGGCAAATGAAATCGAGCAATCGTCTTTGCTTGGTCACCGATTGCAATCGTGCCCTAGACATGCCGCCGGGCAACTACCGCTTTGGTTGCAAGGACGATGGAGCGTGGTTCGAGAGCAACGGCGAGGTCGGACTAGCATCCCCCGATGCCCTCGCGAGTTCTATTCGTGGAATGGATCACATGGTTCAAACCATGTTAAATCAGACACAAGTTCCATTGGTGGAAGTGATACGCATGGCAACGCTCACTCCGGCAGAGCGAGTCAAAAGGGATAGTCAGATAGGCAGTCTTGAAGTCGGCAAGGTAGCGGACCTGCTGGTCTTGGACCAAGAATTCAACATCGAAAAGGTTTTCCTTGGCGGCGAAGAAATGCCAAAGCTAGTCTGACGAAACATCGCTGCCCTTCTCATTCGTAAGCCACAGTCGCAGGCGACTTTCCTCAGCTTGCAGCTCGAATAGACCAGATCGATTGGTGTTTTCCTCGGGATCAGCAACATGGTCGTAAAGCATGCGGCCTGTTAAAGGACCTCGACCGCCGCGTCCGCGATATTCGGTGTAGCGATAGCGATCAGAACGAATTGTGTCGCCACTTTGAAATCGACCAATCGCCTGTGACTTTCCCTCATGAGCGGGGTCTTCTAACCAAGGTCTCAAAGTAACACCTTGGACTTGATCAGGTATCCCAATCCCGGTCAGGTCACAGAGGGTGGGGTAGATATCGATGAATTCAGTCAAGGAAGCACACCGCCGCCCGCCGGTAAAACCTGGTGCGGAGATCATTAGGGGCGAGTGCATGGAGGTTTCAAAACATGAGTGTTTGTTCCACATCCCATGCTCTCCAAGCTGCCAACCATGATCCCCCCAGAGCACGACGATTGTGTTTTCACTGAGCCCACTCTGATCCAAGTGATTGATAATTCGCCCGAGCTGCGCATCAACGAAACTGACACAAGCGTAATATCCGTGGATCAAACTCCTCGCAGTCTCCGTTGAAACGGGACCAGAGGGTGGAATGGTTGAATAAGCTCGCAATTCACCCGAGGCATGCACCGCACCCTCCGGAGCTCCAATCGGTGCCGCATCATTTCTCGGTAAGTCTATCTCGTTAGTTTTGTAGAGATCCCAGTAACGCTTCGGTGCGCAAAATGGCAGGTGAGGTTTGTTGAAGCCAACAGCAAGAAAGAACGGCTGATCAGATTGTGAAAAACGCTGAAGGTACTCAATTGCCTTGGTGGCGGTTTCGTGGTCACGATATTGATCGTCAGGGGCGTCCACTGATTCATAGGGCATCCCTCGCACTTTTTTCCGATTGGGATACTTCACCCGATGCTCTGCAATCGCTGATTCCTGCAAAGCGGCATCGTGGTAATCATCCAGCTTTGATCGCCACGGGGTTTCCGACCAACCGGCCGCGTTGTCATCGACAAAGTGAAAAACCTTGCCAAGGCTAATCGTCTTGTAACCGCTTCTTTTGAAGACTGTATTCAGCGTGATGGCATCTGGGGTCTCCCGATCTGCACGGGCAGTATAAGAGACGAACCTTCCCGGAGATGGCCTGATCCCTGTCATCAACGAAGCTCGACTGGCCCCACAAGTCGGCACCATGCAGTAAGCCCTCTCAAATAACACCGAACGTTTCGACAACGCATCAAAGTTCGGGGTATGCATCTGGGTTTGACCATAGCAGGCAAGTTGCGGCCTGAGATCATCCACCGCGATGAACAACACATTCGGTGGTGCGGATTTCCCAGTCACTGCCGTTGCTTCGAACGCTTCTGCGGAGCCCGAGGGTGAATCTTGGCAAATCTGAAATCCAAGAAGCAGCAAGAGAGAGAGAATGACTTGGTGCATTTACAAAATTCCGAGCGAGCCTGATGGGACGGTAAGACGAAAAGAGACTTCAATCACGCGTCAAACAACACCCCCACAATGGGGTCGCTTAGCGTAAAAACTCGCTGGTTCGAGTTTTTACTTCGTTGAATTGATGATCAAAAGCAACCTTGGCTCAGGAAAAATACAGCCTGCACCAGCGTCTCAAAGCGACCAGGGAGTTAAAAAGTGCGGCTTTTTCCGGAAATGACGTTCGAGGAAGCTAATTCATCCTCGTAGACAATTGCAGTCGAACCATTTTTTCGGAAAGGTTGGTTTCCTCCAGTTCCGTGAGTATGATTATAGGCGAGCGGAATCTCTCCCGATCCTTGGGGAAACCGACCATTGTTTTGTCGGTTAGTGATCAGGAGGGGACGCCTCTTCCGTTCTCATTGTCGCTCGCCGTTATCTCGATCATTAGTTTCAGCATCTGAAATCTAATGGAGACGACTTGCAGTGCTAACTAATCCGATAATTGTTGCCGCACGGAATTCATACGATCGGCAATGAGGCGAACTTTTTCTAAAGGAACGCGTAAGTGATTACTTCCCGTCGACTTGTTATTGCAGCTGCCATGGTGGCTGTTTCCGCTCTCAGTTTTTCTTCTGAGGCATTCGCTGATGCCAAGCAGGACGATACCGATGCCGTTCAGGTCGGTCTATTCGAGGCAATAGATGCTGGGCAGGTGGATGTAAAGTTCATCCCGCATGATGCATCCAAAGCAAACGTGCTTGTCAAAAATTTGACGGACAAGCCACTGGAAATTCGTCTACCGAGTGCATTCGCCGGTGTTCCCGTTCTCGGCCAGATGGGCATGGGTGGAATGGGCGGCATGGGCGGCGGCATGAGCGGCATGGGTGGCGGCGGCATGGGCGGCGGCGGTGGCGGTCAAGCCATGGGCGGCGGCATGGGCGGCGGCGGAATGGGCGGCATGGGCGGCGGCATGGGTGGCATGGGCGGCGGCATGGGTGGCATGATGCGTGTCGCACCTGAACGCATGCGAAAGATGCAAGTCACCACTGTCTGCCTCGAGCACGGCAAGCCCGACCCAAATCCGAAAATGGCTTACAAGATCGTTCCGCTTGATCAGGTTACCAAAGACAGCAATGTTACCGTTTTGTGCGAAGCACTCGGCAATGGCCTAGTCACTCAAAACACTGCCCAAGCAGCAGCATGGCACTTGATGGACAAGATGTCTTGGAGCGAATTGGCTGCCAAGAATCGTGTTGAAAGCAAGTACCTCGGAACAATCCGATGGTTCTCTCCGATCGAACTCAAAACAGCAGTCGCCGTGGTCAGCGAATGCAAGAGAATTGCAGAAGAGCGTCAACCTAGCGACGAAGTTATCGCCAACGATTACGAGGGCTAACAGCTATCACCTGATTGACTTTTCCCGCTGGTTCATGGCTCGAACTCGCCATGACTAGCGACTAAGGGGATCAGGCAGTCAACTCAAATTACGTAAAAAGGTGTCAACTCACTGAGTTGGCACCTTTTCTTTTTGCATCGACAACAGATGGATAACCGGCAGCGAACGATCACAGTGAATCGAATGTAACCGATTCACCATTCGCATACGGAACGAAGCCCCCTCTCACCGGAGAAGCATCCCGTTAGCAAGCTTAACCGCCGACACGATCGAACGTGAAGTTCGCTCCATCGTGCCCGACGAGCACCTTGGAGGAATCGGAAACGAGATTCTGAAGCATCGCGGATGCCAACGGATTTTCAATCTGTTTCTGAATCACTCGTTTCAGAGGCCGAGCACCGTAAGTGGGGTCGTATCCAACTGTCGCAATCTCATCAATCGCGGCTTCATTGACTTCGAGTTCAATTCCGTTCTCTGCGGCCCGCTCACGAAGTTTTTCGATCTGCAGTTCTGTGATCGCACGGACTTCCTCTTTGAGCAGAGGCTGAAAGAGAACAATCTCGTCGATACGGTTCAAAAACTCAGGCAAGAACTTTGCTTTAAGCGCGGTCTGTACCGCATCAACAATTTTATCGGCCTCCGCATTCTGTGAAGTCAAGCTCTGAATCATCTGACTACCAACGTTACTGGTCATGACAACCACGGTGTTAGTGAAGTCGACCGTCCGGCCATGACCATCAGTGAGACGCCCATCATCAAGCACTTGCAACATCAGATTGAAGACATCCGGATGTGCTTTGTCGATCTCATCGAGAAGAATGACTGCGTAGGGACGCCTTCGAACGGCCTCCGTGAGTTTTCCTCCCTCCTCGTACCCGACGTAACCGGGTGGAGAGCCAATCAGTCTCGCAACATTGTGACGCTCCATGAACTCGCTCATGTCGATTCGAACCAAAGCGTTTTCGTCATCGAACATCACTGATGCCAGGGCCTTGGACAACTCAGTTTTCCCAACCCCTGTGGGTCCCAAATACATGAAGGAGCCGATGGGACGATTAGGTTCGCGCAGCCCACTGCGGCTACGTCGAATCGCATTTGCGACAGCCACCACCGCATCGTCTTGACCAATCACTCGTCGATGCAAGCGTCCTTCAAGGTCAACCAACTTTGTTCTTTCCTCCTCTAGCATCCGAGCAACGGGGATCCCCGTCCAAACGCTAACGACCTCCGCGATCTCCTCTTCGGTCACATCACGACGTAACAGTCGGCGTTTTTCCTCGGGTGCATCGGATTCACCCTTCGACTTATCAAAGTCCTCAAGCTTTTTCTCAAGTTCAGATTGTCGCTCGCGGATTTCGAGCATTTTCTGATACAGATTCTCGGGGCTCTCGCCGCGTAATTGCCGCTGCTTGGCCTCGCTATCCAATTTGGCAAACTGATGCTGCAGATCATCAGCTTCGATGCGGATTGACTGAACGTCATCCAAACCAATCTTCTCAGCTTCCCACTGTTCGCGAAGATTCGCTAACTCTCGGCTAAGCGTCTCCATCTCCTGCTCGATCTCTTCTCGCTTTTCGATGGCTGACTTTTCCTGCTCATCAGACAGTTGACGCAGTGCCAGCTCCAGTTGTCTGAGACGGCGCTGAATACGATCAATCGGTTCAGGCACACTCTCTTTTTCCATCGCCAGCCGACTGGCCGCTTCATCGACGAGATCGATTGCCTTGTCCGGCAGGAAGCGATCGGCAATGTATCTCTGCGACAGATTTGCGGCGGCAACGAGAGCGCTATCCTTAATTCGGACTCCGTGGTGAGATTCGTAGCGAGGTTTAAGTCCTCGTAGAATGGCAATCGCATCCTCGATATTAGGCTCTTCAACCATCACGGGTTGAAAGCGTCGTTCTAAAGCAGCATCCTTCTCGATCTGCTGTCGATACTCATCAAGCGTACTCGCTCCGATACAACGGAGTGCGCCACGAGCCAATTCGGGTTTGAGCATATTAGCCGCGTCGGCGGATCCCTCGGACTTCCCAGTCCCCACCAACAACTGCATCTCATCGATAAAAAGAACGACTTCTCCGTCGGAGTCTTTGACTTCGCGGATCACCGCCTTCAGACGTTCTTCAAAGTCACCTCGGAACTTAGCTCCGGCAACCAATGCACCGAGATCAAGTGAGACCACTTTTTTGTCACGCAGCGACTGTGGCACATCGCCCTCTGCAATCCTGATCGCGAGACCTTCAGCGATCGCGGTCTTACCCACACCCGGCTTTCCAATCAGCACTGGATTGTTCTTGGTTCTTCTGGACAAGACTTGAATGACGCGGCGAATTTCGTTGTCTCGGCCGATGACGGGATCAAGTTTGCCTTCGGCTGCCAACTCGGTGAGATCAATTCCGAATCGCTGTAACGCCTGATACTTGTCTTCAGCCTGCCGGTCAGTGACCCGACCTGAACCGCGCATCTTCTTCATCGCAGCTTCCACATCCTTCGAAGTAACACCCATCAATTTCAATAGAGACTGAGTCTTACCCTCAGTGTGACTCACGCCGAGCACAAGATGCTCGGTACTCACGTAATCATCACCAAGACCAGCAGCTGATTCAGCGGCTTTATCAAGCACTTTCTGCAATTCAGACGAGATATTCGCCTTGCTACCACCGACGGCTTTGGGCAGTCGATCCAGTTCACTCGATGCCATCCCTTTGAGTTTTTCGACATCAACCTTCATAGCATCAAGCATCGGTCGCATGATGCCATCACTCTCTTCGAGCATTGCATCGAGAAGATGCAGGGGAGTGATTTCAGGATTCTGTCGTTTCCCAGCACGTGACTCGGCGTCCAATAAAAGCGACTGAGATTTATTGGTCAGTTTGTCAAATCGAAATGTCATGGCAGTTGCTCCTTTTGGATATCCGAAAAGTGCAATCGTTGTGCCGGATTCCACTTTGCCAAAGGATACAACTAAAAAAAGGGTGAGCGCGAAGCACTCACCCTTTCTGGGGATTCAATCGATGTTCTTTGAAGTCCTGTTAGTTCTTCACTTCAAAATCAGCATCAATGGCATCATCATCACCATCAGTATTGCCAGCAGCATCCGCCTGACCATCGCCACCGGCTGCCTCTGCCTGCTCATAAAGGATTTTACTGAATGCTTGTGAAGCGGAATCGAGTTCATCCGAAGCCTGCTTGATGGCATCAACGTCATCACCGTTGGCTGCTTCCTTCACTTTCTCGATCGCCTTATTCATCGGTTCTTTGTCGGAGTCAGAAAGTTTCTCGTCGTTCTCCTTCATCAACTTTTCAAGCTGGTAAACCTGCTGGCTCGCCTTATTCTTTGCTTCAACGAGTTCGAACTGCTTTCGATCTTCTTCAGCATTTGCTTCAGCATCCTTGCGCATCTGTTCAATATCGTCTTCGCTCAGCGCCCCCGCTTCCTTGATCGTGACCGACGCTTCCTTACCGGTTTTCAACTCTTTGGCTGAAACCGACACGATGCCATTCTGGTCAATATCAAACTTGACTTCAATTTGCGGAACACCACGTGGTTGAGGCGGAATACCTTCGAGATTGAACTCGCCTAACAATCGGTTGCTGGAGGCCATTTTCCGTTCGCCTTGGAAAACCCTAACAGTCACTGCTGTCTGATTATCCGCTGCGGTACTGAAAACATTCTTCTTCTCGGCCGGGATCGTCGTGTTACGTTCAACCAGAGCGGTCATCACTCCACCTTCGGTTTCGATACCCAAGGTAAGCGGTGTGACATCAAGCAGTAGAACGTCGGTTCGATCACCCGCCAAAACGCTTCCCTGAATTGCAGCTCCCACTGCTACCACCTCGTCGGGATTAACGCCCTGATGAGCATCTTTGCCGAAGATGGATTTCACCAACTCGCGAACCTTTGGAACTCGGGTGCTACCACCAACAAGAACCACTTCGTCGATTTCCTTAGGTGAAAAACCTGCGTCCTCTAACGCTCGCAGAACGGGCTGCCGGCAACGCTCAACCAACGCATCGATGAGTTCTTCAAACTTCGCTCGAGTCACCTTCATGGTCAAGTGTTTTGGAACGTTATCAGCTACGGTAATGAAAGGGAGGTTAATATCCGTTTCAGGTAGCGAGCTGAGTTCTTTCTTTGCTTTCTCACAGGCTTCTTGCAACCGCTGCAGTGCCATTGGATCACTGCGAAGATCGATTCCGTTCTCTTTCTTAAATTCATCTGCGACGTAGTGAATCAAAGCCTCATCAAAGTCATCACCACCAAGTTGAGTGTCACCTGAGGTACTGATCACTTGGAAGACGCGACTCTCTTGCTCCTCGTCCCCAGAGTCCGCGACTTCAAGCACAGAGACGTCAAACGTTCCACCACCCAAGTCGAAGACGATGATTTTCTCATCCTTCGATTTATCAAGACCATAGGCAAGTGCCGCTGCAGTTGGCTCATTGATGATACGAGCCACTTCGAGACCGGCAATCTGCCCTGCATCTTTGGTTGCTTGCCGCTGAGCATCGTTGAAGTACGCAGGAACCGTGATCACGGCCTTTGTGACGGTCTGCCCGAGGTAGGATTCAGCCGATTCCTTGAGCTTTCTCAAAACTTTAGCGGAAACTTCCTGCGGCGAGTGAGCTTTATCGCCAACCTTAATTTTCACATATTCATCGGCCGCACCTTCAACACCGTAGGGAACCATTTTCTCTTCATTCTCGACTTCGTGGTGACGTCGTCCCATGAAGCGTTTAACCGAGTAAACCGTTCTCCTTGGATTGGTGACCGCCTGTCGGCGTGCAGGCTCACCCACAATTGTGTCGTCATTATCGGTGAAAGCCACAACGCTGGGAGTTAGGCGATTGCCCTCCGCGTTAGGAATCACTTTTGGCTCGCTGCCTTCCATCACGGCGACAACGCTGTTGGTCGTCCCCAAGTCAATTCCGATAATTTTTTCACCTTGTGCCATCGTTCTGCTTCTCCTTGCCGATCGTTTGTCGGCTAACGTGTAGAGGTCGGGCTCTAACAGAGTGATTGTTGTGCTCGCCCAATTAGGCGATTTTGATTGTCATCTAATGAGGATTGCTGTCGTTTTCGTCATTCTGCGACAGCGAACACCCTGTGAGGCAAAGAGCGTGCCATTCATTCAAAAAAGAACCTAACGACTCTTTTTTTTTAGTTTCAGAGATCGCATAACCGGCAAAATCCGCTGATAAGAATGTCGGCCTAAAGGCTTTACTGATATTTTGACAGCTACCATGCATCGCTCAATTCGCCCCACTTTGGCGTGTGTCAAATTGACAGTAACCTAGTTTCTCACCGAGACGAAAGCTCGAGACTCGCAGCACAACAAACACTGCGGCCAAGATGCAACAACCCGAAATATTAAGATGCAAAACCCTTCCAACGACCCCGCCGATGCACGCGAAAACTTGCAGCAGCAGATCCAGCAATTGGATGAACAACTGATCAAGCTTATAGGGAATCGCCAAGGGCTAGTGAACGATCTTCTCGAGGCGTTTCCCCAGCAACTTGGCAACCGCATTGTCACCAGCTCACAAAGAATCGACCAGCTTCTCGATCAGCCTGAAGCCGTAGAGATTACAAGTGGTCAGTTATCACGGGAAATGCTCGGTTCGGTGATGAAACATATCTCCAGCCTTTGCATCCATTCCCATCGCCCTACGTCCGCCGCCTATCTCGGGCCGCTGCACAGCTACAGTCACCTCGCCGCTCTAAAGTACTTCGGCGAAGCGACTGAACTTCGCCCGGTTTCAAGCATTCGAGCCGTGTTTGAGAGTGTGGCGAGGAATGACCTGCCCTACGGTGTCGTCCCGATCGAAAATAGCACCGACGGCCGCGTGGTAGATACGCTCGGAATGTTTCTTCAGTGCGACATGAAAGTTTGCGGTGAGGTCCTCCTGCCGATTCACCACAATCTTCTATCTAGGACTCCACGATCTGAAATCACTGAAGTACACAGCAAGCCACAAGCGCTTTCCCAATGCCGAGACTGGCTCGCGAAGCACCTTCCCCAGGCGAGACTTGTAGAAATCAGCAGTACGGCTGCAGCTGCAAAGTTAGCCGCAGAAAAACGCGGAGTCGCCGCAGTTGCGAGCCTTGAGGCCGGTCGTCAGTACGAGCTAGAACTCATCGATGCCAATATCGAAGACAATCCGAACAACGTGACGCGTTTTGCCGTTCTTGGAACGGATTTACCGGAGCCGACAGGGCAAGATAAAACCTCGATTCTGTTCCAGCTCCATCATCGACCAGGTGCCCTCGCTGATGCAATGAGCATCTTTAAGAGGCATTCCCTGAACCTGACGTGGATTGAGTCATTCCCAGCACCAGATAGCCCAAATGAGTACATCTTTTTCGTCGAACTCTCTGGACATCGTGCGCAACCAACCGTCACGCAAGCGCTCCAAGAACTCGAAGACGCTGCTCAACGGTTAACACTTCTAGGCTCCTACCCCAAAGCGGACTAGCGTTCGAAATCGTCCGCAAAAGACCTCGAAACGCGAACCTGTCCTAATCGAATGATCCGCGATCATTGGAACAACCGGCACAACCGGCATGTGGCACGATTAAAATAAGACGGATAATCGTTCCACACCTGACTAATCGGTTCTTTCTGCATGTGCCTAATTATCCTGCGGTGACCCTCATACCAATGGTGCAGGTCATGCAGCTTTCACTTTTCTTAATGATCCTTCTTTCTTTGTCTTGCGGAACAATTCCGCAGGATAGTCAGATCAATTCGATCTCTTGGGCCGGATCAATCCTAACCTTGTTCGGGATGGCAATAGTCATCCAGCTTGTCGGCAATCTCGCGATCAAGGCTGCTCGGCGCGATCACACCAACGGTATCAATTCTGATGCGGCCAGCCGCCTTGATCGAAATTTGGAACGATGTCGCTGGGCATCGATTGCAGCTGTTGTGATCTCTTTACGTTACTGGGGTCTCGCGGAGGCTACTGCTGACCTGCCATGGGTCAAGCATTCGCTCGCACTTCAGTCTCTCGTGTTACTAACACCCGGCACCTTGCTGATGATGTTCTGCATAATGACCGCTGAGAGATTCTCCGCCCACGCTTTGAACACACTCACCAAGACACCGACAAACACATTTCGATGCTTGATGAGTTCAGCACCAAAAATTCGATTCCTTCTGGGGACGAGTCTCTTCCCTATTTTAATGCTGCTTGGCTTCATTGATGTAATACAGATTCTTCCTCTACACGACTCCTATACCGCAGTCTTGAATATCGGCTTGGTGGTGATCTTCCTTATTTTGGTTTTGCCTTGGACCGCTGTGCGTTTTATGGACACCACCCCGATTGCTGGAGTCGATCAAAAGTGGATCAAAGGGCTCACGCAAGCGGCTGGATTAGGGAAAATTGAGGTCGCAATCTGGAACACCAACAAACGCAACATGAATGCAGTCGTGGTTGGATTCGTCTCCCCATTTCGCAAGCTCCTTCTTTCAGATCAGCTGATTGAACGATTGCCCCGCACGCAACTGGCAATGGTGATTCTGCATGAGGCAGCGCACCTCAAACGTCGGCACCTTCCTTTACGCATGTTGTCGATCATTCCGATTTGGGGCACCGCAGCAGCCATCTCGCCTTGGTTTGAAACAAGCCAATGGTTTGCCCCGACGGGCAGCATCTCCTGCATCTTGTTGACACTGCTCACGCTGCGCTGGGTATCACATCGCACCGAGCATGATGCTGACATCGAAGCATGCCGGATAGCGGCGAGCCTTTCAGATCAGTTCAACGAACTTCCGGACAGCTTTGAACAGGCAGGTCGAGAGTTAAGCCGAGCGTTACTCGAAGTAACCAGTGAAAGAACGAGCTCGAGGAAATCGAGCTGGATGCACCCCGGAGTCTTGGCTCGCATCAGCACCATGAGAGCGAACCGAGAAAAGTCGGTCGTGCTCGGAATTTCTTAGCCTTCGGCCCATTTCCTCGCCTTCGGCCCAAATGTCAGAGCAGTTAGCCACATTTTGCGTCGCTCCCCTATTCACGCTTGGCTCCTTCACCCCCATACTCAAGATGGCCGTAGAGGATCTCTCATGGAGAGATCCACGGCACTTGCAACGGGACTGGGACAAACCAAGTTCGCTGCAGCCAGCTATCCAACCAATCAACGTAGTGAGAATACAGAGGAACAATATCATGGCACGTACTGGCATCATCACCTTCAAGGGCAACCCGATGACTCTTGAGGGCGAAGATCTTGCAGTTGGATCACCAGCACCTGATTTCGTACTGCATTATGCAGATGCGGGAATCCAATCCGTAACATTATCGGACATCAAGGGAAAACCAACCCTACTTAGCCTCGTGCCCAGCCTTGACACTGGGGTTTGTGCAATTCAAACCAAGAAATTCAACGAACAGATCGCATCGCTCAAGGATCAAATCAACGCAATCACTGTCAGTCGCGATCTGCCTTTCGCTCAGGCTCGTTTTTGTGGAGCGGAAGAGATTGAAATGCAGACGGCAAGCGATTACCAGACGCATGCCTTTGGCACTGATTTTGGCGTGACGATCGCCGAGCTGAAATTACTGACGCGAGCCGTTTTTGTGCTCGATGCCGAAGGCACCGTCGCCTACAAAGAAATTGTGCCAGAAGTCACCGAAGAGCCAGATTACGCAGCCGCGCTGGCTGCCCTGAGAATGCTCGTCTGAAAACCGATATCGGTCAAGTTCTAGAGACAAACAAACGAGCCAAAGTCACGCTCCGAGATCCACAGAAACTTCGTTGCCATGCCACAAGTCGTTGTTGCCGCCCTTTATCGCTTTACACCCCTCGACGACTACGCGACTCTCAAGGAGCCGATTGAATCAACGATGGTGAGGTTGGGTGTAAAGGGCTCCTTGCTCCTTGCCAAAGAAGGGATCAATGGAACGATCGCGGCACACCGCGAAGGGATCGACGGGATCTTGGCTTATCTGAGGCAAGACGACCGACTCTCGGAACTTGATGTGAAAGAGTCTTACTGTGACGAAATGCCGTTCAAACGTGCGAGAGTGCGTCTGAAGAAAGAGATCGTCACGATGGGCGTTGAGGGGATTGACCCACTGAAAACGGTCGGCACTTACGTCGACCCGAAGGACTGGAATACGCTCCTCAATGATCCAGATGTAACCCTCGTCGATACACGCAATGACTACGAGTACGCCATCGGAACATTCAAGGGAGCGATGAACCCCGAGACGCATACATTTCGTGAGTTTCCAGAGTACGTCGAAAACAATCTCGATCCAGAAAAACATCGCAAGGTCGCCATGTTTTGCACCGGTGGAATCCGGTGCGAAAAATCAACCGCTTTGCTCAAAGGGATGGGCTTCGAAGAGGTTTATCACCTTCGCGGTGGAATCCTCAAATACTTAGAAGAAGTTGAACCTTCCGAATCCCTATGGGAGGGCGACTGTTTTGTTTTTGATGGCCGTGTTTCCGTTGGGCACGGACTCGAGGAAGGCGAACACATCATGTGCTTTGGCTGCGGTTGGCCTGTCACCAAAGAGCAACAACAATCCGAGCAGTTTGTTGCGGGAGTTCAATGCCCCCACTGTGCCGATTCGATTACCGATCAACAACGAAGTCGTTTTGCTGAACGCCAACGGCAACATGAGCAATCCAAGATAACCAACCAAGCGGAGTAACCCCACCTCGTCAGGCCTAAAGTTGTTTTCGTTCTGAATTCTTCGACCGCCCCCTATTCGATCATGCTTCTGAACTCTAAGATCCTCGCCTTTCAGAATCAAGACATCGAAAGGAAGCAACATGTCATCGGGCGAATCAACCGCTAATTCACACGTTCAAATCAACCCAGAAGATCTTGATGACAATGGCTTCACAAGTCTTTGGAACATTGCATCATCCACCTGCGCTGGCGACATCGAACAGACACGAAGTCTGGCATCTAGCCTGCTAAATTTTCTGTGCCACAAAAAGTGTGACTTTGTTGTCGCCAGCACTACCGATGCTGAATACCTAGATGCATGGTTTGAACGCGACACAAGCCTGCTCTACAACTGGAAGCCCGACAGCGAACGCGTTGACGTCATGACTCAACACGCCGAGGTTCCTTTCAATGCTTTGGTTCAGTTTCTTGAGAATTACGGATTCTCGCCTGATTCTAACTACAACCCCAAACGTGCGAATCGAGTTGAATGGTTCACAAACCAATGGAGCGTTGGCTAGAAGGCATCACTTCAGCGGTAATAATCTGCGACGCGCAGGCCGAAACGCCGAGCGTCAGCAGGAAGCGGCGTGACGGAAAGTCGGCTTGATACCGTTAAGACTCAAGGCTGTCTTCAACCAATCGACAACGCTCAATGCGTCGCATCACCCATCTCACTGCACTGCACCGTCCATCTCACTGCACTGCATCGTTTATCTCACTGCACTGCATCGTTTATCTCACTGCACTGCATCGTTTATCTCACTGCACTGCACCATACAGCGGGAGAGGAAGCGAGCAATGGACGAAGCGATTAATCGCAAGATCAAGCATTTCGATTGATTCGGCGCCGGTCACTTTCCTTGAGAACAATCTTCCGCAGGCGAATATTCTCCGGGGTGACCTCAACAAGCTCGTCGTCTTCGATGTACTCCAGAGCCGCTTCCAGGGATAGATCTCGGGGTGGTTTCAGGATCACGTTCTCATCACTACCCGCAGCGCGAATATTGGTGAGTTTCTTTTCGCGACACGGATTCACGGTCATATCGTTATCGCGTGCGTTTTCCCCGACGATCATCCCCTCGTAAACTTCCGTTCCCGGAGCGACCAACAGTTCGCTACGCTCCTGCAAACCGAACAACGCGAACGGCATCGTCTTCCCACCGACCATTGAGATGAGCACGCCGTTGCCACGCTTTGGCTGCTCACCTTCCACGGGTCGGTAGCTCTCGAATCGATGATGGATGATTGCGGTACCTTTGGTCGCATTGAGCAACTTGGTCCTTAAACCAATCAATCCGCGTGAAGGCACAAGAAAACGCAAGAGACTGTAATCACCGCGTTGTGCCATTTCTTCCAATTGCCCTCGGCGATGCCCCACGAGTTCCATCACTGGCCCCATTGCATCGGTGGGCACTTCGACTCGCAGCGTCTCGTACGGCTCGTGCTGTTTCCCGTCAATGGTTTTGAAAATCACCCGAGGCTTACCAACACTCAGCTCGTATCCCTCACGACGCATCGTTTCAATGAGCACTGCGAGATGCAAAACCCCGCGTCCTTTGACCGCATACGCCTCGGTCCCCTCAACCATCTCGACACGCAATGCCACGTTTCGCTCAAGCTCTTTTTCAAGTCGAGCCTTGAGCTGCCGCGTCGTCACATACTTACCTTCCCGCCCAGCCATCGGCGATGAGTTCACGCTAAAAACCATTTCGAGGGTGGGCTCATCGACTCGCAATCTTTCCAAAGCATTATCCGCGTCGACCGCACCAATGGTGTCACCGATCTCGACCGCCTCGAGCCCTTCGATTGCGACAATGTCCCCAGCGCTGGCAGATTTCGCTTCAGCTCTGCCTAGATTGTCAAACACGTACAACCCTGCAACCTTCTGCTTCTTGACGCCGTTTTTCTGATGCAGGTCAATGGTTTGTCCAAGCTCTATTTTTCCGGACTGGATCCGTCCCACCGCGATTCGGCCGACGTACTCGCTCCAGTCAAGCGTCGTCACCATCATCTGGAGCGGCGCTTCCTGATCAACATCTGGCCCCGGCAACGCGTCCACTAACAAATCAAGCAAAGGTCGCATGTCATCAGATGCCTCGGCCGGATCTTTAGTCGCAAAACCATTCTTGGCACTACTGAACACATAAGCCGCATTGTCCAGTTGCTCATCACCACCGAGCTCAGCGAGTAGCTCTAAGCCTTCGTCGAGCGCCTCGAGCGGTCGCCCATCGGGACGATCCACCTTATTAACCACCACGATTGGACGAACACCGGCTTGCAAAGCCTTCTCAAGAACAAACCGCGTCTGCGGCATCGGTCCCTCAGCCGCATCAACCAGCAACAAGCAACCGTCAGCCATCTTGACCACTCGCTCGACTTCACCACCGAAGTCAGCGTGGCCAGGGGTATCAATCAGGTTGATTTTCACTCCGCGATAGGGAATCGCGATGTTCTTGGAAAGGATGGTGATACCACGTTCTCTCTCCAGGTCATTGGAATCGAGAATTCGCTCACCTTTGAGTTCGGCATCTCGAAATTGACCGCTCTGACGCAACAAACAATCAACCAGAGTCGTCTTTCCATGATCGACATGAGCGATGATCACGACGTTGCGAATATCATTACGACGCACGAGCCACTATTCCTTTCAAGAAGCGGTGAGGCCGAAGCATCCAGGCTCACCAAACGGCACGGCGACTCCGACACGGAGCCGCGGTGACAAGAGTCACACAAGCGACCGTTGTCCTAAAGAAATCGATTCAGGAACCAACCGTCGCGTAGAGAGTAAGATGGCTGCATCTTGAACATGCAAACCCATCATTTCCCTCTCACTGCCGGAAAGATTAGACAGCGTTCCGCATTTCCGAAAGCCGACTAATTGCAACCATGAAGAAAAACCGAAAGGATTTCGCCGCTCTCGGTGATAGGAGGCGATCGCTGACCTATAGACTCGGCCACCATCGGCAGCCGAGTGGCCCTTACCCAAATCTGCTTTGCCGCGATCAGCAGGGGAGATTCAGCAATTAGCGGATAAAGCACCAACCCAATCAGTGCTCGTGATGCTGATATCGCGACGAAGCAGCACCCTGTTCGGTTTCAACAACAAGTGTCACCTCCACGGCGTCCCCCATGCGGACTGCAGTAGCCAGCTCGGGACTGGTCAGGACGAAAGCACCTTCCATGTCCGCCTCGGTCGCGGCCGCGAAGTCGTAGGTTGTTTCGGTGTCCTCGATCTTCGAAATCATCTTGATGGATTTCACCGTTTTCGCATCGGCAGGAAAAATCGAAAACGCATCGCTTTCCTTGTCCAGGGCGCCCTCGATTTCAGACCCGTTATCAAGCTTCACCATGTGGCCACCGTTGAGTCCGTGTGCTGGGTGCTCGTGAGCTGAGTGGTCATGGCCCGCGTGCTCGTCTTCACCGTGATCATGCCCATCGTGATCGTGATCCCCGTGATCGTGGTCGGCCTCGGCGGATACAGGAGCTGAGGGAGCTTCTCCACCTGAACCGCAGCCGGTGAGCGTTAGAGCGGAAATTAGCCCCATTCCAAGTCCGAGTGAGTAGAGAGCACGCTTCATGCTAAAAGACCTTTAAAATTGAATAAAGTTACAAAACCAGCACCCCGTGGGCCTCCGCGATGCAGAGCCATCAGACCCGTAGCCGAACAACACGGCCGAAACAACAGGTTACCGTATTTGCTTCGGGCCAAGGAGTCTATGCGACTGCGAAGATCCAACCCAGCTAGACCGCGTCTCGGCCTCACGTCTGCCAAAGAAACATTGGGAACGGGACCTAACACAGCTACTATGAAGTCCTCTAGCGCGGCAAAATTACCGCGCAGGAATGACGAAACCCCAAGGTTGTTCTTGTACGGCATCCAACCACAATCGGTTCACCGCCTGAGACGCCGGCCCCCGAACCCCAGATTGCTGCAAACCCCAGACAGTCGCATGACCCAGGCAGCCGCATGACTCAAACCGCCATCCGCCAACGCAAAACATTCGAACACTAACGACAGCCACCGGTATTAATAACGCCATCATTTATGCTCATCATCGTCGATGCTACTAGTGGACGAACAGGGGCCACCTCCGAAGCTGTGGATGCAACATCAGAACTGGCAGGCTGAAAGACAGAACTGAAGTGAAATGCGACAAAAAGTCACAATCTCGTAAACCTGCGTCCTTACATTGTTGCCGTCCGTTGTCACTGTCCGATGAGGCCTAAACACGCAGCATTTTCGGGTTCCAGAGTCGAGGTGGCGTTGCGATTTATGCGTTCGTGTGGCATATTCCACGCGAGACGCGGTATGCGGTAGTTGTGATTTGCTTGCCAGAGAGCAAAGAATCCAGATTCAGGCCTCTTTGACTCGCATCAGCCCGCAATTATTGTGTCAGGCATGCACGGCATCTCCGTGATTTTCTCTCAATCCTGCCCCGAGAATCCGAAAGTTCGCGGTGCGACGCAGTCGAAGGCGAAGCACAAAGGATCGGCCGATCGGCGTTGGCTTTCACGATCCGTATCGAGTCGGAGTGGAAGACGGTTACGAAGGAGTTGACGAGAGAGCGGAGTTGATGTGCATTAACAATGTAGGCAATCGGGTCAGAGTGGCTCGATGAGCATTGAAACACGAAGCAGCAATCCTCGTGGCCTTTCCCCCAGAGATGCGGCACAATGGTTTGAAGCCAAACACTGCCGAGTTGACAGGAAAATTGCCGCTGAAGCCTTAAGCTCAAAAATGACGTTTATCAGGCGAAGCGGCTCAGTCGCACTTGCGTGCGGCACAAGATCGTTTGTGAGTATTAGGTGATTAGATCTGGTGTCGTCAGTGATCAAATGATCCTGGCGGATAGGTTCCATCCGAACCTTGCCGAAACAATCGGCGGAATCGTAGGGCTTAGTTAAAACGTAAGACTCAGCCGGACGGCGACTACCAGCGATAGAGAACGCTAAGAAAAACTATGACGAGAATTAAGCAAGGTTTGGACCTCCCCATCCTCGGTAGTCCTGAACAGCACATCGAGACCACGAAACCTGTTGGCAAAGTGGCACTTCTCGGGGACGATTACGTCGGGATGCGACCGACAATGCTGGTTGCTGAGGGGGATCGAGTCTCCACCGGACAACCACTTTTCGAAGACAAGAAAAACCCCGGTGTTATTTTCACCTCTCCTGCTTCTGGTCAGGTGGCCGCAGTGAATCGCGGTGCCAAACGCCGTTTTGAGTCCATTGAGATCAACGTCGAGGGCGACGACCGAGTTGAATTCGCTGGGGCAAAGGGTGCAGACCCGTCGGCACTGGGTCGCGAAGGGGTGACCTCGCAACTGGTTCAAAGCGGTCTTTGGACTTCCCTCCGCACGAGACCTTATGGAAAGGTTCCTTCCCCCGGAAGCCAACCCAGCTCGATCTTTGTCCAAGCGATCGATACCAACCCACTCGCGGCTGATCCTGTTGTTGCGATGGGGCAAAAGACGGCCGAATTCACCCTAGGGTTGCGTGCTCTAACTGAATTGACCGACGGTAAGGTCTTCGTTTGCAAATCAAGTTCAGCCGATGTACCTGGTGCGGGCATGGACGGCGTGCAGGTCGAAACATTTGACGGCCCGCATCCAGCGGGTCTCGTAGGGACACACATCCACTTCCTCGACCCCGTCGGCCCAACCAAGACGGTTTGGTACATCGGGTATCAAGATGTCTGTGCCATTGGATCTTTTTTGCAAAGCGGTGTTCTGGATACCTCCAGGATCATTTCGCTGGCCGGCCCAATCGTCACCAAACCTCGCTTGCTCGAGACCCAACTCGGAGCGAGCGTTAGCGAACTGATCGATGGCGAATATGACGCCAGTTTGAACATCCGCCCGATTTCAGGTTCCGTCCTCAACGGAAGAAAATCCGTTGGCCCATTTGACTACCTGGGTCGGTACCACAACCAGATCTCGCTGATCGAAGAAGGAAACGAAAGAGAGTTTTTAGGTTGGCAAAAACCTGGCATCGACAAGTACTCGGTCACGCCAGTTTTCGCGTCAGCGGCGTTCCCGAATAAAAAGTTTGCATTCACTGCTTCGACAAACGGTAGTGAACGAGCAATGGTTCCTCTCGGTACATTTGAAAAGATGATGCCGTTGGACATCTTACCGACACAACTTCTTCGGTCTCTCATTTACCGAGACACGGACGAAGCACAACTTCTCGGTGCACTCGAATTGGAAGAGGAAGATTTAGCCCTCTGCACATTCGTATGCCCCGGAAAATACGAGTATGGATCGCTGCTGAGAGAAAGCCTCACCACGATAGAACGGGAAGGTTAGTGCCTGCACAGCGGCATCATCTTAGGCCCGTAACCCATTCAATGATCGAGTCCCAGCCAAGTCTGTGACCACCATCACGTCGTCAGACGACTGACAGGAACGAAAGAAAATGAAAGCACTTCGAGACGTCCTCGATAAAGTTCATCCTTGGTTCGCCAAGGGTGGTCCTTTGGAGGTGGCGTACCCCATGTACGAAGCACTCGACACCTTTCTCTACACACCGGGAGAGGTTGCAGAGGGTAGCACTCATCTCCGAGACGGGATTGACCTAAAACGCATGATGATCACGGTCGTCATGGCGTTGGTACCAATCACGCTCTTCGGAATGTGGAACGTCGGGTATCAAGCCAACACCGCAATTGCAGCGATGGAAGACGCCGGCCAGCGGTACACGCTTGACTGGCATTACACCATCCATCACGCGATCGGCTTCACCAATGACGCATCAAATCCTGCAGACAACTTTGTACTGGGTTTGATCCACTTCCTCCCGATATACATCGTTTGCATGTTTGTCGGGGGTCATGTCGAATTGGTTTTCAGTGTTCTTCGCGGTCACGAAATCAACGAAGGCTTCTTAGTAACCGGCTTACTTTTCCCGCTAACGCTCCCTCCGACGATTCCTCTCTGGCAGGTTGCCGTGGGAATTGCTTTCGGCGTGATCGTTGCCAAAGAGGTGTTCGGTGGTACCGGGCGCAACTTCTTGAACGTCGCCTTGACCAGTCGTGCATTCCTTTACTTTGCCTATGCCGGCCAGATCAGCGGTGACAAGGTTTGGACCGCAGTCGATGGATACAGTGGCGCGACGGCACTCGGCAAAATGGCAGCTGCTGGCCCTGCTCCGGCAGGTGGCACTGAGGCATCTTGGGTGTACTCGATGGTCAATGTCGCAGACCCAGCCAACGGTGCTGACGTGGCTTCTGCACTATCCAGCTCATGGTTGAACTCGTTCTTGGGCGTGATTCCGGGGAGCATCGGTGAAACCAGTACGGCCCTGTGCATCCTTGGAGCGGGCATCTTGATTGCCACCGGCATCGGTTCCTGGAGGATCATGGCAGGTGTGATCGGTGGTGTGGTTGCGACCACGCTACTTCTAAACGCGTTTGACTCGGAAACCAATCCGATGTTCGCAGTTCCGTTTTGGTGGCACCTAGTTGTCGGCGGCCTTTCGTTCGGCTTGGTCTACATGGCCACCGACCCCGTCAGTGCTTCGATGACGGACAAAGGAAAATGGCTTTACGGAATCCTGATCGGATTCATGACTGTATTGATTCGAGTGGTGAACCCAGCGTTCCCCGAAGGCATTATGTTGGCGATCCTATTCGGCAACGTTTTCGCACCATTAATTGACTACTTCGTCGTTCAGGCAAACGTCCGCAGGAGGGTCGCTCGCTATGCAACAACGTGATTCACTCTTTAACACATTGTTGGTTGCAACCGTCCTTTGTGTTGTCTGCTCACTAGCCGTCAGCGGAGCAGCGGTTGCACTGAAAGATCGACAAGAACAAAACGTTATCCTAGATCAACAGAAGAACATCTTGGATGCAACAGGCTTGGCGATAGGTGAGTATGGCGTTCAAGCTTCAATGCTTGACATGAGCCAGATCACCGAACTCAACGGCTGGATCAGCGAGAAATTTGTTGACCTTGAAACTGGCGATTATGTCAGCGGCGAAACCGATGATACGGTTAGTATTGACAATCGCAAGTACAACATCGGAGAGCCATCGCGACCCAAAACGATGCGGGTTTTCTTCGTCGAAGAACCGGGATCCGGTAAGATCTCTCAGGTTGTGCTGCCAGTATTCGGCAAAGGCCTCTGGGGAACCCTGTATGGGTACCTGGCCGTTCGAAGCGATCTAAACACCATACAAGGTTTGACCTTTTACTCGCATAAAGAGACGCCCGGACTGGGCGGAGAAGTTGACAACCCAAGCTGGAAAGCTCAATGGGAAGGAGTCAAACTTTACGACGAGAGCGGAGAACCTGCGGCGATGGTCTTCAAAGGACCTGCACCATCAGGTGACCAGCACTCGGTTGACGGGCTCTCCGGTGCAACCATCACCAGTCGTGGCGTAACCAACCTCATCCGATACTGGGCGAGCCAAGATGGGTACGGACCCTACCTCAGCAAGCTCTCGGGTGAACTCACCTCATCGAAAGAGGGAGCGTAAGGAAAGATGTCAAGAAAAGCTTCAGACGTTCTCGTTGACCCACTGGTCAACAACAACCCCATTGCTCTACAGATCCTCGGCATCTGCTCTGCACTCGCGGTGACGAGCAAAATGGAAACATCGCTGGTAATGAGCCTGGCGGTGATTGCGGTGACGGCGTTCAGTAACTTAGCCGTCAGTGCGATCCGCAATTTCATTCCGAGCGCCATCCGCATCATCGTTCAGATGGTCGTGATTGCCTCCTTGGTGATCGTGGTCGACCAAATCCTTAAGGCTTACCTGTTCGATATCAGCAAGCAATTATCGGTCTTTGTTGGTCTGATCATCACGAACTGCATCGTGATGGGTCGAGCGGAAGGCTTCGCAATGAAAAATGGCACCGGACTGAGCTTCCTTGACGGGATCGGTAACGGCCTCGGCTACGGACTCGTTTTGATGTTCGTTGCATTCTTCCGCGAACTGTTCGGCAGCGGCACGCTGTTCGGCATTGAGATTTTCCAACTCGACCGTAACGGCGGCTGGTACAACCCAAACAACTTGATGCTCTTGCCGCCTAGCGCATTTTTCATCATCGGCATTCTGATCTGGCTGATCCGAGTTTGGAAACCGGAACAGATTGAGGAAGCCTGAGCAAATTGACGAGGGGTCATCACCGGATGACGCCTGAGCAAGACTTAACCCAACCCTTCACCATTTGAGCCATCCGGTGACCTACCGGAGATCCGAAGATCGGACCAAGCTATTATGGAACATTACATCAGTATTTTTCTGACCGCGGTTTTCATCGAGAACCTCGCGTTAGCCTTCTTTCTCGGCATGTGTACGTTCTTGGCGATTAGCAAGAACGTGAAAACTGCGTTGGGTCTCGGCGTCGCGGTGATTGTGATCGAGGGCATCACAATTCCGGCCAACCAAGCGATTTACTCGCTGTTCCTCAAGGAGGGAGCCCTGACGTGGATCAGCCCGTCCTTCGCCGATGTGGATCTCTCGTTTCTTAGCTTCATTAGCTATATCGGTGTGATCGCGGCGATGGTTCAGATTCTTGAAATGTTCCTCGATAAGTATGTCCCGGTGCTCTACAACGCGTTGGGTATCTTCCTCCCGCTGATCACCGTGAACTGCGCGATCCTAGGCGGCTCATTGTTCATGTCTGAGCGAAGTTACAACTTCCCTGAGTCCGTTGTATACGGTCTTGGCTGCGGAATTGGGTGGGCATTGGCGATCGCGGCACTTGCCGGAATCCGAGAGAAACTTAAATACAGTGACGTTCCTCCACCATTACGCGGTTTAGGAATTACGTTCATTACCGTTGGCTTGATGGCGTTGGCCTTTATGTCGTTCGGCGGCATTCAACTGTAAAGCCGTCTCGTAAAACAACTTTTCCACTCCCGAAACAATAGACTCTCCTAAGAGCTGGTAACGATGGAAGCAATACAATGGGACGTCGTGGTCTACGGCGTTGTGATGTTCACCGCCGTTGTGATCGCATTGGTCCTGATTATTTTGGCTGCCAAGAGCCAATTGGTGGCATCTGGGCCAGTTAAGATTTTGATCAACGATCAAAAGACGGTCGAAGTCCCTGCGGGCGGAAAGCTGCTAGGCGCCTTGGCTGACGCGGGTGTTTTTGTAAGTAGTGCATGTGGTGGCGGTGGAACCTGTGCTCAATGCCGAGTCAAGGTTACCGAGGGCGGGGGTGAAATCCTCGCGACCGAGAAAGACCACATTAACAAGAAAGAGGCTGCAGAGGGCGAGCGACTGAGCTGCCAAGTCGCAGTCAAGACGGACATGACCGTCGAAGTTCCTGCTGAGGCATTCGACACCAAGAAGTGGGTCTGCAAGGTTCGCAGTAACGACAACGTGGCGACCTTCATCAAAGAACTCATTCTCGAATTACCTGAAGGCGAAGACGTTGACTTCCGCGCGGGCGGCTACATCCAGATCGAATGCCCGCCACACGAGGTTCACTACAAAGATTTCGAGATCCATGAGCGATTCCACGAGGACTGGGACAAGTTTGACATTTGGAGATTCGTTTCCAAAGTTGAAGAGCCAGTTGTGCGAGCCTACTCGATGGCCAACTACCCCGGCGAAAAAGGCATCATCATGCTGAACGTTCGTGTGGCTTCTCCGCCACCGCGTTTACCTGATGTTCCTCCTGGGAAAATGAGCAGTTGGATTTTCAATTTGAAGCCAGGTGATGAGGCAACGATTAGTGGCCCATACGGCGAGTTCTTTATCAAGGACTCACAGGCTGAAATGGTCTACATCGGTGGTGGTGCTGGGATGGCACCGCTGCGAAGTCATGTCTTTGAACTGTTCAAACGACAAAAAACCGATCGTAAAGTCAGTTACTGGTATGGTGGACGAAGTTCAAGAGAACTGTTCTACGTCGACCACTTCCGAAAGATCGAGGAAGAATTTCCGAACTTCAAGTTCAATATCGCTCTCTCGGAACCACAACCGGAAGATAACTGGGATGGTTATGTCGGCTTCATCCATCAGGTGTTGTTAGAAAATTACCTCAGCACTCATCCGGCTCCAGAAGATATTGAGTATTACATCTGTGGCCCGCCAATGATGAACGCTGCAGTCTTCAAGATGCTTGATGACCTCGGCGTTGAGCCAGAGAACATCGCATACGATGACTTTGGTGGTTAGTCAGTAATTGTCCCTGGTGAACCAACTGACTCTCGAAAAGAACAAGTTGCCCCATCAATGAAATATTTATCACGGCATTCGCGTCAAGTGAATGCCGTGTTTGCGTTCCAGCCAGAATCATCCTGTATCATGCTCGGTGACCCCAAAGATTACACGGTTGCTGGCTGAATCCATGAGAGTCGTTCGCGTGAATCCTTTTTGCAGCATGAAACAGCCATTCATGGCATGTCGGTTCGCCCCATTCTGGGAACGGGTTGTTGGGTTGTTGCTCTGCCTCATTTTGTTCGGGTGCACGCAAGCTGATGCGCAAACACCTGAGGCTTCTTCAAAAGGGCAGATGGCTGAATTTTCTGGCCCGACCATGGGCACGAGATTCACGATCAAGATTTTCGAACCGCCTAACTTTGAAGAGGATGTCCGACTTGAGGTGGATGCGTTGCTTAGAAGAATCAACGATCAGATGTCGACCTACCTGCCGAAATCAGAGAT
The DNA here is from genome assembly GCA_049889895.1 of Rubripirellula sp. Taxonomy (GTDB): domain Bacteria; phylum Planctomycetota; class Planctomycetia; order Pirellulales; family Pirellulaceae; genus Rubripirellula. Next base: position 61,603 of record JBMHCO010000021.1, read on the forward strand.
TAGTCGCTTCAATGATTCAGAGTCACTGGATTGGTTCCCTGTAAGCCTCGAGACTGCGACCGTCACACAATTCGCGCAGACACTCGCCGAGAAAACCGGTGGTGCTTTTGATGTCACCATTGAACCGCTGGTCAATGCGTGGAGCTTTGGCCCCAAAGAGCGAAAGCGAGTTGTTCCAACGGAACAAGAAATCAAGCAACTACTTGAGGATATCGGTTACGAGAAACTTCAAGTTCGGTTAGATCCGCCGGCATTGAAGAAATCCGTCCCCCAGCTCGAGATCGACCTGTCGTCGGTTGCCAAAGGCTACGCCGTGGATCGGGTTGTCGCGAAGCTCAACGATCTAGGTGCTGCAAATGTATTTGTCGAAATCGGTGGCGAGGTTTGCACCAGTGGTGATAAAGCGGGCATGCCCTGGCAAGTTGGCATCCAAGTACCCGACATGATTCAGGAAGCGATCCTTCTTGCTCAGCCTCTCAATACGAGACCGGCGAGCGATCAGGCCATGGCGACATCAGGTGACTACCGCAACTATTTTGAAGTCGACGGAATTCGCTACTCGCACACAATCGACCCTCGCTCTGGCCGGCCGATTGAACACGGACTCGCTTCCATTTCAGTGATTGCCTCAAGCTGTATGGAAGCTGACGCTTGGGCAACAGCGATCAACGTCGTTGGTGAAAAGGCGGGAGTTGCTTTAGCCGAAGCGGAGGGACTATCGATTCTTGCGGTGCAGCGAATCGAGGATCGATATGAGTACGTCGGTACCGGACTTCTTGCTAATCACGCAGCCAACCTGAGTCAAAACGTTTCTAAGTCTCAATCAAATCCGCAATCCACCGCATCCGAAACGTCGCAAAAAAACTCGCAGGTAGCATCGAGTAATGGATCAGGGGCGACCATCATCTTAACGGCTCTAGTCCTCGGTTTGATCATCGCTGGAATGGCGATTGGCGTCATCTTCGGGCGACGCTCGATTAGCGGATCATGTGGAGGACTCGCAAACCGCAAAGACTCGGACGGGAATACAAGCTGTGCGTTGTGCAGCAGTCCATCAGATGCGTGCAAAGAATTGCGAGAGCGAATGAACGAAGAAATCACGAAGACAGCCGACTGAAATGGGAATCCGAGATGGAAACGCACGATCGAGACGATGAACTCTCTGGGTCACGCAGCGACCACGCGTCACCAGCTAACCCCAGCAAGTCAAAACCCGAGAAAAGGCGTGGCCGTCGAATTGCGGTCGGCTTGCTTCTAGCCTCAGCGACAATCGCGATTGTCCAGCACTGGGCTCCGAGCACAGATCATCAGATCGCCAATCTCATCACGATTGCAATTGTGATAACCGTCTCCATTCAATTCACATGGAACCTTCACTGGCTAGCAGTCTCCAAAGGCAAACGGTGGCATGTGCCTCTTGCCGTCGTTGTCCTCAGCATCCTCGCCCCCGTCCTGTTTGACTTTGAAGGATTCAGTGGTGAGATCGTTCCTCAAATACGGTTTGCTTTTGGGTCGCGTGGCCCGAAACTGCAGGAAACGCTTGCCTCACAAGAAGTCGCGGAGGTACTTGATTCCCAGGAAGCTGAATCAACCGAGATCACCGAGTCAACCTCAACCGAATCAGAGCGGCGATACGCGTTATCCGACTTCCCGCAGTTTCTAGGACCGCAAAGAAACGGAGTAATAAGCCGTCGACAATTCTCGGTACCGGAAACGGTCTCTGAAATCGAAACGCTGTGGAACATCGGCATCGGTGAAGGCTGGGCTTCCTTCGCTGTGGTAAAAGATCGCGCCATTACACTGGAACAACGTGATGACCAAGAGTGCTTAACGTGCTATCGGCTTTCCGATGGAGCTTTACTGTGGAAAATCGAGCATGCGTCTCACCACGACAACACCTTTGGTGGCCCCGGCCCCCGAAGCACGCCCACGATTCATGAAGACCGAGTTTTCGCGCAAGGACAAGATGGAACAATTTGGTGTGTCGATTGGCTTTCCGGGAAAATTGTCTGGCAAGTCGAATTGTTGCAACTTGCTGGTTGGAATAAAGAGTCATCCGAGTCGGCAATTAGCTGGGCTCGATCTGGCTCACCGCTGATCGTTGACGACCTTTGTGTTGTTCCATTCGGTGGACCGCAAGCAGAGGCCTTGAGCGGCCGGAGCCTCATCGCACTATCGCTGGAAAATGGAGAAACGGTTTGGACCGCAGGCGATGACCAAATCAGCTACGCCTCTCCGATGCTTTTGAACTTGGCGGGACAGCGACAAATCGTATCAGTCAATGAGCAGACAATCAGCGGACACGCGGTCGAGACGGGAGAACAACTCTGGTCATTTGAGTGGATCGGACAATCCAATGGAGGTGCAAACTGCGCCAGCGTTATTCCCGCCGGGACCAACCAATTTGTTATCGGCAAAGGATACGGTGGAGGTAGTGCGCTCGTCGAAGTGACCGCCAATAATGATGGTGAGTTGACTGCCGAAGCAATTTGGACTTCGTCTCGTGTCCTGAAAACTAAATTCACGCACGCCTGCGTTGATGGGTCGATCGCCTACGCAATCAATAACGGTTCTCTTGAAGCGGTGAATCTCCCAGAGGGATTGTCAAACTGGCAACAGTCCAGACGCGAACGACTTGGACAAGGCCAGTTACTGCTCGTGGACGACATCTTGGTCGGACAAGCAGAGGCCGGTGGCGTCCTATTTGCCGCTGCTGATCCCAACGAGTACCGGGAGTTGCTTCGCTTACCAGCATTGGAGGCGAAGACGTGGAACATCCCAACCATCGCTGGCCGTCATCTTTTGGTTCGCAATGATCGTCAGGCTTTCTGCTTTCTCCTGCCAGCTCGGAAAGATTGATCCAAAGCGATAAAGCGTCATTACAGGCGAACCGTCTGACCAGTCTTGGCCGACTCATAGATGGCTTGAATCACCTCAACGCTCCGGCGTCCCTCCGCTCCGTCAACGCTCGGTGCTCGACCCTCGAGAATCGCTCCTGCAAAATCTTCAAACACCATCGTGTGGCCGTGATGCCCAATGGCAGCGGGATCGCCAGCGCCGCCTCCGGTTTGGGTTCGGCCTTCCATTCGCTCACGAATCGCTTCATCCTCATCTGACTCATCGGCGAACTGCCAAGCCTTCAGATCTTCCTCTTCCAGAATTGCGGTTCCGTTACTTCCGCTGATTTCAATCCGCTTGAGTGCTCCGGGGTAAGCTGTCGTTGTAGCTTCAATGACTCCGAGTGCTCCGGACTCAAACTTCAGAGTCGCAACAGCTACATCCTCAACCTCGATACGCTCATGAGTCATTGTGGCTGTCATCGCACTGATCTCCGCAACTGGCCCCATTAGCCAAAGCAAGAGATCAACCGAATGAATGGCTTGATTCATCAAAGCACCACCGCCATCTAAGGCCCAAGTTCCACGCCAAGCGCCACTGTCATAGTATTCCTGACTGCGGTACCACTTGACGTATGCGTCGCCCATCGTCACCCGGCCGAACCGTCCACCGTCAACGGCACGCTTCATCAGTTGGCTCGATTCATGAAAGCGACTTTGAAAGGTCACCGCGAGTTGAACTCCCGCTTCACGACAGGCCTGGATGATCGCGTCGCATCGTTCGGTTGTGATCTCAAGCGGTTTTTCAATCAGAATATGCTTACCGGCCCTCGCTCCGGCGACTGCAGGGTCAAGATGAGCACCACTAGGGGTGCAGATCGATAAAGCCTGCACTTCTGGGTCCGCGATCATCTCTTCGAGGCTCGAGAAAGCTTTCCCGCCATGCTGATCGGCGAAAACCTGAGCCTTCTCGATTGACCGATTGAAGCATCCAACGAGATGAGCGTTACCCGCGTCGGCAATCGCCTTGGCATGAAAATTGGCAATCATCCCAGTTCCAACAATACCAACGCCAACACTCATTTGTATTCTCTATCGTTTGAGGAAAGGGAGACCGCGACGAGTTACGAAGGGTCTCAAGATTGATTGTGCGTGTGATTCGAGATCGGGAAGTTTAAGACCGAGGCGTTGGATGAGCAACCGAAGGAGAAAAATTGCTCGCTCCTTACACTGCCACACCCACAGAATAAAGCTCATCGAGAAGGTTGTCCCGCCGAAGCAGTCGAACTCCCGCGTCACCCCATAAACCGTTACATTACCACGCACGAAATGTTCCGCAGGCTTGGCCGCAGCCGATTCGGATCATCGACCAACTTTTCCCACCAAAATCCAGACAAACTGAATTGGCTGACCGAAACTCCAAATCGCTTCAATCGCTCGCAGACCTTGCTGGTATCCTCAGCGAATCGGTGAACCTTGAACAGTTGCTTTCGGATCAGTCATCGCTCGCTTTCTCTGGCGTTTGGGGGAGCGTCCGAGGACTCCTCGCTGCTGCCTTGGCACAGAAAAACCTGAATCTGTTGATGATCTTACCCCAGGCTGCGGATGCAGACATTGTGGCGGGTGACGCGATGGCCTTTGGGCTGCCCGAATCTTACGCCCTGCCATTATCAAGCACCGAGTTCAAGGCGTCGTCGATTCGAGACGAAGATTACGCGGAGCGTTTACAGGTTTTGCAGGAACTTCGGCGGAGAGACGATACTTCCCTGCAGCCGATGCTGGTAACCAGCTATGTCGGCGGAGTGATGCAGCGAGTCCCCACACCTCAACAACTTGAATCCTCGACGCGCCGCCTAAAGGTCGGTCAAACCATCGATTCAGAAGAGATCCGAAAGTGGCTAGCTGAATCTGGATTCGCATCGACATCAGCAGTCCAACTGCCGGGCGAGTTTGCGGTTCGAGGTGGCCTTTTGGATATCTATTCCGCAGACCAATCCCAGCCACTACGTATCGAATGGTTCGGTGATGAAATTGAATCCATTCGACAGTTTGATCTCGCGAGCCAGCGCAGCATCGAGTCACTCCAAGAAATTGAAATTGCCGCGATTGGAGTCAGCAGTGATTCCGAGACAACGGACACGGCCGAGTTGATCGAACAGGGATCGATTCACGACTACCTACCCAAAGATACCATTGTCGTCTTGGTTGAACCCGAAGAACTCAGTCAATCAGCAGACAAACTTTATCAACGTTCAGGAGAGACGAGTAACTTACTTCAGTACGACGAACTCGTACGTTCGTTTGATGGCTTTCAAGTTGTCACCGCATCAGCCCTAGCAGCCACGAACGAATCAAGTCAAACTATCATCGACTTACAAACAGGATCGACGGAATCATTCGCGGGCTCTCTCGACGAAACCAAGACAAAATTAAATTCTTTACCGAACCGTTATCGCGTGATCACGGTGGGCGACACGGCGGCTGACGGAGAACGACTCAGCGAATTATTGCGTGACACTGAGGTAGCGCAGCAGGGCCGATTGAAGCTGATGGTTGCCGATATCACGGGTGGCTTTCGCTTGCTCGCCAGTGAAATCTTGGTACTCACCGGCGCAGAACTTTTTCATCGCAGCCCAGTTCGACGCGGTAAGACGCGAGCCAAAGGCAAACCCATTGGCAGCTTGACGCAACTCGATCCCGGTGATCTTGTGGTCCACCTATCGCACGGGATCGGTTTGTACCGTGGCTTACGACAGATCGAGAAGAATGGCCAGCACATAGAACACCTGACCATCGAGTTTGATGAGGGAGCCAAGATCTACGTCCCAGCTTCTCGGATCGGCTTGGTTCAACGCTATGTTGGCGGCACAAAAACACGCCCACGACTTGCCAAGATAGGCGGACAGGCTTGGGCCAGACAAAAGAAAGCAGCAGAGTCTGCAGTAACGGACATGGCCGTTGAACTGCTAGAAATGCAGGCCGAACGAACAGCCAAACGTGGAATCACCTTTGATGTTGATAATACTTGGCAGAGACAATTCGATGCCAGTTTTCCGTATCTTGAAACCCCTGATCAATTAACCGCCATCGAAGCGTCAAAAATTGACATGGAGTCTTCCAAGCCAATGGACCGTTTAATTTGCGGTGATGTTGGCTTTGGCAAGACCGAGGTTGCGATGCGTGCCGCATTCAAAGCGGTCGTCAGCGGATATCAAGTAGCCGTTCTGGTGCCGACAACGGTACTCGCAGAACAGCACTATCATAATTTCAAGACACGGATGGCGGAGTTCCCCGTCGAGATCCGAAAGCTAAGTCGATTCTGTACCGCCGCCGAACAGCGAGAAACCGTCAAAGAACTGCGGATGGGCAAAGTCGACATTCTGATTGGGACCCATCGTCTAGCGAGCAAAGACGTCAAATTCAGCAATCTCGGCTTGGTGATTGTTGACGAAGAACAGCGATTCGGCGTGGCAGTGAAGGAGCGATTGAAAACACTGCACAGCAATGTTGATGTGATGACGCTGTCAGCAACCCCCATCCCAAGAACACTCCACATGGCACTGGTGGGCGTCAGAGACATTAGTAACCTGGAAACTCCGCCCGCAGAACGACGCAGCGTTGAGACAAAGGTTCTTCGCTGGGACGAAGAGGTCATCCGCCGAGGAATCATTCGTGAACTCAATCGTGGTGGCCAGATTTTCTTCATTCACAACCGCATCGGCGATATGGGAACGGTTGTGGACAAACTGAAGCGGATCGTTCCCGAAGTTCGTATCCGCGTTGGGCACGGACAAATGAACGAAGGTGAACTTGAGCAAGTCATGGTCGATTTCATTGATCATCGCTTTGACTTGCTACTTGCAACCACGATCATCGAGAGTGGTGTTGACATTTCAAATGCCAACACGATTTTCATTGATGATGCCGACCGTTACGGCCTAAGCGACCTCCACCAACTTCGAGGCCGCGTAGGGCGTTACAAACACCAGGCGCATTGCTACCTGATGGTTGCTCAGCACAAGCACCTATCACCCGAAGCGAGTAAGCGACTCAGAGCGATTGAAGAATTCAGCCAGATGGGTGCAGGGTTTGCCATCTCGATGCGCGACCTCGAGATACGTGGTGCAGGCAACCTACTCGGAACACAGCAGAGCGGTCACATTGCTGCAATTGGTTACGAAATGTATTGCCAACTGCTCGAAGATGCCGTTCGACAGGTGCAGAACCTACCACCTAAACTCTCCGCGGACGTCGACATCGATCTGCCTGTCGAAGCCTATCTACCAGAAGACTATGTGCCCAACCTGCGTCACAAAATTGATCTCTACCGTAGGATCGCAAAACTTGAAGACGCCTCGCAGATTCGTGAGATCAAGGAAGAACTAAAGGATCGCTTTGGAGAACTTCCCGCACCAACCAAAAGGATGATGGAACTGGTGGAACTCAGGCTCGATGCGGCTGCATGGCAAATCTCCTCGATCACATCTGACGCTAGATTTATCGTGCTGCACTACAGCAACCGCAGACAAATCGAACGCCTCGCCAAGAGCAGTCGCGTTCAGATCCGAATTGTCGATCGCCGAAAGGCCTACATCCCTACTAAGGGATTCAACATGAATGCCGATGCTGCTGGCACCAGTTGGCTGCAACTGGCGAGAGCAGCCTTGCATCTCGGATAGAGACGTGTTTCTAAGGTTGAGCCGAATGAACGCTTGATCCCACCGTTCTCGTTCAGGGTGGGCTAGCTAGCGATCTGCTGGACGGCAATTTCCAGTGTCGTAAGTCATTTGGTGGTAATGTGACGACTGCAACGGTTATCGGCCCGAGAGCCATGACGTCTTGCAGGGAAGTGCCCTCGCACTGCCAGAATCAACGCCCCGAGGTATTTCAAAACCTACGGTTTCTAAACGGTGTACCAAGACGAAAGATGGGACCATGAAATCGATCCACATTTCACTACTTCTCTCTATGCTTTTCCTCCAATCTCCTGTCTTTGGCCAACACTGGCACTCGCTGGAGAACCAAGGCATCGTTGTTGAAGAGACTCAGACCAACGCTCCAACCAGCAACCTCCCTACATCTCCCGGAGAGGTGATCGTGTGGAGCAACGAGTCCGCAGTCCTCGCGGAGTTACAACGCGAATACGGCTCTGTGACGCAATCAGACTCCTACGTCTTGAATCAGGGGGCCAGCGAAATCACGTCAAGCACGATTGAGCAGCGTTATACGAGCCAAAGACCGATTCTTTACATGGATACCGCGGAAGCACAGACGTGGTCCACACGTTCTGGAAATGCGCCGTTGCCTTTCACGAGATCGGGACCGATCAACACACAGGCCCATGCTCACCCACGCACACAGCCCCATGCTCACCCGCATGTGCATCGACCAACCGGTGTACTGCCTTGGCTTCGGGAAATAGAACATCGAAAAAATCTGTGGCTTCAGCGCACCTTCGGATCATAAACAGGCATCGAAGTGCAAGGCACCGGCTAAACTCGGCCATCAGCTCAGAGCTTCGTACGCATCAGCGACCCGACTCGCAATTGCCAACGAAGATGTCGCCGCTGGTGAGGGTGCATTGAGAACGTGAATCGCTCGATCGGACGGCACAATTAGAAAGTCGTCATACAGCTTTCCATCAGGCGTCACCGCCTGTGCACGCACACCGGACCTACCAGGAATCAAATGTTCGGACCGGATCGATGGGATCAAATGCTGCAACGCTCGGACGAAAGCTTGTTTACTCAACGACCGATGCATCTCTCCAATCCCCATCCTCCAGTGCTTGCCTGCGAGCCGACGAAAGCCGGAAAACGCCACCGCTTCAAGAATGTCCGACGGCGACACATCCGACCAACGGTAACCGGTTCGAGACAGAGCAAAAACCGCATTGGGTCCACATTCCACACCACCGTCAATCATCCGAGTGAAATGCACTCCTAAAAAAGGAAAAGACGGATCTGGTACCGGATAGATCAAGTTCCGACACAATGACTCACTGCCGGGCGCCAATTCGTAATACTCCCCTCGAAACGGAAGCACCTTCAGATCGGATGTTCCACCGGCAAGTCGACAGATCCGGTCACTAAAAAGCCCGGCACAATTGATCAAGCCACCACTCGAGACCGACGTTCCAGCTGGATTGGTCAAAAGCAATGAATGCCCAGCCGGCTCGATTTTACTAACGTGAAAATCGAGCTGCAGTACACCACCGAGATCTCGAAACCTTTCAGCCATTTTCTCGCACACGCAGCGATAATTAACGATTCCGGTTTCAGGGACATGGAGTGCCGCGATCCCTGCCGACGCTGGTTCGATTTCCTTGAGCTGCTGTTCATCAATGCGTTCGTGGATAACGCCATTTGCTCTCGCTCGATCTTGAATGCGATCAAGTCGCTCCAACTCACTCTGATTGGTGGCAACAACCACCTTCCCACAACGATCCCATAAAACCTGATGTTCATCGCAGAACGCTTCCATCATCTCTTTGCCACTCCGGCAAAGCTTCGCTTTGTCCGAACCGGGTTTGTAATAGATGCCAGAGTGTAAGACACCCGAATTGTGCCCGGACTGATGGGCAGCAACGCGTCCCTCCGCCTCCGTCACGCATACACGCAGTGTAGGATGACGCTCCTTGAGTGTCATTGCGGTTGCCATACCAACAATGCCACCGCCAATAATTGTTAAGTCAAATCGATCCATTGTTATGCCAAATGATTGAATGGCCTCGGAGTCGCCTCGAGACTCGCCCGAGCCTAGCATCGAGCAACACAGCGTCCGTTTCGCAAATCGAAGATCTCACCACGGATGCCAAACCCTCGCTGCGATTTGATCCGCAGGACAAACTCCGGCCACAACTGGGTTATACTACCGCCGGCAATAGCACTTACAAAAGAGTACGACCGGTGTCATCAGGAGCAAGACCTTGAATCAACCAATGATGCGCGACTTCATCTCCGAATCGAATCTCTGCAGATCCTCTAAGAATCATAGGCTTGCTGACTCGCTATTCTGGCGTGCCCTTTCCCTCTCGCTCTCCGCCCTAGCCTTACTCTTGTTAACAGCAACGAACAGCGAAGCCTTCGATCATCCGAGTGCACCATCCGAGAATCCGGTGGAAGATCGACCAACTGCAGCAACTTCCCAATCAGAGCTACGCCGCCCCAACATTATCTATGTCATGGCAGATGATTTAGGATACGGCGACCTCTCCTGTTACGGTCAACAGGTGATTGACACACCAAACCTGGATCGCATGGCTGCCGAGGGAATGAGATTCACGGATCATTACGCTGGCCATACGGTTTGCCGACCGTCGCGATTGGTACTGTGGACAGGAAAGCACGTTGGCCACACCGGTTTAATTGGCAACCGCGATCGCAGCCTTTCAGGCATGGAAAAAACAGTCGCCCAGAGGTTACAGGGTGCGGGCTACGCTACTGGAGGCATTGGTAAATGGGCACTCGGGAATGTTGACAATCCGAGTGAAATCAACAATCCAGGTCACCCAAACGGAAACGGCTTCCACAGTTGGTTCGGCTACATGAACCAAGGTAACGCCCACAACTTTTACCCCCCCTTTCTCTGGAACAGCAAGACACAGGTGTTCTATCCGGGCAACGTCCTCAGCGACCACCCTAACGCTCGGGGCAGAGTCTCCGTCAAGCAGACAACCTATTCGCACGACCAGATGACAAACGCTGCGTTTGAATTCATCGAGCAACAAAAAGGTAAACCCTTTTTACTTCACATGCACTGGACCATTCCTCATGCGAACAACGAAGGAGGGCGAGTCAACGGCGACGGGATGGAGATCCCCGAGTACGGGGAATTCGCCACAAGAGACTGGCCGAATCCAGAAAAAGGCTTCGCTGCGATGGTGACTCGAATGGATCGAGATATGGGGCGATTGTTTGAACTGCTGAAGAAATTACGAATCGACAACGACACAATCGTCTTCTTCACGTCGGACAACGGCCCACACCGCGAGGGAGGGCATGACCACGAATTCTTTGATTCAAATGGCCCGCTAAAAGGCTTCAAACGGTCGATGCACGATGGTGGCATTCGGGTCCCGATGATTGTGCGATGGCCCACTCACATACCGGCCGGTAGCGTGAGTGATCACCCCTCAGCATTCTGGGATTACCTACCGACCGCTTGTGAACTCGCTGGCATCCCACTGAGCGACTCGGAATCGGCGGAGGTCGACGGAATTTCTTACCTGCCGACACTCCTTGGCAATCATGAACGACAGGCAAAGCATCCGTATCTGTACTGGGCTAGTTCGGAAGGAGAAACTTCGGTCGGTGTCCGAATGGATCAATGGAAGCTGGTAAAGTATCGCCCCAAGAAGAACAACAAGACCACTGCGGATGCAGACTGGCGACTCTACGACCTGAAACAAGATATTGGCGAAGACAAAAACATCGCCGTCGATCATCCTGAAATCGTTGAAAAGATATTGCGACTTCTCAAGGAAGACGAACTGAACTGATTTTTTCTAATAGCTAAGGAGCTTGTCCGTGCCATGCAAGGTGGAAAACAACCACAGCAAAGCAGAAGCATTCAGCTCTAACATTGAGTTCTGAACATTAGGCCTTGCATCAATGAAAACGATCGACGCCGAGACCGTTTTTAGCTTTGAAAAATTGTTCGTACGGCCCCCTAATCAAAACCTCGCACTTCTCATCCACGCGTCCCCTCAATCATGCGACGAGTTAATCGTTGAAAAGCTCAGACCGCAACTCGACAAAATCAAATGACTGCCCGCCGCGGGTGTCCTCGTGGTTGCAAAACGGTTTTCATCGCTTTCTTGAACGTTACCTCGCAAAGAACTTTGACGCGGTGGGAATCGAAGCGAGCTCGCTGGAGTTGCTCGAACAAATCCGCGCAGGCGACCCGCTCATCATCTACGCCAACCATCCCAGCTGGTGGGACCCGATGATTGCGCATCTCCTTAACCGTCGACTCTTCCCGGATCGTCAATTTTATGCGCCCATTGATGCCCAAGCGTTACAGCGGTATCAGGTCCTTAAACGGCTCGGCTTTTATGGTGTCGAACTCGGATCAATGAGTGGAGTGAGGACGTTTATTCAAACAAGTGATCGAATTGCGATGGCGGGGAATACTGCGATCTGGATTACGCCAGAGGGCCAATTCACCGACCCACGCGACCACGATGGGGGATGGCAACCGGGCCTTGCTCACCTCTGCAATCGCCTTGATCGCGGCCACGTTGTCCCAATCGCCTTGGAGTACTGTTTCTGGGACGAGCCACGTCCCGTCTGCCTGACCTCGGTGGGTCCTCCAATCTCCATCACATCGCTACGCGGACATTCAAAAGAGACGCGAAACAAGCAATTGATCGACCAACTCCGATCCACACAAAATAAACTCCGTTCACTCGTAGTTCCTCGCAATCCTCAGCCGTTCAAGATGCTGCTGAGTGGGCGTTCCGGCCCAAGTGGTTTATATGGTCGTTTGCGAAAACTGAAGTCGATCCTAGGTGGTCGATCAGTCGACCAAAGACATGGAGGTCCACTGCAGTGACAACGATTCTCACATGCATTGCCCTCACGATTGCGTTGATCCCAGCTCTGCTGACACTCGCAAATCTACCCCTCTTTTGCCTCAGCGCAAAACAACATAAAGACTCGGACACTGGCACTCGTCCACCACCGAACACTCTTGGCGTCTCGATTCTGATCCCAGCTAGAGATGAAGCATCCGGAATCGAAACATGCCTTGAACATGCATTAAAATCTGATATCGAAAATATAGAGGTGATCGTGCTCGACGATCATTCCACCGACGAGACTGCCGCAATTGTCAATAGAATCGCCGACAACCAAAAAAACGTTCGACTGATCGCCGGAAAAGCACTTCCAAAAAATTGGAACGGTAAACAGTTCGCCTGCCATCAATTGGCAGAAAATGCTTCTAGCGAAAACTTACTATTCCTTGACGCGGATGTTCGTCTTGAGCCCGACGGAGTCAACCAACTTCTCGCTCACCTCGAACAACGGAACCTCGACCTGCTGAGCGCTTTCCCGAAGCAAGAAATGAAAACATGGCTGGAATGCTGGATTCTGCCACTAATGCACCTAATCCTTCTTGGCTATCTACCCATCAAGCGAATGCGAATTAGCAGGGATCCTGCATACGCCGCTGGATGCGGACAACTTTTCTTGGCAAAACGAAGTGCCTATCAATCGACCGGTGGGCATCAAGCGATCCGCGATTCTCGGCACGACGGCCTGATGCTTCCTCGACTCTTCCGATCGGCAAACCTGTCGACGGATGTCATCGACGGAACGGAAATTGCAACATGCAGAATGTACCACTGCGCGGCGGAGGTGCTGCGTGGCGTATTGAAGAATGCGCATGAGGGAATCGCGAGACCGAAACTCATCGGACTCTTCACGATTCTCCTGCTAGGTCAAACCTTACTTCCTGCCATCACACTTCTGTTCGGAATCATCGAGAAAAATCACCTTGTCACGACCGTTTCGGTGGCCACTCTCGTAATCGCACATTTACCGCGTTGCATCACTGCAAGACGCTTCAAACAGAGCTTCGCAGCGATCCCGTTCCATGTACCTGCAGTGATCTTGTTTGTCGCCCTGCAGTGGGTCGCCTTGACCTGCCACTTACTCGGCCACTCTTTCGCATGGCGTGGAAGAACATGAAGAAGCGAGCCTGTGCATCGGAAGCGTGAAACAGAGGCAAGAAACACCTGCAAATGGATACCTGAGCGACGGAGCCTTCTGAATTCGGGTGGTCAAAAATTGCCAATTCCGTTACAAGTCTTTCCGGTGTCGTGTCGTGAAACGCCGCAACCACTGGGTTCAACTCAAGCTCGACGCATGAAACCGACGGGTTGATAGCGACAAAACGAATCCATCGGGAGGCCTAGAGGCCTTCGAAGGCGAAACTACCGTTAAAGTGCTTGTGTCACGGATGACTGGCAACTGATGAACAATTTTGGTCGTGTCCTGAAAATCGCAATGCGAAAACGCTGGTCGCTACTCGGCGTCTTGGCGAGTTCGCTGCTGATCGCGATGCTCTGGGGCGCCAACATCGGAACCCTCTATCCGATGGTTGAGGTGGTTTTTCAAGGGGAAAGTATCCCAGAATATGCGGAACGCCGCATACAAGAATCTGACGAGATCGTTCGCACACTCAATACAGAACTCGCAACGGTCAACGACCAACTCGCTCTCAAGTCAGGCAAAAATCGACAGGCGTTGCTCGTGCAAGCGGAAGCAATCCAAGCAAAACGCGAAGTCTACGCCCATTCGGTTGACTACCTCCGACGTTTTCAACCTTGGATCAATGCTTACGCCCCCAATGGTCCCTACAACACTCTGATTCTTGTTGTTGCCTTCCTGCTTGTCGGAACCGGCATCAAACTGCTTGCGTTGATGAGCAATCTGCTGCTGGTTCAAAACATCGCCGAACGGACATCCTTAGAACTGCGATCTGAATTCTTTCGAAAAGCTCTAAAACTTGATTTGGATTGTTTTGGTGAGAACGGGTCGGCAAATCTTACATCGAGATTAACCAACGATATTTCTCACGTTGCAGCGGGACTCAATATCCTGCTCGGAAGATTGATTCGTGAACCGCTGAAAATGATTGTTTGCTTGTCTGGCGCGATCCTGGTCTGCCCACGCCTTCTGCTGCTTGTTTTGGTGGTGGTGCCAGTGCTTGGAATCATCATGGCTCAGCTAAGCCGGGCGATTAGAAGAGCTAGTCGCCGTGCGATGGAGGAAATGAGCCAACTCTACGGCATGCTTAACGATGCCTTCGCTGGAATTCGAGTGGTGAAGGCGTTTAACACTCAAAGTAAAGAGCGTGCCAAATTTCAAATTGGTTCAGAAAAGTATTACCAAAAATCGATGAAGGTGGCGTTCTACAATACCTTCGCTCGAAGCAGCAGTGAGTTATTTGGTATCGCGACGGTCAGTCTGGCCATCCTTGCAGGTGGTTACCTTGTAGTGAATCGAGAGACGCACTTGCTAGGTATGCAGATGAGCTCAAAACCACTAAGCGTCGGGGAGATCCTGATGTTCTTTGGTTTTCTAATCGGAGCATCTGACCCAGCGAGGAAATTATCGGAGGTATGGACCGGTTTGCAAAAAGGTGTTGCGGCGGCGGACCGAATCTACGAAATCATTGATCAACCGATCCGAGTCATGGAACCCACCCAGCCTCGAGCATGCCCTCAAGGTGCCGCAACAATCCAATTCAATGCAGTTGAATTCCAATACCCAAAAGGTCCGAAGATCCTGCGTGGTATCGATCTAAAGATCCAGCAGGGACAAACGGTCGCGATCGTTGGTCCAAATGGGTGTGGCAAGAGCACCTTGATTAGCTTGCTCTGCCGCTTTGATGACCCCCAGTCTGGTCAGGTTCAACTGAACGATGTTCCGATCAACGAGATGCGACTGCGTGATCTCCGCCGACGCATGGCGCTTGTCACTCAGCGAACGGTTCTATTTGATGACACAATTGAAAATAACATCCGCTACGGAACCCCCGGAGCGACATCGAGCCAAGTGATCGAGTCGGCGAAATTGGCGTTCGCCGATGACTTCATCCAAAATAAAACTCCAAACGGCTACCAAACACTGCTGGGCTCTGAGGGAGTCCGTCTCTCGGGCGGTCAGATGCAACGCATTGCATTGGCTCGCGCGTTTCTCAGAGATCCCGACATTCTGATCCTTGACGAGGCAACCAGTCAGATTGATCTCGAGAGCGAGCAACTCATTCATACAGCCTTGGAATCATTCCTAGCCAACCGAACCGGAATCATGATCACCCATCGCGCAAGCAGCTTAATGCTCGCCGATCAGATCATTGTCATTGAATCCGGCCAAGTTGCCGATATCGGCAAACATCACGAACTGATTGGACGCAACCGTTTTTACCAAAGCCTCTGCGGTAACGACGCACAGCAAGCTGCATAACCACGATCCAATCAGTAACGTCAACAAAGATTTCGAACCCATGAATGAGCACCCTGATCATCCGGTCATCGCCTCTCCGCGACGCATGCTCACAGTGGGATATCCGATCCGCATGCTGTTCTACACGGCGGTCACGGCACTCGCGATGCAACTCACATTGCAGGTGATCCAAAAGGATTCACTCGAACACCTCGCCTCAGAAAATGGACCGATTGAAATTGCGCAATTCGCGATTCTGATCCTAGCTGCGTCGATGGCAGGATTTGCATCGAGAGTCGCTACCCGCCTTGGAACGGCTATTTTTGGGCTTTCTGCAGCATTATTTTGCGCAGCATCCCGTGAAGCAGATGACTGGTTTGCGATGCTCGTTTTCGACGATGCTTACAAGTGGCTGGTCTGCTTGCCTCTGTTTACCCTCGTCGCCCTAGAGTTTTGGAAGAATCGAGAAAGCATCTACTATCAGTGTGCTGAACTACTATCTCAGCCATACGGAACCGTCCTCGCCTTCGCAATCGTGCTGATTGGGACCCTTTGCCAAACACTTGACCGTACAAGCTTCTGGCCAACCATCTCAGCCGCACCCATCGTGGGGGACCAAAAATCGGTCATTGAGGAAACCGTCGAACTTTTTGGCTATCTTCTGATCCTGTTCAGCACAACGGAATTAGCGATTCATACTTGGCAACAAAGACTGAGGGCCTCAAAAAAATCACTTTGGTGCGATACCTTACTCAATAGTGCGCGTAAACCAAACGACCCGCACCGTGATGGCTCCGTCATCGGAAACGAACAAGACCTGATGGATAGCCAGTCATCGGAGTTTCGGAGAAGAGAAAACGTCGCCTGAGTAAAAACAGAAAACAACTCGTCAATCCTTTACGCAGCATAGCAAACTGTAGTCCAATCGGCACAGCGAATTAAAGAACGATCAAGTTCCCGTCATTGATTGATTCTGATCACGTTCTGATTTCTTGGAACCTAAGCATGAGCGATCGAAAAATCGACCCGAACCCCCACCCTGAACTGCAGCACCCAACGGCATTTGTCGCAGACACCGCGACCGTCATTGGCAATGTAAAACTCGGACGTGACTCAAGCGTTTGGTTTGGAGCGGTCATTCGAGGTGATTGCGAAGCAATTGAAATTGGTGAGGGAGCGAATGTTCAGGACCTGTCAGTTCTGCATGCGGACCCCGGCTTTCCCTGCAAGATTGGTGACCTAGCGACTATCGGCCACGCTGCGGTTGTTCACGGCGCAACCGTTGAAGAAGGGGCTTTGATTGGGATTCGCGCCGTCGTCCTAAACGGGGCGGTGATTGGAGCGGGCGCTGTGGTAGGCGCTGGTGCCCTTGTTCCGGAAAAATGCGTTATCCCTCCTCGGCACCTTGCGGTGGGGGTTCCCGCGAAGGTGGTACGAGAATTGACCGACGCGGATGTTGAACGTCTGATGGCGACGGGCCTGCATTACGTGGATGCATCGCGTGTCTATCGTGAAGCGGATCAGACGAGCCAGTAAATACGCCCACCCATGATGACATGATGATTCCTTGTGGGATATCATGACACCTCAACGATACGGCGAGCATCAACTCGCACAAACACAAACACACAAAGAACTAGATTAACGATGAGTCTGAATCTCGAAGCAGAAGCCCCGACGCGGCATGCATCCGACCGATACCAGGCCCTTGCTGATAAGGTGCTCGGCGGAGAAGCGATCACACGAGAGGACGCGACATCGATCCTCGAAGCACCCGATGAAGACGTCCTTGCGTTGCTCGCAGCGGGTTTTCGAATCCGGCAAAAGCACTTTGGAAAGACCGTTCAGCTCTACTTCTTGATGAACGCGAAGAGTGGTCTTTGCCCGGAAGACTGCCACTACTGCAGCCAATCGAAAATCTCCAACGCCCCAGTTCCAAAATACAACATCCTGAAGCGAGACAAGCTGATGGAGGGAGCCAAGTTGGCTGCTGAACGTGGCGCAAAGACGTACTGTTTGGTCATCTCAGCTCGAGGCCCCAATGAGCGAGAGATGAGCGCCGTCGAGCAGATCGTCCCAGAAATCAAAGAGAAGTACGGTTTAGATATCTGTGCCTGCCTTGGCTTGCTTGATCAATCACAAGCCGACCGACTCAAGGCGTGTGGTGTGGACCGAGTCAACCACAACTTAAACACCAGCGAAAAGTACTACGAAGAGATTTGCACCACTCACACGTACGAGGATCGCGTGCAAACGCTTCGAAATGTCCGCGATGCCGGCATGGAAATGTGCTCGGGAGGAATCATTGGCATGGGCGAAAAACATGCTGATATTGTCTCGATGGCATTTGACCTCAAAGATCTTGGGGTGCAATCGATCCCACTGAATTTCCTCAACTCAATCGAGGGCACCCCGCTGGAGAACGCCAGTGACCTCAGTGCCAATGATTGTTTGCGAGCACTTGCGATGTTTCGCTTCGTCAACCCAGATCGTGAATTACGAATCTCGGGAGGACGCGAACTCCACCTTCGCTCTCTCCAGCCCCTCGGACTTTATGTCGCAAATAGCATGTTCGTCGGGGATTATCTCACCACCGAGGGACAGGCACCCAAAGCAGACTACGAGATGATTGAGGACATGGG
The DNA here is from genome assembly GCA_049889895.1 of Rubripirellula sp. Classification (GTDB taxonomy): domain Bacteria; phylum Planctomycetota; class Planctomycetia; order Pirellulales; family Pirellulaceae; genus Rubripirellula. The sequence goes on from JBMHCO010000021.1 coordinate 80,038, forward strand.
ATTTGAAGTTACTCATTCACACTGCAGTCCGGAATAAGACATTCTCCCACAAGAACACAGCTCAGTCGCCGACTCAGCAGCCTTATCAAAACAACAAGGCGACCTCGAAACATGTCGAGGCCGCCTTGTTTGCTAAGCAGGTTATGTGATCCCAAGAAATTAATGGTTGATCCCCTCAGTAACCCCTGCCCATTTATCGGTACGAAATGGTGTGACCGGTAGACCATCAGAACTTTGCACGTTTCGAACCGGGTTATCCGCCCACCCAAAACGCACTGCAACAGGGTTGGCAACCTGTTCGCTCCAAACCTCAATGCGATCTTTTCCTACAATTTTTGCTTCTGCCTGAACAAATTTTTGATCGTCACCGGCAATGGTGAACCCAATTGGCTCCTTTACGTCAAACGTATCGAGTCCCCCACCAACATGCTGGAATTCAACGGTCGCTTTACCATCGGAAAAAGTGACCGACCGATACATGGGACTCTGGTAAGGAAGATCAAACCCGTACTGAGTAGCAAGAGCCCATCTTGCGAGACGCTTTGCGACATCCTGCTTGTTACGAGGATGGATATCAGACGCCTCACCAAGATCGACGATCACCGCCTCACCAGTGTTAGGAAGTTTCGACATCGTCATGGTTTGCGCCTCTCGAAGCTCTGCCCACTGACTATCCCCCGGAGTATCTACTTCGGGTCGGAAATCTGCTAGCTGCACCCAGTAGAAAGGAAAGTCACCTTGTCCCCAACGGTCTCGCCAAGTCTGGATCATCAAGGGAAATAGGTTCCGGTATTGATAAGCGCGAGACGCATTAGATTCCCCCTGGTACCAAATCGCACCTCGGATGGTGTAACCGAGCACGGGATGCAGAACACCATTAAAGAGATTTGCGGGTCGATGGTTACTGTCAATCTTACTTCGGGGAGCTCGAGGTCTCGCCCCTTTTTTCTCGACTTGCCACCTCGCGAGCCGCTCTTGATACTGCTTCACCACAGCGGCGTGATCATAGACGGCAACCTCATCGTCCCACTTTTTGAGCAAGTCCCCGTAAGCTCCAGTCTTCTCAAGATCCTCGCGAGCCACCCAAGCCTCTGCCGCCGAACCGCCCCAAGCGTTATCGATTAGCCCGATCGGAACATCGAGAGTCTGGTGCAATTGGCGACCGAAGAAGTAACCAACCGCTGAAAAGGATTTTACCGTCTCGGGCGTACATGCTTCCCACTGCCCCTCGAAATCATTCAACGGTTCTTGTGATGCAACCTGTGGTACGGAGATCAATCGAATCTGCGGAAACTTCGCCGTTAATGATTCCAGATCTGGATCATTGGCACTTGAAACCGGCCACGCCATATTGGACTGCCCAGAGCAAAGCCAAACCTCTCCGACCAAGACATCGCTGAAAGCCTTTGTCTCATCAGCCTGGATCGTTAACTGGTGTGGCCCACCCACCGGCAACGCTTCCAGCATAAGATCAAAGCGTCCAGTGGCGTCGGCGGTAGCTGAGCCTTTTTTACCCGCCATTTCAGCGGTCACATCCACACCGGGATCCGTCCATCCCCACACGTGTATCGGTTGATCTCGCTGGACGACCATCGAATCCCCGAAGATTGGCGAGAGTCGTAGTTCAGCGTGACAAAACGCTGGAGCGAGCAGTGCGAGAAAAGCAAATGTCAAAATTCGATTCATCAAATGACCGTGGTTCGGAGGAGACTAGCGGATAGTAACTTAGAGAGTGATAAGCACCGCCCAGTTCAATCAAGCCATTGTTCAGCTATTCCGTTGTTTCCAAAACGGTGACCAGTGACCAAAGAGATGGCAATGAAACGGATCGAGTGCTCCATCAGTTGTGCGTCATCATAACGCTTCTCAAGTAGGGGATGTTCGTTGTCTCGAACCGAGCAATGCAGAGCAGAGAAAAGAAGCAGAATCGCTGGCGAGCGATCAATTTTTCAGCCCCGATACCATGCTTTACTGAATCCCACTTTGCCCTCGTAGCGCTGGTTGGTTACGATTCATGCAAGTCCGTCTAGGGGTGGGCATCTCGTCATTCATTGGATTTCCTTCGTTGCAACATTTCTCAAATTGGATCGGATGGATTGCCCTGCTGGCAACCGTGCCCCCAGCGATCATCTCGATGCTCGTTCTGTTTCCGGTGCGCAAACATGCCATCCGACTATCTCTACTTGATGAACCCTCCGGGCATAGCACTCACCTGCGTGCGACGCCACTGGGTGGTGGGATAGGGATCTGGTTGGGCATCATCACGACCTTTCTGGTGGGAACCGGTGCCGTCGTGGCATTTCGTCAAAGCCCAGAACTAACAGAGAAACTTCCTGAGTCTTTGATCCCGTATCTCGAAGGTGCTTGGTCACGGATGGGTCAGATCTGGGGCTTAATCGCTTCTGCAACAATCCTGTTTGTGCTGGGACTGCGTGACGACCAACGCGGTGTGAGCCCCTACGTCCGACTGGCGGTCGAGTTTGTGGTGGCAGCCTTTGTTGTCTATGGCCTCAACTTTAGGCTTACCGCCTACATCGGTTTCCCTTGGCTCACCGGATGGTTATCCGTGATTTGGATCGTCGGTGTGATCAATTCGTTCAACATGCTCGACAACATGGATGGCCTCAGTGGCGGCGTCGCAGCCATCATTGCTGCGGCGATGGCTGTTGTGATGCTTACAACGCCCGATCCAGGTACAACTCAGCCTCAGATCTTCGTGGCGATCCTGCTGTTGATCACCTTTGGTTCAATTGCGGGCTTCCTTTTTCATAATCGGCCGCCAGCAAAAATCTTTATGGGTGATGCGGGTAGTTACTTGGTTGGGTTTCTCATCGCCGTGTCGATGCTGATGGCAACCTACGCGGGTAACGAATCCAAACCGCATGCCGTGCTCGCGCCACTGTGTGCGATGGCAGTTCCGCTATATGACATGACGACCGTGCTGTGGATTCGCTTGAAGGAAGGGCGAAGTTTATTTGTGGGTGATCGCAGTCACTTTTCACATCGCTTGGTTGAACTGGGACTTAGTAGAACTCAGGCTGTGTTAACCATTCATCTGGTCACCGTTACCTGCGGACTCGCGGCGATCCTGATGGCACACGTTTCAATCTATCAGGCTGCAATGGTCTTAGGAATCGTTGCGTGCATGCTGTTCCTTATCATCATTTTGGAATCCACCGGATGGCGAAAAGACAGCGAATAAAGTCTCCAACGCGCGCGGACGAGAACCTTAACTCTGCTGCAGGGGACCGCCCGAAAAGCGTTCAGGGAATTCGCTTGACCTCCCATATCGCCCTCGGACTCCTCGGAGCGATCACGGTTTACCTCGGCTATTACCCGAGCGACAGTGTCGCCGTGGAGACTGGGGACGCCGTTTGGTTCTGCTTTGCCGCCATACTGCTCTGGTGCCTTTGCGCCACAAAATCACTGCCACCCAAGACGAATGCCACCAAGCCTGACCTCTCCTCTCGCTTGGTAAGGGGCCTGCCGTGGATGATTGCAGGTTGGGTAGCCGTCTCAGCGATCGCAAACTCTCAAGACGGTAACTTGCGGACAGCGACGAATGAAACTTGGGTTTGGTTTGCTGCGGCATGCGTCTTCCATGCAGTACGAACTCAAGTCACTTCGGTCCAAGCTCGCAGAGAGTTTATAGGCTTGCTGTTAGCGATCGCTGGTGGTTTAGCCGTACATGGGCTGCATCAGTATACGATCAGCCTGCCGCAGAACCGGGCTGACTACCGCGCGAACCCCGAAATGATCATTGAGCTTGCTGGTATCGATGCGCCCGAGGGATCGGCGGAACGAATGATCTTTGAAAACCGACTCATGGACGGTGGTCCCTCTGCAACCTTCGCCTTAGCCAATACACTCGCTGGCTACCTATTGGTGGGAAGCGTTCTCAGCGGCTGCATGTTGGTGATGAATTGGCCCAAGCAGAATCTAAAAATGCGAATCTCATTGGCGATGCTCACGCTTCTATGCGTTAGCAGCCTACTAGCAACTCGTAGTCGCACCGCGACGATCGCGATGTTGCTTGCCTTCGGAGCCTTGCTCGTTACACAGATTGGATTGGTACGTCGACAACGCCAAGTGCTCATCGTTGGCATCTCTTTGTTGATGGGAATAGCCATCACCGGTGTTGCCTACCTCGGGCTCTATGGAAATCGCGAGTGGTTTGAGCAGGCACCAGCATCGCTGGCCTTTCGGTTTCAGTACTGGCGATCGACCTGGCAAATGGTGTGTGAATCGCCTTGGTTCGGCTGCGGGCCAGGTCAGTTTCAGGCGATCTACGAGCGATACCGAGAGTTGTCAGCGAGCGAACAGATTGCGGAGCCTCATAACTTTCTGATGGAGACGTTGGCCACAGGTGGATTCCCCGCCTGCTTGATGCTGATCACCCTAGGGTGGCTGATACTGCTTCGATCTCTTGAAAACTACACGCATAATGAGACGGATAACCTTGCCACCTCGGAATTGATTGAAACTCAACCGGCCAGCGATCATCCGCACTCGGGAGAGATGCAAAACAACAAGCTCGGTCGATCCGTACGATTTGGTGCAATCTTGGGACTCGCCTTCGTTTGGGTATCAGGTCTGATAGCGTTGTCATTACCTGATGTTGAAGCATCCCTGTTTGTGATCCCGATCGGAATCGCACTGATCGTATTACTCTCGCCACTCATGCAAAAGTTATCGGAGCAAGAAATTTCACGAAGCCTCCTCATCGCGATGTGCGCGCTCCTTTTGCACCTGTCGATGTCGGGTGGCTGGACGGTGCCGGGGCTGGCTATTCTGATTTGGATAGGATTCGGAATCCTCTCAAGTAGCGTTGAGTTAGCAGGTCCACCTACCGTGTCCACCTCAAATGACGTTTCAGTTCCCAAGTATGCATCCCAAAACCGTGCTTTCAAAACAGTCGCCCAATTGATCGTTTCCGCAGCCGTGCTCACTGCATTTGTTTTGATTACACTACGACCGGCTGTGAATCAAAAACGATATCTCGCTGCAATCTCGAACGCACAATACCTCAACAATCCCCGAGAGCTTGAACGGCGTCTGATTGAATTTGCGTCCAACGAAAGGTGGTCGCCGGAACCAGTTATTTGGCTGGCAGATTCGTATCGATGGCAGATCATTCAAAATGCAAAACCGTCACCTGGTGATCGAACCAAGCGATGGAAGGAAACACTTGATCAGATACGTCAGCGTTCAGGAAACGATGCGGGTATCGAGAGAATCATTGGTATTCAAGCGATTCATCTTTACCAGCGATGGGGCGAGGCGGAAACGCTACAAATTGCGAAAGAAGCCTTCGATAGGGCAGCAATACTTAGCCCTGCGGACCAATGGATCGCCGCTCAGCGATCCCTGATCTATCAAAAATTCAACCAATCCACAGAGGCACTAAGCATTGGCCGGCAAGCCCTCGCCCTCAGCAAGCTGGGTGGAAACATCGAACGGGATCTAACCCGGCAGTTGATCTACCCGTTGCAAGTGATTGGCAAAGCAGCCGAAAACGGTCCACTTCGAAAAGATGCGTCAACCCTGTTAGGTGAGCAAGTCGGAGTTGGAAAAGAGTAAACGGCCACCGCAAAAGAGTTCGAAAGCGATGGGAATCGCCAAATGGGGGTGATCTCCAAACCGATGCCGAACCGTCACTGGCATTTCCTCGTACTAACGACCTAGACAAGTACGGTGTTGAAACGAATCTGGCGCAGGCTGAGCTCAGGACCGATGAACGAGCATCCTTGAGTCGGTTCTCGAGGTTTTTGAAAACTGAGAACAATGAAGACTCTAGGATCGGCGTGATCATTTCATCCATTGGCTCCGCTGCACCCGCCAGATTCGTTCCATTTTTCCTAAGCGTTGGACGAGCACTCGATCCCGTGGTGATCGGCTGCAATCCGGCGGCAATTGCCGTTCTGCGCCGAGGACGGCACAATACTTAAGCGTTGCAGTATCGTATTTCGCACTTCGAAAGACGTTCCGCAGCACGACTGACGCGAGTGGGGATCCTGACCGGGCATCAATAGACGCCCTGCCTTCAACTCGCGCTCTCCTCAATCCCTGACTCGACACGACGAATCCCGATGAAAAACCTGTGGACCTGGATACTACTTTCAGCACTGCTCGGAATCGCAACCGCTGCCGTGGCCAACTACACGACCTTTGGGAGTCGTGACGCTTTCTTCGGACCCTTCGGTACCAACAACGAGATGACGGCAGCTGATCTGCCGGCTTACCGCCAAAGCTTGCTGCCTGACGGGCGTCCCAAGGTAGAGCTGGTTGATGAGCCCAGTTTCGACTTCGGTCTGATGGCGCCTGATACCGAGGGCGAGCATTTGTTCAGAGTGAAAAACGTTGGAACCGGCAACCTGAGACTGCGACTCGGAGCAAGTACCTGTAAATGTACCTTAGGTGATTTGGACAAAGAATCACTCGCACCGGGTGAAGAAACAGAGATCAAACTCAGCTGGACCGTCAAAGCGGGTCTCACTGAATTCTCTCAATCAGCAGAGGTTATCACAAATGACCCCGATGCCGTCGTGATTCGATTGGCGATTACGGGTGAGGTTGCACGAGAGATCGACTTGGTTCCGGAGACATGGACGTTTGGTGAAGTCGCTACGGGAGAACCCTTCGAGGTTACAGGTAAAGTTTATAGTTTCCTTGATACCGATATCGAATTAACGGATCTTATCTTCACGAAAGAGGAGTTGACTGAACTGAGCGAATTCGAAATTTCACCATTCACACCGACTGAAGCAAACGACGGAATTCGTGGTATCGCGAGACAGGGTTTCATCGTAACCGCACGGGTCAAACCTGGTCTTCGCCAAGGTGCTGTTTCGCAAAACCTCAGAATGCAATTGAACCGGCTTGACGAGTCAGGCAAGGTGATTCCCAACGAAGACGGACTCAATGAGTACATTAACGCACCAACCAAGGGCGCGATCGTTGGACCGTTGGGGATGATCCTGACCTCGCGACTGAGTGGGCAGGAAGGCGGAGGATACGTCTATGACTTTGGCAAACTCAATAAAGGTGACAATCTGATCGGCAAAGCTTTTGTGGTTCTCAAAGGTAGCGAGAGAGATCGCACCAATCTGAGAATCGGCGAAACCATCCCCGAAGGAACGGTGATCGCGAGACTTGGGGAGCCGAAAGGTCAAGGGTCAGTCAAACTCTACCCAATCGAAATCGAACTCGTTCCCGGATCGGAACCGGTAGAACGATCCGGACGCAATTCCGGCGACTTTGGTTCCGTTTGGATCGAGTCAGACAATCCAAAGGTGACCAAAATGCGGATCGGTCTCAAATTTGCCATCGAAGCGGAGTGATCTGATGAAGCGAGAACTGACACTCCTTTCCCTCATCCTTCCGCTGGCACTTCTGTGGATCGCTGGATGTGGTGAGCAGGACGCGGGCACCGGTTCGAGCATGCCCGGTCGAGACTCAAATGATTCTCAATCGGACATTGCAAACAATCAAGCATCGAATCCTGCGGTCTCCGACAATGCCGAATCAGGGGTCGAGGGAACCCAAAAAACAGCACAGGACGAATCGACCGAAGAACCATACGAACTGATCGACATGGAAGCGGCTGCGAATGCGTGGAAGGACTGGCCGCGTCCCGAAGCACTACTGGTGATCACGGGCCGGCAACATGGATACATCGAACCGTGCGGCTGCACGGGGCTAGACCGTCAGAAAGGTGGGATGGCTCGTCGCTTCACCCTGATCGAGCAACTCAAGGAAAAGGGATGGCCCATCCTCGCCGTCGATGCCGGTAATCAGGTTCGACGCTTTGGTCGCCAAGCAGAGGTCAAGCTGCAACAAACGGTCAATGCTCTCAAGCAAATGGACTATAAAGCAGTCGGCTTTGGCCCTGACGACTTGCGATTAGGCGTTGGGGAACTGCTGTCGGTCGCGGCAGGAGAAACCGAGGACGACACAATCTTCACCTCCGCCAATGTCGTTTTGATTGACCCATCACTGATGCCTCAGTCAAAACTTGTTCGAGTCGGTAATCTTAATGTTGGAATCACCAGCGTTATCGATCCCGAGACGATTTCGGGACAGATTAGCGACGAAATTGAGATCAGAGATCCCATTCAGGCTGCGAGAATAGCAGCTTCAAAATGGAGGCCCGACATCGTATCGCTGCGTGTTCTGCTTTTCTATGGCAGTGAAGAAGCAGCGAAAGAGCTAGCGAGTCAGGTTCCCGAATTTCGGTTGATCATTGTCGCGGGCGGCTATGGCGAGCCAACCTTTGAACCCATCCGAATCCCCAACAGTCCAACCCGAATTATTCTCACGGGAGAAAAAGGAATGTATGCGGGACTGTTTGGCCTCTTTGAAAGAGGTGAATCGAAATACGCAAGAGTTCCGCTAACGCACGATTTTGAAGATGCCCCAGAAATGCGGCAGCTAATGAAGGAGTACCAAGATCAACTCAAGGACATCGGCCTTTCGGGGCTCGGTCTCCTACCGGGAATCCCACACCCGTCGGAGCAACAATTCGTCGGCTCTGAAAAGTGCGGAGAATGCCACACAACTGCCTATGACATCTGGAAAAGCACACCGCATGCATTGGCAACAACGCATCTGATCGAACCACCAAAGGAGCGAGGTGACATCGCAAGGCATTTTGATCCGGAATGTCTAAGCTGCCATTCCACGGGTTGGAACCCGCAAGATTATTACCCCTATTTGTCCGGCTATGTCTCGCAGGAAGCGTCGAAACATTTAATGGGAAATGGCTGTGAAAACTGTCATGGGCCTGGCTCCGGCCATGTGGCTGCTGAAGTCGAAGGAACATCCATTGCCACAGTGCGAAGAGATGAGCTGAGAAGATCAATGCAACTTCCGCTCGCGAAAGCGAAAAAGAAATGCATGACCTGTCACGATTTGGACAATAGCCCCGATTTCCATGAAGAGAATGCGTTTGAGGAGATTTACTGGCCAGAAGTTGAGCACGTGGGGCTCGACTAGCCTACATTCCTCATCTGGAAAGCTTGGTAATCAGCGTCGCTTGAATCCTTGCTATTCCGATAGACCCAGTGCACACCCTAACGATCTAGTGGGCTGCGATTCCCTTTTGCAAAAAAAAACCGGAACCCAGTCGCTAGGCAACTGAGCTCCGGCTCGCACGGGGGGACGGTTTTGAAGGATGCCCCGGTTAAATAAGAAGAGGCCGGAACCGAAGTTCCGACCCCTTCTCGCACGGGGGGTCGCTTCGTATTCGGTGAGGCTCTTCGTCCCCTCGACATGCTCGAGATTAGTTCTAAATGGCTAGAATCCATCCACTACTTCTCAAAACTGAAGGCATTTATCCATCAGCGATGTAAAAAGGTTCTGCCTGTATCGGTTGTAACGATTTTGCGGGTTAGCGAACCCCGTCTCACAGAGACGCTCCATCTGCAGATCGCTTCGCACAGTGGTCGCCACACCCATCCTTTAAGCATTCATTCACTCAATTTGTCGTAGGCGTTCGATGAATCCTGAAACCAGCACTTACCCAACATCATCAGAAGCGATTGATGTCCTTGCCGTCGGTGCGCATCCTGATGACGTAGAAATCGCTTGCGGTGCAACACTCGCAAAACTAGCGTTACAAGGTTATCGAGTGGGTATCGTTGACCTCACAGACGGAGAACCCACCCCGAACTCACCTGGTCCAGAAGTCCGTCAACAAGAAGCAGCCGAAGCAGCATTAGTGCTCGGAGTCACTGAACGTATTCAACTCAACCTTCCCAATCGCAGACTTTTTGATTGTTTTGAAAGCCGTGTCGCATTAGCCAAGGTCTTTCGTCGACTCCGCCCCAAACTCGTGCTCGGGTTTGGTGCCAAAACTCCAATGGCATCACCAGACCACTGGCAAGCGATGCAGATCACCGACGCGGCAATTTTTTACAGTCGGCTATGCAAGTGGGACGAACATTTCGATGGACTTCCTGTCCACACGATCAAACGACACCTGTATTACCGCCTTGCGGTCGAGCCAGACACGATTGCGGGGTTGACCCACCACTTAACCGTGGATGTCTCAGAAACTCTCGAGCAGAAACTGAGATCGATCCAGTGCTACCACACTCAGTTTGCTCACAAGCAAGATATCCTCGAGCGAGTCCGCGCCGCAGCAGTGACCACTGGCGCGGCAGCGGGAGTGTCTGCCGGAGAATCGTTTGCAGCGGCGAAGCCGTTTGCGATAAACGACCTCGTCGCGACCATCCAGGCAGAATAGCCTCAGCGCCGCCAGTTACTGTTCTGCGAGCGATTGTTTGAGGCAGGGAATCTGCTCAAAAATTGGAATCGTTGGTTAACAGCGTAAAAAAAGCCGAGCGGATGCTCGGCTTTTACTTTGTTACTTGTTCAGTGCTTCAGGCCAACGCTACAAACCAGCCTCAAAAGCTGGGATTCCAAGCACAATGCCACGGGATTGCCTTGAAAATCGGACGCCGGAGCAATGACTCAGTCAGCAATCGGACAAAACGCCCTGCACGCTGACTTTGCTACCGCACCTTTGATCACCCAATCAGCGATCGCCAACACAGCGTCTATCGGCGAGCCTTTTTGACTTTGGCTCCGCCCTGTCGGACTTTAAACTTGGGGTTACTTTTGCAAATCACGTAGATTCGGCCACGTCGCTTAACAACTTGGCAGTCGGGGTGGCGGTATTTTAACGCACCAATGCTGCTAACCACTTTCATCGGATCGATCTCTCGGGACGTATCGGATAGGTTGTATTTTCTGGAATTGAAGGGGCGGAGTATAGCGCACCGGCCCCGATTCTTCAACGCCTAACGCAATCTTCGTTGCATCAAGGACATTGGATGACCAAAACTGCATATTTTGACTGTATCAGCGGCATCAGTGGAGACATGACTCTCGGAGCCCTAGTCGATCTGGGCGTGAGCGTCGAGTCCATCGAGGCCGCGGTTCAGAGTATGGGGCTACCCGAGCTGAAAATCGAGGCTGAAACCGTAAAGAAATGCGGTTTTCGGGCCATTAAGGTCCACATATCCCACCCACCAGAACATGCACATCGACATCTCCACCACATCAGTGAGATGATTGACCGAGCAACCGGATTGACTCCACGAGCCCGAGAATTGGCTCACGAGATCTTTTTGCAGGTCGCTAAAGCTGAGGCGAAAGTGCATGGTTCAACGCTCGAAAAAGTCCATTTCCACGAAGTTGGCGCAATTGATTCCATCGCCGACATCGTGGGAACGGCGTTTGCTTTGGACCAATTAGGGATCGAAAGCATCTATTCTTCACCGATCCCAACAGGCCATGGTTCAATCACCATCGCGCACGGCCGGGTATCGGTACCGGCGCCCGCAACCGCTGAGATCCTCAAAGGAGTACCGCTAGCGGCCAGTGAAATTGAAGCGGAATTGACCACCCCGACCGGTGCAGCAATCCTCAAGGCGACCGCTGCTGGATTTGGCGCCCTGCCTCCGATGCAAATCCACGAGGTTGGCTACGGTGCAGGCACCAAGGATTTCAAGGAGCAAGCCAATGTCCTCCGCGTGGTAATCGGAGAATCCGAAACCTCAAACACCTTCACCACGCGAGTTGAATCTGATCAGGCGACCGTGCTAGAGACAAACATTGATGACTGCTCTCCTGAACAACTTGCAGACTGCACCAATCGACTGTTCGAAGCGGGTGCCCTAGACGTTTATCAAACTGCCTGCGTGATGAAAAAAGGGAGAATGGGCACGCAGCTAACCGTGCTCAGTGCAGCCCCCCGCGTTGGTTTGATGGAGTCGATTCTCTTCGAACACACATCCGCGATCGGGATCCGCCGATATGTCGTAGATCGGCATAAACTACCACGTGAAAATCGAACCATAGAAACGAAATTTGGGCCGGTTCGCGTTAAGGTCGTGTCGCTACCCGGCGGAGGGTCGAGACTGAAGGTGGAAGATGAGGATGCGAGAGAAGTAGCAAAGCGTGAAGGGGTCAGCAGCGAAACCGTTCGGCAACACGTTCTAAAGTTCCACTCCGCCGAACCCGTAGCGGGTGAACATTGACTCCCAACCATGACGGACATGCCGCCACTAGCTCAAACGGTACGACTCGTGCCGTTGGGAATGTGTGGCTGCTATGCACCTTCTTTCTCCTAGCCAAACTGATATTTGGAGCAACAGCAAAGAGCTCCACGGCACAAAACTGGCCGCAATGGCGAGGTAGTGAGAATCGTGGCTTCACCGATGCCAACCCACCCATTTCATGGTCCACAAAAGAAAATGTCCGTTGGAGCAAGGAACTTCCTGGGCAAGGAAAATCAACGCCGATTTTGTGGGGTGATCAACTCTTTGTGGTTGTCGCAATTCCCAATCCACAGATTAAAAAAGACGATGCGGATAAGTCAGAACAGATCAACCACAATTGGTGCGTTATCAGTATCGATCGACACACCGGACAAGAATTGTGGCGAAGTGTTCTTGCTCAAGAGTTCCCGCATGAACCGGGACACCCCACAAACTCATTAGCCTCCGGATCACCGGTGACCGATGGAAAACGGATCTACGTGTCACTGGGCAGTCGAGGCGTTTACTCGCTCGATCTCAATGGAAATCTACTTTGGGCTCGTCGCCTCGGTGTGATGCAAACACGATTTGGTTTTGGAGAAGCGAGCACCCCTGCGGTCCACAAAAACACCTTGGTGGTCCCGTGGGATCATGAGGGTCAATCCGCCATCTTTGCGCTGAATGCCGAGACGGGAGAAATCCTCTGGAGTGCCTCCCGAGACGAACCGACTTGCTGGAGCACACCTCTGATTGTGACTCCAACCAATTCAATTGATCTAACGCCACAGGTCATTCTTAATGGCAAAAGGATTATCAGTTATCGACTCAGCGATGGGCTACCTCTATGGAGACATCACCACGAAGGGGTGAACCCGATTGCATCACCCATTCGCTTTCAGAATCTTGCTTTCTTGATGCTTGGCTATCGCGGTTACAGCGTTCAAGCGATTGATCTCGAGAAAACAGAATCAAACCATGAAGAAGCCGGTCGATCTGAAGGCACAGATGCTTCAACCCAAGCAGCAACGGATGGTGCTGAGCGGCCTGCCGTGATTCGGTGGAGCAGCGAAGAGACGGGACCGTATGTGTCATCCGCTGCGATCTGCAATGAGAAGCTTTTTGTCACCAAAGGGCTGCAAGGGATCTTGTCGGTGTTTCAAGCTGAAACGGGTAAGGTTCTCCTGAATCAACGAAGGATTGAGCAACTTGGAACCCTTTACGCATCTCCGCTAGCCGTTTCAGGAATCAGCTCACCAGAGAATGAACAACCAAATCGCAAGAACGAACCGACACCCTCCAAAAAGAGCATCCTTGTAGATCGTCACGAAATCCCAAGACTTTACTACTGCAGCCGCGACGGAACGACGGTGGTAATCGCTGCTGAGCCACCCTTTGATGTCCTCGCAGTCAATCGACTTGAAGAGCCTATTGATGCATCTCCAGTGGCATCGGGTAAGCAACTCTTCATTCGCACCACGAGGGCCCTATACTGTCTTGAACAGCACGGCCTTGAACAGCACGAGGCCGCTAGCGACTGACGCGAACTGCCTCACGCAGCCCACTCAGCACGCAATCACCGTGTAATCACTTTCAATCATCCTCAATCACGCCCCGATCAACGACTTCCTTACACGAACCCTCGATCGTTAGGAAGGGAGTCGCGAGGACCAGGATGCCGTGTTGCCCCAAGCTGACGTCCTGACCTCGCTCCTCCTCCTTGGTCCATCCAAGACCTTTCCAGCTGCGTCTTCCCGCTCCTGTGAAAGAAGG
>JBMHCO010000022.1:0-6148 GCA_049889895.1 Rubripirellula sp.
CACTACGAGAGTTCTCACGCGCTCCGTCGCGAACTTTGTTTAAGTCACCCGCCGCAGCACGATGCTGAGGCTTGGAATTTTGTCACCTTCTCCTGATACGCTCATGAGCCTGATTGATTCCCTTCGCTCGGCGTTCAAATCCTCGAACTCGAAAACATCTTCTGGACCGAAGAAAACCGTCTCCAGAGGTAAAATCGATGTGGAAGCTCGCTTCTCCCGTCAGAGAACCGCCGTCACGGGAACCATGGCGAACTTTTTCGTGGCGAAGGATCACGAGAATGATGATCGCCTCGTTGGCGTGAAAGTGGTTGAACTCGAGAAATACAATCTGTTCGAGAGCCGTTTCAAAGGACTCAAAAAACCAAGCGAAGGTGAAATCGCGATGGGGATGACCCATCCCCATATCGCCGAGACCTACGAGACAGGCTTCTCAACTCGCGGTGAACCGATCATTGTCATGGAATATGTGGCAGGACCGAGTTTGCAGAATATCGTGGTTCAAAAACAGGAACATCATCTCACTGGTAAACGGTTGAAACTGATTCGTGAGATGGCCGAAGCACTTCAATATGTCCATCAAAAAGGTTTCATTCACCGAGACATCTGCCCGCGAAACTTCATCCTCACGCCGGGCAGCGAAAGCATCAAATTGATCGACTTTGGGCTCACCCTTCCCGCCACGCCTCCGTTCATGACCCCCGGAAACCGCACGGGGACTCCACTCTACATGTCACCGGAGATCATTCGGCGACGCTCGACCGACCAACGGGTTGATATCTTCTCCTTTGGCGTGACCTGCTACTGCATGTGCTGCTTTGAACATCCCTGGCAGGGTGAAATCCTCAATGGGCGAGCAGCACTGCACCATGACACGTCCCAGCCGAAGGAACTTCTCGATCGCTGTCCCAAACTCGATCCGCGTCTCGCTCGAGCGATCATGGGAGCACTTCAGCCCAAAGTCGAGGAAAGAACCCCCGACATTGGGCAGTTTTTGCAGGCGATTCGCGGTGTACAGGCAGATGAAGTCGAGTGATTCCCGGAGATCTAGCTTGGATTCGACTTGGATTCAACCTCGGCAGCAGCCACCCTTTTGAGGGAATCTGAAAAATCCGCGAGCTAGTATCCAGATTCGCCTACCTTGGCAACTGAGATCCTGCTAGTCTCGCGCGAAGCGATGGGGAAGGAGTCCTCATTCGTGGTTTCGAGCGATTTCGCCAGACTTGTCTTCGGATTGGCCGGCGAGATGTCGAGAAACAGAAAAAAGGGGTAATGAACCCGTCAAAATCCGACTCAGAGCGGGAAAGACCGCCTGAAAACGGTATTTCATGACGATTTCGTTGACACTCTTTTTTTGACGTAACTATACTTCGGAGGACGTGGTGGTTTGGGCAAGCTGTGATGGCTCTGCCGAACAACACCGAAACCGTCCCTCGGGGTAGTAACGATTGCGAGGGTTGATTCCTGTCACCTCTCGTCGGTCTCATCGTTCACGGAAACAACAATGACACTACTAGGGAAATTCTTCTCGGTCGTCATCTTTCTCTTCAGTGCCGTCTTTATGGTACTCGCATTGGCAGTGAATGCTTCTCACCGTAATTGGCGAGATGTGGTTCTGGAGAAGGATGGATTGAAAGACAGAATTGAGTCGATTTCGAGACAAAACGACCAACTTCGAGATTCAAAAGATCGAATCCAGTCTGATCTTAACCGCGAACAAGCTGCTCGCAGAACCGCCTTGGCGGCTCTGCAGACTCAGGTAGACAGTTTGCAAGATCAACTCGAGATGAGTGAGAACGAGGTTGTCACTCTTCGATCCGATAACAGCAAACTCGTTCAACTCGATGAAAGCCGAGCGGCGGAACTGCAACGTCTCACCGACAGCAATGCCACCCTGCGTTCTCAAATCCGAACCGAGCAACAGGATCGTGACACGCTTTTCACCGAAACGCTCACGCTTACCGATCAGATGAACACTCTACGCGGCTTCAAGCAGGAACTTGAAGTTCGTAATCAACAGTTGATCGCTCAAGCGACCCGATACAAAGAGGTCATGACCTCCAAAGGTATCGACGTCAATGAACCACTCGACGGTGCTCCACCGGATCGTAACGGCAACATCCTACAGATTGATCGCCCAACATCGCTCGTTCTCGTCTCGATCGGCTATGACGAAGGTCTCCGTAAGGGTCACCTTCTCGAAGTCACCCGAAACGGCCGCTACATGGGCAAATTGAAAGTACGCAACACCGAGCCAGATCGCTCCGTTGCTGAAATCCTCGACGACTACAGCGAAGGAATCCTGCAGGAGGGCGACCGTGTCGACACTACCATCGAGTGATAACCGCAAGCAGTCCATGAGCATCTACACCGTCATGTTGCTCGTGAGCATGCTGTTCATGGCGATCGCAGTCATTGCAATGTACATGGAACTCAATCGCTGGGCTCCTGATTACTACCGAACCAACACCGCACAGCCAAGCGTTATGGTTCAGCCGATCGCAGACATGAACCACTACGGTTAAACGCCAGTTGATAGTTGGCTTAAGCAAGAAGACAACAGAAAAGCCCGCAGCGTTGGTACGCGGCGGGCTCTTTTCGTTTAGCAGAGTCATCGCTGCGGCGATTAAGCCGCGTAACGATTCGTGTCACTACCGTGCCGAGGCATCGAAACGATCATACCTTGGTCGTCACAAGCAAGTACGGCATCGAGATGAATTTGACGCTTCACGTCTTTCGAGAGTGGAGCGAAAGACTGCCCGAAAGCTTCGATCAACATCACGGGTTTTGTGAAATTTGAAACACAAGCCAGGCAAGCTGAAAGCACACACTGGGCTGTGCTCATTCCTGCGAAATGATTTCGAATTGCCGCCAGTCGCATCCCTCTTCTCAGGGAAACCTGCTCCCAAGGCAACGTTTCGAACTCACACAGGACAGAACTGTCAGTCACCAAATCGGTTCTCCAGCCCGCCTGACGCAGTAGGTAGTGATAGACCATGGATGCCTCAAAGACATCATGTCCATCAAACGCTTCGGATAAGCTTCGAAGGACATCCCGTCGCCAAAAAGAGGCCTGCAAGTAGGCTCCAACAACCTGCGTTGCTTGTTTGCTTTTTAGCGGTAGCTTGGTCGATGGCCTACCGAGGCGAGCCATCCCGTTGGACCATCCGGCAGCCATGATTTTCTGATCATGCTTCGAGCGAATGACGGGAGCGGCTGCGGCGGTGTCAAAATGATCCAACGCATGAACCGCGTGGTCAGTCCATCCCTCGGTCGCCTGCAGACCATCACTCAGTAGATGGACAAATCGCCCACGAGCGTGATGCGCAGCGGTGCTCACGAGATCACGATACTTGCCTGACCCTGCGGAGACGAAACGAACCTCTTCGCCGAGGTCAAATGGATCATCATAAGATCCATCGTGCGCGACGATCACTTCGCTCGCGGCGGGTTGATTTTCCAGAACGCTAATCAGTGTCGACTCGAACGCCGCCGCGTCTCCATGAACGGGCACAACGATCGATAACTGAGGAATCGGATTTGTCTTGGGCACCGAAACCATTCCAACAAGAGAGGTGTCAGGAAATCTCGAATTTCAATTTCGAGAAGGAACACTGCTAAAGTCCTCATCGAAGACTCTGCCTCAGGTATTCGGAAACTCGGGGCAAAGAGTTGAGTTGATCAGCGTCGCAAATCGTTGAATCACCCAACTTCCAATAGACCCTCACCGAGCCATTTGCTAATCCTCATATCTTCACAGACCCGATCGATTTTCCACTAGCTAGCAATCCCATCATGCAAACCCGATCACTCGGCTCAGAAGGGCCCACAGTTTCCGAAATTGGCTTCGGCGGTTGGGCGATCGGAGGTGATTGGGGACAACAGCCTGACGGCCAGTCAACGGCGGCACTCCACGCAGCGATTGACCGGGGAATCAACCTGATTGATACCGCTGCCGGGTACGGGGAAGGGCACAGCGAGAAAATCATCGCGGGGGTGCTCGCGGAGAGATCCGAAGACATCTTTGTGGCAACCAAAACACCCCCCACATCGGGTCCTTGGCCGCCAAGTCCGTACTGTCGCTGGCAAGATCGCTACTCCGCAGCTTACCTCCGCGACAACGTTCACCAAAGACTACAAAACCTCAAACGCGACCGGATCGATCTGCTCCAACTGCACACATGGACCGCAGCTTGGAACGACGATCCACAGCCCCTCCTGGTGCTTCGTCAACTTAAAGAGCAGGGCAAGATCGGCCTGATCGGTGTCAGTGCCCCCGAACATGACCAATCCTGCGTGATCCAGTTGATGCGGGATGGCCTGATCGATACCGTCCAAGTCATTTTCAATCTCTTCCAACAGGAGGCGGCCTCCCAGATCCTGCCTGTTGCAGCCGAGACGGGTACCGGTGTGCTCATTCGGGTTGCTTTGGATGAAGGCTCACTGACCGGCAAGTATGGTGCAGATCACGAGTACGCCGAAAGTGATTTCCGCCGAAAATTTTTCCAAGGAGATCGCCAAAACCGAACAGTAAATCGAGTTAACGATATAAGAAGGGATCTCGAACGGTTTGGCATCGACGATCAATACTCCCTCGCCGATGTCGCTCTCAAGTTTGTCCTCGCGCGTCCGGAAGTAAGCAGCGTGCTGGTCGGAATGAGAAACACGGATCAAGTTGAAAAGAATTGCCGCGTTTCGAATAGGCGTGACCTCAATCCCGAGATCATCCAGCACCTGCACCGGCATGACTGGAGACGCGGCGTCTGGTACTCAGGAAAGTGATTCGCGACGTGGCGATCATCATGCATGACCTTCCATCTCACGCAGTCGATTAACACACGCTCTCAACTACGGCTTCCTCTATTACGGCTTCTGGTAATGCTTGCCGGTGATCTCGATGACCGTTGGATGAAGAAGTCCATTACTAGCCACCACACTTGATTTCTCTAGTGGCAATGGTTCTCCCCAAGCGTTGGTTATCTCACCGCCTGCCTCCTGAACAAACAGCACACCCGCCGCAAAATCCCACGGCGACAGCAGGTATTCAAAGAACGCCCCGAATTGACCGCAGCCGACCTGACATAGATCGAGCGCCGCGGTGCCGAATCTTCGAATGCCATGAATGTCGTGGCTGAAAAACTCTTCGATCGCTCCGAGAGTACTTCGCATCATCGCACCTCGGTCATAGTAGAACCCGCACCCCACCAAGGTTTTGCCAAGCGTTTTTGAATCACAAACCGTAACCAGCTCTCCATTGCGGTAAGCACCACCGCCGCGGGTCGCAGTGTAAAGATCAGATCGAGCCGGATTGAAAACAACACCGACCTCAGGTTTACCCTGATAGTAGTAGGCGATGGAAACGGCAAAGTGGGGAATCTCGTGGGCGTAATTATTGGTTCCGTCAAGCGGATCGATAATCCATAGATGCTCCGCGTCAACACTTCCACTGAGTTCTTCCTCGCCGAGCAATTCATGCGTCGGGTAAGCCTCGCTGATCAGTGCCGCAATCGCTTTCTCACTCTCTAGATCCGCATCACTCACGAGGTCATAAGACTTTCCTCCAGACGCGGTTTTATCACTCATCACCACGCCATCACGGAGATATCGCATCAACACTTCGCCACCCACTCTGGCGGCTTGAGTTGCAATTTCCAAGAGAGCGGCATGATCGGGTCGCATGTATTCTGATTCCATGGATTCAAATTCATTGTTTAGTGAGCGAGATCGAGGTCAGCAATCAATCGGCCACCTCGACTCCAATGACTCTAGTCGCCTGAATGAATATTGACTACCGAGGCAAAAATCGCATCGCGTGAGGAAACGATCTAGCGACCGCAAAAGTTCAACTCCGCAG
The DNA here is from genome assembly GCA_049889895.1 of Rubripirellula sp. Classification (GTDB taxonomy): domain Bacteria; phylum Planctomycetota; class Planctomycetia; order Pirellulales; family Pirellulaceae; genus Rubripirellula. The sequence goes on from JBMHCO010000022.1 coordinate 5,852, forward strand.
CAAAAAAAAAACAACCGTTAGACCAAACAATGCACCAAATCAAACTGCACCAAATTAAACCATGCATCAACTCCGACGATCCCAAAAGAAATGAAGCGTTTTCGGCTTCTCGCACATCCCAACACTCTGACTGCGATACAATTTTCGCTCGAGCGTAAGAGACCTGCCAACAACACTCCTACCTGAACGGATTGAATCATTATGCAGCATTCAAAAAAACCCCTCGGCCTCGCGGTCGCAATCCTCTTCGCCTTTTCCGCATCGACCACTCAAGCGAGTGACCTCGGCTGGGTTGAT
>JBMHCO010000023.1:0-8512 GCA_049889895.1 Rubripirellula sp.
AGAATTTCCTGAGACAGATCAATTGCAATTTGCTCGGAGTCCGTCGGCAGGTAGCGATAACGTACATTTTCCTTACGCCCCGTCCCCGCCGTCAAGCAAACCGCGGGCTTTTCACCCGACAGATCGAGCTGCCAAAGATCGAATCGGTCGTAAACAATCAGAAACCGATCGCCCGTCGTCCAACCAGCCAAGCCATAGGGTCTAGGAAGATTCGGCGTGTCATGCAATTCATCATCGAGTCGCTGCCGAATTCCTCGACTGATCAATACCGGCTCACTGTCGCCGCGTCGAGTGGAACGAGCGTACCACTGTTTTTTTTCCCCATCGAACCAAGCCAGATAGCGACCTTCGGGGGACATGATCGCATTCCACTTGACCTTCTGATCGACTCGACGACGCGTACCATCATTCAAATTAACAAGGTAGATGTCATAAGATCCAGGATAGTCCCACGACAATGATTTCCGATAGGGAAGATTCGTGTTCGCGACCGCCACCGTAGAAGTAGATCGTCCATCAATCGACACACTCGGAACCGTTGGGGTTTCCAATTGAACGACACGTTTTTTCTGCAGAACGTAGGCTGCCTTGTAGGTGCGTTTTTGTTCAGTTTCCGCCTGAAGTAATTGCTGCGGTTGAAGCTGCGGATCCTTCCAATGCCAAAGATCCAACTTTGCCATTTTCTTCTTTGAATCATCCTTGGATTCCTGTTTTTTCGAATTCGACTTACGATCTTCTAAAACAGTCGCCGGAATCGGCTTGCTTTCAAAATAGAGACGCTGACTGTCCTTGGAAAACCGCACAGGCGCGGATTCAGAGATCCACCATCCGATCGGCAGACCGGCAACGGTTTCATGCGCGACTTTCTTTGCCGACGGTTTGGTCGTCGCAGTGAGGTAAAGACTCCAGCTCACCGAGGCCGCATCATCATTGTTATGGTCCGACAGGAACGCGAGATACTTAGCATCTTCAGAGAAGGTCAGCGAACGATACTGCCCAGCGCCCACCATCACCTTCGCAACGTCAAATCGGTCAAGTCGTAATAAGTGGACACCATCGTTCCCGAACGCATCCACACTGGCATCATTGTTGCTCGCGGCGTTAGCCTCTTGGGACTTTTTCACAGAGGTCACCCAAGCCAAGGATGAGCCATCTTTAGAAAAGGAAAAAGAGGAGACGTTTGGGAACACCCTCTGCATCCCCGTTTCAAGATCAACGACGAGCATCGGGCTACCGTTATTTTTGCTCGGTGTTTTTTTCTCGTCAGTTTGATCACGTGTCACGCTTTCCCGAGCAGCGGATTCAGCCCCAGCGTTCGTTCGCTCTTCCCCGCGTCCGGACTCTTTGCGAATCTCAAGCTCCTGCTCGCCTCTCTCTGCGGCTAGCAGCTTACGGCTTTTCAATTTCAGAGGTTTCTCTTGTCGCGCCAGCCCCTCTGAACCAACTGGAAACGTGGCGGTCTTCGCTACCGCTGGCTTGACCTCACCATGCATGCTTTCCGCATCAAGCAAGCAGGCAAGCCACCGCCCACTTTCTTTCGGTGTTGCATACGAGTTGACACCAGCCCAAGAGAGTGTCTTTCCGGTCGCCAATTCTAGGCAATAAAGCAACGGCTTCTGGGAACCACTCTTCTCTGACGTATCACTACCGTTTTTCTCTGGGTTCACACGATAGATCGCAAATTGCCCACCGTGCGTAAACGTCGCGCTGCTTACTCGCTCTAGCGAATAACGCTTTCCGGAATCTGGGTTGAAAATATGAGTAGTCGCGACTCCATCGATCGCCCCATTTTGAACGGTGTACATCACCCATTTGCCATCATCGGATATCGCTTGACGCGTGATCGTACTCCAGCGGTCGTAATCAACATGATCCAGCTGTCGCTTCTCAATATCTTGCCCCATGGCGGGATTAGCCATCACGAGCGAAACGCTGGCAACCGCCAAAAATAGTCTGACGTTGAGTCTCTGGTAGAAAGGTGGCATCATAAATATAGGTGAGTTAGTGAAGATTGACACTCATCAAGGATAGTCAGTAAGTGCGAAGATTTGGCCGTTTATTCGGGCTTTTTGGCAAGACCTGACGGTGAGTTGCCCACCGGGGTTTCGTGCTGCCATACTCTCGTATAAACAGCGTCCGGCTTCCGCCATCGGTCAGCTGACTCCGAGGGAGTGATGCCTGGCATCGTCCCAATTCAACGCAGCCAGATCCAAGATGGATTGGAAATGACAGTCATTGCGATCGAAACGAATTCTTCGAATGCTGTGCAGTGGATATGCCCGAAGAATCTTGAAGAGGCATTCAAGTGGGATCTGAAAGCTGCACAAGCAGGGCGTTGCTACGGCACAATCGGTTGTCGGCCAATCATTATTCAACAGTAAAGTCATCGATCAAAATCTGATTGAGTCCTACGCTTGGCTCACGCTAGCCGCAGAGGCAGGCATCGCCAAATCAGTTAGCTCACGTCCAAACGTCCTATCGAAACTCTCCAACGATGATCGAGTACGGGCGATCGAACTTGCGGAAGAGTACCGATCCTTATACACCAAATGAAGAAAGTCGAATCGAGTTGCCCCCCCTGACGGACTTGACTGACTTTTTTTGGAGCAATTGTCAGCCGTGATTGAAATAAACACGATCGCAATAAAACCATAGTGCGCCAGGTAGTTATAGTAGTAAGCCCGCGACACAACGACATGTTCGCGAGAAAAAGACGAAACTCGAGTTCGAGGTCACTCTCAATACTTCAAGACGCGTCGCGAAGACAAACCGAAATCGCCGCAAATATCATTCTGAGTCGATGCAGCACACAGCATTCCATTTCCAACCAACCAACATTCGGGGCGTGGTTTGGTCGCTCGCATTCATCTTAATATTGAGCCTGCGATTAAGTAACGCTTACTCGCAGCAACAACTATCAAGGTTGTCCCCCCCCCACATACCGGTCAAGGTGACCCAACTAATTCACGAACACTGCGGAGATTGCCATCAAGATGATCAAGGCGAATCGCATGTGGACTTATTTAATCTGAAGACACTCAATCAGACCGAACAGAATGCCTTACTTAATCGAATTCAGAATCAACTCTTCTTCGACCTTATGCCGCCGGCCGATTACCAACCGGTAAACAAAAAGGCAACCGAGGCCCTATTTAAATCTGTACAAGCATTGCTTCGCACCAGAGACGCATCCGAGCTGGATGAGAAAACGACAGACGCCGAGCATGGGAACTACGTTGATCATCAAGCACTATTCGATGGGAGCATCCAAGCAGCGGCTTACACGCCGTCTCGCAGGTGGTTAATCAGCCCTAGCATTTTTGAGGAACGAGTCACGCACATCTTTGAGCTAAGTGGCCGCGATCTCGAACAGGCTCGCCAAAACGGTTTTTATGGCGTAACGAACCCATTTGTCCTGCCCGATCACTCCGGTGTTCGGGATTACGACACCACCGCGCTCAACGGTGGACACCTACTCGTCATGCTCGACAACGCTAAATGGATCGCTGACAAGCAACTCATCGCGTCGCAAATCAGCCTAGGGCTCATCGATCCTAAGCAGTTCCCCAATCCAAAAGACCGCTGGTACCCGAAGACCACTCCAGCTGAATTTAAGCAGATCATCGAATCAAAAAATCATCCCACCGAACAAGAAATTTCATCCGCTGTCACCAAACAATTCCAATTGGTTCTTCAGCGTGACCCAAAGCCGGAAGAACTCGACAAATACGCCAACCTGACGATTGCGGCGATCGAACAAGGTGGTAATACATTGGGGCTGCGACAGATGTTGGTTGCAGTCCTTCTTGAGTCCGAATTTCTTTACCGAATGGAGATCGGATCAGGCCCTGTCGACGCCGAAGAACGAAAATTACTCAGTCCGCATGAAGCCGCTTTTGCCATCTCTTACGCACTGGGTGATCGAGGTCCTGATGATGAACTCTTGGCGGCCGCACGCGACGGCAGGCTTGTGAGTCGCGAAGATTATCAGAAGCAAGTATCGCGTCTACTAGCTGACACCGATTATTACCGAGGCCCAATCGGTCAAGCTTGGGGGAGTCGAGACAAAATCCCACCGAGAATTACTTCCCACCCCAAGCTGGTGCGATTCTTTCGCGAGTTCTTCGGCTATCCCGCTGCACTAAAGGTATTCAAGGATCTCAAACGCAGCAGCGGTTTCTACGTGAACCCTGGCCGAGGCAGTAATCAGACCCCCGGTCATCTCGTTAACGAAGCCGATCGTGTCGTCGCTGGGATCGTGGAAACGGACACCGATGTATTCAATCAGTTGTTAACTACCGATCGCTTCTACCTGTATCACAATCGAGATAACGAAACGGGCGAGAAACTGATCGCTAACTGGAAGACGGCATACGAAGTATTGAAGGACACCAATTGGCGGGAAGATCCCGAAGGGGTGGTCGCGGCTCACGACGATTTGATCAAGCAATACCTAGATCCACGAGGCATCAACCCTCGTAGCAAAGTGCGTCACGACAACAGCCTCATTCGATTCATGACGCACTTCGAACATACCTTCGGTCAAGGAAATCGCCCGTTTACCACGATGCCCTGGGCTCACGGCAATCACTACTGGCACTCGCCGATCTATAGCCTCCCACGAACTCCTGGACGATCGGGCTACGGAAATCAAGATAACTTCGACTACGAACCGGTGCAGCCGTTCGCCATGCCAAATCGCAAGGGAATCCTGACGCATCCGGCATGGCTCGTCGCCCACTCAGGAAACTTTGCCACCGATCCAATCCGCCGAGGGAAATGGATCCGCGAAAAACTACTCGCAGGCATGGTTCCTGAGATCCCAATCACAGTCGACGCTCAAATCCCAGAAGATCCGCACAGGACACTCAGAGAACGTCTTGAAATCGCAACGGCTGATTCACAATGCTGGAAATGCCATCAGAAAATGAATCCACTCGGGCTGCCATTTGAAAACTTCGACGACTTCGGCAGATTCAGAACCGGGGAGAGTCTCGAGTATGAAGAGCAGTTGATCAAACGCATGCCCGGAAACGAAGCGGATCTTTTTAACACCAAACCGATCGACACCGCAGGCTATCTGGAAGGTACTGACAACGAATCACTCGATGGCCCAGTGACCGACTCCTTTGACCTGATCGATCGTTTGGCAAAATCAGATCGTGTCCGCCAATCCATCATTCGCCACGCGTTCCGTTTTTTCATGGGACGCAACGAAATGCTCTCAGACTCCCAAACCCTCATCGACGCGGATCAAGCCTATCTCACGAGCGGCGGTAGTTTCAAAGCAGTTGTGATTTCATTGCTATGCTCGGATTCGTTCCGATACCGTAAAGTGATCGATACCCCGATGCACGTCTCCGTTTTAACCGAAAACAGAGTGACTCAACCCTAACGCGTTACATCTTCGCGGCCGAATCCTCGCATCAAGAAGAATCAACTGATGAGTGATCGCAGACAATTCTTAAATAACCTGTTGTCCGGAGCGGCTTCTGCTGGAATCCTTCCCGCTGGCATTGCTGCCCTATGCGGAGGAACAAAACCACTTCACGCATCGGAGCCCTCAGCGACTCCTCCCACACGATTCATCTTCCTTCACAAAGGCAATGGCCTTTTCCCGAGTTCGCTCGTTCCGCCAAGCTTCAACGAACAGCAACGAAAAGATGAATCGCAAAAAAACGCATTTGACGTTGAGTTAGATGGGCAAGAACTCCCAGAGTGGATGAGTCCGATCGCGAGCCATCTCAAGCAGACGACGATCCTGCAGGGTCTCTCCGGAAAGATGTGCACCACAGGGCACCACACTTGGTGTTCTTCGCTGGGGGTTTACAAAGCGAATGAACGTCTCAGTTCCATCAAATGGGCTACCGTCGATTTCGAACTGGCCAAGATGTTCCCCTCACCGTTCGAGCATATAGAGCTTGCATGTTTTCCAACCGGCGGTGGTAACTCCAGAGGAAACATCAACGGTATCGAAAAAGGATTTTCAGCCCGTGGACCACAGCAACCTAACTACGCATTCGGTTCTCCCAAAATCGCACTCAGAGAACTTTACAAATCCGTTTCTAAAGAAGTAGCGGCAAGGACGCAGTATCAGCTTGATCAATCTTTGCTTGACTTTGTTGCTTCCAGCGAGACAACGCATGCGGCAGATCTAACTGGCCATGAACGCACCAAAGTGGCAAACTACGCCGATGCGTTAAACGCAATTCGCCAACGCAATGGTCGTGTTGAAAAGATGAGCGAGAGAATCCTTGAGAATCTTCCAAAGCTCGACAATAAGTACCTCGGTGAAAATCTAACCACCGTTGAGCGCCAAGAAGGATTCACGGAGATTCTATTGTCGACCCTGATCTCTGGAATGACTAACGTCGTTGCCTTCACGCTCGATGAACTTGGTACGCCTTATACGGGTCTCCCGGAAATTGAAGGCGAGAATGTGAATCAGCATGACGTTGGACACGGGAAGGCCGTTGGCCGATTCGAAGCAACCGAGGTGCGGAAAAAGATCCGCCGACAGCATATGGAAGTGATCGACAAGATCGTGTCGCGACTAAAAAGCATTCCAGAAGGAAACGGGTCGATGTTCGACAACACGGTACTCTTCTATTTCCCCGATAACGGAGAAACGCATCACAGCCAAGGCACCGAATGGCCGTTTATTGTGATCGCCGGCGATCAAGCCCCGTTGAACATTTCAGGCCGCTACATTCGCCTACCAAGATATGGGGAACTAGGGCATCAAACGCTCGGGAACTGGTACACCACGGTGCTCAATGCTTATGGAAACCCCATCGATCACTACGGAAGCCCAGATGTGGGCCTGACCTTCGACCAAAGCGGCCCGATAAAATCGTTCATAAGCTAGCCTTTAAGTTCCCAACAACTCATCACGGCGTTACAAATATTCGGCTATACTTCACGCCTACCAGAAAAAGATCATTATCTAGTTTACCCACCCAAGGAAAAAATTCCCTATGAGCAACAGCCAATCGACACGTCGCCAGGTTCTTAAGAATGCAGCGTTGGGCGCTGGAGCAATCGCATCCACGCCGTACTTCAACTGGAGCGAGAAAGCGTTTGCCAATCAGGACAAAAACGATCGCCCAACGATCGGCTGCATCGGTGTGGGGAGCATGGGTACTGGCGATGCTCAAGGCCATGCGAGGTTTGGCGATGTTGTCGCTGTCTGTGACGTGGATGAGCGACATGCTCTGCGTGCTAAGAATCATGAACGCATTGGTAAAGGTAAAGCAGATGTCTATGGAGACTATCGTAAGGTTCTTGAACGCAAGGACATTGATACCGTCAGTATCGTGACACCGGATCACTGGCACATCAAAATTGCCGTTGAAGCTCTCGAAGCGGGCAAGCACGTTTTTGTTCAAAAACCGCTCACTCTAACTCTCGAGGAAAACCAGCTAATCCGCCGAGCGTGTGAGAAGCATCCTGAACTTGCCTTCCTCGTTGGTACTCAACAGCGTAGTGATCGCAATAAATTCATGCGTGCAGTCAACATGGTGCAAAAAGGACTACTTGGCGATATCAAGCACGTAACTGTAGGCATCAACGGCTCGCCCACCGGAGGTCCTTTCCCCGTTGCGGATGTCCCCAAGGAACTTGACTGGGAAATGTGGCAGGGTCAAGCACCAGCCAAAGCGTACCGCGAGCGTCGTTGCCATTACGAGTTCCGCTGGTGGTACGAATACTCCGGGGGCAAGTTCACCGACTGGGGTGCACACCACGTTGACATCGCGATGTGGGCACTGAATAAGAATGGTGCAAAGCAGGGTCCGACGTCGGTCGACGGCACGGACAGCAAGCACCCGGTCGAGTTCAAAGACGGGAACCCAACCGTCGATGACAGCTACAACACATCCCACGACTTCTCGGTGATCCACACCTTTGATGATGGAATCACGATGGACGTCACCAGCCGTGGCGATAACGGGATCACGTTTGAAGGCACCAAGGGCCGGATCTTTGTGAACCGTGGCAAGATCACCGGCAAGCCCATTGAAGAAAATTGGGATAAAGACGCTTACACCGATCAGGATGTTGCGAATCTATACAAGGGTAAACCACACGAGGGTCACAAGGACAATTTCTATCGTTGTATCCGCGAGGGTGGCCTCACCGTGTCCGATCCGTTCAGCCACATCCAAGCGATGGCCGTGTGTCACCTGAGCGCGATTGCTGCACGACTTAATCGCAAACTGAAGTGGGATCCGGTCAACGAAAAGATCGTCGGCGACGACCTTGCCGCATCGATGCAGTCACGGGAACGCCGTGAAGGTTACGACATCCTAAAAGTTTGAATGCGAGGCGACCAAATCTGATCCGAAAGTAATCCTTTACTTTCCCATTCAATAACTAAACGCTCTGGTTGCATCTGTACCAGAGCGTTTTTTTTTGCACACAGAAGACTACACAGACGGCATCGACATAAAGATGAACAGTAGCGGCAATGCAATCGCGAGAAGAATCAAGCCGGCCAAGACGGTACCAATCG
>JBMHCO010000024.1:0-21770 GCA_049889895.1 Rubripirellula sp.
GGCCCACTGCTTGCTGATCTTGTCGCGCATGAAGTTGGGCATACGCTCGGTTTGCGACATAACTTCAAAGCTTCTGCTCTCTTCACATTAGATGAGATTAATAGCGAAGGGGTTAAAGGTCAGCAGCCATTCACCGCTTCGGTCATGGACTACACACCGATCAATTATCGCTTTGAGTCCGGTGATGTTCAGGGCGACTTTGCGATGATCGATATTGGTCCTTACGATTTTTGGGCCATCGATTACGGATATACGTTCGATGAAAAACGTCTTCCTGAAATCCTTAAGCGTTGCAGCGAGCCCGAACTTCAATTCGCTACGGATGAAGACACCGCTGGACCCGATCCTTTGGCAAGACGATACGACTTTTCAAAAGATCCTCTTGATTACGCACAAGAGCAGATTCGGTTGATCAATCTCTACCGAGATAGAATCCTTTCACGTTTCGTGAAAGATGGTGATAGCTGGGCCAAGGCGCGGCGAGGTTATGAGTTAACCTTGAGTTTGCAGACTCGCGCCGCCAGTATGATGTCTAATTGGATTGGCGGAGCCTTTGTCAATCGCGACAAAAAAGGTGATCCTGGCGATCGTGCCCCAGTTGAAGTTGTTCCAGCTGAGCAACAACGAGCTGCTCTGAAGTTTGTTATTGAGAGCACCTTTAGGGACGAGGCGTTCGGGTTAACTCCCGAGTTGCTTGAGCGCATGAGTGTTGATAAATGGCTTGACGGGGGATCTCGCTCATCGATGTCCAACGAAGCGACTTGGCCAATTCATGATCGAGTTCTGGGAGTTCAGTCTTCCGCTTTGACATGGTTGATGAATCCAACAACTCTCCGAAGAGTTTACGATAACGAGATGCGTTTGCCGGCCGATCAGGACACCCTGACTCTCCCAGAGCTATTGGGAAGCGTTACCAGTGAGGTTTGGACCGAGTTGGATGGAGATTGTCCGGAGGACAGCTCTGCACGTAAGCCGATGATTTCATCGCTTCGTCGAAACCTGCAGCGTGAGCATATGCAGCGATTGGTCGATTTGATTCTTGAGGACGCCAATGACACCGCTGCATTCAACGCGATTAGCAACCTCGCTCGAATGGAACTACGTTCCCTCGCGTCGAAGGTTGCGGGGACGTTGGAACGCTGTGGTGAAAAAATGGATCCCTATTCCAAAGCACACCTTGCTGAGACAGTCCAGCGAGTTGAGCGGGCACTGGAGGCGGGATATACCTACGGCGGCACAGCTTCTCAAGCACCAGTCATGATGATGATTGGTCGCGAAGAGCTTCCTCAGCAATAGCTAAGCAGCATCGTTCTTCAATCTCTAGGCGGGAAGCTAAACGGCTTCTCGCCTTTTTTATTGTTGTCGCAGCGTTTGAGCTCTTTCTCTTTGATCTTAGATGGCCCAAATCATCCGAAATCCAAGATCGCGAAGATCAAACCGGTGTTTTGAGGCAATTCAAAATTTTTGCAACTGCTTCTCGCTCAGGATGCAGGAATCGATTGAAGGGAGGAGCCAGCTGATCGCTGCAGATCCCCAAGATTGATAATGAGCTTTTGGTGGCCTTGATGAAGCGACTTGCATATTTTCCGACAGAATAAATTTGCTGTAGCTTATCAATTCGTTGGTTGAGTACTAACAACCTCTCCTTATCTCCTGCCACAGATGCTTCGTACATCGAGACGAACAATTCTGGGAAAATATTGGCTCCTCCGTTGACGCCTCCGTCACCTCCAAAAGCAACGGCTTGAGATGTCAGATGTTCAGGGCCGATAAGCATCGACCAGTCAGGGCGAGCTTCTTTGAGCTTCAAGATTTGCTGGAAGTACTCTAGGTCTCCGCTGCTGTCTTTGATTCCCACAATGTTTGAGGAAGCGGTTAACTTCGATAGCGTATCCACTTCGAACCACACTTTCGTCATGCTCGGCATGTTGTAGAGCATTAATGGTAGCGGTGATTCAGCCACTACACTCTCCACGTATTGAATCAGCTCAGTTTGGCCTGCGGGGAAGTAGTAGGGGGTTGTTAGTACAGCTGCTTCTGCACCGGCATCACGAGCAAAGGTTGCTAAGTCGAGGCTTTCCACAATGGATGTATCGGTGATGCCAACGAGGACTGGAACGGCTTCGCCGACTTGATCGCAAACAAGTTGGATGAAGTCTCGTCTGAGCCGATAGCTGAGGCTCGGTGCTTCACCGGTTGTGCCAAGAATGAAAATGCCGTGTACGCCACCCCGAATGACGTGATTGAGTAGACGTTTGGTTCCATCCACATCAATCTTGTCACGATCGAGAAGCGGAGTGACTAAAGGCGGAATGATGCCTTGGTACTTTATCATCGTGCTATCAGATTACCTTTCAGCCTCACACATTCATCCAAGCAGGTTTATAGTTGAGGCCTAAGTTGATGATTCTTTGCAAAAGCGCTTCGTACGAAATGCCGATGGACTCGGCGGATTCGGCAAAGTCTTCTCCGTATTCAATGTTGGGATTCGCGTTTGCCTCGATCACATAGATTTCACCTTGGTCAGTCATTCGCAAATCCATACGAGCGTATCCGCTGAGGCTCAGTGCTCGGTAGACCCTCTTGCAGATTTTAGAGATCCGTTCTTGTGTCGCGGCATCTAGATCTTTGGCGGCGTGTGTGGTGATCTTGTGCTTCTTTTGGTAACTACGATCCCATTTCACGCTGCTGGTAGCGATTCTCGCCACCTCTGGAGGCAGGGTGCCAAAGTTCATTTCCCAAGCTGGGAATGTTTTTAGGCGACTGTTGCCAATGACGCCGACGTAGATTTCGCGTCCTTCGATGTACTGCTCTGCGATCGCTCGGTCGTTGGTTTTCTCATGGATGAATCGCACCCGTTCGGCTAACGCCTCATCGTTATGCACGATTGATGCCTGTGAGATTCCGAATGATGCATCTTCGACCACTGATTTTACGAACAGTGGAAACGATAATTTTTTGGGTCGACGAACGGCTCGGCCAACCGGGAACACAGCGAAGCGCGGGGTTGGGATGCGGTGATAGGTCAGCACCTTTTTTGAGAGAGCTTTGTCTTTGCTCAATAGAAGACCCCTCGGGTTGCAGCCCGTGTAGGCTTGTTGCATCAGTTCGAGGTAGCTGATTACAGCGAAATCGTAGGTGACTACACCATGAAATTCTTCGAGCATCATGAAGGTGATGTCGGGTTTGAAATCCTGAATCGCTCTTCGGATAGGGGCTAAGTCATCATAGACGCCAAGCGGAAGTACCTCGTGTCCTAAGCGGCGTAGGGTCTCGCAGACGTCGAACTCGGCTTTCCATGCATCAAGTTGGGTATCGTCAACGCCGTCGAGAGTAGCTGGAGGAACCTGACCATCTCGCACCAGTACAAGGATTCGTATTTTGCTCATCCGGTGAAGCCTAGGTAATAAATGCGATATGGAGGACTGAAGAGAGGTTATCGAGTGGGAACGCGGTGGAGAAAAAGATAGCTGGATGTTTTTGCGATAAAATTATACTGCGAATCGATGACGTCCTTCATGGAGGAAGCTTGTTGTGCGAACCGCCACAAGAATAATTGCGTCGCGCTTTGTTTCTTCGGGGTGGTCGCCGAGTCGAAGTTGTAAGCGTCGGCAACGCTCAATCATTTCCTGGACCACTTGGTCAATGGTGTAGCTATATTCTCCCGTCCATCGTGCGACACTCCGTCGCAACTCTCCGCGGATCTTATTTAAAAACGCAGCTGCAGTCGGATTTCTTTTGTGCGCTGGGTCATTGGAGAAAAGTTTTCTCAAGTCATTGTCGTAAATACTCGGATAATCAAGTCCGTAATGAAGGCGTTTCCGTTCGTAGTGAGTCCTGAGGGTGCGACGAATCCGTGAGAGAGAGTCGATTTTTTTTCTGCTCGTCTGAACAGGTTTCTTGTCATGGATGCTCTCCATCATTTCGTCAACCGCTTTCAGCTTCTTAATCGCGGGCCAATTTTGGTAACGGGTCTTCCATCGCGAGCCTGGACGTAGCCAAACCGCAAAGGTTTCAGCAAAATCCTCGACTGGATGGGCTTGGGCGTACCACATCTCCAAGTGAAGAACAAAGTTGCGGCTTGATGGTTTTGGTTGGTAGTGATCCGGGTAGGGTGCTTGAGGATCACCGAAAACTCGGCGATAGTGCTTTTGTTGGTGGAGTCCGTATGCGGTATCAATCGCATGGCCAGCTTCATGCCGAAGAATTTTCATGCACCATTGGTGTGTGCCACCTTCGACTTCAAGCAGTTGTTTTCGCTCTAGTCTCGCAAGACGAGGGTGTGCCAAGTAGAACGGAATTGCAATCCCGGGGATATCATCGGGTGAATACCAGTCGTCGCTCAGCCAATAATGCGGCTGGAAGCGAATACCTCGCGATAAGAGCTCCTCGTTGAGTTGTTCGAGTTTTTGCTCGAGCGGTGTACCCTTAATTTGAAGCTTTAAATCGCAAAGACGCATGTCAAGGAGTTCGTCGTCCGTCAAAGAGTCGAGTTCAGGATTGGATCGTGCCATCGTGCTCGGCGGTGTTTTTCGGTCGATTGATTGATCAGATGTCTTTCTGACGCCTTAGTCTATTTACTGTAACAAGAATGTCTTTACCGAAATCAACAGAGCCAAGAAAACCCCTACATCATCAGCAGACGATGTGTAGCTTTCCATTGGCCTGCTGTGTACTCACCGGTCGAGGTCTCGGGGCGGTCGCGGTTATCGGACTCAAGGGCACCGCCGCAGATTCAGTGTTGTTACGGTGTTTTCAACCGGCGAGTGGTTCGGTGTTCACATCTGGGCAAATACGCTTTGGGCTTTGGATCGGTCAGGAATCTGATGGACTTGCGCCGGAATCGGTTGTTGTGACCCCTGTTGCGGCTGACTCCTTCGAAATTCATTGCCACGGAGGAGCCGCGGCGATTGAGCGAATCGTGTCCGATCTACAGTCTCTTGGAGCAAAGTGTGTCGAGTCGGTTCTCGAATTTGGTGAGCAATGCAAGTTGATAGCGGAGGCCACCGAGGTGTTGATGCACGCCACAACGCCGCGCACAGCAGCTATTGCCATGGACCAGCAGCGAGGGGCAATGCTGCAATGGTGTCTCGCTGCGGCAGATCGAAGTGCGGGCCAATCCGATTCAGTTGCACTCATTCAAAAACAGGCGGCGGAAATCCTTCGTTGCAAACTAATTGGTGAAGTGTTGGCTCGACCATTTCGTGTTGCCTTGTGCGGTTCTCCCAACGTCGGAAAAAGTAGCCTCCTGAATCGTATCGTCGGCTACGATCGAAGCATTATCTTTGATCAGGCTGGCACCACTCGAGATGTTCTTTCCGCAAGCACGGTTGTTGATGGCTGGCCAATAGAAGTGATGGATACAGCCGGAATTCGACTGGATGCTGACGCAATTGAACGTGAGGGTATTGATCGTGCTTTGCATGTTGCCAGTCAAGCGGACCTAGTCCTTTTAGTTGAACAACCGCTAGGTGATAATGAATTCGAGTCGTTTGATCTTGGTTCAAAGATTGCATCCATGCGGACGCCCGAAAAAAACATTCTCCGAGTTTTGAATAAGTCCGATCAATTGCAAAAGTCGAATTCATTTGTCACGAATCAATATGACTTTATCGTGAGTGCCCTTCAGGGAGACGGATTAGATGAACTGTTATTAGGTCTTGTCTCGACGCTGAATCATCTCCATCCAGGTCCTGGTTCCCCCGTTCCGATTACTTCCCGACAGGTTGAAATCTTACAGAGGTTTACCGACGCACAAAGCGGGACTGATTGTGAACAGCTTTTGGTTCAATTAATGAACGAATAAGTCGGCTAAAGATCTGACGAAGCGTTAAACTGCCGCTTCACGTGAGCGACAGCATCCTCGTATTTTTTAATGCCGGTTCATATGGGTGTTGGTGCGAAGTAAGACCAGTGTTTGACATTTGGAAGGGTAGCTTGTGAATCCATCTCGTTTGAGATTTTCCCTAATTCTTTTCGTTGCCCATTTTTGTCTTTTCACCTGTCGGGCGCAAGAGCCAACGGAGGTGCGAGAAGCATTGGGTCTGGCGGTCAATTTTTTCCGGACACAGGTGGCTACTCGAGGCGGGTACGTCTACCAATACTCATCGGATTTGAGCAAGCGAGAGGGAGAAGGCGCGGTAGGCCCTGATACGATTTGGATCCAGCCGCCTGCGACTCCGGCGGTCGGGCAGGCGTATTTAACTGCCTACCAATACTGCCGTGATCCTCTTTTGATGGATGCAGCAAAAGAAGTTGCTCAGGCCTTGATATGGGGTCAGCTTGAATCAGGTGGTTGGGATAACCAGATTGAATTTTCAGCGGGTGAGAGAATCAAATACCATTATCGCAATCATGCTGGATTGCCTGTCCAGATTGATGAGCAAACGAATGATAAGAATCGAAACACCACGACATTTGATGACAATAAATCGCAGTCTGCTTGCCGTTTCTTGATGAATCTTGATCAGGCCTTAGCGTTCGAGGATGATGCGATACACGAAGCGGTCATGTACGCACTCAATGCATTTGGTAAAGCGCAATACGCCAATGGGGCTTGGCCTCAGCGATACACCGAATTCACTACGGCCAAAAGCAAAGGGACTTCCCTTAGAGCAAGCTTTCCAAAGGATTGGCCCCGAAAGTACCCAGCTGAAAAATATGGAGAGTATTACACGCTGAACGACCAGTCGATCTGTGACACGATTATGTTGATGTTGGATGCATGGTTTATCTATGAAGATCCGAGTTATCTTGCAGCAGCTCAGCGAGGTGGAGATTTTCTCATTTTGGCACAGTTGCCCGAACCGCAGCCAGGGTGGGCGCAGCAGTACGATCAGAAGATGCATCCGGCTTGGGCCAGAAAATTTGAGCCACCTGCCGTGACGGGTGGCGAGTCACAGGCAGTAATCGAAACGCTTATGACTTTGTATCGCCGTTTAGCGATCCATCAAGAAGACGCCGTGAAGTACCTTCGGCCCGTAACACCGGCCTTGGACTATTATCGTCGTTCGGTGCTACCAAACGGAAAATTGGCACGCTTCTATGAACTTGAAACGAATCGACCGTTGTTCTTTGACCGAGACTACAATCTGACTTACGAGGATGATGATTTGCCGACGCATTACAGCTTCATCGTCAGCTCAAAAATAGATCGGTTGCAGCGACAGTATGATGAGCTTGTCAGCACGCCTGTAGAGAACCTCGGGAAGCCTGCGACGATGAAAGCTCCAAGGAGATCGAGTGCGAATTCTCGCAAAGTGAAGCAGATTCTTGATCAAATTGATTCGCGTGGCGCTTGGGTCGAAAAAGGTCGACTGAAATATCACGGGAGCGACGATAATACGGCAATGGTGATCAGCACGAGAACGTTTTCGGAGAATATCATATTGCTTGCCGAATGGTTGGGGAGCAGCGAGCAGAATTGAACAAGCCATCTCAGTTTTTCAAACTTGGGACATAAGCGGCAGGCAATTTCATGGCTGATGGCTTTCGGACTTAGCTTGAATAGTGGAGCTTATTTTGGAGACCAACGCACAGCTTCCTAATGCCAATGATCTATTACCGCTCAAGGTGTGGGAGGGACTACATCCCTCTTGTTTGACAGCAGATGAAATTTCGCGTCAGTGTGAACGACGTGCGCAGCGTCGTAGTGGGCCGGGTGGACAGCACAGGAACAAAACAAGCAGCGGAGTTTTTCTTCTGCATGCGCCCACAGGCGTCGTTGCTGAGGCGACGGAACGGCGGAGTCAGGCAGAAAATAGCAAGATTGCACTCGCTCGAATGCAATTGAAGCTGGCGGTTGAAATCCGCACCATGTCGCCAATCGTCGGCTGCATTGATTCGGAAGAGCAAGGAATTCGCTGTCATCTGCAGGCACGTGCGATGCGAGTTGCTCGTCGCAGCACCGATTACCCTGCATTGTGTGCCCTTCTGCTCAATGATTTTTATTTTACCGGTGGTCAGCCGAGCCTTGTTGGGCAGTTTTGGAAGACCGGTTCTAGTGGATTGGTGCGTTTCCTGAAAACGCATCCACCCGCCATCGTCTTTGTTAATACGATCCGTGAGCATCATGGTCGCTTGCAACTTCGTTAGTCGTGTTCATTAAAAGTTGATTCTTGCTGCTGGGAATTCAGCTAAGATTAGGTTTTGCGTTATGATGTATTCAAATTAGAGACTCCGTCACGCGAATCCCTGACGGAGAATGTTAGAGAAGTAAGTTTTTTAGCCAATGTGCGTAGCGAGTTATTTAATGCAAGACTTTCGTTCAAGTCGCATCAGTGGATTGTTGATCGTGTTACTCAGCCTCCATTTGATGCCTGAGTCACATGCAGCGGATTTGTTTGTAGAAGCTGAGAGCTTCGAAGATCACGGCGGTTGGAAACTGGATACTCAGTTTATACAGTCGATGGGATCGCCTTATCTTTTGGCGCATGGACTGGGCGTAAAGGTTGCAGACGCAAAGACTCGAATTCAAGTTGCAGAAACAGGAACTTACCGTCTTTGGGTTCGGACTTATGATTGGGTCGCGAGATGGAATGCTTCACCATCTCCTGGAAAGTTTCGAGTTTCTCTTGATGGCGAGACACTGCCAATCATGTTTGGCACCGAAGGAAAAACTTGGGGATGGCAGGACGGAGGGAAGGTATCGCTGCAGGCAGGTGAGACGGAATTGCGATTGATTGACGAAACGGGGTTCAACGGGCGATGTGATTGCATCTATTTAACGTCTGATCTAGAAGCCGTTCCGCCCCCGGCTGATGATGTCTTGTCTGTTTGGCGACGCAAGCAACTGGATTTGCCGGAGACTCCCGTCAGTAAGGGTCCGTACGATCTTGTTGTCGTGGGCGGCGGCTATGCTGGCATGGGTTCTGCTCTATCGGCAGCACGAATGGGTTGTCGCGTTGCTCTGGTGCAAGACCGACCCGTTCTTGGTGGTAATGGCTCGAGTGAGGTGCGAGTGTGGGCCAAGGGGAATATCCGACGCGGAAAGTTTCCCCGAATTGGAGAGATCATTGAGGAGTTCGCAGATCACGCAACCAAGTCGCCGGGAAGGTATGAGGAATTTGGCGATGATCTCAAAGAGCAGATCGTGCGTGCGGAACCGAATATTGACTTAATGTTGAATCATCATGCGTTTGCCGTCGAAATGGATGGTCAGTCGATCCGAGCAGTGAAAGCTGTGGATACTCGCTCGGGTGCTGAAGTAAAGATTCTGGGCAACTATTTCGCTGACTGTACCGGACATGCTTGGATTGGAGCTTGGGCTGAGGCGGATCTAGAGATGACACCCGATGGTCGTATGGGTATGAGCAATATGTGGGCTTGGGATGAACAGGATCAGCCCATCACATTCCCTCAGACACCTTGGGCCTTGCCTTTGGAGATGGAAGACTTTCCTTACCCGCGAGATCATCATGGGCAATGGTTCTGGGAAAGTGGGTTTGATAAAGATCCATTGGGGGATGCTGAAGGGATTCGCGATTGGAATCTTCGAGCCGTCTTTGGTGCGTTTAACGCGATGAAAAATCGTGATGGTGCCGCCGACCATCAAACCGCGTTTTTGACTTGGGTTGCATACATCGGTGGTCCAAGAGAGAGTCGGCGGTTGATGGGTGATGTTGTGCTCACCGAAGATGACGTCGTTTCCAAGCGTGACTTTCCCGATGGATGTGTGCCAAGTACATGGTCCATTGACTTGCATTATCCAAAGCAGCAATACGCAGCTAAATTCCCTGAGAATCCATTCATCTCGATCGCTGTTCACGGTAAGGGTGTTGACCGTAATTATGGTTACCCGGTTCCTTATCGATGTTTTTACAGCCGGAACATCAATAACCTTTTCATGGCGGGTCGATGCATCAGTGTGACACATGAGGCGCTTGGAACGACGCGTGTGATGAAAACCTGTGGAATGATGGGTGAAGTGGTTGGCAAGGCGGCTTCGATCTGTGCCTTGAATCAATGTACGCCCCGAGAGGTTTACGAAAATCATCTAGGTGATCTTCTCGATCTAGTACAGCTTCCGGGAAAAGCACGGCGAAGTACACCGTCAGCAGAGATCGTGATTCCAAGCGATGCCTTGCCGTTGGCAGGTCCCATGGGGCCTCCCACTGGGAAAGTGTTAGGTCAGCTTGCGGGGATTGTGGTTGATGATGATCAAGCAGTCCTGAAGGGCACATGGACGGTAGGAACAGGCTTACCAAACTACGTTCAATACGGCTATCGGTATGGCAGCCCCAATTCAGATTCCTCAGCGAGTTACTCTTTAACAGCGAAAAAGACCGGTCAGTACGCGGTTGAGCTCTTTACTCAGTCGCATGAAAATCGATCAACGAAAACACCAGTTGTAATCGAGCAAGCGGGTCAGTCAGAAACTTATTACGTCAACCAACGCGAGACGCGTTCAGACGGCATCGCTCAAGTGACGAATGTGAAATTATCTGAGGGTGAGACGGTCACCGTCAGGATCGAAACGATGGGCGCTGACGGGACCGTTCACATTGATGCCGTGCGGCTGCTTGAGCTGCCGTGAACGCGTCCCTACCCATTATTCAGGTCAGTTCACGCACGACTCGGTGGCGTCTGTATTTGGTACAGACCCTCCGCGTCTTGCTTATTATGTTGCTGCTGATTGCAATTCCAAAGCCGGCGACTGAGCCAAGAGATGGGCTCGTGCCGCCAACGGTGGATGAATTAATCATCACTGGCCATTCACTACCTCCCGATTGCGTTGTTGGTTCGAGAGATCCCAGTAGTGGTTTGTGGCGTCTTGAGGATGTTAAAGGAAACACCATAGGGTGGGTCGCAAGAACTTTCCCCGATGCACAGCATGCAATTGGCTATCGAGGTCCAACCGAAGCTTCGATCGTGTTGAATAATGATTTGCGAGTGTTGTCCGTTCGATTGCTTTCGAGCGAGGACACGGACGAGCATGTTAAGGCTGTTTCGGGTAGTTCTCGATTCTTTGAACAGTTTGTTGCTTGGGATTGGGCCAGTAGTCCAGATACACATTCGATCGATGGTGTGTCTGGAGCCACGTTGACCTCCTTGGCGCTTACTGAGGGAATCGCGAGACGGATGGGAGGGGACGTTCCGTCACTTGTCTTTGCGAAGACGCTCGACTTGGCAGATGCAAAAGTTTGTTTTCCTAATGCGTTCTCGCTGAATGTTGAAACAGGAGGCGTGTTTGACGCTGCGCAAAGCCTCCTAGGCTATGTGATTCGGACGGGCGATCTCTCGGATTCATTGATCGGATACCAAGGACCGACTGAATTATTGATCAAGCTAAATCTTGAAGGCACGATTGATGCGATAAAGATTAGAACGTCTTTCGATAATGAGCCGTATGTCGATTATGTCCGGACCGAATATGGATTTTGGAAACGATTTCGCGGGATGGATCTGGCAACGCTTGCTCGCTTTGACCCAGTAGCAGAACGGGTTGAAGGTGTTTCTGGTGCGACCATGACGAGTCAAACAGTGGCTCACACATTGGCAGCTGCAGCAAAAGAATATCAGAATCGACTCGCCGAGAAAGAGCGACCGGATGCGGATCCGGTGTTTGATTTGAGATGGAGCTGGACGGACTTGGGAACGGTAACGGTTTTGGTTCTTGCTATTTTGATGCAGTTCTCAACCTTGAAAAGATTCAGACGCCATCGTCGAATTTGGCTGCTGATAGTAGTCTTGGTGATTGGCTTCTGGTCGGGGAATCTAATTTCCATGGCTTTGTTAGCAGGCTGGTCAGCAGAAGGTATTGCTTGGCGATTGGCACCCGGTCTAGCCTGCGTTGCTGTTGTTGCGACTTTGAGTCCGATATTCACAAAGCAGAACCTGTATTGTAATCATCTGTGTCCACATGGTGCGATTCAGCAGTTGGTAAAGCCTCGACGGGTGTCGAGGCAATGGAAATGGATCAGGTCTCATGTGGGGTTGAGGTTATCCCTCGTTCCACCGGCAACTCTGTTGTGCGCGTATACGACGTTGAGCCTTTATCCAACGGTTGACCTTTCAGGCTGGGAACCGTTCCACGCGTATTTATTCAGAGTTTCGAGTTGGTCTGTCATCCTCTACGCAGTGTTAACGATTGTTATTTCACGGTTCTTACCGATGGCGTACTGCCGTTACGCATGTCCAACGGGGTTCTTTCTCAGCTACCTCCGTTTACATTCTGGAAGCGGCGTGTTTAGGAGAGCCGATTATGTGATTTTGATGACGGTTGTCGTCGTTTGGATAGCGAAAGGTATTTCTACTGGATGAAAGTTGGATTCTTGCGAAATTGTAGGTAGGCCCATGTATGAGCTGGTGTCAGGCATAACGCCATGCCAGCGGCATATCCGATCAAGACTCCGTTCGTGCTGAAATAAAATCCCCCGACCCAAACCGCGATCGCGGTGGGAATGGAGCCAATCAGGGATGCTCTCAGAAGTGGTTTGGCTTTCATCGCGAGGACGTAGAATCCTTGAACTGCGGCAATATGATTCGCAAGTGCTCCGATTGCTAAAAAGATCACTTGTTGGGGATTGAGAAACCGTTTTTCAAGTCCGTCTCGGAAGAGCGGTAAGCAATAGGTGAGTACCGTTAGCGTTGCGAAACCGAGGACAAGAAGGATTGTGGAGACGATTGCGGTGCGTCTCCACAATGATCCCGCCCTCTCTCGGTCGCCTTGTCCGTGATGAGTTGCCACGAGCGGATACTTAGTTTGGATCCACGCGAGGGCAACCATTTGAATTGCCGATGAGATGCTGAGTGTCATGCCAAGAGGAGCTGCCTCAACATCACTGTGGAACTTGCAAACGATGATGGTGAAAAACTGCGTTGCGAAGTGAAAGCTTGCTGTAATAAGAGCAATTCGCCATTGGGCCGGCACCACTTCTCGCATCCAAGCAAATGTTGATTCGGTAGAAGGAAGCTTCTGATACTTCAAAAAAAAGTCGCGTTTTGCAACCAGCACGACGTACGCAGAAACAAGGGTCTGCGTGAAAAACGCAAAGACTAGCGACCATAACTTGAATCCCAATAATAGTGCCGTCCAGACGGCGAGAGATCCGATAACCATCTGCAATAAACGATAGCGGTAGATCATGTTACGAAAGCCGGCACCCTCAAGTATTGACAGCGAGGGTGCTAACGCAATCGCAAGGGCGGCTGCAGGTATGGTGAATAGAAACGGTACTTTCCAAGAGGTTTCAGAATCAGTCAAAGTTAACCAGCCAAAGCCGACTGCAATCAACGCGTATGCTGCCGCAGCATAGCCAAACCAGCGACCCGAGGCTTTGATGAGGTCACGCATCCTCGCGGCAGCAGTTAACCATTCCGGGTTCGCTGATAGATGCTCATCAGCACAAGAATTGTCCTCGTTTACACGTGCCAATTCCGCGGATACATGGCTACTTTGGCTGACAAGAACATTAAGTAAGCCGAGTTCAAAATAGGCTTGGATTCCAATGATGCTAACGATGGAGTAATAAATTCCCTGCTCTGATAAGCTCAATGCTTCAATTAAGAAGACAATTGTGATGGGGCCCGAGAACGCTTGCCAGAATCTGGTTCCCAACGCATACCCAAGTGTTCGATCCCACTGTAGCTGATGAAGCATTCTTCTCAGCATTTCATTCATCGATTTGTTTCCGGAGCATTCTGTATCGTGATGTGTGAAGTCTAAGTCGTCGCGCTTTTGCCTGATTTTTGCGTCCAATCGCGACGAATTTGATTGGTAAACCTTCCGAAGCGGTAGATCGAGAAGACCGGTAGCTTTCCCACCACTGCATTCTGGCCGCTTTGGAAGCGGCGCGTCTGGTTGCCTAGGTTGATCACGGTGTCCAGAGTTGAAGCAATTGCAGCTAACCAAAAAACGAGGGACGCAGGGTGTTTCTTGAGGGCAACAATGAGCATTTCCAACGCCGATCGCGGGTTGCCGGATTTTAACGCAAGATTAATCCAAAAGATTCGGCGATTCCAATCATCTTTTTTGGCTGGTGGAATCGCAGTGTCGCTGGGCTGTATGGTATCTAGCCCCCTTTTGGCACGCTCCTCATTGAGGATTTGTTGTCCTTGGTTTCGCTGATCGATGTTCGAGACCCAGTTTGCTGACGTTGCGTGAACGCGGTAGTACAAATGGATCGATGAGAGGTTTTCCAATTCACCGATCTCAGCAAGTCGTAACCAAAGCGAGTAATCTTCGGCGCAAGGAAACCGCTCATCGTAAGATCCTGCGTCTAATACGGCTGATTTACGAATCGTGACACATGATTGAAAAAAAGCGTTTGCTTGACCTCGCAAATGTCGGTCGTGGATTGTTTGATGTTCACGTGGATGATCGATTGGACCAATGGCGTTTCGGTTATCGGTCATCGCGTAGCCTTGGGCGCTCACGGCAACGCACGTGCTACGATCCAGGAGGTGTTCAATTTGTTGCTTGATCCATTCGGGGGAAGCAATATCGTCCCCGTCGATCCATGAAACGAACTCAGTATTCGCCAACTGCAACAAACGGTTGCGTGTTTTTGCTCTTCCTTGATTTGGCTGAGTGTGAGCTATGATCGAATCACACTTTTTTGCGTAATTCGAGGCAATTTCATAGGACGAGTCAGTTGATCCATCGTCAAGGATGATGATCGATATAGGACCTTGATAGGTTTGGGATAATACACTTTCAACCGTATCTGGTAGATACGAGGCAAGGTTATAGACCGGAATCACCACGGTAACTGGCGGTAGCTTTTCAGCGGAATGCGGCGTCATCGGATCCCCTGCATGCTTGATGCTTCCTTATGCGGGTGATGTACTACATCGTGGAGATAATATCAGTGATTAAAGAACGTGGTGGGTGATGTGCCTAAGATTGATTTTGCTGCCTCAACTGCTTCGGTGTCACGGCGGTCGACCCATAGAACAGGAAGCGTCGTTTTTTGCTTGGACAATAGGATAGCTTGATAATCCATTGCATTTAAGACATCAGAGCAATGAAGGGCTTCATGAATACCATGTACTTCAATCAATAGTCGCGGTTTGGCCGATGAAATCGTCTGAACACCACCTTCAAGAATCGCGCCCTCTGCCCCTTCTGCGTCGATCTTGATGAAGTCTGGGGTTCCATGCAGTTCGGTAGCCTGATCAATGGAAATTGTGGGAACGATCGATTCTTTGAATTGTTGGTAATGGGCTTTGGCAGCTTCTGTATCAACGCCGCCGTATTCATCGAGGTAAGCCATGGAGTCGTCGCTGTCTTCACCAGCGAACCGCAGTTTCATTTCTCCGCAGGCTTTTGCGACTGCGGTCTCGTGGATTCGTGTTTTGGTCAAAGATGAACGTTCCACTCCCTTTTGGATTCGAACCGCATGTTCGTGAACTGGCTCAAAAGTATGAACAGCGCCCTCGGTTGCAATTGCTGACAGAGCCATCGTGTAGTATCCGTAGTGGCCGCCAATGTCGTAGCAACACGAATCTGCTTTCACCAACTTGCTGACGAAACGCATGGTTTCCGATTCGTACGCGCCAGAGCAGATCGCTTTGGTGATTGGTTGGTTCCTGGGTAACAGTAAACTGCAGTCCTTGGCGACACCTTGGTCGATGCGATGCCAGTCAAAAACGACCGGCTCTGTCGCGGGAGTTAACGCTCTTCTTGCGGCGCGAGCGATCGGCCGCAAGATAGCACGGCAACTGTTTTGTATCTGTCGTTTCACGGTTACTTCTGCGGTTAATCGTTTGCGTCTTGGGTAAATGCTGGTCTGGCGAGGATTACCCAGAGATAAACGCTAGTGGTTGGGTTATCGAGCTTTGAGATTTGATTTCGACGGAGGAATGCGAAAGATTGGTTCCGGCTATCTACTTTAATTCAATCCCCATCGGCGTCGCAGTATCCACTCGCTAGTGGTAACCGTGATAAAGAGGGAGAATAAAATCCACCCACTGATTGGATCTTCCCCGAGCGGGAAAGCAGTGGTCACAGTGTTTTGTGAACGGGTGTGGTTTTCCCTTATTTGCTCACACAGCTCATCGATGTCCTCTGGTTGGTAAAGTCGACCACCGTAGGCTTCCGTAGCCAACGCTAGTTGGGCTAGGAAGTCGTTGTCAGCTTCGGGGCGGGTAAGCTCTTCACTGTCGTCGGTGATTTGGAAAGTGATGGTCGATGCTTGCTCTGTGTCGATAGTTTGAGTTCCTGATACTTGCAGACCATAGATTCCGGGTAACAGTTCAGGAAGCTTTCCTGTGATAATCGGTTTGCCTTGGGAAATTTTGACCTGAAGATCAACGGGTTTGAGTACTTGGCGATTCTGAGTGATGGTTGCTGCTAGTTGATCGACCGGTAAAGGGTCACGTGAATTGGATGACGTGATTGTGAAATCGCCCGAGCTGCCCGCAGGGATTCTTCGAGAATCCAAATCAACGATCAGCTCGCTGTTGTCCAGGTTTTCTCGTGACAGCAGCCAAAGCATGCTCTGCCGCCAAAACCGACGATGCATTTCGTTTTTTCCGGCTCGCCACCACCTCCAGCTTGAGTCAAAGGCTATCGAAGCAACGCGTCCTTGCCCGTATTCACCAATGACCATCAAAGGGATTTCCGTCTCCGATTTGAGCAGCGTGACCACTCCCGGAATTTCCTTCGCTCTCACCCAGTGATTTGCTCCAAGTAGCGGTGGAAGTTCACGCCACACGGTTTCAATGCTACTGCCTCCCATGTCAACAATCGGATGTGCCTGAGTGGGTAAGGCGAGAAGCTCTTCATTGATTTGGTGTTGATCGGATGTGCCGTTTTGCGATCTTGTGGGCTGGCCCTCTGATGTTGCAGTCTCTTGATCAAACACGACCGGAAGCACTTCCGAAAATGTTGTGGCTTGATAATCTCCAGCTGAATAGGAATGCATTCCTCCTAGGGTAAGTAGGCCGGCCCCCGAAGCAACGCAATCAGATAACTGTTTGAGTTGAGATTGGCCCAATGCTTCGGAGTGGAGATCCCCCAAGATGTAGATGTCATAGACGCCGAGTTTGAGTTCACGACTCAAGTCGATCGGCCATGTGTTTCGCGTGTCGCTTGGCACCCAGACGAAATCTAGATCTAAGTCAGGAAAGCGACGCAGCGTTCTTCTCAGGAATGATTGTTCTAGGCTCGATGAACCTTCGATGTAAAGGACTTTTCCACCTCCTTCACGCGTGTCGACAAAGGTAATTTGTTTATTGTTCGAAGTCGCGATTTCATTAGCGGCAGCTTTGGCTTCCATTTTTAATTGGTAGCTTCCTGCTGTAGGCACCGTGAACGGGACGGAGACAGAGATGTTGTCATTCGCTTGTGTCGGGACAACGGTTCGCGTGGCAAAGACTTCTTCTTTGCCGCTCTCGTCAATCCACGAAAGCTGAATCGGGATTTCTATCCCCGTTAGACCTTTGGCCACGACTTGGAAGTTCACCAGCGACTCATTCCCGCTGAATAGCTTCAATGACTCGGGTGCTGCTTCAATCGCAATATCTCGGGTCGCTGCGCCGGGACTGTCTTTTCCCATCGGAATGGTCCAAAGAGGGATCCCTAGCCCGCGTAGAGTTTCGAGAGCTACCTGTGAGGAGTCGGTCTGTTCAAGCCCCGTCTGCATTCCATCACCGAGCATGACTACACCAGAGATTGTCTCTCCACGTGCAAGATTGAAGGCATCCAAAGCCGCTCGAGCAACTCGCGTCCTTGGCGATGTCGGCGCGATGGATTTAAGGGATTCAGATGTTGGATTTTCAATCTCGCGAGTTTCCTCGCCATACGTCATAAGTTTGAGGCTAAGACTTGGCTGCAGCGATTTGAGTTCAGTGACGATTTGCCTCCAAACGGCTTCCTGCATCTCGGCTCGGGTTTGTCCTTCGCCACTGCTTAGCGTCATGCTGAGAGACTCGTCCGCGGCAATCACGATCGCTGTGGGTGTTACCTGATCTTGAGAAAAACGAATTGTTGGTCGGAAGATTGCTAGCACTAGAAGCAATCCGGCGATCAGTCTTAGAGTGAGCAGCGAGCGTCGATGGGATGGATTGGATGTGGGTGGGGTAAATCGCAATATCACCAAGATCAGGATTATGGAGATGGCGAGTGCCACTCCATGGGATCCATAAATCGGGTCAAGTGCGAGTGTGTTCATTCAATCGTTAAAATGGGATGCTAGCTGTTTTATCGATCTGTGGGTGTTTTAGGTAAAACCGACGAGATCTTGGATTCGCTGCGTCATAGGTAGGATCGGCTCATGTGTCGAGCTTCCAAGATGGTTTTACCGATCATGCTGGTGGCCTCCTAGAGCGAATGAGCGTAAGTTGAACGGGAGAGCTGGGTACTTGACCAGTTTCATTAGCACTTTGGCGGCCGTGATCGACTGGGAATCGGATTGAGATGAAAAAGGTCAGTTTGTTTACCGATGGAGCGTGCAGTGGAAATCCTGGTCCCGGCGGCTGGGCGTTTATTTTGCGTTGTGAACGCACCGACAAAGAGTTGGAGCGTAGCGATGGAGTGCCTGAGGCGACGAATAACCAGATGGAGCTGATGGCAGTCATTCGAGGTCTTCAGGCGCTCAAGGAGCCGTGTGGAGTCACTCTTTACGCCGATAGCAGCTATGTTCTTCAAGGCATGCAGAATTGGATGGCGGGGTGGAAATCTCGGGGATGGAAGCGCAAGGACGGCTCCAAGCTTGTTCCGGTCAAAAACGTGGAATTATGGAAGGAATTAGATGACCTCATGCAGCGTCATCAGATCGAGTTCGAGCACGTCAAGGGTCACTCAGGGCATCTGGAAAATGAACGATGCGATGAGCTGGCGGTCACTGCCTATCAGAAGTACCTCAAAAAAGGCTGAGTGGCGATTATCATCTTCGGAAACTAGCTTTTTGGGACCTTTGCCGCATCGCGGCCATAACGAAAAAACGCTAGAATTTCGGTAGAAATAAGTGTCTCGAGACACGACTCTTTTCTCTCGAAAATCATTTCGTAGGTCCAAATGAGCGACGCTCCTAATTCCGAGTCAAATGACAATTCACGTCCGGCCTCAGCTGCTACAGCTGCCAATGCCGAATACACGGAAAAAGATCTTCTCCATCTCTCGGATCTCGAACATGTTCGCGAGCGACCTGGGATGTATATCGGTGATACGGCCGTTCGCGGACTGCATCACTTGGTGTATGAAGTCGTCGACAACTCGATCGACGAAGCAATGGCAAATTTTGCCAAGATGGTTTCTGTTACGGTGCATAATGACGGGAGCGTGACGGTCGAGGATGACGGTCGTGGTATTCCTGTGACTCGTCACGATCAGCTCTCAGAAGAATACGACCGAGATGTCAGTACGCTTGAGGGTGTGATGACAGTCTTGAAGTTCGGAGGAAAGTTCGAAAAAGGTGCCTACCAGACTTCCGGCGGTTTGCACGGGGTCGGAGTGACGGTTGTTAACTTTCTCAGCCAATGGGCAGAAGTTGAAGTAAGCCGTGATGGCTTTACTTGGACACAGGAGTACGAACGTGGGGTTCCGACCGGTCCGGTAACCAAGGGTCGTGCAACGAAAAAAACCGGTACTAAAACGACCTTCAAGGCTGATAATCAGATCTTCAGCGTCACAAAATACAACTTTGATACCCTCTATAAGCGTCTCCAAGAACTTGCGTTCCTCAACAGTGGCGTGCACATCAAGTTTCATGATGACCGCAATGATGAGGGTGGCGATTTCCAGTATGAGCGGGGAATCATCGAGTTCGTTGAGCATCTCAATCGCGCAAGTGACACTCTGCATTCGGATGTGATCCAAATCTCAGGTGAAAAAGACGGGGCAGAGTACGAGATCGCACTGCAGTACAGCACGGAGTTCACGGAAAATGTTCAGTCGTATGTGAACAATATTCACACGATCGAAGGTGGAACTCATGTTTCTGGATTTCGTAGCGGTTTGACACGAACGCTTAACAATTACGGTAAGAGCGAAAACCTTTTCAAGGGTGGCGCTGCCCCAGGTGGTGATGATTTTCGCGAAGGCATTACCGCTGTTATCAGCGTGAGGGTTCCACATCCACAATTTGAAGGGCAGACAAAAACCAAGCTGGGTAATAGCGAAGTTGACGGCATCGTGAGCGCTGCAGTTGGTGAACAACTGAGTAAATACTTCGAAGAAAATCCACGTGTTGCGCAAACCATCATTCGTAAAGGGATGTTGGCTGCGGAAGCTCGTGAGGCAGCACGCAAAGCAAAGGATCTGTTGCGAAAGAGGAAAGATGCACTCGGTGGCGGTGGGCTGCCCGGTAAACTCCGCGACTGCATTAGTAAGAATCGCGAGGAATGCGAGTTGTACTTGGTGGAAGGTGACTCGGCCGGTGGATCGGCCGAAGGTGGACGGATGCGAGAGTACCAAGCGATCTTGCCGCTAAGGGGTAAGATCATCAACGCCTACAAAAGCCGCGAAGCGAAGGTGCTAGAAAACCAAGAAGTTCAAGCCATGATTCAGGCAATCGGCACAGGGATTGGAGCTGATCAGGATCTGACCAAGAGGCGATACGAGAAGGTCATTATCATGACCGACGCCGACGTGGATGGAAGTCACATTAGAACCCTGCTGCTGTGCTTCTTCTATCGGCAAATGTACGAACTTGTCGCGCGTGGTCATGTTTATGTGGCACAGCCGCCACTTTTCCGAGTTCAGCAAGGAAAGAATCGGTACTACGTTCAGTCTGACGGTGAGATGAAATCTCAGTTGCTCGATCGAGGTCTTTCTGATTCGCGATTCGAGGCTGAAGATGGACGTCAGGTTGAAGGCGATGACATGAAAGCGCTCTGTAATTCTCTTGCTTCAATGGAAGATTCCATTCTGGCACTTGAGCAGAGAGGCTTCAGTTTGCGGACACACGCTATGCGTCTCGATCCGGTCACTAATAAATTGCCAACGCTTTTATTAACGCACGGTAACGAAGAGCATTGGTTCCACACTCAGGAAGAGGTCGATAAGTATTTGACCGATAATCATTTGGTTCTTGATGTGGAGCAGGAAGATCAAGTCGAAGAAGAAGTGAACGCAGAGGATACGGAAAGTCCTGAGTCAGCATCGGCGCCAACCGCGCATCTTGCGGAGGTACACGAAGTCAGGACCATCAATAGTGGACTTAAGGACATCTCTGCAATTGGTTTTAGCATCGATGACTTGATCCCAGCCGATCGTACCGGTTCGACAACGGCTCGATTTGAATTGGTGCGTGGTGAGGATATTCGCCGGCCGATGGAAGATCTCAGGATGTTATTGCCTGAGGTTCGAAGTGCGGGCGAGAAAGGTCTGCAGGTGACCCGCTTTAAGGGCCTCGGTGAAATGAACGCTGAGGAATTGCGAGAAACCACTCTCGATCCATCCAATCGAACGCTCCTAAAGGTTAGCTTGACGGATGCCGGAGCTGCTGATGAGATGTTTCGGTTGTTGATGGGTGATAAAGTCGAGCCTCGCAGAGAGTTCATCGAGAAACATGCACTCGATGTCCGAAATTTGGATGTTTAGGTGATTAGTTACCTATCGAAATTGGGATCAAAGATTTGATCCCACATCGGTGCGATATGCGGACCAAGCGGGCAGCAATGCGGCGATGAGTGCGAGCAGAATGACGAGCGGTAGGATCCAGATTTCGTTGTTGCTTATAGTGAAGAAGCTCACCTGAACGCCAGTCTGCTCCTCGATTATTCCCGAGTACGCAACGATTCCTGCGTGAGCGATGACCCAGCCAATGACGACCCCGATCATCGCGACCAACATGCTCTCGCAAATGATGATGCTGGTCACAGTG
>JBMHCO010000025.1:0-3019 GCA_049889895.1 Rubripirellula sp.
GACAACCTATTCGCCCTCGTGGATGCCGGCTTCACTGATCTCGCGCGGCCCGTGATGTACGGTTCCTATCACCCAATCTCAGTCTCCGCCAAATCTGGAGATGCAGCCGAGCGAGAACAGGTCGAAGTGGTGGTCGGCGGACCACTTTGCGAATCTGGCGACATCTTCACACAGCGCGAAGGCGGTTATGTCGACTCGCGCCGCTTGCCCGCACCTAGAGTTGGCGACTACATCGTGCTTGAAAACGCCGGAGCCTACGGCTTTGTGATGGCGAGTAACTACAACAGCAAGACCCGTGCGGCTGAAGTTCTCATCGAAAACGGAGAAGCCAAACTGATCCGTCAGCGTGAACAATTCGAAGATCTTACTCGCGGCGAAATCATCCCCGCATAGCGAGACAAAATCACATCATCGTATCGATCCAAAACCACCCTTCGGTAGCCAGCACAGGATTACTTCCCTGGCTCGCGAGTGTGAAAGTACTCACTTGGGAATCTTGCTTGCGGTGCCTCGCTTGGGTGCCGCCAAGGAAAAGTCGGCCCGCGATCTTCTAGAAGGGGAATCTCGTGACCTTCGCTGTGGAAAAGCAGTCTCCACAACTCCGCATTCATCTCGCTGATACGCTGCTGCTGCGCAGGATCATCGATCAAATTCACCATCTCCTGCGGATCATTCTCGAGATCGTAAAGCTCGTCTCGATCCCACAAGCCGTGACACCGAATGTACTTCCAACGTCCGCCGAGCACTGCGTGCAAAGTTGGAGTATGCGGGTAATTTCGCTCCCAGTAATACTCATACAACAAAGCATCGCGTGAGGAAGCAGTCGCCCCCTTACCTGTTACGGCCCCCCAAAAACTCTCGCCATCTGACTTTGACAACTTCGGTGAACCGGTCGCTTCAAGAATCGTTGAAGCGATATCAATATTGCCGACGAGCTGCTCCAGTCGCTGCCCACTAGGGATCATCCCGTCAGCAGCTATAATAAGCGGCACCCGCGCGCTTGCCTCATAGGCAGTTCGCTTATCAATCACCCCGTGATCGCCGAACTGAAATCCATTGTCACCCATGTACACAAAAAGCGTGTTCTGACTGGCTCCCATCTCGCGAACCGCTTCTCTCAGACGCCCTACGCTTTCGTCCACAGCGAGCAGTGACTCGCAATATCGTCGGTAGTACACCTCGGGCGAAAACCCATCGAGGTTATACCCAAAGTCCGCGCCATGGCGACTATTACGTTGATTGCGAACCCACATCGGCAACTTGCCACGATCCATCTCCTCAACACTGGGGATGGAAATGGGCAACGCCTCCTCGTCATACCTCCCACGATGCCGATCAGCCGGAACAAAATCAGCATGCACCGCCTTATGACTGACGTACATGAAAAATGGCTGATTAGAATCCCGCGATTTAAGCCACTTGATCGCGTAATCGGTTAATTCATCGGTGATGTAGCCTTTCTGTGGTATCCGCTTTTCATTGAGGTTGAAGCCGTCATAAGTGGTCTGAGGCACCTCCCGAGTCGTCCCATGCCCGTCAGGCCAGTAGGTTCCCTGCCCCTTGAAAGCCAACCAGTGGTCAAAACCACGCTGGGGATCATCAATGTCGCCGCCCATGTGCCACTTGCCAAAGAAAGCCGTCTCGTAACCAGCCTTCTGCATCTGCTGAGGAAAGAAAACAAGGTTCTCATCAACCGGATGATAATTATCAACGACTCGGTGATTGTGAGCATACAAACCTGTCAAAATCGATGCTCGACTCGGTGAACAGAGCGATGTGGTGACATATGCCTTTGACATCAACGCACCATCACGCGCGAGTTGATCCAAATGCGGAGTCTCTAGAAAAGGATGCCCCTCGATACCGAGACAGTCATAGCGATGGTCATCGCAGAGAACAAAAATGACATTCAGCGGCAATGATGCATTATCCGCAGCTGCATTTCCATTGGGTTGGTTCCCATCAGCCCAGACCAAGCCGACCGGCAGCACTGATTCTGCCGCCACAAGAAAAACAAAAACAGAGATAAGCTGCAAACGAAACGATGTAGCAGACGAAAGAGTCTCTCTTCTCAAAAGTCTTAAAAACATGCCTATCTACTCATGTCTTGGCACCACAAAATTCAAACGGGCTGGCATTTTAAACGTCAAAGGTCCAGAAAAGTATCCCGCCTGCCACTCAACGCTATCCAGCTCAATAGTCATCACCCAGCCCAACACAGATCACCCAGCCCAACACAGATCACCCAGCTCAGGAAATCATCACTGAGCCAATCATCACTCTACTCACCGCAATCAACTGCAGCATACGAATCACCGCTTCCGATAGAATGAATCACCTTAGACACCACAAAAACATTGCGTTAAGCATTTGTTTTTCCCGAGTAAAGAGCACACGAGAGATAGCACATGCCATTCATCGATCTTGAAAAAATCAACCCCATCAACGTGGCTCCGGGATGCCGACTAAAAACCCCTTTCGGCGAGAAACTCATGCTCTCGCGTGTCGAGATGGATGAGAACGCAGAAATTCCGCTACACGATCACCCACACGAACAAGCTGGCATCATGATCAGTGGTAAGCTTCGATTAACAATTGGTGATGAAACGCGGACAATTGGCCCAGGGAACATGTACTTGATCCCGCCAAACACTCCTCACCGCGCGATCGCCGAAAATGGCCCCGTGGTAGTCTTGGATGTCTTCAGTCCAATCCGCGAAGACTACGTTGCCAAAATGCAAGAAGCGCAAGAAAAAACATAATCCCACGCCAGTAAAGAATTCCGCAGCACAACAAAACCCGTTTCGTACCGACTAAACTATGACCGTCGGATCGAGCCGGCGAAGCAACCGCGGTCTTACATTACTCGCTCGAGCGTACTACCCACGAAGTGGCAATCAAAACACGCCATCGACTTAACGCCGTGCGTCCGCCTGAGGGGAAAGGATCAACAGCTATGAAACGCATCCTTCAACTGTTGATTTTAGCGACGCTGATCTTTGAAAATGGGGCTTCGTTC
>JBMHCO010000026.1:0-5549 GCA_049889895.1 Rubripirellula sp.
CACTTTGTATGAAACAAGAGTGAGTTCAAGAGACAGCAGGCATTGAAGATAAATCGGGCGATTAGCTCAGTTGGTTAGAGCGCTGTGTTCACACCGCAGAGGTCACAGATTCGAATTCTGTATCGCCCACTTAACTTAAACCCCGTTGAATTCACGACTTGTGAATACCGCCATCGTTGGCGTGCGACTTTCGTTTGATTGATTCTCGGTAGTCCGACTACCGAAAACGAAAGGTAGTATCATGCCACGTAAGCGAAACCCTGTTCCCAAGTATCTTTTTCACATCTCCGGTCAGGCTCGAGTCTCAATCGCTGGTCGAGATTTCTACCTCGGGAAATATGGGACTCCTGAAAGTCTCGCTCGGTATCACTCTTTGCTAGCGACCTATGCTGAGACGGGGACGCTTCCGGATGAAACACCGACTCATCAGGCTGAAGACGCTGTCACTGTATTGAATCTCATCGCTGAGTATCGCCAGCGTGTGCTTCCTAAATACGAGTCCAATCTTGGAACGAAGTACCGTTTAGGGCGAGTGCTCGCCATCTTGGAGGAACGCTTTGGATCGGTTCCTGTTGATAGCTTCGGTCCTCGGAAGCTCGAACTTGTTCGAGATGAGTTGCTATCAACGGGCAATTGCCGACGGTACGTAAACGATCAGACTCGTGATGTTGTACGGTTGTTTCGTTTTGGTGTTGCCCGCGAATTAGTAGATCCCAAGGTGTTAACCGCATTGTCTGCACTTGAGAGCTTGAAGCCTGGTGAAGCACCGGATCGCCCTAAACGCGAGGGAGTTGCGTTATCTGTTGTTGCGGAGACACTCCCTCATTTAGACCCGATTGTTGCTCGAATGGTTCGTCTCCAATTAGCGACAGCAGCACGACCTTCCGAGATTTTCGGTATGAAACCGCGAATGATTGATCAGAGCGGTTCGGTGTGGATCTATCGGCCGGAAGAGCACAAAACATCACATCATGGAAAACAAAAGGTGATCCCCATCTCTCAAGAGGCTCAGTCAGAGTTGCTACCATCGATGGGACCTGACCCCAATACTTACTGTTTTCTTACAAGCAAAAAAACTCCTTGGGACAAAGACAGCTATAGGCGGCACATTACTAGAGCATGTGAGAAGCACGGAATCGAACATTGGACACCCTACATGTTGCGTCACGCCTCTTTACAGGCGGTAAGAAACGCCGTCGGTGCTGAAGCTGCTCAAGCGTTAGCAGGACACAGTCATCTGAGTACGACAGAAATATATGCAAAGGCGAGCGAAGAGCGTGCTGTACTGGCGTCGCAACACACTCCTATCATTTATGACAAATTGGATTCGACAACATAGCCCTAGTTTTTATTACGTGGGCGGGGTTTCGCCCAACGGGGGCCGGCTAGAAATCTGAGAGTAGGCTGCCTGCATTGTGGTGCGTTTTCATCGGATTTTGTATTTGTCAGGCTAGATTGATTATCACTGGCTGTGTGTCTCGTTACACAGGCCAGATCTGAACCGAGTTAGATTGCATCTGTAAGTCATACGTGTCAAATTTTCTGCATGCATCTGAGTCATAGGTTACTCGCTGCTTTTTTATTTTGAATAGTGTTTACCTCCATGGATGTGATGTCTTGAATCATTTTCTATTGCTTGAGCACACTAAAGTAACGCCTAAAAAGCGGCTATCCGTCATCGTTTGCAATTGTAAATAGCAGTAGGTGTCACTGATACTTCATTGTTAAGCATGGAAACGTTCGATGTGGACATGCCGTGATAAGGATGTCCGGTGACGATTCAAGTAAATTCAAAGCTAGTGTCATATCAGCTATTTGGTTCGCAATACATGTTTGACTTCGATGGGGGTGAAGACTTAGTAACGGGCTCTCAAAAAGCGAGTCGAATATTTTTGTGATTATTTTTTACGAACCTTCAAATCGATTTGACTTGTAGCATTGCCAAGATAAACTCCGTGCATCTTCGCTGGAGCGAAGCTGTAATGCGAGCGTACAAAGGATAAACGCTATAGCAAATTGCTATCCGAGCCTGAAAGGATTCTCAATCATTGGGGATGGTTAAATAATTGCATCCACTCTCAGACATTTCTGAGTTTCTGTGACATTGAGCACAGCCAAGGGTTTTACTTTTTGAATGTCGTCCACCTTTATCTGGGCAGTTATTGCTCTGCGCACAAACTGCGCAGCCAAACTGTCGGGACTGGAGCATTTGAGATGATTGACCCTACCCACATCCTCGCAGAGGATCTCCTCACTCTACCTCAAGCTGCGAAGGCAGTTCCTCGTCCAGAGGGCAAGAAGCCTTTGCATCATTCAACGATCTGGCGTTGGTCACAAAAGGGAATACGTGGCCACAAATTGCAGACAGTTCAGGTTGGTCAACAACGAGTGACCAGCAGGCAGCGTCTGCATGCTTTCCTCGAAGCGACACAGGGATCTAACTGATCACCCTACGTACTTCGTCCCACTGAATTGAAGTCATGCGTTCGAAAGATTCAGCGCATGACAACAGAGAAAATATGTCCGTACCCAATCTGAAAGGGTTCATCGATGAATGCTAGTGCATACCATCAGACCTTCCTCATGGCTTATGCCTACGTGCAAGCGTCCATCAGCGTGATTCCGATCCGCTTGGACGGTTCAAAGGCACCTGCCATTTCATCATGGAAGAGGTATCAATCAACACATCCGACAATTCATGAGCTAAAGCCATGGTTTATCAAAAACCACGGAATTGGCCTGATTTGTGGCTCAATCAGCGGAATGCTCGAGGTCCTAGACTTCGATGAGGACGCAGAGGAGACGTTTGCTCTCTGGTGGTCTCAGCTTGATCCAGCCATTCAGGAAAAGCTCACCGTTATTTCCACAGGTGGAGACGGTTTTCACGTCCCTTATCGTACCGAGCAGGTATGTGGGAACGAAAAAATCGCGATGCGGACTGATGGAAAGGTACTCATCGAATCTCGAGGTGAGGGTGGGTACATCATTGGCGTCGGTTCACCCAAAGAGGTGCATCGATCCCTGAAGCCTTACGAACAGATACAAGGCTCACCACTACCGCAACTACCTTTCCTGACCCTCAGTGAACGAAAAGCCCTCTGGGATGCTGCCTTCTCACTAGATCAGCGTTGTAGGGAGGAGGTGATCTACTCCTATAGATCCCGTCTAAGCCGATCTATTGAGATCAATTACACAGCAGACACACCTTGGGATCGCTTTGATCGTGAAGCCAGTTGGGAATCGATCCTACGTCCCGCAGGATGGACTTCGAACGATGGCATCCATTGGACACGCCCAGGCAAAACAAATGGCACGAGTGCAAAGGTAGGCACCGCATTAAATGGATGCGAAGTGCTCACCGTCTTTAGCACCAACGCTCAAGAGCTATCACCCGCACAAGGTTCTCACAGGACTCTTGGCAAGTTTCAAACGTACACGATCCTGCACCACCGTGGTGACAGGGGTGCTGCCCTCTGCCACATCTCTGGCAATTCTAATTGAAAGGAACTCACTATGAGTATGGAAGCAAACATCCCTCCACATGTCAAAGACGAAGTTCGGGAACTGGAGGCTCAAGACGCTGAATTCATGCGTGAGCTGCTGGAGTATCGGCCGTTTCCGGTTGGAGTGTTTCCCGATCTATTGGCTGAATACATAACAGAAGCCTCTCTCTCTATCGGCTGCGATAACTCCTACATCGGGATGCCAATACTAAGTGGCCTCGGAGCGGCAGTTGGAAATTCGGTAAAACTCCGCCTCAAAAATACCCACCAGGTCCACTGCTGCATATGGACAGCTGTGATTGGGGAGTCCGGCACTGCTAAAAGCCCAGGTTTTACAGCCGCAATGACTTTCTACAAAAAGATAGAAAAGGAGTTGATGAAGAAGAATTTCATGAGGCATGCAGATTATCAAGCAGCCCGAGAAATCTATGCTGACGATCTTAGGGAATGGAAAAGAACGCGAGAGGGTGATCGGCCAATTAAGCCAGAGGAGCCATTGGTAGAAAGAGCTCTCACGCGGGAGCCAACCGTTGAGAGCTTAGCCCCTATCTTGGCTTCCAATCCCAAAGGCTTGTTACTCGCTCCTAATGAACTTTCCATGTGGTTCAGCTCAATGAATCAATACAAAGGCGGGAAAGGCAGTGACGAGTCGCAGTACCTTGGGATGCATGACGCTTTTGAGATGCAAATTGATCGAAAAAACCAAGGATTGAACTCTATTTATGTTCCGTCCGGTATGGTTGCCATAGCAGGTAATATCCAGCCGGGTGTATTAACTAAGATGCTATCTAATCTGCACCGAGAGTCAGGTCTAGCAGCGAGATTCTTGTTTGCATACCCTCCTCGACGCCCACTGATCTGGACGGACGAGAATGACGTCCCGACGTTACTTGAAACGCAGGTTCAATCTGTATTCGAAAAGCTACGGGCGATTGAACTGCGACAAACCGGCTTCGATATTGAGCCTAAACAAACTCATTTGATTGGTGAGCCTCGAGAAGTGCTCAAGGAATACTGCAATGGTCTTGCAATGGAGCAATATGAATTAACGGGAACTGAAGCATCGGCATGGGGGAAATTGAAAGGTTACGCTCAACGCTTCACTCTTTTGTTCCATTGCATTAACCAAGTCATAAAGAATGGTGATGTGAGCGATCATGTTGAGATCGGAGCAGTGAACTCAGCAATCGAGCTAACCGAGTGGTTTAAGCATGAAACAGATCGCATATACGCGGTTCTGGATGAAAGTGCGACCGACAGGGAGTGCAGAAGAATTGCCCTCTGGATTCGAAGTAACCATCCCGATGGGATTACGCCTAGCGAGCTTCTGCGTGGATGCCGCGCTATAAAACCACCGGTGGCTAATGCAGAGAAGATTCTTCATGGGATTAAATCACTAGGTCTCGGCGAATGGGATACAAGCCACCCCAAAAAACGTATCTTTCGCGTCTTCTAACCGCACCCGTCTACACATGTATCAAAAACACGGGGTTTTATGCACAAGTGTCAAAAGCTGTGTGCGAGTAAAAGTGCATTGCTGTCTGCATACGTGAATGCCCCCCCCTGATTTTGTAGTGACATTCATTGCTACCGACCGCGGCCAGATCACGGAGTCTTCCGCGGATATGGGGTGTTTTACCCTCACGCGGCGGACTCGATACCATGATTGTCATCAGATAATTTCGGAAAGAGGCCTGCCCACTTTTTAATGATGCTTGCGGCCGACAACATGAGACTTTGCGGCAAGTACCGGACGCTGGTCGTCGTTGAGCAGCAGTCGCCTCTATCCCAGTTTTTTAACCAGAGCCCTTATCTTGCGATAAAGTTGCTCTGATCAGGAACTTTACCTACCGAAAAGCGATCGCAACTGATTAGCCAGTCTCCAATTTCCTGAGTCTAGTGTGAGGGGTCACACTAAGAAACCAGTAAGGGGCAGCCTACAGCTGTTACGCGTCGACGATCTATACCCGTCGGATGGTGCTGGAATCTACAAACTATCAACTAGCGTAATCTCCAACAAAATGTTTACGGTTCTTCACGAGCAGG
>JBMHCO010000027.1:0-13362 GCA_049889895.1 Rubripirellula sp.
GAATTCAATAAGGCTGATGAAAGAAGCCACCGATGTGTTCTTCTTGCCGCTTCCGCGAATCGATTCGCAGCCGGATCCTCAGCTCGCAGCGTTTCAACCTGAGCTTGCTCATATTCAGACGCTTCACCAAGAATCGATGCGATCACTCTCGATTCAACTTCAGTTGTTGATGGCGATTGAGACTTTTGATGATCCATCCAAATCAGTCCATTCTTAATGAGTGCAATTTTTCAGCGAGCGTTTTTACGAGGAAGTGCAATCGATAACCCACGTTACCAATGCTCATCCCCGTCTGCTCACTAATCTCACGGTAACGCATACCCTCGAAGTATTTCAGTCGAAGCAGTTCCCGATCCGCCTCGGGTAGTGAATCCATCAATCCCCGAACAACCTGAATCGCCTCAAGCTTGGTTAACTCCAGCGTGACCGCATCCTCAACTGACTCCGCGTTTAACTCCTTGGGATCGCAAACAACCATCCGTTCATCTCGAAGGTGGTTAAGAATCCGATTCCGAAGTGATCGATAGAGCCAAGCACGTGGATGATCGATTTCATCCCACTTCAAATGCAATTTGAGGAAACTTTCTTGCACAATCTCTTCCGCCACTTCACGACGCCCGACAAGCGAGATCGCGAGACGCAGGAGCGGTTGCTCCTCTGCCTCGAACAACTCCAAAAACGCACCAGATTTGGAACGTCTTGAGTTTTTCGGCTTGGGCAGAGCGATCCGCTTTAACATCAACTCGGACGCGGGTGTGGGCAACAATCGGACGGGAGAGACTGCCTTCAGTGATAGTGAGGAGACCCGTGAGCAGGAAAACAATTAGGCCGATTTTCCGAATTTTTCGAAAAAAGCCTCCCAATTCTGTCCTTCGCGACAGTCATCACGTAGGTAAAACGCCCGCAGTAGCATTGCACGCCACCCTGACAACATAGAAAGGACATAACAGCGACTCAGACGGAACAGAGCCCCAGACGAAACAGAGCCCCTGTGAAATGCAGGGATTCACGGGAATCCTGAGCCTCAGAAACGGATCAGGTTAAAACGGATCACGGCGCAGCCCGACTGATTATTTGACGTAGCTTACAATCCGACGAGACCGCCTTTCCGGCCAACACATCCTCTTCCCTGAAAGTCGCAAACAAGATTTCACGGTCTCCGGTTCGACTGTAGTCGTAAACGAGTTGAATTCGTCCATCTTCGACTTGTTGACCATCTGGATAAGAAACCCCCGCACGCTCATCGAGCAAGAAGCCGGAGGTCCACGAAACACCATCGTCCTCCGAGAGAAAAGCGGTGAGGTGGGAACGTCCCGTTTTTTCTCCAATCCGACCATGCTTTACCAATAGCAGGTTTCCGGAACGCAAACGCTGGATGAAAAATCTCGCACTTGGATGCGAGACCTTGCTGGGACTTAGTTCAGGCCAAGTCTTCCCCCGATCAGCCGAAACGCTTTCACCGATCCCGTAACGAGTCCTCGCAAGTAACCAAAGCGAACCATCCTTACGCTCAGTGATCAAATGTTCGTCAAACGCACGATCCTTCTCGGGAACGTTGCAACCACCTCGCAGAGACCAACTTCGACCCTGTGACGTAGAGACCAACATCCGCGCACTGTTATCCGTTTGCCTCCAAGTTGAACACGGTAAGACCCACTCTCCGCTGCTAAGAACCGTCGGTTTACACATCATGATTCCATCGGTGATTCGCCGGGGTGCCGTCCAAGATGGAGTTGTTGAATCGGGATCATCCGTGCGGATCGCCCAGACTCCCGCAGTGGTACCGTCATGTCCAATCGCCTGCGCCCAAAAAACCCATAGTCGACCAATCGGATCGATCCACAACTCCGGATCAAAGGCGCGAATGGGACCGGCTCCGTCAGGATCGATCACGATCCTCTCTTTCCACGTCTTCCCCGCATCATCACTTGCCGATAGCACAACGTAATTATGCTCATCCTCTCCAGGGTTCACACCAGCGTACCAGTTCGCCCAGATCCGACCTCCCGGCGAGACTGCTAAGCTAGGGATCCCTTGAAAGGCTCGTCTGTGTAAATCATGGACATATTCAACTGGCTTCCCAACATGTTCCGGACGTTCTAGCATCGCGTTGGGCAACCGAAGACTTTCAATGCGTTGCTGCAGCTGCTTCTGACTCTCTGGATCTTCGCCTAGTTCGGTCTCAATGGCAGGTAACAGATAATCCCATACCAAGTCCAACTGGCGTTGCATGTTTCCCGTCTTAGCAGTCATCACCACAACCAACTGCTTATCGGGAACCACAATACAGAACTGCCCATCCTTACCATCCCCGCGAAAGGCACCGTGTCGACATCGCCAAAATTGAAAACCGTAACCTTGTCGCCAATCAGGATTCCCTGCACCGCGGTCATTTTCAATCTGCTTGGAGGTCGCCATCTGAATCCAAGATTTAGGAACAATCTGCTCACCTTTCCAAAAACCCTCGTTCAGTAACATCTGCCCGAACTTGGCGATATCTTCGGTCTTGAGGTACAGCCCGAAACCGCCCAGTGAAACCCCCTGTGGTGACTGATCCCACTGTGGTGTTTCAATCCCGAGCGGGTCGAATAACCTTGGCACCAAATAATCACGAACGTTTTGTCCGGTTGTTCTTTGAACGATAGCAGACAACATGTAGGTCGCCGGTGTGTTGTACAGAAATTCACTTCCCGGCAAATGAGGTACGCCTTGCGATAGGAAACGTTTAGCCCAGTGCTCTGTTCCGGTTGCCCAAGGTTCAGAAGCGTGACCCGCGGACATGGTCAGTAGGTTGCGAACCGTCATCTTGCTGAGGTTCTCGGACACCTCCTCGGGCAAGTCTTCCTCAAAGAAAGAGATCACCGGGTCATCTAAACCAAACGCCCCGTCTTCGATTGCCAAACCGACGGCTGTCGAAGTGAAACTCTTACTCAAAGACCACAGAATGTGTGGCTTGCTTGCTGACTCAGGATGCCACCACGCTTCGGTAATCACCTTCCCATTACGGAGAACCATCACGCTGTGAGCTTGATCTACCACCTCATCCAATTGGTTAACAAAACCCAACAACTTGGCGGAGCTAACACCCTGTGACTCCGGGGTCGCTCGAGGTAACGATTGCCCCAAGGCGTCAGAGTTCGGGCTCGTGCCACTCTGTAAATGCTGTTCGAGAAACGCAACGATCCATTCACGCGACTTGCCGTTAAAGAACGGATCGCCACCATGGCCGGCTCCCTCGATAACATGTAACTGCAAGGACAAACCAGCCTCCGAATAGACTTCCCCAATACGCTGAGACTGGTCAAGCAAGACAGTGTTATCTTTATCACCGTGAAGCACCAAAAACGGTGGATCATCGGATGTGACATGAAACGCTGCAGAAGCGAGCCGAGCGAGATCAGTTTTTTGATCTGCACCACCCCCCAAGAGCTTGTAGACAACCGACCCCTCTTTGTTGGCACGATGCGGCTGCGTTTTTGAACGCAAGATGAAATCAGTCGCACCGTAAAAATCAATCACTGCGTCGGCTCGCGAGGAAAACTCGAGATTCCCGCCAACGTCACCTTCCAATTCTTTCACACCGCCTGTGGTACCAACCAAAGCAGACAAATGCCCCCCTGCGCTGGTCCCAGAGACGGCGATTCGATCGACCGAATAACCATACTGAACTGCATTCGCTCGCAGCCAACGGATCGCTCCTTTGCAGTCGTGAATCTGCGCTGGGAAAATTGCTTTGTCAGTTAGTCGATAGGAAATACTAGCTACCGCATAACCATATTCAGTCAACCACTTAACGTGACAGCCAGACTTGTTTCCGCCCTGCCACCCACCGCCATGAATAAAAACAACCAACGGTGGATTCGCTGTGTCCGGAAGATGTAGATCCAATAGCAATTCGTGATCATCCACCTCGGCGAACTTAATGTCCTTGATCACCTCACCCGCTTCTAGAAATGGCACGCCGAGCACGAACCTCGCGACAATA
The DNA here is from genome assembly GCA_049889895.1 of Rubripirellula sp. Taxonomy (GTDB): domain Bacteria; phylum Planctomycetota; class Planctomycetia; order Pirellulales; family Pirellulaceae; genus Rubripirellula. The sequence continues at coordinate 3,986 of JBMHCO010000027.1, forward strand.
TAAAATGCCGCCAAATAGACACAAACTTTTCTTATCACTCTGCTCACCTAAAACGGAACCTGTAACGGAAAGCGACATTCTATCCACTTTCCGAACCATTGTGACAATCCACTGGGATACTCGCAGGTGAAGACTCAACAACCCCGCCAACACCACTACAATCATGCAGAAACGCTCTCGTCATGAACAAATCACGTCTTCCCACCGATCCACACCCAAAAGGATTCCAAATCCTTTCGGCTCTCCTTCTTATCACCATCACGCTGACAACAGGGTGCAACCAAGACTCGTGGACTCGCATCAAGTCCATGACCAAAACCAAGGAGGCAGTGGTTGAAGCCCACGCGATCCATCAGCTCCTGCGAGCCGATGGTGTCTGCCTTGCTAGAATCGACAAAGTGATTGAGAAAAACGAGATGCCATCCGATGGTGATCATTTCCAAGAAGTCTGGATCGAGCCGATACACAGCTCGGGAAAAATCCCAAGTTCGATTCGCGTCATTATTCGGCACGGCGGAAACATGCCGCTGGAATCAGTTCAAGAACTGACCGAAGCGATGAAGACTCACTTAATATCCAAAGACACGCTTCGCCCTAATGAGAGGCACTGGTTCCTCTTCTCGGACGATTTTGATTCAACGAAATATCCCTACCGAGTCGCTGGTTGGTGGCCACATCAAAACCAGACAGTTCCCCGAGCAATCGTCGATGCGGTCGAAGATGCTCAACTACAGGCTCCACGCGAGTGGGATCCAAAGTTAGATCTTATCGCAACCTGGCAATCGAACACTGCTCATCAGAAAGTCTCAGTCCGAGCGGCTGATCCTAAGAACGAATCAACGAAGCAAGTTGAAATTTTGGTCCCAGGAACCATCAAGAACGTCAGTTTTTATCACCACCCCTTCTCCTATGAAATGCTGTGGCCAGCCACGGGTGAGATGCATGTGTTGCACATTGAAACGCTCCAGAGCCTTGAATCAGACAATGACTACGATCTCCCAGCCTCAAGCTACCGCGTCAATCTTGCAATTGACCCACTCAACGGAAATCGCATAGCTGAATGGATTGCCGCCGATCAAGAAATCTGGTTCATGAAAGCGTTTCGGCAATTCAATCCCGAGAGCGGCGAAGTTATTCTCGATCTTCGTTATGAACTGCTTGACCACGGAGGCGTGGCCGCAGGATCGAATACCGAACACTGGTACCGCAAAACATCAACTTCTTACGAAGAAGACGGATCAACATCAGTAAAAACCTACCGACATGAATACATCAAAACGGGCATGGAACCAATTTACAGCAGCACCAATTGGATTCCGGTAGATGAAAGCCTCGCCGAGCCGAATCAGTGAACTCTCTTCCCTAACGTGGGATTATTGTTCGCCGATCAAACCAATCATCGCATCCGCAAACGCGTCTCCGAGTCGCAGAAAAAACGCACCACTACCCAAGTAATGGTAAGGGCGGTCGCTACCCACTGTGTCCCACTCGTGATAGTGCTCCGGCCAACCCTTTTGAAACACCGCATTGGAATAATGCGAGTAGTGCAGGTAGCTCTCAACCGCAGCAACCTTTCCCTCGACCCCCATTTCCTCAGCGGCTGCTCGCTGTGCTACAGACACTGCATTTTCAGCGATTTTCTCCGGTGTCACGGCAGTACCCAGCACACCAATGACTACCGGAAGATTTGCAACATCCAGCTCCTTCCTCAGGTCACCAATCAGATGAATCATGTTTTGCTTATACGCATCGCGGTACTCTGGAGCAAACTGATCGTTGAAGCCCTGAAACCATACAAAGCCAGAAAACTCGTGGCCCGCATCTCGATCGTAGTCGGGGTGATACTTTCCCAAGTCACTGAGCACTTCTCGAATTTCGTTGATCATTAGTTGATAATTGAGACTCACATTCTCCTTAATCTGCTCAACTTTATCTCCAGCTAACTCTTTTTCAGTCAGCTGGTATGGACCGGATGACGGCGGACGAAAGTTGTAATTCAAAGATTTGCCACCCCACGAAGTCTTGATAATCAAAATCGGCCCAGAATAATGCTGAGCGATCGACATCCCAAATCCGTACTCGGGTCCGATCTTATCAACCGATGCACCGCATCCAATCTTTAAGGGTCCACTCTGAAGATTACGATCAGCTATGGAATGAATATAGACCGAGTTGGAAACACGAAAGCTGTCAGAAATCTTTTTCTTGTAAGCCTCATGTCGCGTCTTCATCGCTTCCGTCGTCGCGACAAGGGCGTTTTTGGCATCACCCTCGTCCATCTTCTTGACTTTGTCATTAGAGATACCACCGGTGAGCTCATCGAGCTTTCTAGCCTCCGCAAGCTGATTCTCAAGATCCGCCCTTGATAAACCATGATCCTCCCGCAGCACCATCTCAAGCAATTCGCGATCTCTTGGGTCATCCGATGCAAATAGGGTCGCTATGGTATGGCTCCGCGCGTGTCCAACCATGTTTGATTGTCCAGCGAGCACGAAAATCTTTAGAGGTTCTGAGGCATGGCAGATACCGCCTGATAAGAACAGCGCTAATATCGAAAGCCAAAACGTGTGAATGATAGAACTCGCCTTAGGATTTAGCATGATCGCCCCGCTACCGGTTACCGCTTGACATGACGTGTGACTTCAACGACGTCGCTCTGCATCGCTGCGTAGAGTGTAGCACGGTTTAACGACCGACTGGTGAGACATCAAACCGGACGAAACATCAACTTGTGCGAGCATGTCAGGATTGGCTGCGACGTGCGGCGAACCCAAGAAAAAAAATTACTGAAACAAAAATTACAGAAACACGACGCACTGAAATACCGAGCACTGAAATACCGAGCACTTTAGAAGTCAACAAAGTCACAAAAAAACAGGGCGGCAGCACGGGCAGGCTTTACGCCACGCGCCGACCCAATCAGGCTTCCGCGTTTCCTTATATCACCGTCGCTTTCAACCTTACCGACCAAAGTACCACTCAGTCGAACATTGCCGTCACTATCGACACGTGCAATCGACGAACCTCGTTTCCGTATTGTCCCATCTGACTCGATCTTACCAACCAGAGATCCTCTAATTCGGATTCCACCATCCGACTCGAACCTACCTACTGCGGAACCGCGAATACGAATCGTCCCATCATCCTCGACCCGTCCGACGTACGAACCCTTCACTCGGATGTCACCACCAGCGTGCAGATTGCTGACCGAGATCGTGCAAATCAACAACAAAATTAATCTTAAAACCATGTAACAGCCCCCCGAAGAGATGGACTAGAGAAATGACTCGGAGATGAATGCGAAGGTTCGACAATCATCAAACATCTACCAGCTTCGACCCCGCCGACTCATTAGATCAGGATACCGCTCGTCTAAATCGCCGTACTGTTCCTTTAACTGCAAAAGCTTCATTTTCAGCCGATCGGTTACCTCGCGGTACTCAGGGCGACCGTATAGGTTTTGAGTCTCATTGGGATCTTGGCTCAAGTCATACAATTCCCAACCGTCGGTCGTCGCGGGAAATTGCCCGCGCCCGAGGTTGGCATCGAGAGGAAGTGCGTAAAAGTAAACCAACTTGTGCCTTGCATCACGAACCCCGTAGTGAGCGGGGATATGGTGATGTGCAAGGTGCATCCAGTAGCGATAATAGACCGCGTCACGCCACTGTTCCGGCTCGCTTCCCTTGAGAAGACTTACAAGACTGAGCCCCTGCATTGACGCTGCCTTCTCCACCTCGGAACACTGCGCGAACTCGAGGAAAGTCTGCGCAAAGTCGAGATTGGAACACAAATGGCTGTCATTGACGGTCGCGCTTGGTATGACACCGGGGAGCTTTGCGAGAAATGGCATCTTTAGACACTCCTCATAAATCCATCGCTTATCGAAATAATCATGCTCACCGAGAAACATCCCTTGGTCAGAGGTGTAAATAACAAGCGTATTATCGGTGAGTTCCTTCGCATCGAGATAATCGAGGATGCGTCCAACATTCTCATCGACCGCCTTTACACACCCAAGGTAATCATGGAGATATTTCTGGTAGGCAGCCCGCCCCTTCTCCTTTTCCGTCATTCCACTGAGATCAATTGAACCTGCCGGCCAATCTTTTTTCTGCACATCCTCAACCATCGTTCGACGGGGATGTAGGCGACTCGTGATGGAGGTCCCCATCTCACGTGTTGCCGATGAGCGATGGCTGAAGTCTTCCCACAGCGAATCGGGTTCTGGAATGTTCACGTCCGCAAGATAGTCTCGATGACGATCCGCCGGTTCCCACTTGCCATGCGGAGCTTTATGGTGAAGCATCAAGAAAAACGGCCTGCCTTGATCACGGCCGTCTAGCCACTCCATGGCGTAATCAGTAACGAGGTCGGTGTAGTACCCGACCGCACGCTCTGCACCCTTCGGCGGACGACTTTGATAAGGCATTCCGTCCTCGGATGACACAAACACTGGGTCATGATACATCCCTTGGCCTGGGCCAACCTTCCAATAGTCAAATCCCCACGGCTGCGACCGCAAATGCCACTTCCCTACTAGAGCGGTCTGATAACCGTTCCGACGCAAGATTTCCGCGACGTTTGGCGTCCCATCGCTCGGTCCTGGGAACGCGTCATTTAGGGTCCTGACCCTATTTTTGTGCGAGTGCTGTCCGGACAGGATCACCGCGCGACTCGGCGTGCAGATCGAATTGGTAACGAAGCAACGATTGAGACGCATTCCCTCGCTGGCAATACGATCGATGTTCGGTGTTGGCGCTACATCAGCAAGACGTCCACCGTACGCACTGATCGCATTGCACGCATGATCGTCCGACATGATAAAGAGGATGTTCGGTCGACTATCCTGAGCGTTAGTTTCTCCGAAAACAATCAGTGAGCAAAAAGCGATAAACACCCATAACTTCGGTTTCAGCATGACCTCAGACTTCCCTCTTGCAATTGACACGCCACTTCGCAGACCGATCTGTCATTAATCATAAGAACTAACCGCAGCCACCACACCCGCCACAGCCGCCGCAACCACCGCACCCGCTACATCCGCCTCCGCAGCCACCGTCATCTGATCCGGAGTCGTCACTTTCCCAACTATTGGAACTTGGATTGGGAACCAGATACAAAACATCAGCCATATCGTCTCTTACCCCACCTAGACCGAACGCAGCCGTACCATTGAGCAAAACCGCCCTTAGAATCCGCCCCTCTTCAGACAGCTTTACCTGTTGCTCTGGGTCGTCCCATTCAGCGACCAAGTCGGCGAGCATTTTCTTACCGGAACGATTGTTCCCCTCTGTCACCTTGGTTCCATAAATCATCCACAGGAAAGTGAACCCGACTGAAGCAATCACACCAAAAAGGTTGTAATCGTTATTCCATGGACGATTAACACCCGGTGGCCAAGCGAGAGATGCCCAAATAAAAAGGAGCCCGAGTAAGAATGACAAGCCCCACAGACCTCCCTGCCTCCCAGTAACAGCGTTCCCTGCACGTCGTCTCAATCCGTATTCCTGCAGGCGACCATTCAAAATGTCAAAGAACGGCCTGACAGTCGCCATTAAATCCTTAAAATCAACACCGCCACGAATGTTACGAAGAACGGCAGAGTCCAATCCGTATCCGGCCGATCCATCCGCGTCCTTGACGACCGCTAGACGCTTACCGCTCCAACGCCGCTCCTCCACGGTAATCTGCTCATCCAATGCCAGACGCGTGAGACTGACTTGAGCTAACCGAAGCCCACCGCCCTTCAGTACCGCCAGTTCGTCCATTGTGAGATCCGACAAGACCACACTCGAATCTCTTTGCTCTTCTTTCTCCTGTGCAACTTTTCTTTGCCGGTTCAACTTCATCACAAAGTAGATCCCGAACGCACCAAACAGAATACTCGGCGCATGCCACATTAAATTAGCAGGAAGATCATGAGCCAATTCAGCTAGGAGATCCCAAGGGATGAGCGGCCTACCATCTTGCATCTTTTCGGTGAGCAGTATGTAGTAAACGAGCACCAGGACCGCTAACGCAATGACCAAGTATACAACACTCGCGTTGATTCTCGGCTTCGCGATCAACCAGTAATGTCCCACATTGATCCACTTCCAAGAGCCAGCATGAGCAAACCGTGTCTCCGGTTTTGGCCAGATATCACTCGGCGGTGCGACACCGAAGATTCGCTCGTAACTGCGAAGTGTCTCCGAGTACCAGTCAAAGAATTTTTCGCCCTCCGCCTGACCTCCTTGCGTTGGCTCATGATGCAGCGGTCCGCCAAGAGCCTCCGGGCAAAAACGCTCCCAATATGACCGAGTGTATGTGAGATGCAGATGCCAAGCCTGATCCACAAACTCACTCGGTGTCACACGATGCCCTGACCTCATTGCCAGAATGCAGAACCGTTTGTACTCCAGGACAACACTGAGTGCGAAAGGGATCGTCCAATTATTCTCTCTGGCCAACCGCTCCACGAAACTCAGACGCTTCAGCCCCGGATCAATCTCAAACTCTTCTACCTGACTGATGTACTGTTGTAATTCGTTATCCATCGTTACCACCGGAATCAACGTGATTACTTCGTCTTAGGATCAAATCATGCCACCACTGCCCGATGGTCTTTCACTATTTACCGACAGATTCATTTAATCACATGAACAAAACGATTCAAAAGCAATGCACCCTGCTATCGCCTCATCTCTTCAAGGTACTGCTGATCTCGCTGACTTAGAACTCGCACATCCACCGAGATGATCTCACCCGAATCCTTTAAGAGTTGAACCTTGCCACTCTCCTGTTGCAGGAGCTTTGCCGTAGTGCGAAAGTTCCCATCCAGAGTTGACCACTCTCGAAACTCGACCATGGTGATCGATGCACTATTCGCCGCGACATTCATGTCCAGCCATTTCGAATCAGGATCAATCGCAAGCAACTCCGCTCGAGCCATCGATGCGGCTTTGGTGTCGGGATACTTGCGCATCACGTTTGCGTAAAGAGAAGGGGCACGTCCACGCAGTCGAATTTGCGACGAGGCAGCAGCGATCCTCGCCCGCACAAGATCCGAAGCTTGATTCAAGGGCTCCTTGTACCGGTCTTCCTTACCTAGATCACGCGTAACCTCTTTGGCATCTGCTCTCCACTCAGGAAACAATTCATAGATGGCTTCCGCTTCGCACAGTGGAATGAGCTGCTGAATTGACAACTCGACATTCTCACGATTTCGCAGATCATCGTTCGCTTTTTTAACCGCTTCCTCAAGTTCCCGACGCAACTCCTGATGAAGTTCACCCGCCTTCAAAGCTGGAGCAGCATAGCTCTGCATATCACTCGGTGACCCCAGCGACAACAGATCCGCAAGACGAACCCCTGCAACCAAGCGGTCACCCGACTTTAGGGATCGATCAGATGCTTCCACAGACTCATACAAGAATTTCGCTTGTTCCTCCGTGAAGAACCGGCCCGCACGCTTCACAGAAGCCAGTAACATTTGCGGTAGCGCATCACCGGGCAAAGAGCCGGCTCCACCATAAAGCTGCTCACCGTCCGCACGCACCACGTACAACTGCGGGATCGCGTTCCCAGTCATGGGATACTGACGCGACCACTGTCGCCATTCCGCGTTGTTGTCGGTAACGATCTTTAGCGAGACGAACTGCCTCGCAAACGCTGACAAAGATCGATCGTTTTGCAGTCGATCAAGCAGCGCAACGCAAGGTGGTCAGGTCTCGCGACCGGCCATCACAAAAATGGGACGCCCTGTCGCTTTGGACAACTCTAGTGCCTGCGACACCTGACTAGGCTGCTGACTCGGCGCCGACTGTGCGTATACCAAGCTGGAGTGAGTACAAAGAGCCGTCCATAGGACGATCCCGACGGAGGTAAACGACTTCATGAGCGGCTCCAGATGAACTGCGATGTAAAGAACGTCAAAAGGAGAACCCGTGAGATTGTATCGCAATAGGATAACATGTGTTGGTGTCTATTGCGCAGCATCATCATGCATGAACAGCATTAAGTCCGCTGCGAGCGTCACGCTGGTATTTCCGATCGCCTCAATCCTGCTTTTTTCCGACCAACGCCTTGCGCGATAAGTCATCGCCAGAGCATCCTCCACCTCTTGAGGCCCGATTTCGACCTGCGTTCGCCACTGTTTCTGTTCAACGCAAGTCAAACCGCTTGAGGACATCTCTTGAATGATCGCGTCCACTCGACTTCGCCGGTCACCTCTCTTCTGCACGACTTCGCGCAGCTCGATCAAATCATCTTCGGCGGGGACAGCAACCACGCACATTCCGGATTGTGACAGAACGCGTTTCATTTCCGCGACGGGACGTCGACCGAACAGCGACATGATGCAGTCGACACTCTCGTCCATGACCGGAAGACCGCGATCCGCGTTCGCTAACACCCACGTTGCCTCCGGCCAATTGCGAGCAGCGAGCTTGATAGCGGGTCGAGCAAGGTCGATGCCGCAGAAATTTTCGGGCTGATCAGGAAATACCCACGGACCAAACGATCCATCGCCGCAACCGAGATCGAGAACGCGAGGCTTTGGCCCGCATCGCTCCGTCCAAAGCCTAAGTTCACCAACCAACCCTTGGGTGTATCCTCCTTGAAGCCAGCGATGCCTCGCAAGAACCGCATCTCGATTGTCGCCGGGATTCAGAGACTTCTTATCTTGCGGTTGCGTTAGATTCCAATAACCTCCCTTGGCTTGATCAAAATGGTGCCCAGCAGAACATGCCAATCCAGCCCCCTGGTTATCAGGCTCCTTTAATTCCAGAGACCGCTCGCAATTCCTAACAGTACATCGATGTTCTAGCATTTGAGAAGGGTCGCTTCAGTCAGGTCTCAGATTGGATCTCAGAACGGAGAACGAAAAACGGGTCGGCGAGTCCGGCATGCAGTTGCGATATTTCTTCGTTCGGCGATTGAGCGTTTCAATCGCTGGTAATCGGAGCGACCAGCAAGCAGGTTAATCGGATAATGCACATCGGATGACCGATTAACGGACGCTCAGAAACCTATCGAAAACACGGATCTATTCTACCAGACAATATAAAGCATGATCCAAACTTGAGAAACTCTGTGCCCTAGTCAAACGAAGTCGAAATCTTTCGTTTCAATAACATGGCGTGATTTGTTTGCAATGCTCATCACATTGGAAGCCACCTCACCCAGCGTTCAATCTCCAGATCGCAAAATTGAGAACCGTCGCAAAAGTCACCCAGCTCAAGTACGGTACCATCAGTCAGCCCTCGTTTACTACCATGGAATCGTTCCGTCACTTTTTAAAGAATCAATGATTCCGGATGCTCTTAAAACTTACATCGCCGCTTCGTTCCGCTAAAGCTCGAAGCACAAGCGTACACTCTCCTCAAGATAGAACCCAT
>JBMHCO010000028.1:0-9316 GCA_049889895.1 Rubripirellula sp.
GCATCGTGGAGGCTATCCGTCATTCATTGGTAAGACTCAGCAGCAATGGCTAGAGCGTGAGTTATCGCAAGCTGATCGACCGGTTCTGGTTCTATCTCATCAGCCACTTGCCGGGAGAAGTGCGATTGATAATGCGGGTGACCTTCAGAGTCTGCTCGGAACGTATCGCGAGAAGGTTGTGGCCTGTTTGAACGGGCACAGCCACCTCGACGCGCATTTGGTCGTCGATGGAGTTCATTACCTGCACATTAACTCGGCTTCCTACTACTGGGTTGGGGGAAAGACTCGAATGGCCTATTACACGCAACCGCTGTACACCACCGTTAGCATTGATCCAGACTCAGCGACCGTGAGCGTTGAGGCGAGCCATAGTGGTTGGCGAGACAAGTCACCCAAGGAATTGGGGTATTTTGAAAGTGGTAATCGGCCTGATGAACTGAATGTGACTCCACAGATTCGCCAACGCGAATTATCAACCAAGGCCGTTTTATTCGATTGAACTCAATCGACGATTTACCTGCTCAAACTGTCGCCGAACCTGTTGCTGTTATCGCGATTGGTCTATGCGGTTTTACTGGTTTCACTTTCGGTCGTCGACGTTACCGAGGGAATGTAACAACGAGTTGAAAGACCTATGCTCAGCGACGCGGTCTATGGCTTGCGTGATGGTTCGGTGTACGGCAAGTATTTGGGATGCGGTAGGTAGTTTCCCTTACCGACATCCCAACGGAAAGCTTCTCCTTCTACAACGAGGTCGCGTCTAGGGTTAAGCTTGGGTTCTGGGTCGGCAAACTCGAACGAGACAGAGTTTTGGAATTGCGTGATGATCTCTTGGTATTGTGGCTCCGATGACAGGTTCGTCCATTCGTGAGGGTCTTTCTCGAGATCATAGAGTTCAAGGTTCTCTTCGTCGTAATGAATGTATCGCCACTTGCGATTCATGATGGTGTATTCGCCGGGCTTGTCGTTGGGAAGAAATACCATTCGATCGGTCGCGTTTTCAGGGTGTTGCAACGTTGAAGCTAATGAAACACCTTCCAGCTGTTGACTAGGCATGGGCAAGTCACAAGCTTCAACGAGTGTGGGGTAGATGTCGATCAAGCTAACCGTTGCGTCAACTCTGGCACCTTTGGCGATATTTGGTCCGGCCCATACAAACGGCACATTGGATGTCCGTTCCCACAGCGTGTGTTTTCCCCACTGACCTTTTTCGCCAAGGTGATAGCCGTGGTCGCTCCAGAGAACCACGATGGTGTTGTCGGCATAGGGGCTAGCTTCAAGCGCATCAAGGATGCGACCAATCATTGCATCGGCGTAACTAACGCATGCAAGGTAGCCATGCAGCGCGTCCTTCCAAGCTCCCATTGATACCAGTTTGTCATAGTGTTGCTTGCGTCGATTCTGGCGTTGTTTAATGATCTTATCTGGGAGATCCTCGAGGTCATCTTCGCGGAACACCGGCGTCTCAATGGCGTCTCGGTCGTAGAGATCGAAATACTCCTTAGGGCAATAGTTTGGATAGTGCGGTGCATAAAAACCGCACGCCAGAAAGAAGGGCGTGTCATACGTTCGTTTCAATTGATTGACCGCCCAGTTTGCTCGTTGAGTGTCTGCTATCTCCTCTTCACGGCCTTGAGGGACCGCGCCCCATTCAAGAAAAAGCCCGCCCGTGATCTCTTTTCCTTGGTTGTAAACACTAGCCGGAAAAGGTTGCGGCACAGGCGTATCACTGCTCCATGATTCCAATGCCCAGCCGCCTTCGCGTTGGAACTGGTTCCGCAGGAAGTATTGGGTCCAGCCTCGCTGGTCGATTGCTCCGGCTGGATGATGAAAGAGCTTGCCAGCACCGAGTGTGGTGTAGCCCGCCTTGGAGAATGCCATCTGCAGGGAGTCAATCTCTGGATGATGCACAAAGTAGTATGGCGTGGTGTAGCAGCCGGTGGTCGAAGCGTATTGGCCTGAAAAGATGGCAGCCCGGCTCGGAGCGCAAAAGACACCTGCGGTGTGCGCATTGGTAAAGCACACGCCGCGTGCAGCCAAGCGGTCAATGTTGGGCGTGATCGCATTGGGACGGGAATCAAGGCATCCAACAAAGTCGTTCATGTCGTCGACAGCAAGGAACAGCACGTTTGGTCTGGATTCAGCAAGTACGTCCCCGGCGCAGATCATCCAGAAAACAATGAAACTGTTGGCGATACTCTTCGCGATTTTGTGCGAAACTTTCATGAGTGGTTATTTCTTTATCTGTCTTTGACGTGGTTGCGGAAGCGGCGGCTTCTGCGTTTTCTTGTTTGGCTCGAACCATTTCCAGTGGTTTTCATTCAAGAATCTTGAAAAAGGTATAAGAGTAAAACGGAGGATGGAGCGTGCTCCAACGCTTGGTAAATAGGCTCCATGAACCTTAATTGAGTTTACATCCTTCAGCGTTGCAGCGCCCTGTTAGACGCAGGCGATTCTTTGCGAAGATTCGGTAACCAAAATCGAGCGAGTGAGATACGCCAGGAAGCCTCGTGAGTGCGACGATTGCACCGAGCCCAACCGCTGCATACAAACGCCGAAAAACTTCGACGCCAATGATCCAAGTTCCATCCGGCAGCCTTCCCTGGATTTCGTCCATGAACTCTTGCATGGTTTTGCCGTAATCCTCTGAAGAAAACGAGGAATCTGCGATATTCGTGAATCGGATTTGCTCCCTGCGATCCATCCAGCGAAGCATCTTGATTTCACGGAGGCAAAGCGGACATTCTCCGTCGTAGAACACTTCTACCTGCCAATTCTTGGTTGTTCTTTCGCTCATGATTCAGCCTTCGCGGACAGTTTCGATTCAATCTGTTGCCACCTTGTCGGCCAAAATTACGGTGACCGCTTCCTATTGTATTGCTGTTCCAATGCTGCAGAGATGTCTCTGATGGTCAGCCGCAAACGATCGTTAGATCGCGTTTATTCCAGACAGTGAAAAATTGACAGATCGGCTCAGGCGAGCTAGCCTTAGGCAAGTACAACATTATCGTTATAGGAATTTTGAGTGGTTAGAAACCATCGATCTCTGCAGCAACTCTTCAAAGCGACAACATGGGTTGTGTTGTTACTGTGTGTTGCGCCGATTCCGGAGTGTCATGCGCATTCGGAGTACAGCATCGATGGAGCGAGCCAAGCACTTTCGGTTCATCTTGAAACGTGTCACGGCGGACACGAAAACGTCCAAAATTGGCCTAAGGGTTGGCATTGGCACTTGCACTTTCAGTCGGATGACAGCGGTCAAGGTTCCGCTGGGTTGTCGGCACTCGAGCTAGAGGAAGTGCTTGAGTCTTCCACCGAATCCTTTTACGAAGTCGACCCGTGGCGACAGATTGGGCACCGGGAATCTCCTGACGACATTTTCGCCTCTTGCCACCGGATGAATCGTCCGCTGACTTTCACCACCGTGGCGTTACTCAATGGACGCCAGTCTCTTCCAGAACTGTTCTGCATCATTCGCTGTTAACTCAACAGCCTTCTCCTTCGCCGCAGAGGCGCAAACTCCAGTGACTCCTTGTGGATTCACTCCCGGAGCACTTGCATGTGTCATCTGAACGTCACTGGTCGTGCTGGGCACGCGGTGAACCTTGGTGGCGCATTGCGACCGAGCGAAACGAATCCAGGACCGCTCAGCAGGTCGCTAAGCACGAATCATCGTTCGGCAAAAGTCGCCACCACATTGCAAGCGTGATCGTCGTTAACCTCAGTCTCGCCAACACTGTTTCCTCTGTTCACTGTCCCCCTTCCATTATTCACTGTCCCATTGATCCACAAGCTTCATTCGATGAAATCTTCCTATTTCCATATTTGGGATCGACACGTTACTCGTCGTTGGATTGTCTCCGTGATTGCGATTTCTTTGGTTTTTGCACACGTTCAGACGACTCGCGGTCAGAGTGATGTAGCAGTCGATTCCCAGTCCGTATCGTCCCAGGCGACGCTGGTGATTTTGCCCGAAACGCAGTGGAAGGCTTCAGGTATCCGAATTGAACCCGTGAAGCGACTTTCTTTGTCCAAGACACTGAAACTGACCGGGCAGATCTCTCTAAATCAGGATCGTGTGGCGCATATTTATTCGATGGTTGAAGGTACGGTTGATGATGTGTCGGTGCGTCTTGGCCAAAAGGTTAAGGCAGAGGATCGATTAGCAGTGATTCACAGTCGCGAAGTGGGATCTGCCAAGTTGATCCTTTACCAAGCACGCTTGCAGTTAGAGCTTGCAAAAAATCAACACGAGTTGGAGACGACTATCGCAGCGAACGCCAATGAACTGTTGGTTGCTTTACGTCAGGGGCGGGACATGCAGCAAATTGATGCTGAGTTTCGTGACCGTCCGATGGGTGAGTTTCGTGAGCGTGCGTTATCCTCCTATGCAGCACTATTGAAATCAGAGGCCGATGTCTTACGACTCGAAGGCGTCTCACAGTCAGGTGCGGTTTCGGGAAAGACGCTATTAAGTGCAACCGCGAAGCGAAATGCCGATCGAGCAACCTTTCAAGCGCGGATCGAACAGATCCAGTACGAACTACAGACATCTACTTTGCTGACAGGTCAGGCGGTAAAAGAAGCGGAGGCCACTGTTTTGGTCGCAGCAACCAACCTCAAGATCCTGAATGTGGATGATCAAGAAATCTCGGACATCGATCCAGCCAAACAAGGTGAGAAGCTATCACACTACACGATTCGTGCCCCGTTTGATGGAACCGTATTGACCAAAGATGTGGTTCTAAGAGAACAGGTTCGTCCCGATGTCATGCTCCTGAGCATCGCAGATCTGTCAACCGTCTGGGTCAAAGCGGATGTCTATGAAGAGCATTTACCGATTCTTGATTCCTTCCAAGATCAAACGGTCACCTTACGCAATGACGCACTTCCTGAACATCAATTTCAGGCCAAAGTGTTTTATACCGGTGAAATCATGGACGATGAAACGCGGACGATTTCGTTACGGGCGATTGCTGACAATCCGGAACATCGTCTGAAGCCCGGTATGTTTGTTGACATCGAGTTACCGGTGGTTCACCCAGAATCCATTGTCATTCCATCTTCGGCAGTTCAGCAGCATCAAGGTAAGACGTTTGTGTTCGTCCTCCGAAAGGATAGGCAGTTCGAAACGCGAGACGTCGTCATTGGTGAAACCAATGGTGACTCCGTCGCGGTGCGTTCAGGACTATCCGAGAATGAATCGGTGGTTACAAACGGTAGTTTTATTCTGAAATCCCAATTACTCGCTGATTTATTGGGAGAAGAATAAGATGGTCAATTATTTGATCGACTTTTCGTTGAACAACCGATTTATCGTCATTCTGCTTTCGCTCGCGATCTTGGGTGCGGGTTTCTTCGCTGCTGCGACGATTCCGTTGGATGCGGTGCCGGATTTGACAAACATTCAAGTCCAAGTGCTAACCAATTCACCGGCACTCGGTCCGGTGGAGGTGGAGCAGTTCATCACGTTTCCTGTCGAAAATGCGATGAGCGGGATTCCCAAGATTGAGGAAATTCGCTCCATCAGTCGCTTCGGTCTATCGGCGGTCACCGTTGCGTTCGAAGAGGGTACGGATATCTATTGGGCGAGAAACCTTATCAATGAGCGTCTCCTGAAGGCACGGGAGAACATCCCGCCAGGCATGGGGATTCCTGAGCTTGGCCCAATCGCTACCGGTATGAGTGAGATTTATCAGTTCGAGGTTCGCGCTGAACCTGGATCAGACTATTCCCTGACCGACCTGCGTACCATTCTGGATTGGCAGATTGCGTTTCAATTGCGAAGTGTTCCGGGGGTGATTGAGGTCAATACGTTTGGCGGTGCATTGAAAACCTACGAGGTTCAGATTGACCCCGCCAAGCTGCAAAGCTACGACATCTCGCTAACTCAAATCCTCGATGCGTTAGAGAGTAACAACGGGAATGCCGGTGGTGGCTACATTGCTCATAACGCTGAGCAGCGGTTGATACGCGGCGAAGGATTGGTCCGATCCCTCGAAGATATTCGTATGATCGTTTTGGACAGTCGTGACGGCACGCCCATTCGCGTCTCTGACATCGGGAAGGTCGAATTTGCTCCGATGTTGCGTCAGGGTGCCGTGACCCGAGACGGGGACCGCGAGGCCGTCATTGGGATGGTCATGATGCTGATGGGGGGGAATTCCCGTCAGGTCGTGGGTGACGTGAAAGAAAAGATCTCGGAAATCCAGAAGACGCTTCCCAAAGGTGTTGTGATCGACACCTTTTATGATCGAACTGAATTGGTGGCTAAGACCATCCATACCGTTAGTGAGAACATTGGATTAGGAGTCGTCCTCGTCATCGTCACACTGTTTGTGCTGCTTGGTGACCTGCGAGCGGGATTGATTGTCGCTGCGGCGATTCCCCTATCCGCGATGTGCGCTCTGTTGGCCATGCGATACGCCGGAGTGTCTGCCAATTTAATGAGTCTTGGGGCGGTGGATTTTGGAGTGATCGTCGATGGAGCCGTAGTGATGGTCGAAAACTGCGTGCGACGCGCCATGCAGTACCCGAAGCAGCAGGCGGATGAGCAAGTTCCAGATCATGTGTTCCGAGAGTCGGCAAAGGAGGTCGGCAAGCCGATCTTGTTCGCTGGTTTGATCGTCATCATCGTGTTCCTGCCTATCCTGAGTTTGCAGGGGATGGAAGGAAAGATGTTTCGACCGATGGCCTTCACATTCATGAGCGCGTTGTCGTCAGCCCTGGTCCTGTCTGTCACCGTGATGCCTGTTCTTGCCTCGCTGTTTCTGGCGCGACGCGTGAAGCAGCGTGAGACGTTTGTGGTCCGAAAGCTTAAGTCGACCTATCAGCCTCTCCTTCTGTTTTCGATGAAGCGACCCGTCTTCATGATGATGGCGTCAGTTGCCTTGTTCATAGCAAGCGTTGTACTGGCCAGTGGTTTTGGGGTTGAATTCGTTCCGAAACTCGATGAGGGAGACATTGCGATTCAGGCAACGCGGTTGCCCAGCGTCTCCCTGGAAACCTCGATTGAGATGACCAAGGCCATGGAACGCACACTGTTAAAGTTCCCCGAGGTGAAAACGGTCGTCTCCAAGACGGGCCGTCCTGAAATAGCGAATGATCCGATGGGGGTCTATCAAACTGACATTTTTATCCGCATCAACCCAGAGGTTGTGTTCGGTCAAGGTCACACCAAAGCGGATCTCATAGAGAAGATGCAAGAGGCGTTAACACTTGAGGTTCCTGGTAACGCTTATAGCTTTACACAGCCGATTGAACTTCGTGTGCAAGAACTGGTCGCAGGTGTACGCAGTGACATAGGACTGAGTCTCTATGGCGACGACTTAGATGTGTTGAAGGATAAAGGTGATGAACTGGTGCGTGCACTGAGCCAAGTGGAAGGTGCAGCGGATGTGGCGGCGCAACAGGTTGCCGGACTGTCGTACCTAAGGGTGATCGTTAGGCGACCAGATCTTGCTAGATATGGCATCAACGCTCGAGATGTGCTCGATGCTGTCAGCTCCGTTGGTGGCATTCCAGTCGGGCAGGTTTTTGAAGGGCAACGCCGTTTTCCGATGCAGATCCGATTGAGGCCAGAGTCTCGCCAAAGCACTGAGCAATTACTCGGTTTAAAGATCGACGATTCGCACGGTAGGCCAATTCCTATTTCCCAAGTAGCAGACATCGTTACCGAGGACGGACCGGTCGAAATTAGTCGCGATGCGGTGCGCCGGCGGATACTTGTTCAGTGCAATGTTCGCGGACGCGATCTCGCCAGTTTTGTCGCCGAGGCTCAGCGTGTGGTGGATGAACAGGTCGAGCTGCCGGCCGGGTATATGCTCCGATGGGGCGGGCAATTCGAAAACCTGCAGCAAGCGACCCAGCGACTCGCCGTGGCGGTACCGGTCGCACTCGTTCTCATTTTTGCTCTGCTCTACATGACGTTTCATTCCATCAAACTGGCGATGCTGATTTATCTGAACGTTCCGATCGCAGCGACTGGTGGCGTGTTGGCACTGTGGGCTCGTGAGCTGCCATTCTCGATCTCCGCTGGCGTTGGCTTTATTGCCCTGTTCGGCATCGCGGTGATGAATGGAGTGGTGTTGATCGAACACGTCCGTCACTTGCGTCATGCAGGTGGCTCGCAGCGGGATGCGGTGATCCATGGAGCGATCGACCGTTTGCGACCAGTCCTGATGACCGCATTATGCGGCGCATTGGGATTCATCCCGATGGCACTTTCCTCTAGTTCCGGTGCGGAGGTGCAGCGACCTCTCGCAACGGTGGTGATTGGAGGCCTGATCACGTCGACGGCTTTGACACTACTCGTGCTCCCAACCATTTATCGTTGGTTTGAGCCACGGAACGAGACAGTACCGGAGGCCATCGATGCGTGAAAATAATCGGTGGGCTGGACAGAGCAGAGAAGCTGAACGACCATGTCGATTCGCCTGAGGGCATCGAAGTCTGTGTGCTCAGCTTTGCGGCAAATGAGACACAATATGCCTGCAACAAAACAGGGACCAGAATCAACTATTGGAACAAGTAGACGACGCCACTGAATACGATGGAATTCGATGCGGTCTTTTTGTCACGTGCACAATGTGCGTCGGGATTTATCTTCTTCTTTTCTTGGATCGTTTTCGATCGTCATCATTTGAGCCGCGTCGCCGATCATCGCCCTGTTCCTCGTCATCATCATCATCGTCGTCCTCTTCCATTTCCTCGTTAACGAAGATCCGATAAGTGATCGTCTCATTAGAGTCTATCGATGATTCAATGATTTCAATCGTATGCTCGCCTTCGTCCAATGAAGGTAAAACGGTGCCATCCACATAGACTTCGCCCACAAAAAAGGCGAAGGGAACGACAAGTGCAGTCTCTTCGCTGACGGACACTTCATGGTACGGTGCAAACTCACCGATGGATTCCGGTAGCAAAAGAACGTTTTTGTAAGGATTAGGGATGTCGCTTCCATCACCTAAGTTCTCTCCGAAAACGTATTCATTCTGCAAAAGAACCCATTGCCCGACGGACAGCCCGCGGTACCTCTCCTTGGTCGTTAAGGGATCGTCCGCTAATAGACTTTGAGGTGCAAGGGCGGTGAGTGAAAGAAGAGAAAAACAAAGAGTGATAAAGTATGAAGGTCGCGTTTCTTTTAACGCTCCGTCGAATCGTGACTTGAATGAACCTGAATTGTAGTGGGAGTTTTTTGCTGAGTGTCTTGCCGGAGGTACTGTTGATTGATGTTGAGCGATCTGATGGACCGCGGGTAATCGATGGATGCGCACAGAGTGCAGAACCTTCCGTAGGAAATCACCAAACGATCGCA
>JBMHCO010000029.1:0-53355 GCA_049889895.1 Rubripirellula sp.
ACACCACGCTTTGCACACTCGTACTTCATCGCTCTCTCAAAGAATGGGAATGGATACGAAGGATTTCTCCGCAATGCGTAACGCTCCAGTGCGACTACCAAACCTCGATCGACCCTTCCCTCTCGCACCAATCGAATGACATGGTTCAGGTAACCTTTTTGGTCGTTTCGAGTGGCACGAAGTCGATTGACCAACTGTTCTTGGAGGGTCGCTAAACGATCCTGCTCAGCAGTCAGAACCCGCGGACCGGTAATCTGAGCAACCGCAGGTGATGACAACCCCAACGTGACCACAACAACCAACACCGTGAAACTTCGCATGGAACTCACTGTCCTTATTCTGAGCAACGAACCGTCAAGTGTGGCGTAGCAAAAACCCAGCCCACAATGCAAGCCAAACGCCAGCAGGATGGTAATTTGGATCGATTACGGAATCACTTCCGATCCACACTTCACAACCTCGCTCGTCCTTGGCAGGTTTCCATTGATGTCAAGAACCGGAACGCCGAACAAGCATTGTGGATAGAAATTTCTAGATCTTCGTCTAAATGATTTAGCGACACCTATCCACGATATCTACTGTTCCGCCCTGTGATGGCGGTGAGAAGCTCGGGAAGGAATCCGGAAATGAATCGAATTTTGATGCTTACTGCTGCTGCAGCACTCCTAGTTGGGTCCACGGGATGTCTGCATCACCACACCCGTGGTGGACTCGGTCAATGTGAACCCGCAAATTGCGAGCCTGCAGACGGCTGTGAACCATGCGGAGCAAGCTCTAATGGTGGCGGCATCCTCGGCAAGCTAAAGAACGCCGCTTGCAAGACATGCGGACGCACAGGCTGCGTCGCAGGCAAATTGGGGTGGCAGCGTGGAGGTCATAACTACAGCTCACACCTCAGCCCAACACACAACCACGCTGGTGCTCACGGACCGCACGCCGCTGCTCACGGACTACATGGCGGGCATCACGCCGCGATGCAATCTGCAACGATGGCTTATCCTTATTACACGATTCGCTCGCCGCGGGACTTCCTAATGGATAACCCACCGACCATCGGCTACTAGGCGGATCTGATGCGGTATCGGCCGTAATCAAAACCGAGCACTAATGAAGAGGGCTAGTGGGAATTTCCTATTGGCCCTTTTTTTATTGGCCCTTTTTTATTCGCCGGTGGAAGCCGAAATCAGGCGTCGATTCCCCGCACCCTATCGATACGATTTGATCGAGTCACCCGTTTCGCTTGATTGCCAATAAGCACTCGGAAAATCGACAATCAATCGTCAGCTTCACCTTCGCAACCGAAAACGCTAACCTTTCACGCAAACTTGCAAGCCCTCGCCAGGAGTTAGTCACGTGGCCTCAGATGTTCGGCTCAAAGAACAATTGCCAGACCTAACGGAATTGATTGTCCAAACCTATTCTTCCGAAGATAAGATCAATCATCTTGGGCATTGCCCACTGCCGAGCTATACCGGCGTTATTGAGTGCCTGTTGAATCTAAAAGACATTCTCTATCCGGGTTACCGCCGTAAGGTTGGTTTGCATCAAGGAAACATCCACTTTCACGTCGGCAGCCTGCTCGACACACTACACGATCAGTTGACTACCGAGATCGCGCGAGCGCTCCGGCACGAGCAACGAGTCGGATCGCAGCATCTTGACTGCGTTGATGAGGTTGATTTTGAAGCCAAGGGCCAGGCTATGGCAATTGAGCTTCTTAAACGAATTCCCAAGCTACGCCTGATACTCGCCAAGGACGTGGAAGCCGCCTACGATGGCGACCCTGCTTGCCGTACCACGGATGAAATTGTTCTTTGCTACCCCGGCGTCATGGCGATCACGGTCTACCGTATTGCTCATGAACTGGTTCAGCTTGACGTTCCATTTCTTCCTCGCATGATGACCGAGTGGGCTCATCAAAAGACCGGTATCGACATCCACCCGGGCGCAACGATCGGTGAATACTTTTTCATCGATCATGGAACCGGCGTTGTGATCGGGGAAACATGCGAGATTGGTGACCACGTCAAGCTCTACCAAGGCGTCACACTTGGTGCTCTCAGCTTCCCAACGGACTCAGATGGTCAACTGATTCGCGGCACCAAACGCCACCCAACCATCGAAGATCACGTTGTCGTGTACGCTAACGCAACAATACTCGGTGGCAAAACCGTCATCGGTCGTGAAGCAGTAATCGGATCTAGCGTGTGGATCACTCGCAGTGTCTCAGCCAAGACAACCGTTCTGCTTGAAAAACCGCAATTGCGAGTTCGGGGCGCGGCAAAAGAAACGTTGCCCGAAGAAGACATTAACTTCCAAATTTAACATTTGGTTTTGACGGTACTGTTACGTGCCGCTAGTCGTGACAGCCGTTACATGCTCCAGGTCCCGTTGCGACCTAATTAGCAGCTGCATCATTAGCAGCTGCATCATTAGCAGCTGCATCATTAGCAGCAGCGTTGTCGACATTAGTGGCTTCGACATCTAATTTGGTCTGGCCGCCGTAGATATTCGCGAGCGGCACGAGAATCTTTTCAAGCTCGAGAAGATACTCAGTGCGAGACATGCTCGACTCCCGAGCAACAAGGTCATCCAAAACTCGTTCCTGCTGATCGCGTAATCGCCGCTGCTCTGCAGACAGAGCAGGCTGGTCTTTCGCACTCGAGAGTGACTCCCTAGCACTCAAACGACCATCTACCGATTGGCCAGACTTAGTTTTCCTCACCGCTCGAATGCCGCGAAAAAAGACCGCCGGCGTTCCTCGTTGATCACCATTGTCATCTACCAATGCGTGTTCCGTAAGCAACCTCTGCTCCGAGTCATAGTACGCCTGAGTCCGAGAGGATGCAGAGAGAAACGCCTCAAGGACCGAAACCTGCTGATCATGGTCAAGATCCGAGTCCACATCCCCTAACGCCTCAATAAAGTACCCTCCAAAACGACTGAAATTCTGCTCCTGCCCGCTTTTGGTTGCACTGACAACAACTCGATTCTCGCCGGAGAGTGCATTGATGAACGGTCCACTGGCGGAAAAGAAATTGAGAGACACCAGTGGTCTGGAAAGCGATTGAAATTGTTCAGCCAACTCCACCGAACTGATATCTGGACCACGCAAATTGAACTTGGCCACACCCCTCGTGTAAGTGCCATGACCAATCAGAATCAACCAAAGCGGTTCCGCTGTCTCACGATTCAACTCACTGATGGAGTCGATGAGCAATTGACGGTCGCTATTCCTTTCACCCTCCGGAATCTCCCCTCTCCGACCACTGTCACCCAAGTCCTGCGCGGCCCCTTCTTCATCAGCACCAATCACCTGATAGCGAACCTCTTCACTTGAAGCCAACTCCCTCAAGCGGCTCTGCCACCGCTTGAACTGCTCCTCGTACTCGGTGGTCCCTCCGGCACCTAGAACAACGAGCACATCAGGACGAAATGGCACCTCTACCTGGCTATCGTGGTTAACCTCGCTCCTAACTGAATCAGCCTGTTGGCTTGATTGCTCAGATGATTGATCGAAGACGGAGCCAAGTGTGAAATCGCATGAGACAAGTAAAAAAAGAAAACTAGCTAGCGAGACAACGATTCTTGTGCCACTCGCGATCAAGTGGAAAACCGAGTTACTCGCTGCAGTTGAAAGCCATTGCCGCTGAGTGCCAAACAACCACGGAAGTTCCGGATCGTCACTTACCTTCAAGTCCGGTTGACGCCGAAGAACCTCGCGAGATCGATCATTAACTTGCTTGCTCATGCATGTCCTTTCATCCGACGAATGGTCCACTCCAAGGAGAGGCACGCGATCGCAAGCCCCAAAACCCACGGGCTGTGCCAGAGCGGATACAACCACTTTTGCCGAACAGGCACCTTCTGATTGGGTAGCTCGCGAGCAAATTCATCCAGCTCGTTTTGATGCACCAACCGACCGCCGGTAAGCTCCGCGATTTCCTTCAATCGATCCCTATTGATCTCAAGTCGTTTGAATTCATCCGCGCCAACGTTTTGAGTCCATCCTACATCCGCCGCTCCAATGAATTCACCGGAGATCGACTCAACTTTCGCGTTCGCGTGAAAAGCCGTTCCCTCCTGTGACCAATATTGAGTGTTGTAAACACCTGCTTGGGACTCATCCATTTCCGCTTCAAGTTCAACACTCTCCCCGCCGAAAGGGGTTACCGTCACTTTGACCACAGCGTTATCCATCGGCAAATAGGACTCATCGAGAACGGTGGTTGAAATTGTGATTGGCTCATTGGGATCCAAAGACGGCTTTGTCTCCAATTCAACTCGACGAGGTGCATCGTTGACCAGCCACCTAGCAATCTGCCTCCATGCTTGTCCGCCAGAGTCATCATCCGATGTCTCGCGTCGCATCGCCGACTTCCAGAGATCTCCCACCAACCATGCAGCCGTCCGACCACGACCAAAACGCTGCGAGATTAAAGCGGGTAAGCGTTCCTGGGTACGGGCCTCGGCATAAGCAAGAATCGAAGCACCAGGCTTCACCTGCCCACCAAGATTTAGCGTGCGAAAAATCGGTTGCGACCGAACCGACTCAACCTCTCCTGCCTCGTTATCACTCAACCGCAACCAGGGCTGAAGCATGCCCTCTTGAGTGAGTTCAATCCGATAAGGCCCAACTGGCTTGGCGTCTCGCGATACCGCACTGCTCGATGCGCCATAGATAGGCGCAAGTTCACCAAGCGGAGTCTCTCTCATGGCCTCCTCAGCAAATGCCTCCTGTCCACCGAGCAGCAGCAATCCACCGCCTCGCGCACTAACAAACTTCCGCAACAGAAGCATTTGATCCTGGTTAAAAAAACCACTCTCAATGTCGTCGAGAATGATCGCATGGTAAGCGAAGAGTTCTTCTTCCGAATCAGGGAATCCGGCACTGAGTTCCTCGGATTCCTTGACTCCCAGTCGAATCAGAACCGGTTCATCATACTGCTCAGCAGCATCCTCCTCCTCTTTACCAAGCCCAGCAAATAAAGGATTGGTCGATGTCACAGAACGGTCTCGGAAGCTGAACTTGGGTTCTTTTTTTGCAATCCGAATCAACCCGACCATCTGCACCTCGGCGTCGGACTGGAGCGCTCGCCGCAAAAACTTGTATTCCCAGTTCGGGCGACCCGAGAGGTAAAGAATACGATACGGTCCCGACTTGCGATTTACCGACACAACCTGTGCATTATTTAGAAGGGTCGCTTCCGTCGCATTTTGCATCCCTTCAAGCGTCGGACTAAGCAATGCTTCACGATCGGCTTCTGTGAAGGCGAGAACTTCATAAAAGCTGACTCCACTCGTTTCCGGCCGAAACCGAAACTGAACTTCTTCCTCGTCATAAGATGAACTGATCCTGCTCTTGATCTCTTCTACGATCAACCCAGTCTGCAGATCCATTAACTGCACGGTTAATTCTTGACCCGCGAGCCCCGAGGCATGGTACTCGACGCGGATCTTCGTTGGAGATGATTCAAAGTCCGTTTGCTGCACGCTAATGGTGTCGATGCAAAGGTCACAGAAATCAGGCTCGTCGTCGTTGATCACTGGGTAAATAGGAGCTGAGTACTGCCCGAGGTCCCAATCATTGGATTCACCATCGGTGAGGTTACCGTCGGTAAAGAGTAATACCCCTGCTAAAGGCCGCCGTTGCAAACGGTCACGTAACTGATCAAGAGATGTGAGAAGTGTCGACGCCGTCTCACTCGCGTCCACACCATCGGTATCAGCGATTTTCTGAAGTCGACGACCAAACTGATACGTCCGCACATCAAAATCCTGTTGCAAACGAATCTTCCAACCTTGATCCTCACCAACACTCGCCTTCATCTGCTCGAGGCGATCCATCGGCGTTTCAGGTGCTTTGAGCTGCATACTCTGACTATTGTCAAGCAAAATCGCGACAACATTTTCTTGCGGGCGTGCTCGCTCCCCAAGTCTCATCGGTTTTACCAAGCATAGACAGACAATCGAGACAGCAAGCAACTTGAGCAAAGCAGAAGAAACTCGCAGCCCAACACCAGCACGCATTCGAATCGTGCTCCAGACAATCAGGACCACAAGTCCTATTAGGATCATCAGCGAAACCGACGCCCATTCTGGAGCCCCCAAAACAATACCGCCCCACACTGCACCGTCAGTTTCCGTGACCGTCTCCGCGGCACTAAGAACATCAGCTTGAGCATGGGCGGGATTGGTGGGCAGGCCAAAAAGGGTCGCCAGTATTAAACAGTGCCTGCACCACCTTGGAGGATGAATCGAATGCTTGAATATCATTGCGTTCCACTCCCGAGACGCTCGTAGTAATCTCGAACGGCATCTTGGTATCGATCCGGCACTGGATCACGATCGAGTGGCACAATGGCGTTCTTTTCAGCGCTCTGCCTCATCAATTCATCAGACACTCGCTTTTTGAGTTCACGGAGAGGCGTGGCGACCATCTCTTCGACCAAATCCCACTGCGGTAAACGTGATTGGCGGCGTGATTCTCGTCGAATCTCTCTCGCGCGATCGCGAATCTGTGCGGCATCTGAACGCAACTCAGGATCTGCAACCATCTCCTCAACATCTCTCAATCGATCTGTCCAGTCACGGAACCCGTCCCCAGTGATCGGGTTATCCCCTGGGCTACCCGCAGCAAGTTGGTTCAGGACAGATCCAGCAGTCGCTTGTGAACGACCACCTCCCGCGACACCGCCCGATCCTTCACCTTGCGCCTCGGTCTCTGACTCATTGCTGCCCTGCGCCATATCGCCGGCTTGCTGGTTTGCTAATGTATTGCTCGGCGTCTCCTGTTGCGTTGACGGGGCACCCTGACCTTGCCCTCCGCTGTTTTGTCCCTGAGTTTCACTTTGCTGATTCGACTGCTGGGGTTGATTCGATTGCTGGGGTTCACCTGACGCCGGTGACTGACCTGATTCTTGGGGCTCACCAGATGGCTGTGTTTGACCCGATTCTTGAGGTTGTCCTGACGGTTGGCGCGGCGGAGAAGCAGATGTGTTGCTGGGCGGCACAGATGACTCACCATTGGGATCCAAATTCAAATCAGAAGTTGTGTCTGCGTCCGTCTGCATGGCACCGTTTTGGTTCATCTCATTTCTCAATTCAGCTTCGAGACGTTCAAGCTCCGACAATGCTGACTGTAATGCTCGCGTCTCATCACCAAGCACACTCTCCGAAGCCTTTCTGAGCCCCTCCTGTAACGCCTCGATCCCTTCAGCCGCAGCTGACTCAAGCTCTTGCGACTGGGGCTGAAAACCTCTGTCCAGCAGAGTTGCAGCCTCTTCAAGCTGGCGTTGTGTCTGGCGCTGCGACGTCTCCCTGAATGTGTCGTAGAGGCGCTGTGCAAGAAGCGGTTCTGCCTCCTCCGCCTGCTCGACCGTCTCCTGCATCTCCTCAAGCAGCCCTTCGAGTTTCTCGGCCTGCTCTCGGAGGCCTTCGACGGTCTCTTGTCGATCATTACCCTCGGAACGAAGACCTGTATTTTCAGCAGAGTTAGGATCAGGCTGCATCTGCTCCGAAATCTCTTCTTGCCGTTGGCGGAGTTGTTCCGCTTGCTGGTTCAACTCACGAACGCGTTCATTGAATTGCCCAGACGCATTCTGCCTAAACTCGTCACGCATCTGCTCAAACTCGCGTTCCGCACGCCTCCCAGCGGTCAATGCTGCCGCCGCATTGTTTTGCTCAAGCTGTTCAGCAGCCTGCCTGACCTGCTCACGCGTCTGCTCCAACCTCTCCGCAGCCTCCGTCATTTCCTGTTGAGTCGCGTTTTGTTGCATCCGCTCTGAGAGCTCGTCGGTTTCCCGAAGTAAATCCTGTTGCTGTTCTCGCAGACGCTTCAACTGCCGATCAAGTTCTTCCTTTTCCTCTTGGTCTTCAGCCGCATCTAACGAGGACTGCAATTCCGCGATGGCATCATTTAGATCTTGCTGACGTCTCGCGAGATCTCGGAGGCGATTGAGAACCTGACGCGTTTCTCGCTGTTCGGCTTGCTGTGTTTCAGATTGCGTCGCCTGTGATTCAGTCTCATAACGGTCCTCTTCCTGCTCTAACTCAAGCTCATCAAGTTGTTGCTGCCGTCGATTCTGCGAAGAACTACTCGACGAAGAGGAGGACGACTGCTGCTGTTGCGACTGCGTGATCTCAAACTCCCTCGCACGTAGCTTGAGCAGAGCCGAATACGCTTGCGTTTCCGATTCCAATGCGGTTCTCAGAGACACCGCCGACGGATCTTCTTTTATCTCCTGAAGTGTCTCAACTGCAGTGCCCATTGATTCAATCGCCAAATCAACAAAACGTTGCGAGCGTTCATCGGTTACCTCCGCTGACATCTCGCGAACCTGTTCCATGGCGTCATTCTGAGAATCAATCACCAACTGAATGTCGTTAACAAAAGCCTCCTCTTGTGACCTCCGATCCTGGTCGCGAAGCAATCGCCAGGTGGCGTTGATAATTTCTTTCTGTAGGTTAGCGAGCTCTTCAGCTTGTTGACCATTTTCACTTTCTTGGCTCGACTGCTCGGACTCCGCAGCGGCCGCCTGCTGAGACCGTTCACGGAAAATCTCATCAAAGGGACGGACTTCCGCAAAATACAAATCGCCTTCACTACGACGAATTTCACCATCTGGCCCATGATCGTCGGCCCAAAAGTGATACGTCAGCAAGTCGTCGGGTGCCGCCGATAGATCCTCAAACGAAATCAGGTGCTCGCCAGTCTCTTTGGCACCCTTGGGAATCTCACGCCCAAGAACAACGTCCTTCGATTCCGCACTGCCGAACGTATACGTCAGGCCGAATTGGAGCACACCAAAATCATCTACGACTTCCGCCGCAACCGGATATTCCTCGAGTGGGGAAACAGCCGCATCGCCCGCAACGGTCGCCTTCAACGTGACAGGCTCGTTGGAAATCATTCGTGCCACAAGCTCTGGCGGGAATGAATTTGTGCGCCCTTGAGCATCCTGCAGAAGCAATTTGTAACGTTTGGTCTGATCAAGTTCGACCTGCGCAACATATAACTCAGGCTGCTTTGCATCTTGGACTAGAGTGATCCGTTGATCCGTCTTCTCGTCATAAAGACTCGCTTGGCTAACCGGCTTGTTTAGCAGACAAGACCACTCAACGATGGAACCCTCGACCGCAGAAACTCGAAACGTGTACTCAACACGCTTGGCCGGTAGATTTGTGTACGCGGGATAGGTGATTTCAGCATCACTCTGTACCAACTCGGGTCGCGCATAGACCGAGGCGACAAAAACATCACTCTCCCACTCACCGTCGACCACACGATACTGAAACGCTTGCTCCACGTCGGCGACCACCACGCCTAAGACTGGATCACTCAGATTCCGCTTCATCACGTAAGGGACCTGTGAACCATCAGCGTATTCAACCACGAGCGTGGCTTCATCAGGAGCCTCGCCGGTATAGCGTGCCGTGACAACCATTGACGTCCCGACTTCTAATTCAACATTACCGGGCTCGATCAGAACCGTTTCGCCGGCGAACGTTAATCCAGCCGCTGAAGCAACAACACCAGCAGGTGTTGGCTCGCGGTAGGTGTTCCAAAACGAAGCGAAGCAGAAGAGCGTGGATGCAACACACAGGCCCCGCGCATATCGCATCCTACTTCGCTGGACAACTTGGGACCAATCATGACCATCTGCATGAGCGATCGCCTCACGTATTACCTCTGATTCTAAGAAACTGAGCTTCTCGTCCGCAATTTCAACCGCCGTCAACAGGCGTTGATCGAGGTTGGGATAGAGAGTTTCAATCTTCCCGGCAACAAAAGCGTTTGATAAGCGATAGTGTTTCGCTATCAGAAACAAAATGACGATTGCGAAGATCCCAAGCAGGCCTAGAGCAATCACCGCTTCAGCTGCCTCAAATCGTTGCCCCTGGATTGGCTTGATTGTCAGCCAACTGGTTAAACCAAGGATCAACATCAAACATGTCAGTCCATGCAGAAGCCTGAAACGGATCATCCGTCTTTCTACCACCGCGATGCGATCGTATAGCTGCTGATTCACCATTGGATTCTCATAAAGAGGGAATGATCGTTAGCCACAACTCCAGCACTCTTCAATTCTCACATCAACGCACTTTCGACCGGCTCTCTAAGATCGGTCAGGTGGTTCAAGTAACCTGCGTTGATGGCACTCCGTCTGTGCCACCATCACCACGTTGGTCCACCAACAGCCGACGAGAAGTCAGCCCAGCCCAAAGGGTCTCAACAAAAATGAACAACAGAGTGGCGATCAATGCCCACTGCCATAATCCCTGATGTTCCTCAAGCTCACGATCTCGTAGTTGTAGCTCCCGAGCCGTTTCTCGCTCTCGATCTGTAAGAGCGCCAAGTCGCACCCCCAAAGTCTCAAATTCGTCGGAGTCCATCGCTTCAATTTGACTCTCGCTTGCGGCTAAATTAACGGCCACACGAGACTCAAAACCGTCGCGGGTGTATCGATAGATTCCCGGCTGGGACATCAACTCGGTGTCCCGTGTTTCACGATAGGGTACCGTGGATCCATCCGGTTGACTGATCGTCGCGTCAGCTGACGGTGGAAACGGAATGACATCTCCGACACTAATCGACATTCCTTCCTGCGACTCACTTGCGGGATTCACCATTGAATCCATCAGGGGAAGGAATTTTGTTGAAAGCGCCAGTTGGCTACGACTCGGTTGCCAACCAAAAGTCATGACGAGTAACTGCCCCGTGCCAATTATATTCTCAATAATCGCGGGGGAACCATCATCGAAGGTCGCCACAACGGACAAATCTTCATCAAGGCCACCAACATTCTCGTGTGACCAAAACTTGATTTTAGAGAAGTCGCTGAACTGTGGATCGAAGAAACTCGCAAACAAGCGGTGCTGATAGTCAATGGACGAGAACATTGCGTAGACATCTACGCTAGCTGTGCCAGCGTCTTCGTTGGCATCAAGAGATTGCGCAGGGTTGCTGTTTAGTTTCATCTCCCCAAGTTGATTCAGCGACTCAAGAAGTGTTGCTTCGCCCGCTCCGTCGATCGCACCATCCAGGACACCAAGCACTGTCCCTCCAGACTCAATGTACCGCCGTAAAGACTCTGCTGTAGACTGATCGAATGCCTGTGAAACGACGACCAATGGGTTCTGCTTGGCATCAGCGAGTTTCAACTCGTTCGCGTTGGCCGATCGACAACTCACCTCTCTGGATCGGGTGCTGAGCGGCAGCAGATTCAGGTAGTAAAACAGGTCGTCTCGAACCTCCTCTGAACGCGCACCGAAATAGAGAACCTCCATATCCGCTTTCTCTGGCTGTACAAAGTGATTCAGGTTATCAAAATCCTCTCGGTCACCATCGAGCTTGACCGCAACCACCGAATCCAAGGGCATTGGCAGACTCAACACGCGGGTACGCCCCGGCGGCACCTGCACCCTCTGGATTGGGTACGCTTGCTGGGCTTCGTCGATCCAAGCAAGTTCAAATTCTGAAACAGACGACGACGAAGCATTGTCGACGCGAACTCGCATCCGTTCGCCTTTCACATCCTCTTCGCTCTGCGGCAATCGCCTAACGGACGCGTTGGTGGCGTTGTCGGGCTCAATTTGCCTTAACTCTACCGATACATCACTCGGCCATGGGTAAGACTGTATTGCCCGTAGGTTGCCACCACTCTGCATGTCGCTGACCACAACCAACTGGGTAGTTCGCTGCAATCTGGCATCGTCCGCGACAACGCCATCACCAGCCCCCCCAGAGCCTCGATCAGGCCGCTTTGTCTCATCGGATGGATTATTGGAATCCCCCCGTGCCGCCGACACGGAGTACTCCGCAGCAAACTGCAGAGCATGCCCCAACTCCGTTGCATGGTTAGTTGGAGCGAGTGTCATCAAAGTCTCCAAAACCACTTGCCTTTGCTCCGCAGCGGGAACTGCCAATTCCTCACCGAATGGCACCTGCAAGATCGACTGATGATCAAAACTTATTAATGCGATTTCATCCTGAGATTCTAGTCCATTGACCAACGTCTCGACCGTCTCTGTCGCCCGCTTCCACAATCCAGTGCGCTGCATACTCGCACTTGTATCTAACATGACAATCACTCTGCGTCCCAATTCGACTCGCAACTCTTGAGAATCACGACGCATAAAAGGTCGCGCAAACGCAAGCACCAAACCACAGATCGCGAGTATCCGCAATAACAACAAGAACCAGTGATTAATTCGACTTCGCCGGGTGAGTCTAGGAGGGGTCTGCTTGAGAAACAGGAGTGAACTAAACGCCACACGATCCCTCGGTTGCCGACGAATAAGGTGCAGCAGTATTGGAGCCGCAACGGTTAGTAAGCCAAGGGCGTACAGCGGAGCAAGAAAACTCATTCGCGGCCTCCGCTGCCAATTGATCCCCCAAAACTGTCAACCTCCGTCGCCCGCACATCGTCCTCGATCGCTGACCTTTCGATTGCACTTGCGCTGCTACCACCCGATCCGCTCATTGCAATTCGATTCGCATTCCCACTAGTAGAAATCAAACGATGCAGGGCATTTTCAACCAGGTCATTGGTAACCATCTCAAAGTAGTCTATCCCTATCGACCCGCACAGTTTGGTCAGCTCTTCCCGATGATTCACAAAGGCATCTCGGTACCCAGACTTGGCAACAATTGGATCGACGTAGATCTCGGATCCTGTTTCCATATCAAACATCATGCTTGGTGAATCGATCGAGAAATCTAATTCGGTCGGATCAAGCACTCTCAATAGCAAGACCTGATGTCCGCGAGCCCGCAGGAGACCGAGTCCTTTTTCCATCGATGAAACGGGAGCTAGAAAGTCAGACGCAAGCACAATGAGGCCTCTGCGTTTTGCAACCGCTGCCGCCTCCTCAAGAGGTCGCTCCATGTTGGTATCGAGACCACTCGCTGGCTGTGCAAGCCCGGCAAACAAGCGACGCATTTGCCCATGTGCACGTCGCGGTGGGAGATACTGCCGGATCGCTTCATCGAACGTCAAAAGTCCGACGCTATCTCGCTGAAGATTGAGGAAATATGCAAGTGTAGCGAGCACCGTGCTGGCAAATTCAGCCTTGCTGTACCCGATTGTGCCGTAATCCATCGACCGACTTTGGTCCTGAATCAATGTGCACTCACGCTGCGTCTCATCATCAAATTTCTTGATGTAGTAACGATCGCTCCTCGCGTAAAGTTTCCAGTCGAGGTTTCGCAGGTCATCGCCAAAGGTGTACGGTCGATACTCTCGAAACTCAACCGAGTTACCGTGTAGAGGACTCCGGTGTAGACCGTTGTAAAAACCTTCAACTACCATCTTGGCCCGAAGCTGCAAATTCTTGATACGCATCAATGCAGCGGGATCCAACGAGGCTATTGGTCCCGTAAGGGAGTGTTTCGGTTTGGGCTCTTGGATGGCGCCGGCCATTTCACGCCCCCGATCTGACGGACTCAACCAGACGATCAATCACCGCCTCGATTGAGACACCTTCGGCCTCAGCCCGATAACTTAGAAGCACACGATGTCGCAGTGTAGGTTTCGCCAAGTGCACGATGTCTTCCCTCGTCACGTGTGCACGTCCCTGAAGAAGAGCTCTCGCTTTACTCGCAAGCACGAGAGTTTGAGCTGCTCGAATACCAGCACCCCAGCTAATCCATTCATTGACAAAATCCAAACTCCCTTCTCTCCGAGGCCTCGTCGCCGCAGCGATATCGACCGCGAATCTTGCAACCTCTTCCGCAATTGGAACACGTCGAACCAATGAATGAAATCGCAGTACATCCTCCGCGTTAAAAATCGGCTCGATCGTTTCACCAGCCTTCGCGGTGGTCTTCATCACGACCGCAAGTTCTTGCTCAGGCGGTAGGTAGTCAATCAGCACATTGAACATGAAGCGATCAAGCTGCGCCTCTGGGAGCGGATAGGTTCCCTCCATCTCAATCGGGTTTTGAGTGGCAAGAACAAAAAATGGCTGGTCCAACTCGTAACGTTTACCAGCCGCGGTTACCTGATGCTCCTGCATCGCTTCAAGTAGTGCGGCTTGCGTTTTGGGAGGCGTGCGGTTGATTTCGTCCGCCAAAATCACGTTGGCGAAGATCGGCCCCTTTACGAATTGCAGCGACCGCTCACCGTCCTGGTTCTGCTCAAGAATCTCAGTGCCGGTGATATCAGCGGGCATTAAGTCCGGAGTGAATTGGATTCGCTGAAACTGAAGATGAAACACCTCCGCAACACTGCGCACAAGCAGCGTCTTAGCGAGACCCGGAGCACCGGTGATCAAGCAGTGGCCACCGGAGAAGAGACAGAGCAATAATTGCTCAATTACATCCTCCTGTCCGACAATCACCTTTGACAACTCAGCAAGAATCTTCTCTCGCCCCTCTCTGATCTGTGCAACCAGTTCCGCTTCTTCGTCTATGGTCATCGGGTCACTGGACATGAATGCTCCTGAACAAAACGTTGCCAACTAAACCTTGCTCGCAGATCGTTAGTACGAGATGATCCGGAACACAATCTCCCGGAACACAATCTCCCGGAACATTATCTCCCAGACCACGCTAACTCGGAACACGATTAACTCGGAACCAGCCCGCGTCACCGATCGTCCTCGATGTCAGTAGTATACAGCAGTGATGTCAGGGTGAGGTGCTGCGACAGCCCTCGAGAACCTTCTGAATTATTCGACGATCGATAAAGCGACTTGTCCAATCCGTCACACAAATCGTCAGCAAGTTGCAACCTCAAAAGATTTGGATATTGGGCGATTTTTCGTTCTTCCCAATCGATTCAATTCCCAATCGCTTCTAGCGTGTCAAGCATGTTCTTCATGCTCTCGGTCACAAGCGTTTCAATCCCGGGTGCGTAGTCGAACACCTCCACACTCGTCCATCCCTGGTAGGAGACGTCTCGGAGGGCTTGAAAGATGGGTTTAAAATCAACATCACCCATCCCTGGGCCACGACGATTCGGATCGTTCGCGTGAAAATGGATCATTGCTTCGGCGTTATCACGAACGATTTGGTCTATTGCGATTCCCTCATCGCTCATGGCTTTAACATCGAGATGAAGCTGGACGTTGGGGTGGCTGACACGATCAATCAAGTCCCGCGCGTCGGAAGCGTGATTGAGAAAGTTACCCTCCTCACGCCCAAGTGGCTCCACGGCAATCTTCACCTCGTTCCGTTCTAACGCTGGAGTAACCGCTTTGAGAACGTTGGCGGCACATTGCATCGCTGATTCCATACTCTGTCCCTTGGGAACATTCCTCTGCTGCGGTGAACCGAGAACCATCACACTGCCACCAAGATCTCCACAAAGATCAGCAAGTTGGCTGAGGTAATCTGCAGTACGCTGCTGCACAACATCGTCCTCAGAAGTGAGGTAAAAGCCTTCCGTCTTTGCAAGGAGCCAATGCAACCCAATGATCTCCAAACCCGCCGCTTCAACCTCTGATCGATACTTCAGCCGCTCATCAGCACCAAAACTACGGATGTCGTCGGATAACATAAACGGCGCCACCTCCCATCCGGTGTAGCCCGTGGATCGTGCGAACTTCAGGGCATCGGCCAACTTCCAGTCGCCGAAAGTCTCGTTACAGATTGCAAATTTCATGCGTCTTCTTTCTTCACACTTACTTCGAAGGATGCTTGTTTCGCCTCACCACAATCCACAGTAAGACGCGCAGATCAATACGTTAGCCGAATTCATCGCCCACCTGCACCGTGTTCACACACGGATCGCCTCAGATCGACAGAACAAACACCAAAAAATGTCGTTCAGAACATGTCGTTGACCCGCGATTCGACGAACCCCGACTAAATTCGCAGTAAAAACAACACAAAACACGAAATGGAGAATGATCAAGCACCCAGACGCAGTCGTTCGGAAACGCACGAAAAATGCCGCAACAACACATCGCATTAGCCGCCCCCAGCCTCTGCATAGCTCAAGTCGGTGCATCACCAACAAAGAAGCCCGACCTAGCAGCCAACCAAATCAACGCAGACCACCCAGAATCGCCATACCCCCAGGCCTTGGTGACTCACTAGGGAATAATCTGAGAAATATTCAGAATCGAAAACAACAAGCTCGCCTTGCTAGCAACCTTCACTAAGTCTTAATATGGCTTGAGGTTAAGGGCACAACACATCGAGAACACGGACCTCACTGTTCTCGCATTGGATCGCCGTAAACCCATCCCCGGTAGGAAGTTAGATTCAAATTAGAAATTCTATTTGACATCAGACAATTCAGCCTTAAGATTTCGCCCCTGTCGCCCACATATAGTGGTATAGCAACCGCGAGGTTACTACTGGTAGTGTTTTTGTGTCGCCTGATTGGTTGAACCGTTGGATTCATCACGGTTTTCCCAATGAGGTGACTCGAATGGAGCAACACCCCCCCACGCGGGCGATCTTATTCACGCTTCTCATTAATAAATATGGTTGTGGTCAGCGCTTCGCGAGGATAGCGAGTAGCCTTTGGCGCCGATCCGACCCATGGATGAACCCTTTAGGAGTCTTAGAGCTATGGCCACGGTTCTCACTGCGCAGTCAACAAACGATGTTTCCTCCGATCCCGCGTTGGAAAAGGTCAACGGGGAACATGGCATCGACTACGCCAAGCAGCGTTTCGGCAAGAAGCTTCGCAAGAGCGGGCACGGTCTCAAAATCGAATCCACCTTCTGCCCTGATGATGGTAAGACTCCCTTCGCGACCACCGAATGGGAGCTTCGGAGTGCAGCGATCAAAGATGAAAGTGGTAACGCACTCTTCGAGCAAACCAACTGCGAGATTCCATCAAAGTGGAGTCAGCTTGCGACCAACGTGGTGGTATCCAAATATTTCTACGGCGACCCGAAGAATCCTGCGGAACGAGAGAGAAGCGTTCGTCAACTCGTTCACCGAGTGACACGAACGATCAGTGACTGGGGATTAGCGGACGGGTATTTCGATAGCCCAGAGGACGGAGAACGTTTCTACCGTGACCTGAGCTGGTTGTGCCTCCACCAGCACGGTGCCTTCAACAGTCCGGTTTGGTTCAATGTTGGTCTGCACGCGCAATATGGCGTCAGCGGTGACAAGTGCAACTGGCGTTGGAACCCGGAAACCGAGCAAACCGAACAGCCAGAGAATCCTTACGAATTCCCTCAAGGCTCAGCCTGCTTCATTCAAAGCGTCGACGACAACATGGAAGACATCATGCGTCTTGCTTGTTCAGAAGCGATGTTATTCAAGTTTGGTAGCGGAACCGGAACCGACCTTTCAACCATCCGATCTCAACGAGAAAAACTTTCCGGTGGCGGCACACCCTCTGGCCCGCTTTCTTTCATGAAGGTGTATGACTCGATCGCTGGCGTGGTCAAGAGTGGTGGAAAGACCCGCCGTGCCGCAAAGATGCAGTCACTCAAAGTCTGGCATCCAGACATTCTTGAGTTCATCGAATGCAAGTGGGGCGAAGAGCAGAAAGCACACGCCCTGATTCGCGAAGGCTACGAGTCAAACTTTAACGGCGAAGCCTACAGTAGCGTTTGCTTCCAGAACGCAAACCTCTCGGTACGCGTCACAGACGACTACATGGAAGCAGTACGCGATCAGAAACCTTGGCAAACCCGTTGGGTTAGCGAGAAGTGTGAAGCCGACGCGCCTGAATATGACGCGAAAGAACTTCTGAACAAAATGGCTGAATGTGCCTGGAACTGCGGTGATCCGGGTGTTCAATACGACACCACGATCAACCGCTGGCACACCTGCCCAAATAGCGGCGACATCAACGCCTCCAATCCATGTAGCGAATACATGTTCTTGGACAACACTGCATGCAACCTCGCGTCGATCAACCTAATGAAGTTCGTCGAGAAAGACGGAACCTTTGATGTGAAGCGATTCCGCGCCGCATGCCGACTCTTCTTCATTGCTCAAGAAATCCTCGTCGACCATGCGAGTTACCCAACCGAGCCAATCGCGGCGAACAGCCATCGCTATCGCCCTCTTGGCTTAGGCTACTCGAACCTCGGCAGCGTTCTGATGAGCCGTGGTTTACCATACGACTCCGATTCTGCACGTGGACTTTGCGGTTCGCTCACCTCGCTGCTACACGGCGAAGCAAATCGCACAAGTGCTGAAATTGCGAGCGTTGTGGGTCCGTTTGATGGTTACTCAGAAAATGAGAAACCAATGTTGGGTGTGATGCAAATGCACCGAGACGCCTGCGATGAAATCGCTGACGATGGTCCTGCAGAACTGAAAGAAGCGGCTCAACAACTTTGGGACGACGTTCTCGCTATTGGCGAAAAGTACGGATTCAGGAACGCACAAGCAACCGTTCTCGCACCAACCGGAACCATCAGCTTCATGATGGACTGTGATACCACTGGTATCGAACCTGATATCGCTTTGGTTAAGTACAAGCAACTCGCCGGTGGCGGGATGTTGAAAATCGTCAACCAGACGGTAAAGCTTGGCCTAGAAAAGTTGGGGTACAGCGCAGACCAAATCGGTGAAGTCCTCGCATACATTGACGAAAAGGACACGATCGAGGGTGCACCGCATGTTGCTGATGAGCACCTGGCGGTATTCGACTGTGCTTTCCAGCCAGCCAATGGAGTCCGAAGTATTCCGTGGCAAGCACACATCACCATGATGGCTGCCGCACAACCGTTCCTCTCCGGAGCGATCAGCAAGACCGTCAACATGCCAAATGACACCACCCCTGCGGATATCGCTGACGCGTATTTCTGGGGCTGGGAACTTGGGCTCAAGGCAATCGCGATCTATCGCGACGGCAGCAAGCAATCGCAACCGCTCAACACCAAGAGCGAGGATAAGGATGACGCGAAGGCGGAAGCCGAAGTAATCACGCAAACCATTGAAAAGGAGAAGATTGTCTACAAGCCGCGTCGTGAACGTCTACACGACACACGCCAAAGCGTGACGCATAAGTTCTCCATCGCGGGTCACGAAGGCTACCTTTGCGTCGGACTTTATCCCGATGGACGTCCCGGTGAGATCTTTATCACCATGGCAAAAGAAGGCTCGACCATTGGCGGTATCATGGACAGCTTTGGCACCGCCCTGTCGATTGCTCTTCAGTACGGCGTTCCGATTGAGGTTTTGGTTAATAAGTTCAGCCACACCCGCTTCGAACCAATGGGTCACACGACCAACAAGGAAATTCGAATTGCAAAGAGTGTGGTCGACTACATCGCTCGCTGGTTGGGACTTACCTTCATGAGCGGTCCAGATGCGTTGCCAAAGGCGGCCGACGCTCCGAAGGACGCTTCTGAGCCTGAATCGGTTAGCACCGTGATGCTCGGTCTCAAGGAAGATGCGGGTGCAGCAGTTGCCCTAGCTGAACGAGCGACCCTGTTGGCAAACTTCAGCGACTCTACCAAGGCAAAAGAGCCATCTTCCGAAGGTGAAACCAAGGCGAGTGGACAGAGCGATCAATTCGCTCGCTTCCAAATCGATGCACCGAGCTGCGACAACTGCGGAAGTATCACGGTTCGCAACGGAAATTGCTATCTGTGCCACAATTGCGGAAACAGCATGGGCTGCAGCTGAGCTTAGCACTGAACTTACCGACTCATTCGAAGCCGTGGGAGCGATTGCGACCGCGGCTTTTTTTTGTGCGTCCACCAGAATCCCAATCGATCAAAGCACAAACCGAGTCGTCAGGCGGGTAAATTATTCTTCCATGACTCGTCCTACCAACCGAAAATCGCTTACGTCACTCGTCTGCTGCGTGTTCTTTGCAACGATTGCTTCCCGCATTGCCCATGGGGACGAAACGATCGTTAACGATGCAGTTCTTGCTTCTGACGTCAGTCACCCAATAAACTTCGAGTCAAGCATCGCCCCTCTGATTGTGCGTGAGTGCTTGGAATGTCATACGAGCGAAGATCCCTCGGGCGGTCTCGATCTGAGTAACCGAGATGGCTGGATACGGGGTGGAGAAAGCGGCGAGGTTATCGACTTTGAGTCTTCAGAGTTGAGTTACCTGCTGGAACGAATCCGCAGCCATGAAATGCCGCCACCGGTCCGCGGTACCACTCAGGTGATTCCCGATTCGGATTATGAAAAGCTGGAGAGGTGGATTGAGAAAGGACTTCCTTGGCCGGAAAACCGGGTCTTGGATTATTTTGAACGCACCAATGAAAAACGTGCAGGCCGCGATTGGTGGTCGCTTCAGCCGCTCGCCTATCAACCGGATGAGTCTCTGGAGACTGCGTTTGGTTTGACAAATCCTATTGATGCATTGATCCAAAAAAGGCTCACCAAAGAAGGTCTCGTCCCAGCGCCCACCGCAAAACGAGTTCAGCTTATACGACGAATCTATTACACCTTACATGGTCTTCCACCAACCGCCGATCAGCGGAGTCGACATCTTGCAGATCAAAGCCCCAACTGGTGGGAGAACCTCGTTGATGAACTACTCGATCGCCCCGAGTACGGTCAACGATGGGCGAGGTACTGGTTAGACGTTGTTCGTTATGCGGATACCAGCGGTTATGAACGAGACCAGGAGAAGCCATTTGCCTGGAAATATCGAGACTGGGTCGTTGATGCTCTTAACGATGACATGCCGTACGCGGACTTTGTGCGACTACAACTTGCAGCTGACCAGTACTCCGTGACTGAATCGGTTGATTTGACTCCAACGGGATTCCTCAGACTCGGCACATGGAACGATGAGCCGAACGAACCAGCTAAGTACCAGTACGAACGCCTTGAGGACCTTGTCCATACAACGTCCTCCGCTTTCCTTGGCTTGACGGTGAAATGTGCGCGTTGTCATTCCCATAAGTTTGACCCCATTTCACAGGACGACTACTATCGCTTTGCTTCCATCTTTTGGACGGGCCCTGTTGATCCCCAAGATAAGAAGTGGTTAGGCGGTCCCGACCCAGCTTCACTTCAGCAGAAGAATCTTCTCGCTTGGGTCGACACACGCCCCCAACAACCACCCCTGCATGTTTTCAAGAATGGCGACCCCGACTCACCGCTTTGGCAGGTTGAGATGCGGACGCCGTCGTTTGTCCCGTCACTTTCCAGATCAATTGACAAACCTAGTCCGAAGGCATCCACTTCCGGCTATCGCCGAGAGATGGCTGAATGGATCGTGGATCACAGTCATCCGCTGACTTGGCGCGTCATCGCAAACCGAATTTGGCAACAACACTTTGGCGTCGGCATCGTTGCCACATCCAACAACTTCGGCTTTCAAGGCGCAGAACCGACGCACCCTGAGCTACTCGATTGGCTTGCTGCTTACCTCATCCGTGAGCATGGAAGTCTCAAATCGCTCCACCGACTGATTCTCAACTCGTCAACTTGGAGACAATCCGTCGAACATCCTCAACCCGAGATCCATAACCACAAAGATGCAGGCAATCGCTTACTTTGGCGTGCGAATCGACAGCGACTCGACGCCGAGGCAATTAGGGACGCCATGTTATCCGCCACCGGAGAGTTGGATCTTCGTCTTGGCGGGCCGGGTTTTTACGGCGAAATCAGTGAACAGGCACTAGCTGGATTATCAAAAAAATCCAAAGTCTGGACTCCGTCTCCGCCAAGTGAACAGCGGCGACGCAGTTTGTATCAATTCATTAAAAGAGGTCTCATGCCCCCGATGATGCGAACGTTTGATCTCTGCGAGGCGAACCAATCAGTCGGGAGACGCGATGTAACAACCGTACCTACACAAGCTCTAACGCTGATGAACCATCAATTTGTCCATGAACGTAGCGAGAATCTCTCCAAACAGCTCCAAGCAACAAAGGAACCATTGGACGCCCAGATTCGCTCCATGTGGCGTTCTCTCTTGCATCGCGAGATTGAACCGGATGAATTAAAAGATGCAATCGAATTCGTTCGACAACAATCCTTAGAGTTGGCCCAACAGGTATCGCGATCAAACTCGGCTGAAGCCGGTCATCGCACCCTCTCAAGCACAACCCTTCATCTTTCTGCGTCCTCACTCAAGACGGATTCCGACACAGGTCGCGTCCTCGCCATCCTTGATCAATCCAAACAAGAAAACCATGCATTGCAATTCACCTCAGTTCACCAGCCAGTGTTGAGTGATCGCACATGGAACGGTAATCCGGTCCT
Organism: Rubripirellula sp.; assembly: GCA_049889895.1. Lineage (GTDB taxonomy): Bacteria > Planctomycetota > Planctomycetia > Pirellulales > Pirellulaceae > Rubripirellula. Next base: position 22,109 of record JBMHCO010000029.1, read on the forward strand.
TTGGTTCGACGGAAACAAGCGATACCTCAAACTGCAAAGCAAACCCATCGAGGATTCTCTTTGCACATTAATAGCGGTACTCAGCGACGAAGGTGGCCCGGGACATCGAGAGATCATTTCAAACTGGAACTCGTCCAGCAATGTCGGGACATCGTTCTTTGTCGGCTTGACGAATCAAGATACGATTCGCATTTCAGATGCATTTTCATCGGCGGGTGGCATCACGAACCGAAGCAAACCTTTCATCATTTCGGTGGTCAGCGATACCTCCACGGTTCAAGTTTATCAATCGGGTCGTCAGATCGCGGAGATGAATGCGGGACTGCCCCAGCGTAAGTTCCACACGCCTTGGGTGGTCGGCCAACAGGGAAACATCAACGGCGAATACTGGCATGGTGGGATCGCTGAATTAATCATGATCCCACGAGCACTATCCGGTGCGGAGCGGAACGCTGTCGAACAGACGCTTGGCAAAAAATACGGCATCGCGATTACCAAGGCAAGCGAACCGGCCGACGCAGAAACACTGGCCCTGTCCTCACTTGCTCGGGTTCTCTTTAACAGCAACGAATTCATCTACTTGGATTAGCGAACCATGACTCATTCATTTCAATTCCCATGTGGGCAAAGCCGCAGAGAATGGATCTGGCAAGCAGGTTGTGGCTTTGCTGGTCTATCACTACTCGATCTGCTGAGTTCAGAAAATGCGTTTGGCTTTCCGTCCGAACCGACAGAAAGCCCCCCTGAATCTACTCAGGCTAAATCCCAACCCAATCATTTTGCAACGAATCGCAGACCCGGTTCAAAACAGATCAAGTCGTGTATCTTTCTAACCATGAACGGTGCACCGTCTCAGGTGGACACCTTCGACTACAAGCCTGCATTAAGGAAGTATGCCGGCAAGACGCTTCCCAAGGATAAAACCTACATCAACTCGGGTGGCAGAAAGGTTGGTTACTTGACGCCGGAATGGCGTGCTTTTCGCCCTGGGGGCGAGTCAGGCTTACTAGTATCGGACTACTTTCCTCGCATTCGCGAGCATGCTGACAAACTATGCGTCCTGAATTCTTGCCACACCGATAGTCACGCCCATGGATCAGCGTTGGTTGCGATGAACACAGGTAAGACGCAGATCGGCCGGCCTTCGCTCGGCAGCTGGACGGTCTATGGACTGGGAAGCGAAAACGAGGATCTGCCCGGCTACGTCGTTATGCTCGACAACCGTGGCGGCCCCATCAGCGGACAGGCAAATTGGTCCAGTGGATTCATGCCGGCAAGTCATGCCGGTACACCCTTTCGATCGCAGGGGCAACCGATCCTTGACCTTGACCCGCCCGAGTCCATACGAGGAACACCTCAGAAAAGAGAATTTGAACTGCTGCGAAAACTTAACCAGACCCATGCTTCACAGCGAGACATCGACGCAAAACTCCTGTCCAGAATGAAAAGCTACGAGTTGGCGTATCGCATGCAATCTGCAGCCCCAGAAGCGGTGGATCTTTCTCAGGAGTCCGCTGAAACCTTGCGAGCCTACGGTGTCGGTTCCGGTGTCACAAACGAGTACGGTCGTAACTGCCTGATTGCCCGCAGGCTCGTGGAGCGTGGCGTAAGATTCGTCCAGCTTTACTCGGGAGGAGGGCATCTCGAGGAGACATGGGACGCGCACGAGAGCATTGAAAAGAACCATGGCCAACATGCCGCCGAGGTTGATCAACCCATTGCCGCGTTGCTCGAAGACCTTCATCAGCGTGGCCTACTCGAAGAGACGTTGGTGATCTGGGGTGGAGAGTTTGGACGAATGCCGTTCAGCGAAGGTAAAGACGCTCCGGGGCGTAACCACAACCCCTACGGCTACTCCATGTGGCTAGCTGGAGGCGGGGTGCGTGGTGGCATCAATTACGGAGAAACCGATGAACTAGGGTTTGAGGCGGTCACGAATCGTGTCCACCTCCATGATCTCCACGCGACGATTCTGTATTTGATGGGCCTGGACCACGAACGCCTAACCTATTTCTATCAAGGCCGAAACGAAAGCCTGACCGATGTCGGAGGCCGCGTTCTTGACGACATCTTGGCCTGACAAAACGCCAGTCATTTGAAATGCCACACCAACTCGACCCCGATTCGTAAAACATCATGGATCTAATTGACTTAACGTCTTCACAAGTTGATTCACTCGATCGCGAGACACCCGTGATCCTGCCGGTGGCCGCCATCGAACAGCACGCGTCTCACCTACCGCTAGCTACCGATAGTTTGCTGCTGGAGGAGGTGGTAAGACGAAGCAAGAAATCGTGTTCTCAAGACGCATTGTTCTTACCACTGATGTGGCTCGGCAACTCCCATCACCATCTCGACTTTAGCGGTACACTCTCCGCCCCACCGAGAGTTTGGATGGATCTACTATCCGGGTTGATTGATAACGTTCTGCAACACGGCTTCAAACGAATCTTGGTCGTCAATGGACACGGAGGCAACTGCGTACCCATCAGTCAAACCCTGTTTGAGCAGAGACAGAAACGGCGAGACTGCAAAGAGCTGATGCTTCTCTCTGCCACCTACTGGACTTTGGGTGAACTGCCATTTGATAACACCGCAATATCACGCGATGTTGCACTTGCCGGTAGTGCTTCTCGGGCCAATGAGAACAATTGGGCGCAGTGCGAAATGGGCCATGCCTGCGAGTGGGAAACCTCAATGATGCTCGTCATAGCCAAAGAAAAAGTTGGCGACTACCTCTCATTGCCAGATGTTCCGATGACTCCTTCTTTTGAACGTGCCGAGAGGGCGTGGGTAACACAAGATCGAACCGAAAAGGGTTACATTGGAATGCCACGACAAGCCAACGAAGCGAAGGGCGAGGCACTGCTGAACGCCTTTGCCAACGGTCTGACGGATCTGATTACCGAAATCTCTCGGCGAGAAATGACCACTTGGTGAGATGTCGGATCCGCGTGAGAGATCAGATCCGCACGGAGCCAATTTGCAGCCCATTTGAATTCCCAGCAAAAGAATTCTCAGCCAAAGAAATCCCAGCAAAAGAATTCCCAGCAAAAGAATTCTCAGCCAAAGAAATCCCAGCCAACCGATCCACCAACCATGTCTCCATCTTGTGGATCACCGACTAGAACATCGAGGTAAACATGAAGCGGCAAAGCACATTAGACACCCAACAATCGTCTCGACGTCGTTTCATTCAGGCATCAGCGATGGGACTTTCGGTTTCGGCAAGCACCAACTGGCTGGCTCCCCACATACCTGCTCAGGAAACGAATACAACTGATTCGGCCATTAGACAGAACCGGCCACGCATTGCGTTTCTTGGCACAGAGGTACGTAAGCATTCTCATGCGCAGCATTTTCTTGATCGTCACACGATGGGTTATGCTTGGGGTAATGGCTGGCAAAAACCACGCATTGAGGTAGCATCGGTCTACCTTGACCAGTTCCCGGAAGACGATTTGGGACGCGAGCGAGTCGCTCGGCACGGTCTCAAATTAATGCCCACAATTGAGGATGCACTGACACTGGGTACCGGGAAACTCGCGGTTGATGGAGTTGTGATCATTGCGGAACATGGAAACTACCCAAAAAACGAAAAAGGGCAAAAACGCTATCCGCGATATGAATGGTTCAAACGCGTCGTCAAGGTTTTTGAAGACAGTGGCCGTTCTGTGCCCGTGTTCAACGACAAGCACCTCTCAACGCAATGGGATGAGTGCGTGGAGATGGTTGAGGATTCAGAACGTCTTCAGTTTCCGTTCCTGGCTGGGTCCTCGCTACCGGTGACTCGAAGGATGCCAGCGGTCGACATGCCGCTCGGCTCCGATTTGCGAGAAAGCGTCTGTGTTGCTTACGGCGGGGTAGACAGTTACGACATCCACGCACTTGAAACGGCGCAGTGCATGTCCGAGAGACGGCGAGGTGGTGAAGCGGGTGTGAAAAGCGTCCATGCCTTACAGGGTGACACCCTTTGGAATCGCCTAGCAATGGATGATTGCACCAACACGCGAAAACTGATTGTTTCAGCACTCACTCGTAGCCACAACCTTCCAGTACAAGGTGGTTTCCCGACCGATGTTCCTTCCATAGAGTGGATCAAAGCGAACGCACCGAACTCAACCGGCTACCTTGTCCAGCACAACGACGGATTGAGAACGACAATGATTTTGACCGGTATTCGGGATTTCAACTATGCTGGGTCGATGGGCGATGGAAGCGTCTTGTCTTGCCAGATGTACTTGCCTATGCCAGGCCACGGATCAACCACGGCAGACTTTTTTAATCCGCTGGCGAGACACATCGAAGATCTGATGATTGAGCGACAGAGCCCGTACCCGGTGAAGAGAACTTTGTTGACCTCAGGAATGGTAATCGCCGGTGTTGATAGCCTTCATCAAGGACAACAGAAAGTGAGCACTCCTCACCTCAATGTCCGCTACGAAGCAACTCCAGAGTCCACTTACTGGGACGTCTAGCAGCAAAGACGGCTAGCAGCAAAATTGAAACTCAGCATACTCGCAAAAACCGCCGAGTGTTGTTCCAATTGTTGTACAATCAAGATGGTTGCGAAGTATTGAAACGACCTCCACTCGGTGGAGCTTTTGCAGCCTGCTGAGCATTCATTTGGTGCCCCATTTTGTAGCCGACCCTAATCTTCCCTTCGTTAGCAGCCCTTCTCATTGGTAGCAGCGTTGCACAAAATATCAACGTACTGGGCAGCCACAATCTCCAGCTCCGCAGCCCCAACCTGAACCAATGGAAAGTAAGTTCTTCTTTGATCACCGAGCAACAATTTTTCGAAGCCGCTGAACGACTGCGTCAGGGCGACTTGATCGCTTTTCCGACGGAGACAGTGTACGGACTTGCTGCCAATGCATTGGACAGCGTCGCGGTGGCCAAAATCTTTGAACTCAAGGGCAGACCCACATTTGATCCGCTCATCGTACACGTGGCGAAAAGCGAGGACTTGCTGAACCTTGTCACCGAAGTCCCCCGCCCCATCAAGCGGCTGATTGATCGTTTTTGGCCCGGTCCTCTGTCAGTCGTCCTCCCACGGAATTCAATAGTGCCAGATCTGGTGACCTCAGGACTCCCATCGGTGGCGGTTCGCTGCCCGAGTCATCCGGTCGCAAGACGATTAATCGCGGAGGCGGGCGTCCCTTTGGCGGCTCCGAGCGCGAATCGTTTTGGGCGTATCAGTCCGACCACGGCCGAACACGTCCGGGAACAATTTCCAGAAGCTCTAGCAACCATTCTTGATGGAGGCCCCTGTGAAGTTGGCGTCGAGTCGACGGTCGTTGGGTTCGACGGTACTCATGTCATCCTTTATCGCCCCGGTGGGATCACTCTTGAAGCAATCGCAGAAGAAGTTGGGGAGATCAAAGTTGCCGGGACTGACGACAAGACACCAAGTTCCCCGGGGCAATTAACGCAGCACTACGCGCCGCGCACCCCGATGATCATCTCCGCCGAGCGTCTCCCAAAAGCGGACGAAAATCGTGTCGGGCTGCTAGCACTCGCGCAATCCGAACCACCCACCGATCCATCAGCATTTGCAGAAATCGAGTTTCTATCCCAAGACGGCTCTCTACGCGAAGCCGCAGCCAATCTATTCGCGGCCATGCGACGGCTAGACGAACAAAACCTCGAACTGATCATCGCGAGGCCCGTCCCCGAACGCGAACTAGGCTTAGCGATCATGGATCGCCTGCGTCGTGCATCGGCACGCTAACACAGCTTCGATGCCGCTTAAAAACGCATCGAGATCTTAGCTCAATCTGTGCTCTGAAAATAACTTACAGACCCACCGCACGCGAAGCACTCTTTTTAGGCACATGCCTGCTTACTGTGCATCAAGAATGCTTCAACCTTTAGCATGTGCAACTGAAATGTGCAGTAGAACCTAGCATTCTAGGCCTCTGCCGAACAATCCAGCAAATAATCAATTTCCACTAAAGATCTTTAAATCACGCCACATCAACGACTTACGACTCAAAACACACTCATCTCATCTGTTTTGGCGCGCGTTGTGCCTAGAGGTGTAGCAAGCGGACGCAACATTGGGTGCACTTCGATCAACAACAGGCGTTAAATCGGCCCGGGCAAAGCGAAGGTGGCTCTCATGCAAGATGAAATTGCTCATCAATGGTAGTTCTCGATTGTTTCGAGGCCATTCCGCGAACAAGTCACCTCCACGAGAAGGGATTGATATGAGATTCAGTTGGGAGATGTGCGGCAGCACAATTTGGGGACTCGTTGCGATGGCGGTGCTCACCGTCACTCTGAGCGGGAATTTATTGGCTCAGGATGAGGCAGCTCCTGCCGCGGCAGTCGAAGAGGCGGCTACGGCGACAGAGGCTGTTACAGAAGAGCCGGTTGAGGCGACAGGAGAGGATGCATATTCGTCGGAGGAATACGTCGCATCTGAAGGTTATTCAACGTTCACAGTTAACAACCTCTGGATTTGTATCTCAGCTGCGTTGGTTTTCATCATGCACCTCGGGTTCACCACCCTCGAGTCTGGACTGACTCAGAAGAAGAACGCGGTGAACATTATCTTCAAGAACGTCTGGATCGTATGCACAGGCGTGCTGCTTTACGCGTTCTGGGGTTTCAACGCGATGTACCCAGGAGAGTTCAACGGATATTTCGCCGTTGGAAGTTGGTTCGGTCAAAGCTTGAACGATGTTTCGATGACCACCGAAGCGTACAACCCTGGCTACACATGGTGGGGCGACTTTATCTTCCAATCGATGTTCGCTGCAACGGCCGCGACGATCGTCTCTGGTGCTGTAGCTGAGCGTGTAAAACTTCCCGTCTTCATGCTCTTTTCCATGCTGCTCGTTGGTTTCGCGTACCCAATCACTGGTAGCTGGAAATGGGGCGGCGGCTGGTTGGATCAGATGGGCTTTTATGACTTCGCTGGATCAAGCGTTGTTCACGCGTTTGGCGGTTTTGCAGCACTAGCGTGTGCACTGATCCTTGGCCCAAGAACAGGTAAGTTCACCGCATCTGGCACGCAAACCATTGCTGGCCACAGCATGCCTCTCGCAGCAATTGGCGTCTTCCTTCTCTGGTTGGGTTGGTTTGGCTTCAACGGTGGATCGGCTCTCTCAGCTGACCCGAAAGCAGTGTCATACGTCTTCGTAACCACGAGTCTCGCTGCCTGTGCAGGTGCCGTGGCTTCGATCATCACCTCCTATGCTGTCCTTTCCCGCCCGGATGTGTCGATGGCACTAAACGGCATCCTCGCTGGCTTGGTTGGTATCACTGCTGGTGCTGACGTGGTCGGTGAAGGCTCCTCAATCATCATCGGATTGGTTGCTGGAGTTTTGGTAGTCGTCTCGATCCTCGCACTTGAGAAGTTGAAAATCGACGACCCAGTGGGTGCAGTTTCGGTCCACGGGGTTTGCGGTGTCTGGGGCACCGTCGCTGTCGGTCTCTTCTCCTTCGGCGGACATACCGTTGCGACCCAAATATACGGCACGCTTGCAATCGGAGCCTTTGGATTCATCTTCTCCGCAGTTGTCTTTGGAGCACTCAAAGCAGCCTTCGGTGTACGCGTCAGTGTCGAAGAAGAAACGGTCGGTCTAGATATCTCTGAGCACGGCATGGCTGCTTACCCAGCAGATTCCGCTCCTACTCCTGCGTAGGGTAGAGATAGATGAGAGATCTTGATCTCGGTTGAGTAGCACCGTCACCGATCACAGGCAGATCACCAAGGTGACGGATGTGGGTGGGCATAAAACCGCTTGGTTTAAAGACACCAAATTTTAATCGTAGATCTTCTCGGCTCTTGCCTGGGCCAGAAGTACCAGGTTTGGGAAAGCGTCCGCCTCGCGATCTCAAACCTGGTTTTTTATTGCGCTATAAAAGTTCGAAAGACGCAACAGATTACAAGAAAATGGGATCAAGCGTCTTTTTGTCGTCAATTAGGTCGGTTCTTGATGGCGCTGAGTGAACTCGTATCACTCAGTCCGCTAAGCGATGATTTTATCTGCAACCACACCATGAACATCGGTGAGCCGGAAGTCTCGTCCGGCGTAACGATAGGTCAAACGCTCATGGTCGAGACCGAGCAGGTGCAGGATGGTGGCGTGCCAGTCATGAATGTGCATTGGATCCTCAATCGCTTCGTAACCATGCTCATCGGTTCCGCCGTAGCTGAAGCCGCCCTTCACCCCGCCGCCAGCCATCCAAGTCGTGTAACCCTTGTTATTATGATTCCGGCCATCAACACCCTGCGCGGATGGTGTGCGACCAAATTCACCACCCCAGATGACAAGTGTGTCACTTAACATATCTCGCTGCTTTAGATCCTTTAATAAACCCGCAATCGCCCGATCGCACGCCTCGGCTCGAGTCCCATGATCCACTGTCAGATTCGTGTGCTGGTCCCAACCACCATGGGACACTTCGATGAATCGAACACCGGCTTCAGCAAACCGTCTCGCTAACAAACACTGCTTTCCAAACTGCTCTGACGGGCCTCCATCGATACCATAGAGTCGCAGGGTTTGCTCGGTCTCACCTGAAACATCCATCAAGTCAGGAATTGCGTCTTGCATCTTGAATGCGAGTTCGAACGACTCAATCATCCCCTCAACGCCAGGCTGAAAGCGATCACGAGCCACCTTTTGACGATTCAGTGTTTGGATCAGATCCAATTGCATGCGTTGCTGTTCACGGGTCAGCGCGCGGTTCCCGATGTCACGAACGGACTCGTCCGAGCCTCGACTGCGGGCACCAAAGTTTCCACCCCCGCGGGTAGCTCTTCCGATCTGGGTTCCGCCGTAAACCGCGGGCAAAAACGCGCTACCAAAGTTTGCGGATCCGCCTGGCAACGGATTAAGCGAGACAAAGCCCGGCAAACTGCTATTCTCGGTGCCAAGCCCATAGAGTGACCAAGCGCCGAAACTTGGTCGAATGAATTGAGCAGTTCCGGTGTGCATTTGCGTCAAGGCACCGCTGTGAACCGGTTGATCACAATGCATTGACCGAATCAGTGTGAGGTCATCAGCCATCGATGCGACTTCCGGAAAAAGATCCGAGATCCAAAGCCCACTCTCACCACGCTGCCTAAAAGTCCAAGGCGATTTCAGCAGTCGACCGCCGTACCGGCCAGGCTTCCCGTGATCGCTCATTAACCGAGGCTTGTAGTCGAAGGAATCGACGTGTGATGGCCCGCCGCCCATGCATAAGAAGATTACACGCTTCGCTCGGGCAGGAAAATGCGGTGCTTTCTCTGCGAGTGGATTTAGCGACTCGCCGGTCTGACCGTCACCAACTCGGTCGAGCCCCGAAGAATCTTCTGCATGCGCCAATCCGGCGAAAGCAAGAAAACCAAAACCGGCCGACGCCTGCTGTAAGAGTTCTCTTCGCGAGTACATCAATCACCTTCTTTATCAACCGCTTTGTTCGAAACTTACTGCTAATCCAACGCCTAATCCAGATACAGAAACTCAGCCGATGCAAAAAGACTCTGGCAGAGAACTGGCATTGCTGAAATCGAATTCCCCTCCCCATCGGTACCAGAAAACTCCTCAGCAAAATCGACCAAAACTTGCTTCTCCGTCGGAGTAGGCAGGCGTCCGTATACTAGCAGCACTGCTTTATCAATTTGTTCAGCAAGGGTCGGTCCTGCTGATGCGACTCTGCTGGCAAAAGCCTCGCTTCGCTGACGTACGAATTCATTATTCATGAGATAGAGGGATTGATTGGCAGTGTTGGATGACTCCCTTTTACCGCTGATCACACTTGCATCCACGAAATCAAAAACCTCAAGTGATCGAGGCTCAGCATCCCGCACCAACGGCAGGTACACACTGCGATAGGTTTCATTCTCCGCACTGAGAATGTTAGTAACCCTATCGAGCAACCTCCGATTGTCCGCTGCAGCAAGAAAACGGCCAGCTCCTCGTGCCTGCAACATCGCACGTCCAGCTGGAAAACCATTCGATCGCTGAAGAATCCCCTGCCCTGAAAATCCAAGATCCACCGATTGAGTTTGCTTGCCGATCACCTCGACAAGCCCACGCGATGGAATCACCTGTCCACCAACAACGCGGGTGTAACCGACCATCGCGACCACGGATGCTTTTGGAGCAACTGTCGTCAACTCCCCACTCACACACAACATCGCATCTCGGATGGCTTCAGCATCAAGTCGCCTCGCATTTGCCCGCCAGAGATACGAATTCTCAGGATCCAATTCGTGGTAGTCCTGACGATAGGCTGAAGACTGTCGATAAACACGCGTGTTCACGATATCGCGTACGAGTGACTTGACCGACCACCCCGACTGCACAAACCGAATTGCTAGGTAATCGAGTAATTCCGGATGACTCGGCGACTGTCCGGTTGAGCCAAAGTCTTCCATCGAGCTGACGATACCCACCCCCAGCAGATGCATCCAGATTCGGTTGACCATCACTCGAGCCGTCAACGGATTCTCAGGACTCGCAATCCACTGAGCGAGCTCAAGTCGACCACTTGATTCACGGTTCAACCGAGGCTGCTGGTCTGTTAACACTTGGGGAAATCCGCGAGGAATCGTCGATGCGGGCTGATCGATTTCGCCTCGCACCAACAACCTTGCATCGTTTGCTGTGAGCGAGTCTTGGACCCCCATGCAAAATGTCTTCGGCTTCCCAAATTCATCCACCGACGCCAGTCGACCCGAAAGCTCCGACATCCGTTTTAAATAAGCTAGGCGATTCCGGATCGCATTGCCTGATGCCGCCTGACCAGCGGATCGGCTCGCGATCATTGCCTCTCGCTCTTCCTCCATCTGCTTTTGGAATCCTTCCAATTCATCCGGTGAGTAAGAAAGTGCAAAAGGATTCGGAGAATCAATCGGCAAGATCAACAGAGTGCTGTTTTGCTTGTCGGTCGCATCCGAGAAACTCCCTAATTCGGACTGAGGGTTCCCGAAGAAGGTTTTTGTACTCTGAAATATCCCAGCCAACGCGTAGTAATCCGCTTGGGGAATTGGATCAAACTTATGGTCATGGCATCGAGCACAAGCTACTGAGGTTCCCAGGAAAACTCGCGTTGTTGCATCAATCTGCTCATCCACGAGATCGGCAGCAAATTGAACGCGGTTATTCTCGTTGACATTTTTTGAGCCGATGGCCAAGAAAGTGGTCGCAATCAAGTTCTTGGCGAACTGCTCGTCGGTTTCCACCGGTAACAAATCTCCGGCGAGTTGTTCTAAAACAAACCGATCGAACGGTTTGTCCTCGTTGAATGACTCGATCACATAGTCGCGATACCGCCAAGCCTCGGGGTAAGTCATGTTGACCGCTCGCCCCGAAGATTCACCGTACCTCGCGACGTCCAACCAGTGTCGTCCCCATCGTTCGCCGAAGTGCTTTGATTCAAGCAGTCGATCAACCACATGTGCGATCGCAGCCTGCGGGTCGAGCTCCCAACGCTGTTGAAAGAAGTGAATCTGATCGAGCGTCGGTGGTAACCCCACGAGGTCAAATGTCAACCGGCGTAAGATCTCTGAGGACGTCGCGTCCGGGGCTGGTGAGAGCTGATGGGACTCGTGTTGAGCACGAACGAATTGATCAATCTCTCCACTGGCCCAAGCCAGATCCGCTGGCGTCGGAACCACGGGCTGGGCAGGTGGCTTGTAAGCCCAAAAAGTCGCCTTCGCTTCCAAAATCTGCTGTTCAGTAATTGAACTCTGCACGGCCTCCACCGAATTGGTTCGCGGGTCCGGCGCACCCATCTCAATCCAACGGCGAAAATCCTCAATCACCTCATCAGGCAAACGACCGCTCGGTGGCATCTCGAGATCTTCGTAGGCAATGGCGTTAAACAGCCAACTCTCCTCAGCACGCCCTGGAACAACCGCTGGTCCGGTGGTACCGCCAATCGCCATGCGTTCCTTGGTGTCCAATGTTAGACCACCTCTCGCATTACCCGACTGTTTCGAATGGCAACCGTAACACTCGCGGATCAAAACTGGCCTGATCTTTGATTCGAAAAAGGCCAACTCCTCTGGCTCGAGAAAGTCGTTTGCGGATCCATTCACCACGCCAACAAAGGCGCAAAACCCGAAAAAAAGAGCCAGTAGCTTCATTGCACTTGCCTGCCGTGATTAAGGATCCCGCATCACCCACCAAATTAGAAACACCACACATCCCTCGTTGTTCCGCAAGCCTACCTTACAGCTTGAGAAGAATGCAAAGTTAGGCAGCAGAAAGTCAGATAGAAGCACCTCCCGAACACCCCGCTGACAAATCACGATGGGAATCCTTCCGATTACTGATCCAGGGCATTCTATACAATCGGATCTCGCGTCAAATGACCATCCACACGGCGCATGATGCCGTGCGGATTCGCGTCCAACAGTTGCTCAGGAAGCATCGATTGTGGAACATCCTGATAACACATTCTTCGCACGAACCGATCAATCGAGGCCATTCCGATCGACGTAAAATGCGGTAGCGAAGCTGCTGGAAATGGCCCTCCGTGGTGCATTGCGTCACACGGTTCAACCCCGGTCGGGAAACCATTCATTAGGAATCGCCCCGAGCGATTCTGCATCAAAGCGATCAACCGTTCATACTCTTGTGCCTCGTCTCCAACACAATGAACGGTGGCCGTTAGTTGACCCGCTAGTCGATCGATTAGTTGATAAATTTCTTCCTGAGACTCCCACCGCACCACAAGAGAAAACGGACCGAAAACCTCACCCAGCAACTGATCCGACACATCCTTGACATCTACAACTCCCAACGCAGGGACTCCGCTGCATACAGGATTCGCCTCAGAGGAGGATTCTACCCAGCCAACGCTCTGCTCCCCTCGGCGAATCTTCACTCCGTCCATGTAGGACTCGGAAATCCCTCGATGCAAAAGCGTTGGAACCGCAGATGCCCGAATCCCCGCACTGATCCTTTCAAGCAACCGATCTCCCGCCTCGGTTTTAGGAACCAGTAACATCCCTGGATTGGTACAGAACTGACCTCCTCCGAGAAGAAGCGAATTTAAAAATCCCTCAGCGATCGTTTCGCCCCGTTGTTCCGTCGCAGCGGGCAATAAAAGCACCGGATTCAAACTTCCCATCTCTGCAAAGACGGGGACTGGCCGTTCCCTAAGTGCAGCTAAACGACATAGAGCACGCCCGCCTTGTTCACTCCCAGTGAATGCGAGTCCACTGAGAGACCGATGCGTCACGAGTCGCTCCCCAACCGCATTGGCTCGACCTTGCAAAAATGAAAAAGCCCCCTCCGGGAAGGCAAACTCCCGCATGGTCAATCGAAGAATCTCGGCAAGCATCTCGCAGGTACCGGGGTGTGCGGGATGTCCTTTCACAACGACCGAGCAACCTGCCGCCAGAGCCGTCACCGTGTCGGTACCCACCACGGAAATTGCAAACGGAAAATTGCTCGCCCCAATAACGCCAATCACACCGAGCGGCTGCATCATGGATCGTACATCCGGCTTCGGGATTGGCTTACGTTTGGGATCACCAATATCAATCCTCGCATCGATCCAACTGCCTTCTTTCACCAAACGTGCGAAAGCTTGGGTCTGTTGGATCGTCCTGATCAACTCGCCCTTCGCCCTTGGTAATGGGTAGCCCGTCTCGGCAATGCATTGTTCAAGAAGAGCACCCTGACTTCGCTCGAGCGACTCAGCGAGACGCTCGAGAAAAGCAACACGCCCCCTAACATCAAGGCCACTCTCGGACATAAAGGCACTCGCAGCGGCATCCACTGCCCGATCGACTTCGACGTCCGTCGCTTCAGCGTAGAGAGGCCCCACAATTGAACCATCAAACGGATTGCTCACCTGAAACTGGTTTGGGGATGCCGCGACCCACTCGCCATCAATTAAATGCCTCCCTGTTAACTCAAATCCTGTACTCATCGCTTCCTAAAACCCTTCTCAATAAGCCCCAGATTGATGAATAGAAAAAGCCACACAAAAGAAAACAACGCCGTCGCACCAACCAATCAGCCTCACAAGGAACCCCAACCATCTTCTCGAACCGCTATGGAACCCAGTACGTCGGAGACTATTTCGCATGAGGCGTGAGGTCGATATCATATCGATTCGATTTTCACACAACATCTCAACAGATCCCCCCGCTAACATCACTAGGTCCATGAAAAACCTCTCCGTGATCCTCGCTTTTGCCCTCTCGCTCACTGTAAACGAATCATCCGTAAATGCTGCAGATTGGAATCAGTACCGCGGCCCCGAGGGTGACGGAAAATCGACTGAAGCAATCACCACGGACGGATTCCTAAAAGGGATGCAACAGCCGGTTTGGAAGGTCGCGACGCCTCTGGGATTCAGTTCTTTCTCAATAGGTGGGGATGCAGCGTACACCATCGTCACTCGAGAGGTAGGTGGTGAGAACCGAGAAACCTGCATTGCAATCGACTGCAAAACCGGAAACGAACTTTGGTCCGTGCCACTTAGTTCGAGCGACTATGGTCACGGTGGCGGTGACGCGGGCGCTCCTGGTAACCGCGGAGGAGATGGAGCGAGAAACACACCGACAATTGATGGGGATCGCGTATTCGTCTATGACGGTCACCTCGTTCTAACGTGCCTTGCCAAAGACAGCGGTAAAGTGCTTTGGCAACGCAACATTGTCGATGAGTTCAACGGGCGCAACATCAAGTGGTTCAATGCGACTTCGCCTGTCATCGTCGACGGTAAAGTCTGCGTCAGTGGCGGCGGACCCGGTGAAACCTTCCTGGCCTTTGATCGCTCTAGTGGCGAGGTTCATTGGAAAGCAGGTGATGATCTGATGACACATGCAACGCCACATGTCACATCCCTCAACGGTAAGCCACAGATTGTCTTTTTCATGCAGTCAGGCCTCATTTCGCTGGACCCCAAGACCGGGAATGAACAGTGGCGAAGCCAGTTTCCATTCAGCGTCTCAACAGCCGCATCCCCCGTTTCTTCGGGTAATCAGGTTTACTGCTCGGCCGGTTACGGTGTGGGCGCTGGCCTCTTCCAAGTCAGTGACAAAACGGAGGCCGACGAGGTCTGGTTCAAGTCAAACGAACTCATGAATCACTGGAGCACCCCCGTGATTCATGATGGCCACCTTTACGGAATCTACGAATTTAAAAAATATGGCAAGGCGCCTCTTCAGTGCGTCGAATTGGCTACCGGAGAGATCAAGTGGTCGGAGCCTGGCTTCGGTCCCGGAAACGTGATTCTTGTTGGCGATAAACTCGTCGTCCTATCCGATGCGGGTGAAGTTGCTTTGGTTAACGCAATCCCAACCTCCTACCAGCAACTTGGCCGCGCGAAAGCCATTGACGGAAAGTGTTGGTCGACGCCCGCATTCAGCAATGGAATGCTCTACGTTCGTAGCACCACCGAGGGTGCATGCTTCGATCTCCGCGGACAATAGAATCGTGCAATTAGCCGTTGGCAGTGCCCGGCTTCTTTCCGAAGAGAGAATCAAGCGATTCGATCTTTGTGACGACCTTCTGTCCGCTTTTTTCAGTCACTTGCGCCCTTAGTTTAATTGGCGTTCCACAGTGATAAGCAAGATTGAAGTGATGAAAGTCCCTGAAATCGACGTCGATGCGAACCGAAGGCGATCCCACCACATCGACGTAGAAAATCCGAGCCTCGTTGAGATCTTCGGACAATCGTAATCGCCCTTGAACCTCTACCTCACCTGATTCGTATCGAACCCAACTCTCAAATTGCTTTTCCTGGAAAGCGTCAAAATGCGATCCATCGAGACCCGGCAGCGGAGAATTAGAATCGCCGAACGTTGAGACATCCACATCGAATAGCCGAAGTAGAGCCAAGTGGAGTCGACCAAGTTCCTGATTCTCTGCGTAACGTAAATAACGGCCTGTTTTGAGGCGTCCACCTCCCTGACCGGCCAGCACAATCGGAATACGCGTGGCGGTATGGTTATCGCTATGCCCCATCCCTGATCCATAGAGAACCACGCAGTGATCAAGAAGCCTTCCGGATTGATCCTCAAACGATTTGAGGCGTTGGAGCAGCGAGTCAAACTTCTCCATGTGCCAAAGACTGATCTTCAAGAGCGCATCCAGATTCGGTCTCGAAAAGTTCCGGAAGAAGTGTGAGAGATAATGGTGCTGTTCAGTCACACCGAGAAAATCAAAGATCATTCGACTGTTGCTATTACCTAGCATGTAACTCACACATCGCGTTGTATCGGTCCAAAGCGCAACGGCGATGATGTCCAGCATTGCTTCAACCTGCTCATCTAAATTGGCAGGCGCGAGAGGGCGTTGAAGAGTCGCAACCTGCTGGTCGGGCTTTTGCTCGGCGATTAGCTCAAGCTTCTTCTCCGTCCCTCTGACCACCGAAAGATATTGATCCAAAATCTGCCGGTCCTCCGCCCCTGACTGGCGGATCAAATCCCGGCTATCTTCCATTACTCGATCTAAGACGCTCGACAACTGCTTCCGCTTAACCGGATTCTGCATTGGATTGCGAAACAGTCGATCAAAGATCAGTTGTGGGTCACTCTCTCGCGGTATTGGATCTCCATTTGAGTCGTAAGAGATGTAACTGCATCCGATCTGATTCGGAAAAAGACCCTCCGTGGTGAGCTCCAATGAACGTACAGCACTCTGACCGCGAATGCGATCCGCAACCAGTTGATCCACTGACTCACTCTTGGTATTCCGATGATGCCCGGATAGAAAACGTCGGGTTGAATTGGCGTGTGATGAAAAACCAAAATCGCCCATGTTATCGAGGATCAAAAGATCATCACGGTGATCTGCAAACGGCGCCATTAAAGGTGACATGCGGAAATCAAATTCCGTTCCGCCGTTGATATTCCAGCTCGGCGGATGCACGCCGTTGGGCTTGAACAGGGTCACAAATCGAACCGGATTTGACGGCTCATCGAACGCATTCGCAGAAGCGGACATCGAATGCAGAAACGGTAGTGGCAGCACCGGGCCGATGGAATCTCGCAGAAACCGCCGTCGATCAATCCGTCTTACCATCTTAAGAATCCTCAGCGTCTTGCGTGGGTGAACGGAAAGCTTTCCGTCACCAGTCTGACTAAATCGCGAAAGGTTGCATCGTGCCGAAGATACCGAACCCCGTCACCCCGCTCACTTAAACTCAAAACGATTTGGTCAACCGTTTTCACATCGTACCATTCTAATTCCCTACAAAGAGCGTAGGCGAGAAAGCGTTCAACTAGATGTCGCAATATGCCCTCGCTTTTTTCACGCAAAAGCAATTTTTGAAGCTCTTCGAAATCTGCAAAACGCTCCCCGGTAGGAAGAACACCACTGGTATCCACTTTAGCTTCGAACGCGGCTTTCTGAGATAAGAAAGCTCCGTCTCTTGCGTATCGCTCCAAAGCAAATCCAAGCGGATCAATATATTTGTGACATGCCTTGCAACTCGGTTGGCTCCGATGCAACTCAAACCTCTCCCGGAAACTAAGTTGCTCCCCGGGTGGACTTGGTGGCACTTGCCCCACGTTAGCTGGAGGCTCGGGAAGATGAATCCCGAGAATCCGCTCTAGCATCCACGTCCCGCGTGTCACCGCGCCGCGATTCATTGCGAGAACGCCCGGCATCGTCAGAATCCCTCCACGTTCAGGGGTCTGCTCCAGCGTTAACTTCTCGTTCTTTACCGCCTCCACCTCGATTCCACGCTGTTTCCGATAGGCAGACATCTTGCGCCGATCGCCCGGATAGAACCTGGCCGTGTGAGGATTCGCGAAGGTGTAATCAGATTCATAAAACTCTACGATCGGCCGATCTTCCCGGACCAGATGATCGAAGTAGTCAATCGGCTGCCTATAAAGTGCATTTGCCACCGGCGGATTATCGGACACCTTCTCAATTTCGGAGAGAGCGAGCCATTCCACAGCGAAAAGCTCGGCAAGACGTATTGAACGAGGATCATCTAATAGTCGTTCGACTTGATCACGATAATCGGCCGCCTGATGCAAGCGACCTTCGCTAGCGGCGTGATAAAGTTCTCGATCTGGTGTTTCGGCCCAGAGAAAATAACTGAGCCGCTCAGCAAGCTCGAAATCATCGCACTCCCATATCTCGCCAGAACTTTTCACCGCAGTGTTGGATCCGTGACGTTCCACATCAACTGAAGGCTTTCTAGCAAGTAGACCGCGGTAGAGAAAAGCGGGAGAGAGAATCGCTGTTTTAATCTCGATACGCAAACGCTCCATAAGGCCGACGCTTTCCGAAACTTGAAGGCGTTCCACCGCGCGACCGAGAATTGGCTCGGGAACAGGACGCCGATAAGCTCGCCGGTAAATTTCACGCAAAATCAATTCGGCATCACCGCCAGTGATCGTCCGAAATCGATCCAACGCTTCTTGAGAGTCAGGATCAAATTCAGTCTGTAAGAATCGAGAGAGTAAAAGATGGCGACTTGGTCCCAGCAGTGTCTCAATTCCCGAGTCAACAATCGCTGCAATCTGCTCCCACTGACTCTCGCTGAGGGGATTCCCTTGAGTGTCGTTGGTGAACCCGCTCTTGCCCGGAGGATCTTCCGGAAGCAATTTAAGAACCAGCGACTTCTCCACCACAGTCTGCTCAGCCTCAATAACCGCCACTTCCAGATCGAATCCAAACACAACCGCGAGCGAATACCGCAACTCATGTCGCGAGAGTCGGCGGGGCATCAACGGCCCCGGAAGAGACTTCAAAGCCGGACGGAATGAGGTTTCGTACCAGTTCACCACACGCTGGATATCCGACTCCGACCATGCCTGATCCGGTGGCATCTCCCCCGCCGTTAACACCCGCACCATCGAACCAACCAACCGGTGTTGTTCCAGCGTCTGATCTGGTTCCGCAAGTCGATCCAACTCGACCCCCGCTTCGACCTCCCGGTCTGACCAATGGCACTCGGAGCACTGTTGACGCAAGAGCGGAAAAATCTCTTCAACAAATTGTCGATGCCACTCCGGAGAATTATTGGCAGACTCGCCATCGGCGGCCTGCAACCGAGCGTAATGAGAAGATCTTGGGAGAAAAATGGAGGGCGTGAGGATCAAGATCATCGCTAGCGACATGAATACCAGTCGGCCGGAAAGCATGATCTTTAATCTACCTCTTGCATCCACTGGTCATCAGTCTCGGCAGCGTTCTCCCGCTCGGGTCTGCCTGTGCCACAAATCGGCCTCGACAGATGGTACTATATTCGCCTGATCAGAACCAAACCCAAACTAGGTTTCAATCAGAGCAAAAATCACGCTCTCACTTGACCGCCGACGATTAGCTTGAGGATTAATGTGACCACTTCTAAACAGCTCACATCCAGCGTGCGATACCCGTTGATTGCCTTACAGATGGTCATCATCTCGCTTGTGTGTTTAAGAGAGGTTACCTCAGCCGAGCGAGAATCGCCCGCGCAACCGAACGTGATCTTCGTTCTTGCCGACGATCTTGGTCTTGGTGACATTCAGCCAACCAACCCTAACTGCAAGATAAAAACACCAAACCTAGATCGTCTGGCGAAAAGTGGCATCACGTTTCTTGATGCGCACTCTCCGAGCGCCGTTTGCACTCCAACTCGCTACGGACTGCTCACAGGGCGCTACAACTGGCGATCAAGACTCGCTCGCGGCGTCCTTAGCGGAACAAGCGAACACCTCATCCCTGCTGATCGGCCGACTGTTGCGCACCTCATGCGCGCCGCTGGTTACCACACACAAATGATCGGGAAATGGCATCTAGGATGGGATTGGACCTATATCAAGAATGCGGAGAACGGAAAGCGGTCGATTGATTTTTCACGACCGATTAAAAACGGACCAAACATTAACGGCTTCGACGGATACTACGCCCATTGCGGCTCGCTCGATATGCCGCCCTACGTTTGGGTCGATACCGGCAAAGCGACTGCAATCCCCACAAGGGAAGAAGGTGTGACAAAGCAGCAGGATCGATATGGGTGGTATCGCAAAGGCCCCATCAGCCCCGACTTCGAGATCGAGAACGTCTTGCCGCATCTATTCAATCAGTCCATTAGTCACATCATCGAACAGACTGAAACCCCAAATCAAAACAGACCTTTCTTTCTTTACCTCGCGCTGCCAGCACCGCACACTCCCATTGTTCCCGTTCCACCGTTCAAGGACGCAAGTGGACTGAACCCCTATGCCGACTTCGTCATGCAGGTCGATCATCACATGGGACAACTCCTCGACATGCTAGATAAACAGGGCGTAACCGATAACACACTTGTCATCTTTTCAAGCGATAACGGATGCTCACCCGAAGCAAATTTCGAAGTCCTCAAACAGCATCAACACGACCCGTCCGCCGGATTTCGCGGGCACAAAGCGGACATCTACGAGGGCGGGCACCGCGTTCCTTTAATCGCGTCTTGGCCGTCAACCATCCGAGGTGGTCAAACCACTCACCGGCTAGCTTGCCTGACCGACTTTTACGCCACGCTCGCAGAAATCACAAAACAAAACGATGCAGCCGGAGGTGAGGATTCACATAGCTGGATGCCACTCTTTACGGACCAAGGACGCTACACCCGCGATGACCTCGTGAGCCATTCCATTGGAGGATCATTCGCGATTCGAAGTGGTGACTGGAAGCTGTGCCTGTCTGCGGGAAGTGGTGGATGGAGTGCACCAAAGGAACCCGAAGCCAAGAAGCAAAATCTTCCCGCCGTCCAACTCTATCACCTTGGAAAAGACCCATCAGAAGCCAACAACCTGATGGCATCTTACCCAGATAAAGTGCAAGAGTTGTTAGAGCTTTTGGCAAGCCAGGTAGAAAACGGCCGAAGCACCCCAGGACCAACTCGCAACAATGACCGAACGATCGAATACCTACCAAAATCGATGCAGTGACTCCTAGATACAGTGAACCACTAATGCGGCAAACCTGCCGGGATACCCGCTGACGCTCAGCAACTAAAACACACCGCATGAATTATCGAGAGAACTCGCTACGAATCATCGAACGAAAACGTGACGGGCATGAATTGAGCGAGTCACAAATTCGCCTGATCGTCTCAGATTTTGTACTGGGTCGTTTGCACGACTATCAGATGTCTGCATTCGCCATGGCAGTCTACTTTCGCGGGATGTCAGCGGAGGAAACAGCGCACCTGACCTCCGCAATGCTCGAATCTGGACAAACCCTCCAGTGGGCGCAAGGAACGGAGGTTGTATCAAAACATTCAACCGGTGGCGTCGGAGACAAGGTTTCATTGGTCCTCGTCCCACTACTCGCTGCCTGTGGACTCCTCGTTCCGAAACTCTCTGGCCGTGGCCTTGGTGTAACCGGCGGTACACTCGATAAACTTGAATCCATTCCCGGCTTCCGCACCGATCTATCATCGACTGAGATTCAAGACACAGTTGCGTCGGTGGGCTGCTGCATTACGGGTACCACTTCTGACATCGCCCCAGCCGATCAAAAGCTCTATGCACTGCGAGACTCCAGCGGTACCGTCCCCTCGATTCCACTGATCACCTCCAGCATCCTAAGCAAGAAACTTGCAGAGAATCCATCAAAACTGCTGCTCGATGTAAAGTTCGGCACGGGAGCGTTCATGAACACTGCCGAGCAAGCGCACGCCTTAGCAACGTCACTCGTGAGCACCGGGCAAAGACTTGGTGTTGAAACGGACTGTGTCATTACCGATATGAACCAGCCCCTCGGCCGCTGCGTTGGTAATCTTGTTGAAGTCGAGGAGGCGATTGAGGCATTAGAGGGAAACGGCGAAAATCGACTGATGACCATCGTGCAGCGACTCGCCTCCGACCTACTTGAAATGTCCTCTCCGCAACTCTCACCCGCACACATTTCCGCACAGATCAATGACGCGATCCAATCCGGAAATGCCAGAAAAAAACTAATTCAGATGATCGAACACCAAGGTGGTCGCCTTCGTGATATGAAGCCGGCAAGACAGTCAATTGAACTCAAAGCCGAACTTTCTGGATACGTTTCAATGATTTCACCAAACGAGATTGCATGGGGAGTCATTGAACTCGGTGGTGGGCGTCAGAACAAATCTCAATCCATTGACCACAGCGTTGGTTGCGAGATATTGAAACCCGTCGGCACGGAAATTCAAGATGGCGAAGCGTGGCTTAGAATCTTCCTTTCGAATGAGCCCCACCGAAATGAACGAGCAATACAACATTTCCAAAAGGCACTTTGTACGACCGATTCCCCTCCAATCCAAACGCCAATCGTCCTAGAAGATCTAAGATCGTGAGCAACAACTGAAAATCACTAACGTCACTTACCCAACCATACACAGCCCCCCCCGAGTGCCTCCCCATTACTGGTTTCAACCTAGATCGTGCCACACATGCTAGACGAAGCAATCAAGCTTGCCGCCGAAATCGCCAAACACGCGTACGCCCCCTACTCTAAATTCCCCGTTGGGTGCGTGATTATCGATCAGACCAATGAGATGCACGTTGGATGCAACGTTGAAAACGCATCCTACGGCCTAACGATGTGCGCTGAACGAAATGCCACTGGCAACGCAATCGCCTCGGGTGCCAAACAGTTCAAAACCATCATCATCGCTTCACGTGAGGCAGTCACCCCCTGCGGAGCGTGCCGACAAGTGCTGGCTGAGTTTTCGGCACCGGAAACCGAGGTAGTCTTGCTTGACCTCGATGGGAATCTACGAGAACGATATTCGTTGACGACTCTCCTGCCACACCAATTCAAACTGTAACCACACGCTACACAACGAACAGAAACTGGGGTTAGCTATCGTGCCAGACGTGAACAAAATCGACCATCCGCTCTGTGAGCACCTTCTGGGGCAGCTTCGGCGTATTGAAACACCTCCATCACAATTCCGCCTTGTAGCACACCAACTCACACAGTTCTTGGCGATTGAAGCGACCCGTTCACTGGCTACCCGACGCATCAAGATCACCACCCCTGTGGCCAACACCGAAGCAAACGAGATTGCACAGAAGATTGGGATTTTTCCAATCCTGCGAGCTGGCCTCGCCATGTCCGATCCGCTGCTTGACCTGATCCCAACAGCATGCATCTTTCACCTCGGTATGTACCGTGATGAAGTAACCGCAACACCGGTTGAGTACTATAGTAAACTTCATGAATCCCAACCGGTCGATATCGCCTTCATCGTAGACCCAATGCTGGCGACCGGTGGTTCAGCGTTACTCGCAATTGATGCGGTTAAACGCTGGGGTGTCAAACACATCTCCATGCTGTCACTGATCGCATCACGTGATGGGGTTGACGCGGTGGTGAATGCTCATCCAGATGTGGCTCTATACACGTGCGCGATTGATCCCGTTCTTAATGCCAACAAATACATCGTCCCAGGACTCGGCGACGCAGGCGACCGAGTATTCAATACAATTCCGCATGAATAGGATCTCAGCGATCAGAAAACTGGGAATAAAATCACGCTGAATATCATCTCCCAGCGACATATCTTACGACGCATGATCTTAATGCACATGACCTCAATAGACTTGTCCGCAATGCATATGACCGCAATGCATATGACCTTGGCTCGTAACAATTAAGTACCCAGTACCGTGGGTGTACTCCCTTTACTCTCAACCTACTCAATCGTCGCCCCGAACATTCATGGCCACTCCTTTCTCAATCCATCAAGCCATCAGCCTAGCTGGTCTCGGTGTCTTTATCGGAATTACATGGCTTCTGAGCACCAATCGTAAAAAAATTGATTGGCCTCTCATTATCACCGGGATTGCGTTACAGCTCGGCTTTGCATTAGCGATCCTATGGACAACACCAGGTCGCTGGCTATTTGAATCACTTGGAACCCTCTTCAACCAAATCCTAGGATTCGTTTCTTCCGGGAGTAACTTTGCATTTCGCTTAAATCCGATTCCGGGAGACGATTCATTCCCAGCTCCCGACCTTCTGCTGAGATCCTTCGCGTTCGGCGTGATGCCAACGGTCATCTTTTTTTCGGCACTCATGTCAATTCTCTATCACTTCCGTATCATGCAGCGCGTCGTTGGTGCTCTCGCAAGGCTAATGCAGAGAACTTTACGCACCTCTGGTTCGGAAAGTCTCGCTGTGGCAGCGAATGTTTTCATCGGGCAAACCGAAGCACCGCTCGTAGTAAGGCCCTACCTTCATTGCATGACGCGATCGGAGCTGAATGCGTTGATGATTGGCGGGTTCTCAACGATTTCAGGTGGCTTGCTGGCAGTCTACGCGGGAATGGGAATTAATCCCGGCCATCTTCTAACCGCCTCAGTTATCTCCGCTCCCGCGAGTCTCATCATCGCCAAGATGCTCATACCGGAGACAGAAACCTCCCAGACGCATGGTCAGCAAATCGTGTCGCCAGAACCGGATACCACGAATGCTCTTGAAGCAGCAACCGTGGGTGCGACCGATGGAATGAAGTTAGCAATCAATATCATCGCCATGCTGATTGCTTTTCTCGGCCTGATCGCAATGCTTGATTCCATCGTTCAGTGGATCGGCACATTATTCGGGTATCGAGACGAAATGGCATTAACACTTTCCGCACTGATTGGCATCCTCTGCTCCCCAATCGCGTTCTGCATGGGAATACCAACCGGGGAGTGTCTGCTATCTGGCCAACTCATTGGCCTAAAGATCTTTGCCAACGAGTTCATTGCCTACGAACGTCTTAGCAGTCTCACCGGTGCCGATTCAGCCTTATCACCACGTACCGTCGTGATCCTAACCTACGCCTTGAGCGGCTTCTCAAATTTCGCCTCAATCGGAGTGCAAATTGGCGGCATCAGCGCACTTGCTCCGGAGCGGCGTCCCGACCTGGCGAGGTTGGGTTTAAAAGCAATGATTGGCGGTGTGATCGTCTGCTGCATGACGGGATGCATCGCTGGATTGTTGACACCAAATTAAACGTGAGTGAGCGAAGTGATTAGACCTCTTCCACATCAATGATGCTTGGATCGTTATCGTCAGGGTCATGACGTTCTTCAGTGGTAAAGGCATCATGATCTGATTGGCTACCCGTGATTACGTCGCTAGGCGAACCGGGCATAAACCCGACTCCGGAACTGGCAATTACACCATCCAAATCTAGTCCGGCTGATCGGGATTCAGATTGGCTCCGCGACGCCTCTGGATCATACGCATTAAGTCCCTTGGTCGACCTCGCTTGGTATGCCTGCGTTCCCATCACGGAACCAAATCCTGCGCCCATCCCAGTTCCGACTGGAGAATCCGGAACACGATTCCGCTTCCAAGAGCGGAGTAGTGCGAGCAATGCGACATACATTGCTATTGATGTTCCAAAGAGGCTAAACAGCCCCGTGCCGATACCACGACCGACGCACTGAACAATCGCACTCGGTTTAACAACGCTGTCGTCTGATGCGAGTTCTCTGAAATCTTTGGCGGCACTGTAGACCATCAACATGCCTAGAATCGCGGGAGCCAATGATAAAAATGCGGCGAAAAGGCTGCCGCGACGACTCGGTCGTACGAAGAAAACGAGACCTATCACTGCAGCACCTAACCCGAGTGCGGCAGGCACAAGCGATGCGTTTGAAAATAGCCATGCGAAGGTAGATTGCTGCACTTAAATTCCCACTGGCCCCACAACCACTAACCAACGACCACAACCTTAATGCGACTTCAACATTAAAATCTCCTAACGCACGATGAACACTGCCCCATCGCTCCATCACAAAATGGAAACGTTACCGTTCTCACGCCTTGTAGTCGTACGAGTCAATCTCGCGATTAGGTAAGTTTGCACACGCTAGAACCAACCGCAAACCGACTCCCCCAAAACGATGCGTTCACGGCAGTATTCGACACCCAGAACAGAATCGTTGCGTCATCTATACGGATTGTACCGATTAACCTCAAAGGTCGCAGCCAGGTCGTCACACCAATCCCTCACGTCGCCGGCGAGGGCACACTTATAGCCAATCTCCCGCCCCGTCAGATCCGGGAAGCTCATAAGACGAACCGCATTGGTTTAGCTAATCGCTGACCTTTCTGAATCGTTACTCTAGTAGCGCGTGGGCATCCTCGCGAAAGCACGCTGCATAACCAATACAACCCTAAAAGTCCAACGGACGAAGCTGGCAATCATCAGCGAGAGATGAATTTTCGCGGAACCGGCGTTACTGGCAAATCATACTCATTGGGCGGCGTTAAACCGATTGGGGCTAGCGCGGGGCAAGATTTACAAAGACGTAGTGCGCGGATGTTACCAACAATGAACCAGAGTTACGCAGCCGAAACTTCGCCCTGCGTCATCGCGCAATCAAGCGAACCGGAACCTGGGGGAATCGATCCTCTGGATAAACTCTCCTCTGACGTATGCATCGAACCGGTCCCTTGGCTTTCAACCGTCTCCAGCGATCCACGTCGCGGGATCCACACCCCGCTGCCAAAACGCACACAACGGACCAAACGACTGGTTGACATCATCGGTGCCAGCATTGGCATCATCGTCCTGCTACCTGTGATGCTCCTTGCCGCAATCGCTGTCAAAATCAGTTCGCCGGGTGAAGCAATCTTCAGTCAGACACGCGTGGGACTAAACCGTCGTCGAGGCTCCCGCTCTGACCGACGTTCAACAACTACAAAGGTTCACTTCACGGATAGACGCTCACGCATCGAACGTAGAAGGCAAATTGGCTACGGTCGACTCTTCACGCTCTACAAGTTCCGGACAATGGTGGTGGACGCGGAAAAAAATGGAGCCCAATTTGCATCCGAAAATGACCCCCGCGTTACGCGACTCGGAAAATTCATGCGATTGACTCGTCTCGATGAACTTCCACAACTTTGGAATGTGCTTCGCGGTGACATGTCACTCGTGGGTCCGAGGCCGGAACGGCCGGAATTCATCGAAGAACTCTCTCGCGAGGTGCCAAACTATCTTGACCGCCTGCAGCTCAAGCCTGGCGTGACAGGAGTCGCACAGATCGTCAACGGCTACGACAACAACATTGATAGCTTTAAACGGAAGATTGCCTACGACCTCCTCTACCTTCGCAACTGCTGCCTCCTAAACGATTTGAAAATTCTGCTAAGGACAGTGCTTGTGGTGTTAACCGGTAAAGGGGCGATGTGATTCTACTCCCGGCGAACGGAGTTGACGCTATGTCGACGCGAGATTCTCGCACTCGGGCAGCATCACGCCTCAATACGCAATAGCGTCCATCCGAATAGGAACGATTCTCCATAGCGACGTTGAACCGGTTTTTTGACCGAGTAAAACGCATCAGCTGTCTGACTTCTGAGGTCTGCCTCTTTACCCCAGATCGATACCTGCCGTTACCATCGGCCTCAAGGACACGGTACAATTTAGCGTGGCAAAAATCCGAATCGAGGCCTAACCAATCCAATCAAGATGATCGCAAGAGCTCTCTTCTTATTTGTGAATCTATCGATAGCTAGCGCGATCTATGCGGTCGAACCTAGCATCGACTACTCACGTGACATTAAGCCGATCTTGGCTGATAAATGCTATTCGTGTCACGGCCCTGATGCAGCTCGGCGTGAAGGTGGAGGGGAGAACGGTTTACGTCTCGACACCGAAGAGGGCGCGTTAGCAGACTTAGGTGGCTATCACGCTATTGTTCGTGGAGATATTGAAGAGAGCGAACTTGTCTCGCGGATCACCTCCGACGAGCCAGAGATCGTGATGCCACCGCATGACCATCCAAAATCCCTCGATACCGACGAGATTGAACTACTGCGTCAGTGGATTGAGCAAGGCGCACAGTGGTCAGTCCATTGGTCATTCCGACCGATTGACGCAACCATTGATCGCGAGGGTGCTTGGATCGATCGATTGATCCGCAAGAAACTACAACCACTCAACATCGATTTGTCACGCGAAGCGAGTGAATCGGTACTCTTTCGTCGGCTCCACTTCGATTTACTCGGATTGCCCCCGACCTCATCACAGATGGAAGCTTTCCAGAAAGCGGACACCGAGACTCGCTGGGGGCAAACAGTCGATCTACTACTCAAGTCACCGCACTTCGGCGAGCGAATGGCCATTTATTGGCTCGACTTGGTGCGTTACGCAGACACGGTTGGCTACCACGGTGATCAAGATGTCAGCATCTCACCGTATCGCGATTACGTCATTGACGCGTTCAACCAAAACGTACCTTTTGATCAATTCACGCGTGAACAACTCGCCGGTGACTTACTGCCAGACGCGACAGACCGCCAGAGAATCGCGTCGGGCTATAACCGGCTCGGGATGATGTCCGCCGAAGGCGGCGCGCAACCGAAAGAGTACCTCACAAAATACGCGTCGGATCGCGTCCGAACCGCGTCCACAGTGTGGTTGGGGACCACACTCGGATGTGCCGAATGCCACGACCATAAGTTTGACCCCTTCACGCAGCAAGACTTTTACCAATTTGCATCCTATTTCGCAGACATCAAAGAGAGAGGGCTTTACTCGGGTGCGAATCGAGATGGTCAATGGGGACCTTCGATGGATGTACCCGATGCGGAACTCGACAACTTACTAGCTCCCCTTTTGAAGCAGCAACAAGAGTTAACCAACCAATTCGAATCAACGCCGATTCAAGATGCGGTCACAGAATGGGTCAACCGTTTATCGAAACCGACCGCAAGTTGGACACAACTGCGACCCAATTCGGTTGAAGCCCTCAACGGAACCAAGCTCGAGGTAAAGGAGGATCATTCTATTCTCGCTTCTGGCCCAGGTTCTGAAACCAACACCTATCGTCTGACGTTTTCACTTCCTGCACAGGCAATCGGGGCGGTGACCGGAATCCGAGTAGAAGCACTTCCGGATGATTCCCTGCCAGCAAAGGGGCCCGGGCGTGCGGGCAACGGCAACTTCGTCATCTCTGAAGTTCGCGCTACACTTACGACCGATGGACAGGATCCAGCATCACTTGAATTAATTGATGCGAAAGCAAGCTTTGAGCAAGCCGACGGAAATCAAAATCCCTACAAGGGCTGGAAGGCCGTTGCAGCGATCGACAACGATGAGAAGGGTAAGAAATGGGGTTGGGCGGTGATGCCAAACTTCGGGGTCAGCCATTCATGGATCGCGGCGTTGAAGAGCCCAGCGACATTTCCCGATAAGGCGCAGCTTGAGGTAACCATTGAGCAGAACCACGACAATCCAGGTCACACCCTTGGTCGTTTCCGCATCTCGGTTACCGACAAGTCAGTGGACTTTGATCCCCGACGGTCCGTTCCACCAGCGATCATTGCGTTGATTGACAAAGCGGAAGCTGACCGGAGCGACGAAGAAAATAGTCAATTAGCAGCTCACTATCGCGAGATTGCCCCTGAACTCGAATCATTACGAAACCAGATCGCGGCTCTGGACAGACAAATTGCAGACTTGAAAGCGCAGCACACTCGAACCACTTTGGTGACAGTGTCGGTGGAGCCGCGAGAGATGCGTGTCCTGCCGCGTGGGAACTGGATGGACAACAGTGGCCCCATCGTCCAACCCGCGCCACCGCACTTCCTACCGCAAGGAAAGTTCGAAGGCCGGCAAACACGACTAGATCTGGCCAATTGGATCGTGGCGAAGGACAACCCATTAACGGCAAGAGTGTTTGTGAATCGCCTGTGGAAATTATTTTTCGGAACCGGCCTATCCAAAGTCCTTGATGATATTGGGTCACAGGGCGAGTATCCTTCTCACCCTGAACTCTTGGACGCTCTTGCACTTGAGTTCATTGAGAGCGGCTGGGACGTCAAGCACATGGTTCGCCTGATTGTATCAAGTCAGACCTATCGCCAATCTTCTGCACCCAGGTCCGAACTAGTCGACCTTGACCCCTATAACCGTCTTTTAGCGAGGCAGTCCCGTTTTCGACTGGATGCGGAAATGGTGAGAGATAATGCCCTGTCGGTCAGCGGCTTACTCGTTCAAGATCTTGGTGGTCGTAGCGTGAAACCTTATCAGCCAGCAGGATTGCTCCGTCACCTCAATTTCCCAACACGCACGTACAAGGCGGATTCGGGTGAGAGTCAATATCGCCGAGGAGTCTACACGCACTGGCAGCGTCAATTCCTTCATCCAGCGATGAAGCTGTTTGATGCACCGGCACGCGAAGAATGCACCGCGGAGCGTCCTCGATCTAACACTCCTCTGGCCGCCTTGGTGATGCTCAATGACCCATCGTACGTTGAAGCAGCACGAGTCTACGCGGAAAGCCTACTCCAGGAACAACTAAAAGAGGAGCAACGAATCAAGCGGATGATTGAGCAGGCTTTAACGAGGGAAGCAACAAACGAGGAGACCACAATCCTTAGCCGGTTGCGACAGCAGCAATTCGACTATTACACCGCCTCGCCTGAAGAAGCTGTCCAACTGATCAAGATTGGCGACCGCCCTCCCGCACCCGATCTTGATCCTGTTGAGTTGGCGTCCTACGTCGCCGTGGCGCGTGCCATCTTCAATCTGCATGAGTTTATCACTCGCAACTGACGCAACCCACTGACGGATCGTTGCGACGATCAGACAACATAGAAATATTTCATTCCGTCCCGTGGCCTGTTTTACTATCTGAGTCTAAACACAACGAACCAAATCATTGACATGACCCCAGAATCACTTGCTCGCCAAAGCCACCGACGAACGTTTCTACGTCACGGGTCCTATGGAATCGGTGCAGCGGCCTTACACTCACTGCTCGCAACCGGAACTGTGCCAGCGGCCGACCCTGCCGTGATGCAACCTGAGCAAGATTCACAGCAGTGGCAAGGTGTTTACCCGGTCACCCCCAAGCAGCAACGAATTAAACGAGTCATCCATTTATGCATGGCAGGGGGACCATCACACCTAGAAACACTAGACAATAAACCAAAACTCGCGGAAATGGACGGGCAGCCGATGCCCAAGTCTTACACCGAAGGAAAGCAGATCGCCCAGCTGCAGGGACAAGCCGATCGCTTGAAGTGCTTGGGTCCCCAACACGAATTTAAAAAATTTGGTGAATCCGGTTTGGAGATCAGTAGCATCCTACCCGAAATCGGCGGGATTGCGGACGACATTTGTGTCATCCGTTCGATGCAAACGGATCAAATCAATCACGATCCGGCGCACACCCTGATGAATACAGGAACGTCGATCCCTGGACGTCCTTCAATGGGTTCATGGCTACTCTACGGCCTCGGTTGTGAAACCGACAACCTACCTGGCTATGTCGTCCTAACCTCAGTCGGCGGTGGTCAATCACAGCCGATTGCCGCAAGACAGTGGCACAGTGGCTTTTTGCCAAGTCGTTTCCAAGGCGT
>JBMHCO010000030.1:0-5535 GCA_049889895.1 Rubripirellula sp.
CTGACTCTCAGGGTAAAACTGCGAGTGCCACCGTGTTCGTCGAAGTGAAAGACTTTCTGCCTTCATCACTCTCGGGCTACGTGTTTATTGATGAGGTTGAGAACTCAGCGACAGAGATTGCCGCGGGCGCTACCCCAATCCGAAATGGTGAGAAAGATGCCGATGAACAGGGTCTATTGGGTGCTTATGTAACTCTTTACTCAGCGGCTACAGATAACGTGACCGGTGAAATCATTGAAGACACCACACTCACTGACGCCGATGGGCAATATTCATTTGGGAATCTCGCGCCCGGCGTGTATACGATTACTTATCAAGCAACTGATGCAGTTCTCTTTACTGGACAAGCATCGATTGTGCATGAAATCCCAGCGAGCGGCGGAGTCGATTCTACGGGTCTTGATTTTGCTTTGCTTTCTCTAACGGGCCAGGTTGATATTCTTGCTTCGTCCTATTACTACCGTGATGGCGGTGTTGTGAGTCTTGATGCCAGCGGTGTTCAAGAATTTGTGACTTCGCTCGACGGCTTCGCTGAAGATGTGAAGTTTGTTGAATTCGCGTTGAGCAATACGCGAGATAGCGCATTGTTGACGATTGTTGAAGACGATGGCGATGTCATGACGGCACAACTCAATAGTCGGCAGTTCCGGTTGTTTGGAGATGCTGCGTTCTTCTTCACTGCTCAAGAAGACTTGAACTATCTGACTGCGGGTGAATTGGCCGGTTTAACTGGGGATTACCCGAGTTACCGCGATGCAGTGGATCAAGTGCTTGCTGATATGTAGAACCATTCCATCAAATGGTTCTACGTAGGCTGGCTAGCACGCCGTAGGCGGATGGGTTTGCGTCTCAGCTATTTTTGAGTCACACTGCGCCGCAGTACTGCAGTGTTTCTCAACTGGGTTGCTCTTCGAAAAATCATGCATCAAATTTTGCTCCGGAAACCTTGGTCGCTACATGTTGATCAAGGTGAAGATTCGATTGTCGTTGATGTGCCCGACAATCGAGTGCAGTCAATGCGATACCGCACGGCAGTCTACAGTCGCAGGTTCAACGCAACTCCCGCTGTGATGAGTGCATCTGTCGATTTGGTGATTTCAGATTGGCTTGGTGAATTGGTAAGTGTTGAGGTGAACGCAGTACCGCTGGCGTTTACATCCAGAACAAAGCAAGGTGTGATTGCGGATCTAGATGATGTTTTGATGACGCACAATCACCTCAAGATTGCTTTGGTGAATTCCGATGGAGATTCGCCACGTTTAACCGGTTGTGTTTCATTGCAAGTTGGTGAGCCGTCGCAGAAAAATGCGTAGTATCTTTTATGACCAAATCAGAGCTTTCGAATGACGGATCAGCTTGAATCAGAAAGTTTAGTCGCCGTGGTCACCGGGGCATCGGCAGGTCTCGGTTTAGCGATTGTTTCTCGTTTTGCTCGATCGGGCTATTGTGTCGTGATGGTCGGCCGAGGACGGGCGAGGTTAGAAACGGCACGTGAGTCCCTCGAGGATGAGATTCAATCTTCCGTGTTGGTTCATGTTTGCGATGTGACCACACCGAGTGACGTTGAAGAATTGTTTAGGGAGGTTGAAGCTCGTTGTGGACGCTTGGATGTGCTGGTGAATTGTGTGGGAGAAAGCGACCGAGGACTGTTGCAAAATCTGACCACGGAACGGATGAGGCAACTATTTGAGATCAACGTATTCTCCGCCCTCTATTGCACCCAAGCAGCATTGCCGTTACTGGAGCAGACTGGTGGCGTCGTGTTGAATATCGGTTCGCTCGCATCAAAGGTCGGCGCAAGATTTATTGGCGGTTACGCAGTTGCGAAGCATGCTTTAGCCGGCCTGACTCAGCAATTTCGTCTCGAGTTGCTGGCTCGCGGTGTTCATGTCTGTCTGCTCTCTCCTGGACCAATTAAGAGGGAGGACGCAGGCAGTCGATACACCGCACAATTGACCTCCGAGCTTCCAGAGCAGGCAAGGCGTCCCGGAGGCGGAACTAGAGTTAAAGGTTTAAGTCCCGATCACATTGCCGCGATTGCCCTGACCATGGTTCAAAATCGCCAGCCGGATCGTGTGCTCCCAAGCTACCTTCGATTGCTGATTTCCATCGGTCATTTTTGGCCACGGCTAGGTGATTGGCTACTCTTGAAATTTACTAGCGAAGCCGCATCAAAGTGATTGTTGGACGAGAGATCAGGCCCCTTATCAAGTCTCACTTTGGACATACCACTCAAGATGCGTCGAATATCGCTCTTGGCGAGGATTCGACGACAATACCTTAGCAGTGCTTGAGGGCGAGATTTTGGCCGGTGAACGAGTCATTTAAAGTGACCGGGTTGCCGATTGGGGCTTCGGTCAGGATACTACGAGCCCTGTTTTTCTCTCCTCTAACAAGAACGATGCCCGATATGAGTGCTTTCCCTGACGTGCCAGTGATTCAATACGAGGGACCTCAGAGTGATAACCCTCTGGCCTTCCGATGGTACAACCCCGACGAAATTGTTGAGGGTAAAACAATGAAGGATCACTTGCGATTCTCCATTGTGTATTGGCACACTTTCCGCGGAACAGGCGCTGACCCATTTGGTCCTGGGACTGCAGATCGTCCCTGGGATGACGGAAGTGAGTCGGTTGCGAATGCTCAGAATCGAGCGAGAGTGGCCTTCGAACTCTTTGAGAAGCTTCAGGCTCCCTATTATGCCTTTCATGATCGGGATGTTGCGCCCGAAGGGGCAACGCTTGCTGAATCACATCAGAATTTTGATGCTGTCGCTGGTGTTCTTGAAGAAGAGCAACAGCGTACCGGCGTGAAGCTTTTGTGGGGCACCGCGAATATGTTTAGCAACCCACGATTCATGCATGGTGCAGCGACAAGTTGTAATGCAGATGTTTTCGCTTACGCGGCATCGCAGGTCAAAAAAGCAATGGAAGTGACCCAAAGATTGGGTGGAGAGAATTACGTTTTCTGGGGTGGTCGTGAAGGTTACCAAAACCTCTACAACACAGACATGAAACGTGAGTTAGATCATCTAGCGGCTTTCTTTCATATGGCGGTCGACTACGCCAAAGAGATTGGATTCACTGGCCAATTCTTAATTGAGCCAAAGCCGAAAGAGCCTACGAAGCATCAATACGATAGTGACGCAGCGGCTTGTTTGAATTTCTTGCGAGCCTACGATTTGATGGATCATTTCAAGCTCAACTTGGAAACGAATCATGCAACACTAGCGGGCCACACCATGATGCACGAAATCGATTATTCGGGTGCTCAAGGCGCATTGGGTAGTATTGATGCCAACACAGGAGACATGTTGTTGGGCTGGGATACCGACCAGTTCGCGACTGATTATTATTTGACCACCCAAACGATGTATTACATTCTCAAGCATGGTGGTCTGGGAAGTGGCGGTGTTAACTTTGATGCCAAAGTTCGCCGTGAATCGTTTGAGCCAATCGACCTGTTTCATGCACATATCGGTAGTATGGATGCCTTCGCCAAGGGGTTGAAGGTTGCAGCTGCTATTCGTGCTGATCAAGGAATTGATGGGGTCATTAAGCAGCGATATCAGAGTTGGGATTCAGGAATCGGTGCTGAGATTGAATCCGGATCGATTGGTTTTTCTCAACTAGAAGCGTACATGCTCGAGAAAGGCGAAGTTGAAGCCAATTCGAGCGGAAGGCAAGAACTATTAGAGAATTTAGTAAACCGATACCTAGATCGTGTTTAAGCAATACCGTTAATGAAGATAACGAACACCCGGAGTCTCTTGCGAGGCTCCGGTTTTTTTGTGGAGTACATAAGGTCTGATCTTCACCACTTGATCACTGCTATGCATCGGTAATAGGGCGAATACCCCGGGAATGTTTACTCGTCGGTCGAAACAGCCCCGGTTTTTTCATAAATCGGTAGATGTCGGTAATAGATTTCAAGATTTAGTAGATTCATTGTCGTTACATAGAGCCGACCTGCGTGAGTAGCCCAGCGATCTGGTAGAGGTGTAAGCGGGTCCCAGCTCCCTTTAAATGGCCCATCTTTGATTTGGTTGTTCAGCAAAAGCGGTGTTAGCTGTTCATTCCAGCGTCTCCAGTGATCACCCCCCATGTGAAACATCACTTGGGTTGCGTAGTACCAATAGTAAGTATCTCGTTTTGGCGTTTCATTATTCCCTAGTGTTGGGGGAAACTTCAGAAGGTAATCAGCCATCGAGCGGAGTTCAGGTGTGTCGCGAGTCCATCCGCCGTACATTCTCATCAGTCCAGCTACTGCTGTCATTGTTGGGGTTTCGATTCGCCCGTGCCGCTGAGTGGGGGTGTCAGGTGCAAATGGGTTGTAGCGATAGCGGTCACCTGACTCGTTGCTTTGCGCCAAAGATAGCCAAAATGAGATGCCTTGGTAGGTCCTCGGGAGTGTGTCTAGGCCAGCTAATTCGCCACTTTTTAACGCCATCATCATCCACCCAGTAACGCTTGTATCGGAACTGATCTGAGCGTTATATCGCCATCCTCCACGTTGTCGATGTTGTGTCCGCGCGATGAAGTCGAGTGCTCGCTGCGCACCTTCTTTCAGGTTCTCGTCTCCAGTCATCCCGTAGGCTTCACAGAGTGCTAGCGAGGCAATTCCATGGCTGTAGAAAGCGACATTTTGATTGCTGATCGCATTTTCAGGAATAAAAAGGTTTCCGTCTGATTGTTGGTGGGTTAACAGAAATTGGATTCCGCGTTGGATCCTTTCTGCATACTGATTTTTTTCGTGAGTGTATCCTGCACCTTGATAGGCAAGGAGAGCTAAACCCGTTGCTGCCGTATCACTTTGGAGAATTACTTCCGATCCATGATTTTGTAATGACCAGCTGCCGTCGTCATTTTGAACTGTCGATAAGTACTGCAAGCCTAACTCAATCGAGTCTTCAGTGTCCTGCGTCGGCGCAGGGTTTTCATTGGTGATGGTTCTCGGGTTACTTTGGTTGATTCTCATCACCCGCTGTGTGAATGAAGGCGCTGGAGTGATTTTAATCGCGGGGTTAGCGGTGAGCGTTTTGGGTGGACTTAGTTTTGAGTAAGGGCGTTCTGGGCGTAAGTTATCTAACGCGGGTACGCGATCCGTCATCGCGATCTGTGGGGAAAGGTCTGTCACGTCTGCCGGCTGAGATGAGATCCTTTCTCTTGATATGCCAATCGAGTCAATGGTGTCAGCATTTGGTGAATCATTGATTGTGAATAAAGGAGGCAGTGATGGGAATCGTTGGGCGAGATCTCCCACCGGGGCAGGAAGGTTATTGCGTGGGGAAAGATCGTTCCCTCGCGGATAGTTAGGGCTTGATGGATTGTCAACTTTAGGCAGGTTCGTAATCGTGTTTCCGACAGAACTGTTGCTCATTGATAGTTTTGCTCGAATACTGCGAGTGAGCTCATCAGCAGGAGGTAGCGAGTCATTACTCTCTATCTTGATGTTCTGACCGTTCAAGGAGTTCCGATCCGGTACACCTAAGTCCGAGATTCCCTTTGCTGGACGATATTGGCTAACCATTTCACG
>JBMHCO010000031.1:0-29830 GCA_049889895.1 Rubripirellula sp.
TTGTCGAGTTCAGCTTGTGTTAACCCGCCCACACCAAGCATCGCTTTGAGGATTCGGAGTTGCTTGTCCTTTTCCGAGACGTCGCCTTGGACATCACTTAGCCGACTTTGGGCTGCCACAGCGGTTGCATCCGAGGTGTTAGCCCACCGCCAGAAGAAAAAGTTCACAACCAGCGAACCACCGAGGAAGATAAGGCAGGCAATCAAGCTGCCGCGAATGACGGAATCGTCGCGAGCCACCATAGTTATTCAGTGCGGTCGAGGAGGCGGATGTTTGAAGCAGTAAAACCAAATATCTGACAAATCTTTTACCAGAACTGCCTCAGTATATTATTTACACCAGATTATCATTCTAGTTTGCACCGAGCAGATTTCCCGACCGTCTCCGAAGATTCTTGGGACTTTTGCGTCTTCTGCTCAGAAGCTCGGTCCGTTTACTACCGAATACAATAGTGCGAATCACGGGTTTTGTGCCGGTACGACTCATCAATGTCTACCCGGTTTGAATGACTGAACATTTGTTCGGCATTGTGCCACGCGGCACAATCCCGCCAACCAAAATAACAGGCATCCTTGAGAGATTTCGTCCGATTGCAGTCGGAACCTTCGATGAAAAAGATGGTTATTACGAAATAGCCGCTGGGTAAGGCTACTGCACCCCCCTGCTTGGGTGTGTAGTCTTCGCTCTGTCGATGCTCGAAACTTGCCTACTGTTACTGCTTACCATCAACCCTCCAGATCAATGCCAACAAATATGCGATCACGCCGTTCTTACCATTCCCGTTCCATGCCTCGCCGTCAAGCTGGTTTTACACTCCTTGAGCTTTTGTTGGTTTTGGCGATTCTCGTCGTGATTGGTGGAATAGCTCTACCAAACTTCTTGGGCGCCGGTCAGGAAGCGAAAGCGAATGCTACCAAAGTCCAGCTGAACTCCTTGAAGCAAAGCATCGATCTTTTTCAGGTTCGAATGAACAAGTTGCCTGAGACTCTCGAGGAGTTGCGTGACGGACCGAGCGATGCGGCTGGAAAAGCCAAGTGGGTTGCCCCCATCATCTCTGAAATTCCTACCGACGCTTGGGAGAACGCTTTGACGTACACCAAGAACGGAAATACCTATGAGCTAAGAAGCGCCGGGATCGACGGTCAAGTCAACACAGATGACGACGTGATCTTAGAGGGTGCTTAGTACTATCACCACATAGGTCACCGCCGCGGTTTGTGTCGGTGTCGTGAGAATCAACGTGCCGATTGCCAAGCCACTTATTAATCTGTTGCGATGGAGCTGACCTCATTGTGGAACGAAGATCCGCCTTTACGCTACTGGAGTTGCTGCTAACGCTTGCCGTTCTTGCAGCCCTGACTTCGGTGGCGATTCCTCAGATTGGTTTACTGGCGGGTGATCGTCGTTTGGTACGCGGTGGTGACCTGCTTCGAGTCGAGATGACACGTTTGCGAGTCGACGCGATGCGCCAAGGTCGTGTTTTGATGCTCGAAGGGTTGATAGAGGGTAATCAATTTCGCTCACGCCCTTTTAATTCCGCTACCGACGCCACCGAGGCATTCGACCAAACCGGATCACAGTCAGGATTGCTCAATGGAGCAACTCAGGGTGTGGTAACGGTGGTGGAACAAGATCCTGAATCTGAAGACCTTATCGAGTTGCCCCAAGATATTGCGGTCGAGTCGGTTGGTGTTGTTTCGGCTGCCCGCTCGATGGAGATCGAGCAGCTTACGGAGTCGGATCGTGCGGAGGGTTGGAGTCGCCCGGTTCTGTTTTATCCCGATGGTTCAACAAGTACCTCGGTGATTACCCTGTCCAATCCCGATCTTGGCCGCGTGGTGATTCGTTTGCGGGGAATCACCGGCGACGTCACCGTTAGTGAGGTCGTACCTCTGTGAGTCAGCAGCAAAAGCATCGCAGCGGTTTCTCTCTGCTTGAGATCCTTTTGGCTCTCGCCATTCTTGGCGGAGCCTTGGCGATCTTAAGTCGTGTGGTTGATACCGGCATGATAGCTGCACGTGAGTCGAGGGATCTGTCTGCGGCGAGACTTCTATGCCAAACGAAATTGGCTGAAATTCTTTTAGAGGCTCAAAACGGCATTACACCACAGTCAGTGGTCTCTGCTGAGTTCGAGACATTATTTGATTCGCAATCAACCTCAACCTTTCAATATAGCGTTGAAGTGATACCAGCGCCGATGGACGGTTTACTGTCGATCAAGGTGACAGTCCAGTCGATAGATGGTGATCTTGGTGAAGCAAGGACAAGCTATTCCTTGATGCGTTGGATGATCGATCCGATGCTTGGACTTGAAGAAGCTGAAGCTGAAGAAGATGCAATGCTCGAAGAAAAAGCGGTGTTGGCAGCCGGAGGTGGAGCATGACACAGCAGCATTCCTCGCTCGGCATAAGGATTTCATCGGTTGCTGATGTGCAAGGTTCATTGAATGTGCAAGGTTCATTGAAGCGGGTGGTTACATCAAAGCGACATGCTTTTACATTGCTCGAGTTGGTGCTAGCACTGTCGATGGCTGTTGTCTTGATGGTGCTAATCGGTGGCGCTATTCAGTTCTATTCACGTGACATGAATGTGCGTGACATGGACATTCGACAGACGCAACTCGCTGCGGCCGTGATGCAAATGATTGAGGATGACTTAAGAGCGACATTGCATCCTCAGCCCGTTGATACAGCTGCACTTGAAGAACTCCTTGCAGCGACCTCGGGTGGAGAAACAGGAGGGGCGAACGACACAGCTGAGGATCAGGATCTCAGCGCCGCGGGGATTGATTCTGACTCGGATAGCGGATTGATTGGCGATGAATTACTCGCTGAGATCGATCTGACAAGCGGTGTTTCGGTTTTGACTACTCCAGGTTTGGTGGGGAATCAAACACAAATACAGATCGATGTTAGTCGGCTTCCTCGGTTGGAAGAGTATGTCTCAATGATGAACGTCAATACTGCGGACATCGATGACATTCCCAGTGACATAAAAACGGTCGCTTATTTTGTTCAGGGAGCTGAGATGCTCGGAGGCATTCAGGATTCCCTAGCCATCGCAGAGGCGGAATTGGGTCTAGATACCGATTTGAACAGAGGCGGTCTCGTTAGGAGGTCGTTGGATCGTGCGGCGACGGTTGAAGCGGCGAACACTGGGAGTTTGTCGCTTTTGAACCAAACAGGCGATCTGCTGGCACCCGAAATTGCTGCGATAGAGTTCTCTTATTGGGACGGGGTCACGTGGCAGATTGAATGGAGCAGTGACGAGTACGAGGAATTGCCACTTGCCATCAGCGTGTCATTAACGCTTCGTTCGGACGGGAATAGTGATATCCAAGGTGATTCACCTCGAGTCTTCACGCATATCGTTCGGTTGCCACTTGCGAAACCGATTGACCAAACCGAAGAGGAAGATTTGTCGGAGGCGGGTCTATGAATCGCACGACTACGAGGGAGGCTAGTTCCGGACCGAGTCGCTGCAATCGTTCACGCAGCCAACGAGAAGGTTTTTTCTTAGTGCTCGTCCTGATTGTCATTGTTGTTGCGACCATGGCGGTTTATTCCTTCACCGATCTGATGGTCGCTTACGACGATGCCGCTTACCTTTCTGGCGATTTAGTTCAGGCGCGTGTCACTGTTGAGTCAGCATCGGAGGCGGTCCGACTTGTTCTTGCCCAGCCTCCACAGGGTAGACGTGATCTTGGAGGCGTTTTCAATAACCCTCAGCTATTTCAGGCGATCACGGTTGCAGCTGACAACCAGCAGGAGAATCTTACCAATTACAGTGTTCTCGCCGCTGGTCTCAGTCCTACTCTTGGCTTCTCGGGAGTTCGATTTGGATTGCAAGATGAATCCGCAAAACTAAACATCAACACGCTCACGATACTTGAAAACAACTC
This sequence comes from Rubripirellula sp., assembly GCA_049889895.1. Classification (GTDB taxonomy): domain Bacteria; phylum Planctomycetota; class Planctomycetia; order Pirellulales; family Pirellulaceae; genus Rubripirellula. The sequence continues at coordinate 3,902 of JBMHCO010000031.1, forward strand.
TGACTTGTTTGAAGCCGGACTAGCACTCGCGGGGCAAGATCTTTCCGAAGATTCAGAGGCAGTAGCCTTGGGAATTGCTGATTCTCTTTTGATGTCTCTTCCCGGTATGACTCAGGACACTGTCGATGCGATTTTGGATTGGCTGGACGAGGACGATGAGGCTCGTGAATTTGGTGCGGAGGCTGAGTATTACAATACGTTAGCAACACCCTATTCCCCCGCTAACGGACCTCTGCAAACGGTCGAAGAGTTATTGCTTGTTCGGGGGGTTACCCCCACTCTGCTCTTCGGCGCGGATGTTAATCGAAACGGTGTGATCGATCCCGATGAGCAACAGCGATTTGGAGTCACTGCTGATACTCCCGGTGCTTTTGGCTGGGCTGCTTACTTGACGGTTCACGGCGCGGAGGCGAACCGTCGAGAAGATGGTTCACTTCGGATTGATGTGAATCAAGATGACCTTGAAGTCTTGTATGGGGAGCTCGTGGATGCGTTGGGTGATGACTTGTTCGCCAGCTATATCATCGCCTACAGAATCGGTGGTCAAAGTGACTCCGCGGCCGCTCTGCTGACCTCAGGTGCTACGGGTAACGCCAATACCAACTCCCGAAACAATACGAATAACAACGCGCAGGCTCAGGATGGCGGAGTTTGGAGCGCCGACCGGCTCGAGGAATTGGATCTAACCGGTGGCGGTGGTACTTCGCTGACGCAGATTCTCGACCTCGTCGGTTCCAGCGTCACGATAGGGCAAGGAGATCAAGCAAGGCGTTACTCTTCGCCTATTGGTTCTGATCCGATCTCCCTATCCGCAATTCTTCCAATTCTGATGGATGCATTGTCAACGCAATCGGCAGAGGTGATGCCCGGCAGGCTGAATATCAATGAATGTCCCGCTGAATTGCTTTACGGTATTCCACTCCTCTCAGAGGAGGTGGTGCAGCAGTTGCTCGAGGCTCGTAGCGTGGATTCGGATGATCCGAATCGGCTGTACGAAACTTGGCCATTGGTTGAGGGGTTAGTCACATTGGAGCAGATGCGATTACTCACTCCCCTGTGGACGGGTGGTGGAGATGTCTACCGTGCGCAAATTGTCGGTTATTTCGAAGCTACCGGCGTTTCTCACCGAGCAGATGTGGTGATTGACGCGACGTCGATTAATCCCAAGGTGATCGCATGGCGGGATTTAAGTCATCTTGGGCGAGGGTTTGATCTCTCTGTCTTGGGACTTCGTTCATCGCTCTCACTGGTTGAGTGATTAACATAGACAAAACGCATCGTTTGAATGAATTAGAGCAATGCGAACAATTTTGAATCCGCTTGCAATTCACACATTCGGCATCAAATAGATTGCGTCCGAGGTGAATGGGTTAGCGGTAACAGATCGAGAATGAAATGGTAAAAAAACTGGCAATTGACTGGGACGATCACGAACTGCGTTATGTTGCTGCGCAGTGTAGTGGGCGATCGATTAAGGTCACTGAGGCCAAGGTGATTTCAATTCAGGGCCGGTCACCTCAGGAAGCAATCTCCGAGGAGTTTCAAACGGCCAACTATGCCGATACAGAGACTTTGGTTGCGATTGGTCGCGGCAAGGCCGAGCTTAGAGAGTTGCAACTACCTCCTGTGCCCCAGGAAGAGTTGCCCGACATGGTGCGATTCCAAGCACTGCGAAGTTTTGCAACGGTTGGTGAAAACTCCACAGTCGATTATCTCGTTACCAAACAACTCGATGCCGGAATCGAAGTCATCGCTGCGGCCGTAGCACCGCAGAGCTTGGAGGCGATTCGAGCAGGGACTGAACCTTCGGGCTTGCGATTGAAGCGAATAGGTCTCCGTCCTTTGGCTGCGGCAGCACTGCATCTCGCTCGACATTCTGAAAGCGATCGTGGTGAAGTGGTTCTGATCGATCTGCTCCCTGAGAGTGCGGAGATCGTGATTGCCAGAGATGGCCAAGTTGTGTTCGTGCGAACCGTTCGAATGCCAAGTTCGGAGTCTGCTCGAGCCAAGGCACTCGCCGGAGAACTGAAACGAAGCTTATTGGCATGTGGCGTGACCAGTCAGCTTCGCAGTGTCATTCTATGGGGTACAGCCGACGTTCACGCAGATGAAATTCCTGGGTTGGAGGAAGCGGCAGGTTGTAGCGTCCAAGTGATCAATCCGTTTGATTTGGTTGATTCCAATCGCAAGCTAAATCTTCCAAAGCACGTCGGGCGTCTTGCTCCGCTGATTGGCTTGCTGCTAGCTGACGAGGTGGCGCCTGAACGATTGATTGATTTTCTCAACCCACGTAAGCCCGAGGTGAAGGCAGTTAGTCCTTACCGCAAGCTCGTGGTCGGTGGGATTCCGGTCGCTGCGTGTGCATTACTTGCTTTCATAATCTACCAGCGAATGGCGAACTTAGATTCTCAAATTGAAGAGCTTCGTCAAGGCAACTCTGCAATGCAGGCGGATGTCAAGCTTGCAGATGAGAGTCTGGCTAAAACGGAAACAGTCGATGCGTTCCTCGACGGCGATGTCAATTGGTTGTCTGAGATTCGTCGCATGGCGATGGAAATGCCGCCATCGGATCAAATGATCATCCGAGGCGTATCCGCGAGCGTTGACGCCCGCAAAGGTGGAGGCACTTTGAAGATCGAAGGTGGAGCAGTGAATCCTGCCGTCATTGATGAGTTTGAGAAGTCCCTCCGTGATGAGAACCATCAGGTGAGCGGCACCGGTGCAAGTGAGCAGAAAACAGAAGATGCATATCGATGGGAGTTCAGTGAGTCCATTGCCGTGACTGCAAGCTCGATTCGAGATGCTCGCTACATCGGGATCAGTGAGAAAATGGTAGCAGCTACTGACAGTTCGTCTGAAAATGGTGAGGCTGAGAACCTGTCGGATAGTCCGCCAAGTGATAGTGATCCCGACGCGGAAAAGGGTCAGTCGCCAGCGGTTGCTGTCGAAGCAGAAGACAACGCGGCGTCGGTAGCTGAAGCGACCACCGAAAGTGATGACTCAGAGAACGAAACGACAGCAAGAGCCGTTGATGCGGAGCCTGCAGTTGAGAATGCCGAAGAGCAAGTCGCAGAAGAGAGTGAAGAAGTGGATGGCAGTAATCAGGAGAAAGATGTCTCGGGGACAATTCCTGAACAAGATGGTGACAGTAAAGAAGAGTCCGAAGCGACCGAAAGCCTCGAAGTTGCTAACGTGTCAGACGCGGAGGTTCAGCGATGAATGAAAGAGAACGTTTCTTGTCGATAATGGTCGCAGGCCTTCTAGTCGCAACGGGTGTTTGGTGGGGATTTGGAAAATACAATTCCGCCATCAAGTCTCGTGAGAATCAGCTGGAACAACTCGTGACAACGCAGATGCAACTCAACGAGAAGAGACTGCAGGGCGAATTTGCGAATCGTCAAATGGGCGAATACATGCTTCGCTCATTACCCGGCGATCCCGAGCAAGCTCAAAGTCAGTATCAGCAGTGGCTACTTGATCTGGTTCACGACAGTGATTTGACTGAGGCTTTGGTTGATGCGAATAGTTCAAGAACAATCGGCGGGTTGTATCAGCTTCTTGATTTCAGGGTGCGAGGGAATTCCGATGTGCCGGGAGTGATTCGCTTGATGCACGCATTTTATTCAAAGGATTACTTGCATCGCATTCGTGATCTTTCACTTCGCAGGAATCGTCAGGGTGGTTTTCAGTTGGAACTATCCATTGATGCCATCGCATTGCTCGGCGCGCCCGATGAATTGCCCGTAAGAGATGATCCATCATGGAGAATTGATGGTGATATTGCCGCTTACCTTGATCCAATCATGAATCGCAACCTTTACGAACCTCCTAATCAACCGCCCAGGTTTGGTGGCCGTTCCGAATTAGAGGCGATCGTGGGCCGTGATACACCGACACCCCTCGCGTTTAACGATCCAGATGGGCATCGCATGCGATACGAGTTGGTTGACGGTCCCTACGAATTCGTCTCGATTGACGAACGCAGTGGTACATTGCGTATTCGTAGTGACGAGACGACCGAATTCGACGTCACGGTGCGTGCAACGGACGATGGCTACCCCAACCGCTCGTCGGAACAAAGACTGTCGGTCAAAGTTCTCGATCCGCCACCTCCTGAGCCGGAACCAGAGGCGCCGATCGGCTTTGATGATGCATCACAGACGGTGCTGACCGCCTTGGTTCAAGGGCGAAACGAGTGGACGGCATGGTTACATGTTCGAACCAAAGATGAGACGATCAAATTAAAAGTGGGTGATTCGTTTGAGATCGGAACCGTCAAAGGCTCGGTTAAGTCGGTGAACGCTCGCAGCGTCATTTTGGATGTTGAAGGGAACGACGTAGAGTTGCGTCCGTCGGGCAACCTTCTTGATTCAGCGAAGTCAATAGCCACCAATCTTCCAGCGGTACCTTGAACGAATCTACGCAGCACGCATCTTCGATATCATGCCGACAACTTACGGTACGCTTCGGCGGCGGATTTGAGGCCTTAAAAAGCGTGTCGCTCGAGATACCGGCGGGTGAGATACTTTCTCTGGTCGGTCCTAGCGGATGCGGAAAAACGACACTCCTTCGTGTGCTTGCCGACCTCCAGCAACCTACCTCTGGTAAGGTTGTTTTGAATCCCGCTATTCGGGGTGATTTGGGCCAGATTGCATTTGTTTTTCAGCAGCCCACATTGCTTCCGTGGCGAACTGCTCTGCAAAACGTGGTTTTACCACTCGAGTTGTTGCAGCAATCCAAGTCGGCGGTTGAATCATCGGGGACTAACGCCAAAACACGTCGCGAGTGTGAGGAAATCGCGGTGGAGATGATGCGTCAGGTAGGATTGGGGGACGCTCAGCAACGTTACCCGAAACAGTTGTCTGGTGGAATGAAAATGAGGGTTTCAATTGCTCGTGCTCTTGTGACCCAACCGAGGGTTTTACTGCTGGATGAGCCTTTTGCCGCATTGGATGAGATTCTCAGGGATCAGCTTGGCGATCTGCTGCTGGAACGATGGGAGCAGCAGCGTTTTACCGCTGTGATGGTGACACATAACATTTCAGAGTCGGTATTGCTCTCTCACCGTATCGCCTCGATCCAAAAGGGACAAATCAAAGAATTGATTGAGAATCCCCTGCCTTGGCCACGTTCTGGAAATGTACGCGGAACGCCAGGCTTCGGTGATCTCTATCGACGCGTTAGTTTCTCTCTTCATGACGATGCAAAGCAAGGTTGACCCACTGTGGACTCATCATTAGCTCGAAAGGATTGGGCGCTGAGCCTGCTACTGGTCGTCACAGTAGCTGGTGTCGGCTTGTTCATTTGGTGGTTCGTTGCGTGGTATTTCGAATTGCCAACGGCGCTTCTTCCATCACCTGCTCAGTGTTGGGACGCTGGTCTTGAAAATCGTCAAGTTCTATTCGATGCGGTGTTCAAATCCACGGGATTGGCTTCCGTTGCTGGTCTTGCAACGTCGGTAGTGCTTGGGTCTTTACTTGCGATGGTGTTTAGTCAGTCCAGGAAACTGCGGCTCGCCTTGTTTCCTTACATTATCCTTCTGCAAACCGTCCCGATCGTGGCCATTGCGCCGCTGTTGATTATTTGGAGTGGGTATACATTTCGCACCGTGCTCATCGTGACCGTGATAGTGAGCCTATTTCCGATCGTCAACAGCGTTACCACCGGGTTGTTGTCCATTAATAAGGATGAACTGGATTTGTTTCGATTGTATCGCGCAGGCAGGTTCAAAACCCTGCGGTCTTTGCAGGTTCCATCTGCAGTTCAGCATTTGGTGATCGGTGCCAAGACGAGCGCGGCTCTAGCGGTAATAGGAGCGATTGTTGCAGAGTTTTTTGTCGGTGATGCGACGAACTTCACGGGACTTGGCACCTTGATGACAGGTTGGCAAGCTCTTGCAAAGACAGACGCTTTAATTGCTGCTCTATTCTGTTCGGCTTTTCTGGGACTGGCTCTATTTGGTTTTGTTCATTTGGCTTCGGTTACTGTTTTACGCAGGTGGGTAGTAGCGTAGCTTAGTGGGTCCTTGCGATAACTTAACGGTTTCATGTTTTCGACTAGCTCCGCCCAGCGCGGGTGGAGAGATTCTCCAAAAAGGCATAAATGCAGTTTTACTTAAGGCTAGACATGACTGCACACTACCTGAGATTCACTTCCCTTCACCTAAACGGCCATTGTGATGTTGCTCGTTAAGAAATTGGTTTTCGTCTCTTTGTCGATTCTTAGTGTCAGCTTTAGCGGCTGTGGTGACGGAACCCCCGTTTCGAATCAATCTGAGTCAGCCGATGACTCGATTGCAGTTGGGGTGGCGAAGCAGGTTGCGGTCCAGTTGAATTGGTATCCCGAGGCTGAGCATGGAGGCGTTTACCAAGCAGAAGTTGAGGGCCTTTACACACGGGTGGGAATGAATGTTGAGATTCGCCCTGGGGGAAGAGCAACACCGGTGGCTCCGGAGTTGCAGCTTGGGCGTGTTCAGTTTGCGTTTGCCAACGCCGACGATGTGGTGATTTACCGGCGCCAAGGACTGGATGTGGTTGCGGTAGCTGCCGCGATGCAGGACAGTCCTCGTTGCATTTTGGTTCAAGAAGCAAGTGGTGTGGAATCGTTCGATGGTTTGGCCGGTATGACTTTGCAGCGACAAGCTGGTCGGCCATTTCTCGACTTCATGAGGGGTCAAGGGATTCTAGATCAGGTGAAAGAAGTGCCCTATCAGGGCAGTGTGGCGTCACTCGTGGCTGACAAAGGGATTGCGATACAGGCTTATTCGTTTGCCGAGCCGCTGCTTGCAGAGCAGCAGGGAGTAGCAGTTCGACGATTAATGGTGAGTGATCTTGGTTGGAACCCTTACGCAAGTGTGATCATCACAACGGGGAAACTCATTAAGGAACAGCCTCAATTGGTGAGGGATTTTGTGCAGGCTTCATGCGCGGGTTGGAGAAGCTATCTCGCGGAGCCAGCACTTGGTAATCAGGCGATTCTTGAGGCGAACGAGCATGGAATGACATCCGAGGCTCTTGAGTATGGTGTGAAAGAGCTTCGGCCACTTGTAACCCCAGAAGGGGTTGCTCTCGAACAAATCGGGATGATGACTCTCGAGAGATGGGAAGGGCTGGTCCAACAGATGGATGCGATTTCTCCCGCCGAGGCAGGAAAGGTTGATGCTAAAGACTGTTTCAATGCATCTTTTTTAGGCGACTTTGAGTGATCCTTGTGGACCGATATGCTTCCCTAGCACCGAGAACTCTAGTTGTTTCAGCTGCATGACGACCGAAGAGATCGACGGGCGTTCATGTGGATCAGATGCCAGCATGGATTCGACGAGTGTCGCAACAGATTCCAGCATGGTCTTGCTCGCCGGTTCTGTCGCGGTAAGCCACTTCCAAAGCACTTTTCCAAGTGAATAAATATCCATTGCTCCCATTGCTGCGAGATCACCAGCGAGAGACTCGGGTGATGCGAAAAGGCGGTCAACGGTATCGAGATTGGAGGAGACCGTGTGCATCTTCTGGGCACATCCCAGATTGATCAGCATCGCGTGGCCATTGGCTCCAAGCATGATGTGGTGAGGGGTGACATTGCCGTGGATCCAACCTGCTTGATGAACCGACTCAAGTGCCTCAGCGATCTGACGCGTCATCCATAAAGCCACCGGCAACGGTTTGGTTTCACCACTTTGCAGTTGTTGGTGCATCGATGTCGCGTGAAGGCGTGGCATCACAAGGTATGGCGTCGCGGCCGTTGCCGATGCATCTAAAGTCGCAATCAGGTTGGGGTGCGTCACCCGCTCGCTGATGGCTGCTACTTGAGCAACGTGGCGTTTAATTCGCCAAGAGTCAGAGCAATTGGGAAATGTTTTGACTGCATAATCCCACCGAGGACTATTGATGGCGTCTGCCGGCTGTCCCAAGTGGATCGAGCACTGATTGCTGCCGTAAATTGCCTTGCCGACTCTCCAGATACCGAGGATGGATGGCGTGTCTCTCTGAGTCTCTGTGATCTGACCAGCCTGATGATCTGAAATCTGGTCGGTGTCTCGGGAGAGGTCGTCGTGAACATCCGGCACGGTGCATTCCTTTGCTAGCATTTGGTGATGGTTTCCTCGGAAGTGCCCATCAGCATCTGCATCGTCCAATCCCTGCTCTGTGAAGAAATGATTACTAACCACCCGGTTTTGTTGCTGTATTTTGCCTATTTTTTCATCTCGGTTCAAACGTGTTTCCCGGTGACGCTCTTCTAGGGGGGGCTTTCACGTCACGTACTGCGGAACGCCATTAGTTACAATTCGATCAGTCAACTTTGCGTTTGGCGATTAAGAGGCTGTGAAGCAGTTCAGGCTATCGAGCGATCTTTTTCTTTGGATGCGACTCCCTATCGGACTCGTTTAAATATTTATGTCGAATCCTTCATCACTAGGGTCCAAGTACCCGGCGATATTGGTGCAAAACCTACGTAAACGATTTGGAGCACACATCGCTTTAGACGGAGTAGGATTTGAGTTGAAGCGGGGAGAACGATTGGGGCTTTTGGGACCCAATGGTGCCGGTAAGACGACTCTAGTTCGCTGCCTCTCAGGGCGCATTTGCGCGGATTCTGGCGAAATTAAGCTGGAGGGGCAGTCAGTGCTAGCCGAAGCCGTTAGTTCCGCGTTGTTGGGAATTGTTCCTCAGGAATTGGCGATCTATCAAGATCTCACGGCTTATCAAAACCTCTTTTACTTTGGGCGATTCCATGGACTCAGAGGGGGTGATCTGAAATCTCGAGTGGCTTGGGCATTGGAGTGGACCGGACTAAAGGATCGACGCTCGCAACTCGTGCGTCACTTCTCTGGTGGTATGAAACGTCGAATCAATCTCGCTTGTGGCGTATTGCATCAGCCTCGTGTGCTCTTGTTGGATGAACCGACCGTTGGTGTGGACCCACAAAGTCGTGAGAGGATTTATGCGATGATCGATTCGCTGAGTGATGAAGGTTGTTCCATTTTATTGACGACACACCATATGGATGAAGCAGAAAGCCAATGCGATCGATTGGTGATTATGGATCAAGGGAGGATCGTGGCTGATGGTAGTATTGATGCATTAATCGAAAAGACCATCGGGTCAACAAGATGGGTACGATTGCGATTCAGGATGACTCAAGATGCCATTGATTTCGAGAAGCTGATTTACGAATTCTCCACTCACATCGAAGAGTACATTGATTTTAAAGAGGAGTCGGTCGTGAAGGTAAGAATGAACGAAGTGGCAAGGAACTTGCCGCTACTGATCGGCCGATTGGAAGGTAATGGCATCGCGATCGAGGATATCGAGGTTCATGCGCCTTCATTGCACGATGTGTTCATTGAACTGACGGGTGAACAGTTGCGAGATGATTAATGTCGATTGTGGCAATTGCCTAGACGTATTGCGGAAGGGTTGAAAGTGATTTGGAGTGTTTTCAGACTTAGCCTGCAGCAGTGGCTTAATCGTCCTTGGGAAGTTGCTTTGGCGTTTTTATTGCCAATAGTTTTTTTTAGTATCTTCGCGTTAATTTTCGCCCGAGGAATTCAAAGTCAAAGAACCGAACCTTTGAAGATTGCGGCCATTGATCAAATGGAGGACGCATTCAGCATCGAGTTGATCAAGGCTCTCTCTAAGCGGACAGATCTGGTTTTCGTTCATTTAAATGATACGGCAGATCCTCTGGTCAGGGCCAACGAGTTGATTCGATCAGGTGATTTGAAGGCTTGTGTGGTAATCAAAAGAACCTCTGCTGAAGAGGACGCACAAGGATCTGCTTCCTCACTTGGAATGATTGAAGTTCTAACAGATTACTCCGATCAGCTTGCGGCGGGTTACGTGGAATCCGCGATACGCGAGACGGTGATGCGTCTTTCCTTCGTGGGAGTTTCTGAATCTCGTCTAGGTTTACCTCGTGCTTCTGAGGATGACGGTTCAGTGGATGAGTCTGTTGCCGCCGCGGTGGGAGCTGTACATCAAGCCGAAGGTGACGAAGTCTCATTGGCACCAGCGAAATTAAATTCAGATGTTGGGGTAGCTGACCTTGGCACGGTTCAGAACAGCACCGTCGATACGGGGGCGGTAGGTAGCTTGGGCGGGACTCCCCAAAGTGGAGCGAATCGATTATCGGCTGGGGCTGCTCCGCAATTGGAGATTGCGGTTATCGATATTCTTGGAGACGAAAAAGCGAATCCTTTAATCAGTATGTACGCCGCTGGCATTGCCGTCATGTTTTTGCTTTTTAATGCAACGTCAGGAAGTGGTGTTTTAATTGATGAGCGAGCCAATCAAACGCTAGACCGATTGCTTTCGTCCCAATTGACAATGGATGAGTTATTGCTCGGTAAATGGTTCTTCATGACCGCTTTAGGGGCTTTTCAGGTCGCCGTGATGTTTTTGTGGGCCAGTGTTGCCTTTTCCGTCAACTTATCTGAGCACGTGGATGGTTTTCTGATGATGACGATTGCCACCTCAATCGCCGCATCTGGTTTTGGTCTGTTCATGGCAACGCTATGCAAGACACGTGCTCAACTGAATGGTTTTTCCACGGTTGTGGTGTTGACGATGAGTGCACTCGGTGGATCCATGGTTCCGAGGTACTTGATGAGTGATTCATTGCAAAAACTTGGTCTGTTGACTTTCAATGCGTGGGCGATTGATGGTTATGACAAGGTTTTTTGGCGTGAGTTGCCCGTTGCTGCATTGGCTCCTCAATTAGCAGTGTTGTCGTTGAGCGGTGTCTTCTTTCTGTCCGTTGCAAGATTGTTGGCTGTCCGTTGGGAAAATGGATAGATTTGTGTATTCCCTGTGTTTCGAAAATGTTGCAGATCGTCATGGTTGCTCGGTGCATCACCGATGTATTACCCTGTACCTCGCGTAGCGCTAGCAGTGAGCAGAATCGGTCACGTTGAAAACGTAATGAGTGGAATCTCAGTGACATCGGGCAAGTCAGTCACCAAGTTATCTCTAGGTGTAGGTCGTTCAGCGACGCATTGAGAAATCGGATTAGCAACGCAACCATTTTTTAGTTCTTGAAAGTAGAGATTTTCATATGGATTCTTGGCCAATTGGTGTGTTCGCTTCCGTTGATGCTGGCTTGGGAGTGGCTTGGGACGTGATCGCCGAATTAAAGCTTCCCACTATTCAATTACATGCACCTCATGCAAACAAACGCAGTCGATCCGACGCGGAGTCCTTCCGTTCTCAGTTGGATCAAATGGGGGTTCAGTGCACTGCAGTTTTTGGCGGGTTCGAGGGAGAGAGTTATGCAGATATCCCAACTGTTGTGAAGACTGTCGGGCTTGTGCCTCCGTCCAGTCGAGAATCAAGATTGCAAGAGATGTTTGAGATCTCCAATTTTTCTAAGTGGCTAGGGTGTGATACGGTCGCCCTTCATCTTGGATTTATTCCTCATGATCCTTCTGTTGACGGTTACGCAGAAGTGGTTCAGGTAACGCAAAAACTGTGCGATCACTGTGGTGGTCAGGATCAATACCTACATCTCGAAACCGGCCAAGAGACAGCTGATGGACTACTGGAATTCATTCAGCAGGTTGGGCGTGAGAATCTTAAAATCAATTTTGATCCCGCAAACATGATTCTCTACGGAACCGGCGAGCCTATTGAAGCGTTGGAGAGGGTTGGCCAACACGTGCGAAGTGTTCACTGTAAGGATGGCACTTGGAGCGAACAGCCTGGGGAGACTTGGGGAGCCGAAGTGCCCTTGGGCCAAGGTGACGTTGGTATGGAGAAGTACTTACGTACCCTGCACGCGATTGGTTACCGTGGCCCATTGACCATTGAGCGAGAAATACCACAAGATCCCGAGAGGCAAAAGGCAGAGATTGGCCAAGCCATTGACTTGTTAACGGATTTGCGATCTAAGATTCTCGGCTAGTGAATCTTAGACTTCGTAATCGGTAAACCGCTTATCGACTCGCGACAGCACAGTTAGCTGCGGTTTTCATTCGATCGAAAACCAGGATGCCGGTTTAAAAACCAGAGGTCGTCCGCTTGCCCCTTCTTCATCGGTATTGGTGTCGGCGGTGGGCGGATTGCTTTCAGTTACAATCGCTTTAGCTGTTGGTATGGATGCTGCTGGGTCGAATTTCCCATTAGCAAGTTCGACTTTGGCTGCATGGGGATCGTGGTCAATCAGTGTCACAGGTGTAATGGATTCTGGAAGCTGCCGATTTGCGTTCAGCTTATCTTGTTTGGCAGCGTTACGAGAGCGACGTTCCATGACCGATTGTCCCTGTGTGGAGCCTTTTGTGCTTGGTTTCACGTCAGGGTTAGGTAAAGGGCTGTAGCGAAGCCCGCAATCATTGCAACCATTTTCCAGCATTCCTCCGCCGGCGATTCCGGGAAGTGCCAATAGTTCATCTGCAGATATTTTGCCTGGGTCGAGCCACAAGCCTTCGGGTGTGAGCTCCATGGTGCCCATGTCGAGATCAAGATTTCTTCGAATCACTTCGTAGCTCACGAAAATATCCAACAGTCCGTTTTGTGCGCTGAGTAGCGTGTCGAGAGCCTCAATCGCGTCACGTGCAGCCGTAGGACCAGTATTACCACCCCGAACATCGTTCAAAATTCGAATGTCCGTGTTCAAGTCGATCTGATCGGCAGCAATGGAAACGGCTTGGCGACCCAATTCGAATCTCAGCCGGTTAGCCTGGAGTTGTCGAACCTCGGAGCGTAAGAGCTGCCAGATATTATCTTCGTAGACGTAGTACTGACGTTTGGTTTGTTCATATCGAATAAGTTCTCGACGGTATCGATTACGTTCAAGTAACCGAGTAATCGGGGCGTCCCACTGAAGCCCAAGATTGAGCGACCCACTTTTTGAAAGCGAACTATTGATGTCTGTATTACCCACGCCTCCGCTGACAACGATATCCAAATAACTTTCGAGGTCATTGGCGACAACTTCGATCTGTCGCCAAGAATCAACAAGTGCGGCTCTTGCGTTTGCCCAGTCACGTCGATTGTTCTTGGCAATCTCAAATGCAAGCTCAGGTGTCAGGTCGATCTCGGGAAGAAGGACGCTTTCAGTTCTTGCTCGGGCCTGAATCAATTGCAGCAAGAGGACATCGTCACCGAGCTCTGCGACAAGGTCTTGCGAACCAAGGATGATGTCGTCACGCAGTTGTTGTGCTAGTTCTGCGGGATCGGTTTGTGGACCGCTCGTCTGAAGTGAATCAAACGATGCCTGCAAGGACACAATTCTTTCTTGATAAGCCTTCAGCCGATCCGTGAGCTTGGCATATTCACCCAAGAGTTCGTCAGTCAGACCACCGAGTCGATCCATTTCAAAAATGGATTCGTCGATTTCCGAAAGGTTGAGCAATCCGCAGATGCTTTGCTTTTCCGTGTTGTAAATGCTTGACAACTTCTCGGTTTGTTTGCGGCGTTCTGGCAGCGCCTGTTGTAGCTGCTCGATGTCTTTCGAAATAATCAGCAAGTCATTGTCGATCAATCCTTTGGTAAAGGTTTCTAAGGGCTTGATTTCGCTTGCCAGTTGCTTCAATGATTCTGAAAGGTTGTCTGACCACGAAATATTTGACACAGGTAAGCCAGTGACATCATCGAGTTTGATTTCAGCGGTAGCAAGAATCGACTCATTGATTTCACCCACATTTGCACGAAGTGCACTCAGTTCTTCTCGACGAGTTAACAGTGTTCGATCGATGAGTTCAAAGCGGTTGAGAATTGGATCATCCAGCTTGACGCAGATGTATGGCGGTAATCCTAGATTTTGAAGGAATTGATCGACCGATCTTTGATAGCTGGCCTGCTGGCTAACTAGGCTACTTTGCCCTCGAAGCAATGCAGCGCGTGTCTGCGCAACTTGGAGTCTTTGACGCACAATCCGGTCTGGTGTGTCCGGAATGGTTGTCAACATTTCGATGAGTTGTTCCTCGAGCAAAAGCAGGTTCTCGGTCTGCCTTGCGATGTTTTCTTCGGTGTTTCGGATACGCAATTGGTTTTGGAGGAGACCGAGGTAGCCACCCGCTCCACCGACTCCGCTTCCGGGGTTTCCAATGCCATTGACCGAGTTCTGAGCGATTCGTGAAGTTGGGGAGCCGACGGTAATATTCAGATAAAACGATCGACGGAAACGCTCAAAACCTCTGATGCTAGCTAACAATGAACGCTCGGACTGAGTTAGTCCTTCCATCACCTTGTCGCGGCCGGCTCCTCTTAGGAGTGGTTGAACGAGTGAAAAGTCAAGGAACGATGATGAGGTGCGAAGACTTGAATTGCCGGTGAGATCCCAAACAATACTGTTGGCCATGTTAACGACGAGGTCCGTTCCGTTTACGAATCCTCGCCTCATCGCCATGTTGCGGTCGCCAAGGCCAATTGAGGTTGGGCCACCGCTCCGCGTCGAAAGTGCTGCGTCTGCACCGCCAAAAAACTGTGTTTCAAATTCAAATCGTTGCGCGATGACATCCAACGCTGCAAAGTAGAGGGATTCCACTTGCTCCTGATATTGTGTGGAGTGGAGCCGTGCGATCTGAACGGCATTTTCCTGATTCAGTACAAGTACACCATCTTCATCAAGAGGAAGGTATTTCCACCAATCTGGGTTTTCGGTGGTATTGGTGATGCCGGCCGCTTCCCAAAGTGGGTACCCCCGCCGCTCGTCCACACATTGCATGTATTGGTACGAGGATGGGTCATCCAACGGCATCGGTTGAAAATCTAGATCGAACGGATTGAACATTCGGCTTCGCCGATCCACATCCGCTCTGATGGCGACATTGGGGGGTCTCGCCACGTGAGACGCTTTTTCGTCTAACAGAGCGTTGACCTCAAGGTCTGCCTGCTGGCGGTAATATTGCCGGTGGCACCCCGCCAGAGAGGTGAATGATGTAGCGACTCCCAAGATGAGAATGAGAGACCAGCGTTCTGAGCGGGAAGACAGATGCATAATTAGCTTCGCTACCAAATCCGAGGGGGCGATACACGTTTTGGACCGATTTGAGACTGAGACCAACGGTATCGGGTTCGGTGATTTTTCCGGCTAGGCACAGTCGTAGTGGTCGCAACGGTGCTAGATGTTGTTCTCGACGGTCGGATTGGTCCGATTAGGAAAAATGTATGGGGAAGATAATTTGGATTGAGAAAACCTCCGGTTAGACTGGTGGTGGAGCAGTCAGGTTGCTATAGGACGAGTAGAACCGTCCCGTTTCGGTGGATTTTGGTCGTAAGAACCAGAAATCCTTGACGTTCTAAATTACCCAACTTAGTATTCGAGAAGGCAATTCCCCGTCTCATGTCGTCCCGAGAGATGTCTTTGCATCCCGAATGGCGCATCTTTGCGACTCAATTTGCTGCTCTCGGACGAACCAACCAAACTTTTGAACCTTCGGTACTCGAAGTACAACCATGATGAACTTAGTTTTCGGTGGGTTGCTGGGTGTCATCCTCATCGGCTTTTTTGTCGTTGTTTGGAAGGCATCCCCCAACTGGCGCTGGTACAACATCGTTGCTGTCTGCATCACGATGATTCTGTCGGTCGTCTTCATTTTCCCAACTGCCGGGGTACTCAAGAGTCGTTCAAACTGGCATCAGTTGAAAGAAAAACTTGAAGTCCAGTATGAGGAAGTCGAAGCCGAACAGAGGTTGATCAAATACGGCGATAATGATCAAGAAATGCCTCAGTACGGTCCTGGAGTTGTGGAGTTAGGGATTGAATTGTCCAAAATTGGGGTTGAGGCCGGACGCCGATGGCCAAATCTTGAGCTCCAATCAATGAACAATAATCAAGTTGTTCTTTCCAAGCCTCCAGAAGACGCAGGCGGTATTGCAGGTGTGCCCACTGATCCTGCTGCGGCAGCGGCACCGCCTGCGGGAGCTGCCGCAGAGCCTTTGGTGCCTACAGATATGGTTGTTTACGGTTTTGGGGAAGTCGAATTTAACTCGAGCGGAGTACGTCTGCCGGCTGTCTACTTGGGTGAGTACCGTGTGACGGCCAGTACCCCGGATTCTGTGACCTTGTCTCCTACGAGTTCTCTCGAACCTTCTCAGCGAAATGCACTGCAAAAGCTTCCCAATTTTGGGCAGCCCGTTTCATGGACGCTGTATGAGTTACTTCCGCTCGATGCTCATGACGCATTTATCGCCGCTGGCAGCCAGCCGGATGAAAATTTGATCCTTGGCAGCGTCGATGAGGATTTGGTGAACCAGTTGTTGGGGAACGCTCTTCGATTGACTCGCAACGCTGGACAGGAAAATAATCCACCCCTCCAGACAAATCTCGATTCGCTCAAGTCTTATCTAGAAGATGGACGGCGGGCTACCGATGATGATTTGCCTGTGACTCGTTGGTGGATGATTGAGTTCGTGCAAACGAAGAGTATCGAGGTCGATAGTCCTGAGCAACGCGGCGCCCTAGACGGAGGCTTTTTTGATCTGAATGGTCGAGCAGTAGATAGCCGATTGCAGCGTCCCGAAGATGACGAGGTTGTCTTTAAGAAGGGCGACCGAGTGTTGATGAAGGAAGAGGCTGCAAACATCCTGATTAATGAAGGCGTTGCTGAACTGCGAGATCGATATTACCTGCGTCCATTGAACGATTACCGGTTCATCCTAAGGCGGCTTCGTTTGCGATTAGATGACCTTGCCGGTCGAAAGACTGAGTTGGAGTTCGAGAAGCAGGTTCTAGAACAGGCGATTGCGAAAACCGAAGACATGTTGGTGAAGAACCAATCTGACAAACTCAAACTTGAGCAGGATTTGTCTCAATTCCGAGTTGAGAAAACAGCGATGGATGATTACACCGCCAAGATGCGAGAAGAACTCGAGCAGATGCGAACCGAGATGGCACAAATTCATCAGCACAACCTCTCACTAGAGCAAGAAATTGCTCAGAAACACCAGGCGATTGAGCGACGTCTAGACGGTTTATCCTTGGCTGAATGAATCCACAGAGGCTTAGGCTAGGTTCATGGATGCGAATGACAAAGCAGTAGGACGCTGGGTGGAGATCGAGTTCGATTGCCTTCCACTTCGGTCCGTTACCCGGTTAGATGTCCCGCTTGATGCTTCGCCGGTCTATGAACAATTCATTCTTCGAGTGAAGCATGCAATTGAAAAGCACGGTAGTCACAATTCGTACTACCTGCATCGAGGACGCTGTAAGTTTCACCTCACCAACTCACCGGATCACGGTAGTGCCAGTTTTCGTTTTGAAGGCACCGTGTTGACCGGTCAGAAAGATCTTAAGACAAGATCAATCGATCTCGCTGTTGATCTTGATCAAGAAACCTGTCCTTGGTTGTCAGAACCGAGTGTGGATTTCCTCGCAGAGAGTGTACGACAAGCGGTTGTTGTGGAATTCAATCGCTACATTGAAGCGGGCGATCTCGTTAAAGCACAGAAGCGAATTGAAGCGATTCAGGCTGAAAGCGACCGCGGAGAGGGTTACGTCGGCATGTACTTGTAGTCGTGTAGCAATTTAGCTTCGCGAAGCATCCAAAACAGCTGCGTACCCAAGTAGATCTCCTTTGTCTTTGCAGTATTGCAGAAGCGGAGTAAAGCCGTCTTGGTCGTCAATCGTCTTCGTTTTCTGCGCGATTTCCAAGAGCAGCGGTACGATTCTTTGTGCAGGTACTTCTTGAGGAACCATGCTTACGGCTATCTCAATTGCTTCTTGGTGTTTTCCGGTTCGGTCTAGCAGGTCAACATAGGTCTCCATCGCACCGGTGCCATGCTCGGAGGCGTTCACACTTCGAGCCTTCCTTTGAAAAACGGTAAGTCCAGCATCAACATTTTCACCCATGAGAATTGAATAAAAGGTTGAGTAAGCTGGGTAGAAGTCGACAAATGGTTCATCTCCTGGGTACTGAAATTGGTGATGCAGGCGTCGTCCATACTGTGTCAATTCCCAAGCCTTGCGAATTTGTTCAGGTGCTTCGAGGATCGATGCTATTTTGACAGTCGACGCTAGGTGTGTGGTATCAAGGTGATAGCCGCCATCGGCAAGTATCCATTGCCGTTTCTCGATCATGTCGAAGAGACTTTCATCAGGAGCAGCAGGGGCTTCCCGGTTCGCGATATCTGCCCGCACCATCTCACAAAGCTCCGCGTAAAAATGGTCGAGAAGGCAGGCCGCTGCTGCTGCTCGATCTTCTTTGCTACGTGCAATGATGGTCTGGTCATACAGCGTGATGCTATTGCACGTTCCTTGATGATCTAGGACTGCTTGAAAACCTCGTGCAATGTCGACTCCCTCATGCAGGAGAACCTGTACCATGTCATCGTAATTCTCTTCGCTAATGTCGACGTCTGAGAGAAGCTTCCTTGCGTTAACCATGTCCCCTGTTGGGCGCAAGTACATCCAGCCCTCACCAACTCGGCCAAGCTGAATCAACATCGCGCCCGTCTCTCGACATGCGTCAAGCAGTCCTTGCTCGAGTTGCCTCTCAATATCTTCTGCCCGCCTAACTTCATTTTCAGGACTGATCAGGGGGAGACCGAGACGGATTCGAGTTCGCATTTTCAATGCCTCGAATAATTCCATCGGCTTTCCGGTTTCACGGAAGTGCGAGATGATTTGATCCAAGACATCTTCCGAAGTTGAGTTAGGATCGGCGAGGGAATTAAAGATGTCTTCGTTCGGGTTCTGATTCGTCATGGTTTGGTTAAGCGATCGAATGAACAACTGGTGGCTGACGATCCTCTGGTGATCTCACAGCTTCCGTGTGTGGTTTGGAGATAGTGTCGACTAAACACTGCCGACTCTATTATGCCACAGTCGGTGTCGTTTTCGCAGGGGAAGAAGAGTTTAAAAGCGACAGGCAGATCACATTAATTAAGAGTATTCGTCACTGAGTTTCTCACTCCATGAGCGAAGTATCTTTTGCTTCGGTTTTACTGGTTTGTGGACTGGTCAGTGTAGGCTCTGAGTTGGTCGATCAGTTGTCGGAGATCTACCGCGGCTTGTTGCAAGGTTGAGTCACAGTGGTTGGCAACGTCAGATAAGGGCCCAAGAAGTTGATCGCAGTCGCGGGAAACTTGATTCGCCCAATGCTTCGCTAAGCGAATTTTTTCATTGCACAGTTGCAGTCGAGCTTCCGCGTTACGCACGCGTTTTTTTTCTTCGGTTGCAGTCGGTTTATCTTCTTCTCTTGAAGCGGATGTTTTCGCTGCAAGTTGATCTCTCGCCTCGTTCAATGTCCTTTCTGCAAGTTGGACTTGTCCACGCCAATAGTTTGGGTAGTCATGTCCAAATGCCTGTTCAGCTTTTATCACGACAGCTTTAATTTCCTCGCTGATCGAGCGGAGTTCATCAGAGAACTTGATGAGCCCTCGATGCAGGTTCTCAATCGACTCAATGTTTGTGACATTACTTGCATTCATTTAACGTCCCAGATAGGCGTCAATTTGCTCTGCCTTGCGAAGCAGATACGGAATGTGCTCTTCAGTGGCTTGTACTAGTTTGGATAGTTGCTGCATCTGACCTGCGAATTCAGAAGCAAATTTTCTTTGCTGCTCATCTCGCCAAGTTTGCTCTAGTTGATTGAGTTGTGAGCCGAGGATGGTCGACTGCTGCTTCATTTCTTCAGCGAATCGATTTAGGTGACTTGCGAATTGTCGTAAGTGTTCCGGATCGACGATGGCTTGATTCATGAGAGATTAATTTGGCGTTTTTGAAGATTCTAAATGGATTTGTTTTCTTGCGACTCTGGGGTAGTTCTGCTTTCGAGTGCCTCTAAATGCTCTTGGTAAAGATCGAAGGTCCGTGGGGCACCGATACGTTCCGCCGTTAACGCGAGCAGTTTCAATGCGGCTCGTTTAAGGGACGGGTTTGCTGGAACTGCTCGCCTTAAAGCAACCGCGCGGAAAGATCGCATCGCGTCGTGATTCTGCCCGAGTTCTAGTTGGCATTTTCCCTGAAGGTAAGATGCGCTGGCTGAGAACGTGTCTTCTTTGAGCAGGGCAGTCACTGCATCAATCGCATTTTGGTGGTGACCAGCATCCAAGAGTGCCTCACCTAACGCTAGCCGAAGGTCGTGTAGTTCAGGATTTCTTTCAAGTCGCGCCTCGCAAACCTCGATTCTACGGCAAGCCCAGTCGCTGGCACTTCGGTCTAGCTCTCGATCCATTTCTGGTGACTCGACTTTTTTCGAGATTTCCAGAACTTCCCTGTATTGCTGTAGGGATCGGGCCAACACTGCTTCTTCAAGTTCCCATAAGACCGTTCCATCGTCTGGAAAGACCTGTACTGCCTGCTGTAACACCCGCCGCGCATCAGCAGGACGATTCTCATCACGGTAAAGCTGGGCTAGTTCCATGTAGGACTCTAGATCGGTGGGACTTCCCTTTAAATGGTGCTCCAGGAACTGTCTTCGTTCAATTGTGGCGTTGGTTCTTGCTGGTTCCGGGGCACCATTCAGCCCGGCAGGCTGTGTGCTGATTTCGGTGGGGTCGTAATTGAGTAGCGTTTCACGTGCGCCGGTGTTCGGTTTTTTGCTGTTGTCGGATTGATGGTTCATGGCGGGTTTGGTGCGACGGTCAGCGGGTTCGTTGAGCAGGTGTGTGGGGCTGAGTAGAGGTCCACTTCTTTATCTTATGCAGCACGAATGACACAGAGTTTGTTAGTAATAAGGTGTGTGTCATGAGTGTGGCTGCCGGCCTATGTGGCAGATCGATATAGGTCAACTACCCTTTCTTCGGTCAAGCTAACAGGGTTGAAGTTGCCCGTCCATTGTTTCAATGCGTCGGCGCTCAATTGGTCGTACTGATCAGCGGTAACTGAAAGCTCTGAGAGCGAAGTCGCTAATTGTGACTTTCGTAGTAGATCTTTTATTAAATTGGCGAGACGCTCCGCTGCATCACTCTCTGGAACTTCCGAATCCACTTCTCTCAATAGTTGGTAATATTCAGCATGGCACTGTTGGGCATTGAAGCGTATGACGCTTGGAAGCATTACACCAACCGCTTGCCCATGCGTTACTCCGTAGCGTGCAGTGAGTGGGTTTGCGGTAGCATGTGCAGCACCGAGCATGGAGTTTTCAATGGCGAGCCCGGCAAAGTAAGCACCCAATTGCATCATGCTCCGTCCCTCAATGTCCGATGGCTGTGCAAGGATGCGATCAAACCCTCGAACGAGCATGCCAAAGGCACGTTGGCTATAAGTCACGGACATAGCGTTGCTGCGAGTGCTCACTCTAGTTTCAACCGCATGAGAAATGGCATCAATGCCAGTGAGAACGGTAACAGATCGTGGTTGAGTAAGCGTCAATAAGGGATCGAGTAAGGCAATACGCGCGGCGGCACGAGCATCACCGCAAGCCATTTTGGTGTGTGTCTCAGCATCGCTGATAAGGGCATAAGACTGAGCTTCACTGCCCGTGCCAGCCGTGGTTGGCACAGCGATCATTGGTAACATGTTCGCGGTCGCTTTGCCCGTTCCATGGTAATCGTGAATCGAGCCGCCGCAGGAATAGACAAAGTTGATCCCCTTGCAGCAATCCATGCTGCTTCCACCACCGAGCCCGATAAGTAAATCGGGCTTGGAGGTTGCTGCTTGCCGAACTCCAGCGTCTACCATCGCGGAGGTTGGGTTCTCACTAAAGTCGTGAAAGCATGAAAATGCGATTCCGGCGTCCCTTAGTGACTTTTCTGCCATCGCATGATGTCCAGCTTCCATGATCCCTCGATCACTAACAATTAAAGCTGATTTCGCACGCAGTGATTTGGCGAGCTCGCCCAGCTCAGATAGTTTTCCTTCACCGAAAATTAGGCGTGTTTGATGATGCGAATCGAAAGGTTGCATAGAGATAGATCAGGGATGCTTAAAATTGAATGACTAACAAATGAGATGAATCTCAGCCTTTAATCGATTTATGTGGCGATTTACTTTCTAATACTGGTCAGGTCCAGCTCGTCATGCATCTCTTTTTGTAACGCTATTAAGTTTTCGAGTAGCTCATTGACAATCGACGCATTGGCAGGGTCTTTTGCTAGGTCGTTCATTTCTAATGGATCTTCGGCAATGTTATACAGTCGAACCTGGGGTGCTTCGGGATAGACAATCAACTTGTGAGTTCTCGTGCGGATGCTCCGTTGTTTTTGAAGATAACAGCCATAGATGTATTCATACGGACTTTTCTTGCCGTCCAGTAGCGGTAACAAACTGTTGAACTCAACATGTTCTGGCTTTTCAACATGCGCCAAGTCCAAAGTGGTGGGCATGATATCCTGCAGATAGATTGGTTCGTTGATCGACGCACCAGCTTGAACATTCGGCCCGCTTACGATGAATGGGACGCGAACACTATGGTCGTACATATTCTGTTTGCCAAATAGTCCATGTTGTCCAACTGCGAGTCCATGGTCGGCCGTGAAAAAGATCCAGGTGTTATCTGCTTTGCCCGATTTTTCGAGAGCGGAGAGGATACGCCCAATCTGAGCGTCCATGTGGGTGATAAGCGCGTAGTACTCGCTTCGGTGTACCTGCACCGCTTTGCTGGTGCGGGGAAATGGGGCCAGTCGCTCATCTCGGAGTGATTTACCGCATCCGATGGCGTCAGCAAAAGGATAGAGTGGTTGGAAGTTTTCAGGGATGGCGATACGATCTGCCGGATAACGATCGATGAATGACTGCGGTGCCTGCCGAGGATCATGAGGTGCGTTAAAAGCGAGGTACATAAAAAAAGGCGACTGATCGTCTTTCGCTTCGCTCAAGAAATCCTCGGCATGGTTAGCAACGACTTCGCTCCAGTGAGTACCTCCCTCCCAGAAACCACCAAATTTTGGGTCAGAGGGTGACCACAGGTCGGAACCGTCTGGCAATGGACGGTTGTAACCCAGTTCAACAGCCTTAGGCATTCCCGGGCGTATGTCTCGTGCAACATCAAAGGCTTTCTCTGCACTTGCACGGCAGTGCCACTTGCCTGTCATGTAGGTGCGATAACCGGCTCGCTTTAAGTGCTCGCTCCACCATCGGCCTTCAGATCGTTCTTTTTCGCTTTGCCCATGAATCGCATTGGCGTTCCACACGAATCTGCCTGAGTTGAGCATTGTTCGACTAGCGATGCACACCGCTCCACTCCAAGATCCCATATTGTAGGCGTGGGTAAAAGTTGTGCCACGTTTTGCAAGGGCATCTAAGTTGGGTGTCTCAAGTTCGTCGCCGCCGAGTGCACGGATCGTATTGAAGCACTGGTCGTCAGCAAAGATGAAAAGGATGTTAGGTTGCTCGCTTTCGGTGGTTGCACCTGAGCAATGCTTGGTAGCGAAAATGCTTGCCACAAGAACTAGGATCAGGCTCGTGATTGCGGTTGCGAATCTTGAGAGTTGCATCGTGAAATTTAACGTGTTAGAAGGAGTGGACGTTTTGCCAAATTCTATCCGAGATCAGCTCGCTAGTTGACGCGGTAGATAGAGATCGATTTGTGTTTCTTCGAAGATTCGATATTTCACCCCACATTTCCATAGTTGGAAATAAGGCTCAAATGGATCTTCGAGATTTGTCTTTTCGCGATAGAATGGCCACATCAGGTAGTCACGAAGCATTGGGTCACAAGCAATGAAGTAGTATGCCGGACGTAGAGCGGTTGCAATCAAATCAATCTCAATTTGATCGGTGATCTCGCCGCAGGTTTGGATACTTTCAAGAAGCGTTGCTTGTTCAGATTTGTTTTTGGGGTGTTTGGGTGGGATTCCTTCGAGTACCCGAATTTTGATCTCTGTGCTAATAGTGGCAAGTGCAGTTTCTAAGCCAGCGTATTCTGCCATTGATCGGAGACCGCATAGCCATCTGCTTGCAAGCGTTTCAGCCCGCTGTGGTGAAATGGTTGCCGGGCGTCTGACGACAAAATAGGCATCGCGGCCTCCATCTGGCCGCCGGTCATCGCCAGCAGCAGAGTAAAGTTGTTCGAGTCGCTCCACGAGTTCTTTGTTTTTCGGTTCGTCCTGGAAAACTTCGTGCGATTCCTTGCCATCTGGCCTAAAGCATTGAAAGAGGCCGATGAGCGAATCGGGGCCTGTCGCGTCTTGCTGTTGATTTCCTGTCAACTGGTGGCAATGCTCGATGAATTTTTGGAGATCCATTCTTGTTTTCTTGGAAGCGGCTTGTGGTTGTTAAAGTGTCACTAGCTTTTTAGTTCCGCTTGTCGGGAATCAGTTCAAGCCCGTTGCGAATCGCGGAGCAGCACCATCAGCGTTTTAGAATTCAGATGATTTGCTCGCCGATGATAGTATGGCAGGTTTGCAAGTCAGAAAGGTTTTATCGCGTTGTTCGAGTAATCGCTATTACGGGTTGTGTCGGTCTTAGTCTCTGCGAAAATAATGGTTTCGGAGTTGCCTTCGAGTGTTAGCGTGGCGGTTTTCGCATTGTTCCTAGCGGTTTTCGCGCGAGATCTTCTTTTGCTTTCTGCTTTGATGGGACAGGAACCATCGGTTGCCAATGCACCTTTGAGAACGAATGTCGTAATCCGAGGTAGGTCAAGTTTTGAATATCGTCTTACTGCATTGCCATTACGATCGGGGCGGGGTCACCACGGTTGTCTTGAATCAAGTCAACAGCCTTCTGCGTGACCCTAAGATTGAGAGGATTTATCTGGTCTCATCTGGTCGCTCTTCAGGGCTCCCGCCCGAATTGATGGATCGTATTCATGTTCTCCCACTTGAGTCGATGGAGTACGATCAGGAATTCTATGATTGGGATGCGACGAAAAAGCGAGTACAAGACATCAGTGATGACTTGCTGGGATTAATGCGATCTCATCGACTTTCAGCGGACAACACGCTTTTGCATTGGCATAACCATTCGCTCGGCAAGAATACTGCTATTCCAGGCGTTGTCGCTCGTGTCGCGATTGCTGGTTGGAGGTCATTGCTTCAAATACACGATTTCGCGGAGGATTTCCGTCCTGCCAACTATGCGGGTATTGTTCGTGCAATCGGAGCTGAGGAGCCAAGTAAAGTTGAGCAATACCTTTATCCATCAGCACCGCAGATCCACTATGCCACTCTTACACGATCGGACGGTAATATCCTGCGGGAATGGGGACTGCCTAAAGAAAGGGTGTCCGTCTTGCCAAACTGCGTTGAAGTTGGGTCGGTCGATCCCTGTTTCAACGAGTATGAGAAGGCAGAAGCTCTGGGGAGAGTGCGCGGTGCTTTTGGGCTGCCATCCGATTCACGTTGGTCAATCTATCCGGTTCGTGGTATCCGCAGAAAAAATGTTGGTGAGTTCCTATTGCTTAGCCAGTTAAGTGATGAGGATCAGTACAACGCGATCACGCTTCGGCCAAGTAGTCCGGTGGAGGAGAAGTCATATCTCCGGTGGAAGTCGATCGCTGAAAGTGTCGCACCACGAGCTGTATTTGATGCGGGTGAGCGGTCCAGTATCAGTTTTCGAGATAACATTGTCGCCAGTGATAATATTATCTCCACAAGTGTGGCTGAAGGATTTGGAATGGCTTACCTCGAGCCGTGGTTGTTTGGACGCGGGGTGGTTGCTCGAAGGCTTAACGCGGTCCTAGCTGATTTTGAAGATTCAGGAATGGATTTCTCGAGGTGCTACAACAGCCTCCCGGTGATTGGCGATCCCGAATGGGTTGAGGATTGCTTGAAGGCTCATCAATTGAGCTTTCAGAAGGCATGGAATCGGATACCAGATGCAATGCGGCCGGTGGCAACACAATTCGGGTTTCTAGGTGAACGCTCGGGCAGCGTACGAGACAGAATTGATTTCGCACTACTTACACCAAAAATCCAAACGAATTTTTTAGAGCGTTGTTATCGAGATGCGGGTTTTCTGAATGCGATTCGGAATGACCTTCCAGATTTGATGCGTTCACTGCGAGGTTCCGAAGAGCATTCTGCTATTGCCAGGAACGTGAAGTGCATAAGTGAACAGTTTGGGTTCGATTCAAATAAGCGGCGATTGTTCGAATGCTATGAGCATCTATCG
>JBMHCO010000032.1:0-7364 GCA_049889895.1 Rubripirellula sp.
AGTTTTGGTGCCGGTGGTGGGTCACGCGGTGGCGGGCCGATTGGTCCTGTTTCGGCATTGCTGTCACTTGCTGGTGCAGGGGCGGCGAGTTTAATGCGTCGTAAAAAGAAAGCCGCTTAGGAGACTCGTTCATGATTGCCAATCAACCACTGGATGGTCAGCGTCCTCAAGTGACACTTCGTTCCCTTCTATCACGCAACGGCATGATGCTGGGACTTGTTAAGTCGTTCCGCGTAACCTTTTTGGTGTCGTTGCTTACTTTGCTTGTCGGATTCTTTCCAAGTGGCTCGTTACTATTGGAGATGGATTTCGCATCTGTGGTTGATGGGCAATGGTGGAGATTGTTAACGGGTCACGTGACTCATTTTGGTGCCCAGCATCTTTTCTGGGACCTGCTGATGTTTGTGGTTCTTTCTTCACTATGCGAATCACAGCATCGAAAACACTACGCTCCACTTCTGCTGATGGTCTCGTTGGTGGTTTCGGCTACCGTGATGTTTGCGTGCGATGAAGTGATTAGTTACCGAGGGCTCAGTGGAGTGGATACCGGTTTATTTGTTTGGTTTGTGGGTGATCAATTTCGAATCAGCCGCAAAGCAGCTGACAAAGGCTTTGCGATTTTCTGGGGCAGTCTCGGTATCGCTTTGATCGGTAAGCTCTGTTTCGAGGCGATCACCGGTGACCTTCTGTTCGTCCACGTGGATGGTTTCAAGCCGCTAGTGGAGTCGCACGTCTCAGGTGGTGTAGCGGGGGGGATCGCTCTCGGTTTCACTGGCCTTTGTCATGGCGACACCTGTGATTCTGGAGATGGTAATCTATCGTCCGGGAATCAATTATCTGGGAATCAATTATCTGGGAATCAATTATCTGGGAACCAATTAATTGGGAACCAAGAGTCCTTGGCTTCGTGAACGCTTGCCTTCTGAGAGAGGCGTGCATTTCGAAGAAGCCAGATTGTTGGTTCAACAGATAGGGGATCAGGTTTATTGCCGGAGATGCGTGATGTTGCGTGCAACTTTCTTGGGTAGTTTTATTTGTTTTGCGTGTGCGATCTGCGGTGAGCGAGGGCTGGCGGATCAAGCGGTTCCTCAAGGCCCCTATCTCTATAGCTATACGGATAAGCTGAGTGTGGTTGCTGGAGATGAATTGGCCTTTCATTGCTCGACGTCGGCCAAAGATCTTTCCATGGAAATCATGCGGTATGGCAAAGTCAATGAGGTGGTGCTGAGCGGTAAAGCATTCAACGCTGGTTCTTATGCCATACCGGACCGAGCCGCATCGGATGGGTGTAATTGGCCCGTCGCAACAAAAATCTCCATTCCTGAATCGTGGGCAAGCGGCTGTTATCTAGCCACGATTACCGCAGCGGAACCCGAGAGTGAAAAAACTCTCCAGTCTCGATGCTTATTTGTGGTGCGTTCAGCTGATCCGGGAACTGGTTCCAAGGTGTTGCTTCAGTTGGCGACCAACACCTACAACGCTTACACGAATTGGGGTGGTCACAGTCTTTATTCTTATCACGATAGGGATGGGCTTCAGGGACATCGTGTTTCCTTTGATCGTCCCCTTTCATCACAATTTGAGAAGTGGGAGTTGCCACTGGTGCAGTGGGCAGAGAGGAATGGTTATCAGCTTGAGTATGCAGTCAACGGGGACTTAGAGTTCCGCCCGGAAATCCTGCAGCATTATCGGCTTGTACTGAGCGTTGGCCACGATGAGTACTGGTCGTCGGCCATGAGGGACCATCTTGAGGCGTTTATTAGTGGTGGAGGAAACGTGGCGTTCCTCAGTGGTAACACCTGCTGTTGGCAGGTGCGAAGTGAGGATGATGGGCGTGCACTTACCTGCTGGAAACAGTGGTATAACGTTGATCCCGTTTATCGCACCGAGGATCAGCACCTGCTTAGTACGCTGTGGAGTCACCATCTGGTCGATCGTCCTGAAAATGAACTCACCGGAGTTGGTTTTTTGTGGGGTGGGTATCATCGCAGTCATGGTCAATTCATGGACGGTCCCGCCTCTTTTGAAGTGCAGCGACCGGATCATTGGTTGTTTGCGGGGACCGACTTGGGACGCAATGATCGGTTTGGTGGTAAGGACACGATCGTGGGCTATGAGTGTGACGGTTGCGAAATGGAGTGGAAAGAAGGATTACCTGTTCCAACCGGTCGAGATGGTACGCCACAAAACTTCCAGATCCTTGCGACTTGCCCCGCGCGATGGGCTCCAGGTGATTCGCATTGGTATGATCGGTTTCCAAAGGATCGAATTGGCGCCGCCGTCTTTGGTGTTTACGAAAAGGGTGGGACGGTCGTCACCACAGGAACAACAGACTGGGCCCATGGCCTGCGAGGTGATGACCCACACGTCACACAAATCACCAAGAATCTGTTTGATCGATTATCAAAGTGAAATTGCCGGTCGGGGTGCAGTGTCAAAGGTAATCTATGAGGGAGCGTTAAGGAGAAGCCTCGCCACGTTGATATAGATTACGATACCGAGGATATCGACAATCCCGGCGACAAACGGATTGCTCATCATGGCGGGATCGAGTCCGAGGCGTTTAAAGATCATTGGTAAGGCTCCACCGCAAACGCAACCGCAAAAGATCACCAACAGCAGTGTCAGTGGGATCACCAAAGCATCGCTCGGGCTCGGCGCAAGGAAAAAGGCGACCGAATATCCGATCAATGCCAAGAAGCCACCAAGGATCAAGGCAACAATTACCTCTCGTTTCATCACTTTGGGCCAATCGCTAAATGCCACGTCTCCGCTGGTCATTGCGGTGATCACCAGTGTCGCGGATTGGCTACCCGAGTTTCCCCCCGCACTAATGATGAGGGGAATGAACCATACAAGCCATTCATACTGTGCTAGTTCGCGATCGTAGTGAAAGAGTGCGAACGCGGTGAGCAGAGCGGCAAAGAAAAGGATGGTTAGCCAGATGCCACGTTTCCACGAAAGCATCAGTAGTCCCACTTCAAGAAATGAATCTTCCAGTGGTGCCACAGCAGCGATTCGCTGAGCATCTTCTTCGAGTTCTTCACGCACAACATCAATGACATCGTCGTGCGTGATGATGCCAGCGAGGTGTCTCGCATCGTCCACCACTGGGATTGCAAGCAGGTTGTATTTTTCAACCTTCTGTGCAACCTCTTCTTGGTGATCGGTTACCGCAGCGGCAATGACATCCGATTCCATCATCTCAGAGAGAGTCTTGCTCGGTTTGCTCAGCGAGGAGACAAGCTGTCGGGTCGAAACAACCCCGAGAAGTAATTGGTTTTCATCGACGACGTAGAGGTAGTAGATGGTTTCCAGTTCACTGGCTTGCCGACCTAATTCTTCGAGTGCCTCACGCGCGGTTAGATCTGACCGAAGCATCGCCACTTCGGTCGTCATCAACGCTCCAGCAGTCCCATCCGGGTAGGCGCCGAGACGCTGGATGTCACGGCGAGCGTCGACCGGAAGCAGCTTAAGAATGTCGCCCACCCTCTGTTCGGGTAGGCTTTGCATCAGGTCAACGCGGTCATCGGCCGGGATTTCATCGACTAACGCAGCGACTTGATCAGCAGGTTCTTGGTCGAGCATTGCGACCTGACGAACCTCCGGGAAGTAGCCGAAGATTTCGGCTCTTCGTTCAGGCGTAGCGTACTGCAGCACCCTCCAGACTTCGTTGTCATCAAGCCCCTCCATGAACTCAGCCGTTCGTCCCGCATTGAGTGCGACACAGAACTCTTCAAGTTCTAAACGATCATCACTGGCCAACATTTCTCGCAGTTCTGGCAGAAACAAGGTGTTAACCATTGGTGCTCCCTGCGAGAAATAAAAAGTTGGTGATTTCAGTGTTGGTTGTTCATGAGCCGATTGGCGAAAGCGAGCGGGACTTTAGTTACTCACTCGCTCGACGTAGTCGCCTGTGCGTGAGTCAATCTTGATGACGTTACCTTCCTTGATAAAACCTGGCACAACGAATTCGGCACCAGTCTCTACTTTGGCAGGCTTGGTAACATTCGTGGCAGTATCACCCTTGGTACCCGGAGCACACTCAATGACTTCAAGTTCAACTTGGTTAGGTGCCTCGACGATGATTGGATTACCGTTGTAGATGGTCATTGAACAGATCATGCCATCTTTGAGGTACTTCCAGATATCTCCGGCTACTGAAGCGGGAACTTCATATTGCTCGAAAGTTTGCTGATGCATGAACACGTAGTCTTCGCCTTGTCGATAAAGGAACGAGACATCGGTGTTTTCAACATCGGCTGATTCGAGGGAGTCACCACCTTTGTAAGTGCGGTCAAGTGTGGTGCCTCGAACGAGGTTTTTGAGTTTGCATTTGTAAAGCGCATTGCCTTTGCCGGGCTTCACGAATTGCATGTCCGTCATGAGGTAAGGTTCGCCATCGATTTGAACCTTGAGTCCTTTGCGGAAGTCGCTTGTGTTATAAGTAGCCATGTAGGGATGGCTCCGTGTTGAGGATCTATCTGTTAATTATTCGAAAAACTGATTGTCAACTCGCATGACACACCACGAGACAACAAACCAATCGGACGAGATTCTAGCGAGAAGCACGGAGTTTGTCCCGCCCGCTTTAGACCGGTTTCGAGAGGAAAATTTCGGATCTGTCGTGGATTGGCGGATTGCAATGAAACGGGCGATTCGATCCGGTCACGAGTTGCATTCTATTTTGGGGCTAGATGGCGATGCGTTGAGTTGTAACGGGGGGCAATTCGGTGGGGATAGCGGTGGATCGAAAAAGGCATTTGATCCGTTGGTGAGGTCGGAAAAAGCGTTTCCCACCTTCGTTCCACTGGAATATCTTTCCCGAATACGTCCACGAGACCCCAATGATCCGCTTTTGCGGCAGGTGTTACCGGATCCCGATGAGGATACTGAGACGCCGGGTTTCGTCACCGACCCCGTGGGTGACCTGCAGGTCATGCCCGCTCCAGCCATTCTTCATAAGTACCAAGGTCGTGCCTTGGTGGTCACCACCGGGGCTTGCGGTGTGCACTGCCGGTACTGTTTTCGTCGAGAATTTCCCTATTCGGAGGCTTCTGCTGGAGGTCAATCTCTCGAGCCCGCCTTGAAATATTTAGGGGAGCACACGGAGGTTGAAGAGGTGCTGCTCAGCGGAGGCGATCCGTTGACGCTCGTCGATCAGAGACTACACGACATGGTTGATGCGATTGCGAAGTTCGAGCACGTCAAACGGTTGCGGGTACATACCAGAATGCCCATCGTGATCCCTCAGCGAGTCACCGATGAGTTGATTGAAATATTTAGACGTGCTCCGCTGGCGGTTTGGTTTGTGGTTCATGTCAATCATCCCCGAGAACTTGACTCTCACGTCTTGGAGCGACTCGCACGGTTGATCGATGCCGGGATACCCGTTCTCAATCAGGCTGTCTTATTGAAAGGTGTCAATGACAGCGTGGAAACTTTGGAGCAACTGTGCAACCTGTTGGTTAATCACCGGATACAGCCCTATTATCTTCATCAGCTTGATCGAGTTCGCGGTGCTTCTCATTTTGAGGTTTCTGTTGAAAAGGGATTGGCGATCATACGAGAGTTGAGAAAGCGTTTGCCGGGGTATGCAATGCCAGAGTATGTGGTTGAAGAATCAGGGGAGACTTCCAAGACACCCATTGTGTCTTCGTTGAATCGCTGACTTATAATTGGACCGACCTAAAATGATGTTCGAGTCTTGTTGGCTGCGTCGTTCACAGGGCTATTAACACGCTGTGTTGCGGTAATCGCGGCTCTCCGTGATGGATCTTCAAACCATGTAGGTTTGGTCGGTGTTTGTCTTTAGAGGTGGTCATGTACCTTCGCGAAAATCCGGTATTGCAACGCGAATTACTGGTCAATCTGCGAAAGCATCGCTCTTTTTTACTTCTGACCATTTATCAAGCGGTGTTGGCGTGCATTGTTTTGGTTGCGTGGCCGCAAGATTTGACAATGGATTTAACCACGCCACCGCCGTCGGCACAGAATCTTTCTAACCTTTTCTTTATTGGGCAATATTTAATCGCATCATTGATGGCACCAAGTTTCGCTGCCGGTGCAATCAGTGGAGAAAAGGAGCGTAGTACGTACGAAATGTTGCTCGCGAGTCCTCTGCGTCCCGGTGCAATCGTCTTGGGTAAGATCATCGCATCGCTGACGCATCTTCTTTTGTTTGCGTTCGCTTCAATTCCGATCATCGTGCTTTGTTTGCCACTGGGCGGGATCAGCGTCTATGAGGTGCTTGGAGCGTATGTTGGGCTAATCTTTTCCATCGTGCTCTTTGGTGCGATTAGTGTCTTTTGCAGCAGCTACTTCTCAAAAACAAGCCACTCGCTGGTGGTGAGTTATCTTGTCATCTTGCCACTCGCGATCGGTGCCATTTTGTTCTGGCAGGGGTTCGAGGGAGACGGCGAATATCGTCTGAAAATGACCACTCTCGTGTTTCCTCCCGTTACTTTGCTTGTTGTCGTTGCACTGGGCGCCGCTGCGGCACGCCGACTGCTTTATCCTCCTGACCTTGGTAGCGAGGGGCAGGAGGTAGTCGATTTAGAAATGGAGTCTGAACGTGCGATGGGATTGGTGATCCAATCCGATCAATTTCCCGACCGACTGTTTGCTCCACCTCGCAAGCGAGATTTGATGCCTGATGGCTGTAATCCGGTTTATGACAAAGAACTCCACGGTGAGATTTTTAGTCAGGGAACTTTGATGCTGAGGTTGGCCATTCAAATCAGCATGCTACTCGCGATTCCGCTGATGGGTGTGTTTCTTTTTTGGAGAATTGAATCGTGCGTTTGGTTTCCTATCTATGTGATCGTCTTCAATCTTCTCGTGGGACCGGTCTTTCTAGCCGGCAGTATGACAAGTGAGCGTGAAAGGCAGACGTTGGGGTTGTTGCTTACGACCAATTTAACGCCCTGGCAGATTCTGCTAGGGAAATTTGTTGTCGGCTTCCGCGTCTCGGGGGTGCTCACCAGCTTCCTGGTCTGGCCGCTCTTTTTAGGTTTCGCTCTGAATATGAGTTTTTGGAGTAATTGGTTTGCGATGCTTCAAATGCTGGTGGTGATCGTGCTGGTCTGTTTTGCCAATTCAGTGCTTGCGTTACTTGCCTCATTGTTCAGTCGACGGACGCCCATGGCATTGGTGAGCACTTACGCGATCCTTCTGGTTCTTTACGTCGTGCCACCAGCGGTGAGTTACATGACGCGTTTACTCGGATTCTCCGGTGGAGAGATTGCCAAGGTGGATTGGCTTGGGGTGGCGAGTCCGTTTTCTGCTTTGTTTGCGATTCCTTTAGATGCGAACTTAAAACAGGTTTATGACGAAACACCGGCGAATCTAGGGAATCCGACGAT
>JBMHCO010000033.1:0-22781 GCA_049889895.1 Rubripirellula sp.
AGACACCCGCGTTCATCATCACTCGAAAATTAATTCGACCTATCTTCTCAGACCACCAAGCCCATTGTGCGGACTCGCCGCGATCCCAATCCTCGACCCAAGCATAGGATTTTCCCCCGTTCAAATTTCCGATATCGGGAACTTCTGATTCACCATTGGCGACCAACCCCAGCTTCGGAAAAAAGCATTCATTAGGCGTGAGAAAGAGCTGATCATTGGTCGTTGTTTGAAGGCGATAGACCACTTTCGCTGCGACAGGTTGATCAATCTTTTCGGGCACCGGAGAACTCCACGTCAACGGCTGACCGATCTGCCCCTGCTTACTTTTAGGGTCCGTCTGCCCCTCTGACTTTTGGCCGTTAATTGCTGCATTGATCTGAGCCGCAGCATTTGTGCCCCATGGCTCGGCCAAAACAATCAGTAGCATCACACTTCGAAGCACACTGAGGGTCACGCCACGAAATCTCTCTGGAAATACGTGCTGGATGACTGTTGCTCGATTTGCAACGCAAGAAGATCGAATGCGGTGATCAGGCATGACAACCTTGCGAGTCATCAGGCAGCGGATTCGGTCATGAGTTATCATGAATAGCGTCATCATTTTGATCCAAACCCCATCAATCATGCCTTCTTCATCCCGCATTATGAAGCATTCAATTCGCACGCGTCTCGCTCGGCCAAGACTTCTGATGGCATTCCTTTCACTCGCCCCGATCACGATCGCGATTGTTGATATTCAAGTGCACCAAGCATACGGAGATTTGATCAAGAAATCACCGCCCAATGTACTTTTAATTATGGCGGATGATCTTGGCTGGAAGGATCTCAATTGCCAAGACAATCCTAAACTGAAGACTCCCAACCTGAATCGACTAGCAACGCAAGGAGTCAGGTTCACAGACGCTTATGCCGCGGCACCAGTCTGCTCCCCTACGCGGGCAGCACTAATGACCGGTCAAGCCCCCGCACGTCTCAAGATTACCCAGCATGGTCCGGACATCAAAGCATTCTGGCCCGAAGATCGCGTTATTCAACCGCCACCATCGAGCAACGAACTCTTGCACCATCACCAGACACTGGCTGAAAGCTTACAGGCACGTGGATACGCAACCGGTTTCTTTGGCAAATGGCATTTAGGCAACGCGAAAGAGTTTTGGCCCACGAATCATGGATTTGACGTCAACGTCGGAGGATGCGGATTCGGTGGCCCGCCAACCTACTTTGATCCTTACAGAATCCCCACGCTAACGCCGCGAAGGGAGGGTGAATACCTTACCGATCGCCTCGCTGATGAGACCATTGATTACATCAGGTCGAATCGCGACACGCCGATGTTTGTTTGTCTTTGGACGTACAACCCGCACTATCCCTTTGAAGCACCCGAGGATCTCATCGACTCTTATCGCGGCAAAGAAGGACGCGGACTAAAGAACGCGGTCTACGCGGCACAGCTAGAAGCGACTGATCGCGCTATCGGGCGTGTGCTCGATGAACTCGACAACCTCCAACTACGAGAAAACACGTTAGTGATTTTCACCAGCGATAATGGTGGCTGGTCCGGAGCGACTGACAATCATCCATTAAATAAAGGAAAAGGATATCTCTACGAAGGGGGCGTACGAGTTCCGCTAATCATTCGTTGGCCAGGACGCACATCACCAAACACAACCAACGCCACGCCGGTCATCAGCATGGATCTGACGGCATCGATTTTGGAAGCGACCATCGTTGCGAAGGAAAATCAAGATCAGCACGCGACCAAGACGGACAAGAATCTAACCGCGGCAGGGGAACTAGCCGTTTCACCGAACCCGATCAGCAAGTCTTCGTCACCAAGCACCTCAACTCTAGACCTCGCTGTGGACGGTGTTTCACTCATACCTCTGTTACGTGGCGACTCACTGGATCGTGAGGAAATCTTTTTTCACTACCCACACTTTGCTTTCCACCGCGACAATCGTCCAGGTTCTGCAATCCGTCGCGGCAAGTACAAACTCATTCTCAACTATGACGACGGCAGCACCGAACTTTACGATCTTGATCAGGACATCGGCGAAACAACCGACCTTTCTGAATCCAAGCCGGACCTTCGAGAATCACTACTCAATTCATTGATCACCTGGCTCGATTCGGTCGATGCGGATCGACCGACACCAATCGAATAACTAGGCTCATCAAACCACGTCGCTCAACTCTCGATTTCAAATCCCTTGCGGTATTCCCGAGCAACGAAGCTCTGAGCTAAAGGGTCTCCAACCACCAATTGCTTTTCGGGATCCCATTGAATTTTTCGCCCCAACCTCGCAGCGATCCCAGCAAGGTGGCAGGTACTCAATGCACGATGGTGACTATGCACATCCGAGATGGGCTCCTTTCGATCACGGACCGCCTCGAAGAAGTTTCGAAAATGGTCAACCAAACTTCGATCCTTGTAAACACGTTCTAGGGCACCACCGGGCAGCGGGTTATTCTGCAATGCCTCAACGGGCTCGCCACTTAGCCGACCTCGATTCACAAAGATGCGTCCCTCGGTGCCTTCGAATAGGATTCCGTTGCCACCATCATGCCGGATTTCAATTTCGACACCATCAGCAAATGATGCAGCAATCTGAAATTGAGTCGCAGTGTTGTACCGCGACGGATCAACCGGATAGCCATCTTTAAATTCAACCGGATGAACCACCTTGAGTGGATTCACACTGACCGGACCGGTATCGGTTTTACCAAGCCCCCAAGTGGCGATGTCAACATGATGCGCTCCCCAGTCGGTTAGTTTTCCACCAGAGTATTCATACCACCAGCGGAACTCATAATGGCACCTCGACCAACTCTGAGTTTCACCGTTCGGACCGGATTTGTAGCGAAACGGCGCATCCGCCACAGGTCCCTGCCATTGATTCCAGTCTAAGTTCTTCGGAACTTCAGCAACGGGAATTTCCGGACTCGTCGGCGCGCCGCCAATGCTACAGGTAGCTTTCTTGATTTCACCTAGCCTTCCTTCTCGAATCAAAGCAATGGCCTGAATGAACTGCCTCCCGCTACGCTGCTGAGTTCCCACCTGCATAACGCGACCGGTTTGTTTGCAAACAGCACCGATCTGTATTCCTTCATCGATTGTAAGCGTCATTGGCTTTTCGCAATAAACATCCTTTCCTGCCTTCATTGCCTCGATGGCAATTTTGGCGTGCCAGTGATCTGGGGTGGTGATATGCACAATGTCAATGGAAGGATCCTCCAAAATCGCACGGTAGTCCGCATGGATCTTTGGTGTTTGACCGTGCCACTGCTTTACCAAGCCGGCTGCCATTTCCCGACGACTCGAATCCGCGTCGCAGACGGCAACATAATCCCCGTACTTTGCAAAATCTGGTGCCGACCCGTATGGGCGATCAATGCCAGTAGCTTTCTGGCACCATCGACTCCCTGTACCCACCACGCCAATCCTGGGTCGCTCGTTGGCTGATTGGAAGGCCACTGCGCGTTCAATGGGATGCAGTAACACAGAGGCACCGGTAAATTGGAGCGTTGAGCGTAATGCAGTTCGTCGATCCATCAGCGAAGATTTTGGCTGGGCAGTGGTCATGAGTTGCCTTGTTAAAAAGATGGAATAAGGACAAATCAGGCTTCGCTCAGAATCGTTCTCTGAGCACGAAGACCCTTCGTGCCTGCGATGTAGCGGAATGTCTCACCGCCATTTCGCTAAATCATAACAAAAACAGACACGAGACGATCATCAAACAGCAGTTGGTTGCGAGTTGCCTCAGGGCAACAAGTGACTCAGGGCAACAAGTGACTCAGGTCATCAATTAATGCAGAGCCTCAATTGACTCAGAGACGCAATTTTTGATATGCCCCCTAGTTGAGAGGACCTCCGCGCCTCTCTAGTTTCATTTCTTTGACGCATTGAATGACATCGTGTCTCAACCGAAATCCATCTCAGTTGTCCTTTCGACATATAATGCCCCCAAGTGGCTTGAAAAGTCGCTTTGGGGTTATTCCGTGCAAAGTGTGAAGCCCAAAGAAATACTTGTCGCTGATGATGGATCTGATGAACGCACTGAAAAGGTGATCGATCGCGTCAAGGCTCGCACAGGTCTCAAGATCAAGCATGTTTGGCACCAAGATAACGGCTTTCAAAAATGCGTGATCCTCAACCGTGCCATCGCCGAATCATCTAGTGACTACCTCATCTTTTCCGATGGAGACTGCATCCCTCGCCGTGACTTTGTTCAGCAACATCAAGAGCGTGCAAGGCCACATCGTTTTTTATCCGGCGGCTACAATAAATTGCCAATGGACTTGAGTCGTCGGATCACGCTCGATGACATTTCATCCGGTGATGCCTTTCAACTGAGTTGGTTACGGTGCAACGGATTACAAGTTGGAAGACATGAATTGCGGCTCAAGGCAAAGGGACTGGCCTCAGAAGCTCTCAATCGAATAACGACCACCCACCCCACATGGAATGGTCACAACGCCTCGGGTTGGAAGACTGACTTAGTTCAAGTCAACGGGTTCGACGAGCGGATGCGATATGGTGGTGAGGACTGCGAACTCGGTGAGCGACTGGTTCATAGTGGTATCACCCCCATTCAAATTCGTTTTTCCGCAATCTGCCTTCACTTGGATCATTCAAGGGGCTATGTCAACGACCGTGACAAAAAGCGGAACTGGGAAATCCGGCAATTCACTCGACGGCACCGCTTGATGGTTACCGAGTATGGATTGAAACAATCTAACAGCATCGCTGCATAAACGGTTCGATTTTCGGTACGAGGCGTTACTCTTGGTGTCTTTAACGCTGCCGCGATGGATATTTTTACGCTGTGGGATGAATGTTCTGAGTCTGCGTGATACCCGAACAGCTTGAATTCTGAGTATCACGCCGAGTTAAATTTACGACTCATCTGCGGCACCGGTTCCGGCTAAGAATTCCCTAAATGTTGACCATCTTGAATCACCTCAATCAAGTGATTGGTTAAACTGATATTTCCTCCGGCGTTAAAAATCTTTCGTACTTCCTCGCTACCTTTGAGTCATGAAAGCAAGTCGAACCGAATCACAGCCAACACGCGGCAATCCCAACTTTATGAACGAGACGATTGCGACTAGGCTGACCCTACTAGGCATTTTCTTTTTGTGCTTTCTGCCGGACATATTGGTGGGTCAGGAACAAGCATCGGAAGGGCAGCAACCTGAAACGGAGTCCCCCGTCGACTTCGACAAGGACATCTTGCCGTTGCTTTCGGACCGCTGCTTTCAGTGCCATGGACCCGACGAGGCGGCACGAGAATCAGGGCTCAGACTCGACACCAAGGAGGGAGCCTTCGGCGCCGGCGATTCAGGTGAGGCGGCCATCATCCCTGGCGATACATCTGCCAGTACTCTCTACCAACGCATCGTTTCGGACGATCAAGATCTTCTCATGCCTCCGCCTGAATCTGGCTTGCGGTTACTACCCGAAGAGCGAGAAAAACTGCGAGCTTGGATTGATCAGGGAGCAGACTGGAAGCAGCACTGGGCGTTCATCAAACCCATCAAGCCGAGCCTACCCGAGACACCGCCCGAAATGAAGGCGGATCAACCAATTGATCGTTTCATTCTCCGCAAAGTTGTGCAGGCAAACCTCGCTCCCAACCCAACCGCAGATAAAGAAACGCTAATCCGACGTGCAACTCTCGACTTGACGGGTCTTCCCCCCACGATCAATGAGATCGATGAATTCCTCGCAGATCAATCGTCTAACGCATACGAAAAAGTCATCGATCGTCTGCTAAAGTCGCCAAGATATGGCGAGCACATGGGACGCATCTGGCTCGATGCGGCAAGGTATGCGGATACACATGGACTTCACCTAGATAATGAACGCCAGATTTGGCCGTATCGAGACTGGGTCATCCAAGCGTTCAACCAGAACATGCCATTCGATCAATTCACGGTTGAACAAATCGCCGGTGATTTATTACCGACACCCACGCTCCCACAACGAGTTGCGACGGGATTCAACCGGTGCAATGTCACAACGAGTGAAGGCGGTTCGATCGACGATGAGTACTATGTGCGTTACGCAGTGGATCGCGTCGAGACAACGTCAACGGTTTGGTTGGGTCTAACCGCCGGATGCGCAGCATGCCATGACCACAAATTTGACCCGCTTACCCAGAAAGAGTTCTATCAACTTTTTTCGTACTTCTACAGCCTCACAGAAAAGGCAATGGATGGTAACGCGTTACTTCCCCCACCAGCAGTCAAAGTCCCCTCACAAGAACAGAGTGACGAGCAAGCGAGACTGACACAATTAGTGACCGAAACGACAAATGCATTGAAAACACAAGTCGATGCGATTCAGTACGTCGATCCCACTCCGACTCCGTCTGACCTAGCATTCGATCGAGCCGATTCAGTCTGGTTTGATGACGAGTTACCGGCGGGAGCAAAACCGCAAGGTGATGGCCCGAACCCATGGCAATTTGTTGAAGCACCTGACCATCCCGTCTACAGCGAAAAAAACGCATCCTTCCGCAGCGGAACCGGACTCAATCAACACTTCTTCACCGAAGCTAGCTCGCCTTTGGTAATCGGTGACAACGATTCGCTGTTCGCTTACGTCTACTTGGACCCTGAAAACCCACCTGAAACGGTACAACTTCAATTCAATAACGGAAATTGGGAGCATCGTGCGTTTTGGGGCGCTGATAAAGGTCATGGCGCTGGACGTAATAATCCATCCAATCTTCGAATGGGTGACCTACCCGAAGTTGGAAAGTGGGTACGGCTGGAAGTGCCTGCATCATCCGTCGACTTGCAGCCAGGAACAAAACTCAATGGCTGGGCTTTCACGCAATTCGGAGGAACCGTTCATTGGGATCAAGCCGGTGTGGTGACGGTCGCTCCGCTCACCGAGGAACAGCTGGCATCTCAAGCGGTCTGGGAACAGTACCAAAAGGAATTCAATAAGCCCGCAATCTCGGAAGAGCTGAAAAAGATTGTCGATCTAAAGATCTCCGAGCGTACGGAGGAACAAGCAAAGCAACTTCGCGAACACTACCTGAAGCAAGTCAACCCGACATCAAAGAAGGATCTATCTGGGGTAATAACGAAGCTGGATGAATTGCAGAAACAGCTTGATGCAGTGAATCAGTCCATTCCCTCTACACTTGTCATGGAAGAGCGTCCGGAACCAAGGCAAGCCTATATCCTGGAACGCGGGGAATACACCCAACAACGCGATCCGGTATCACCAGCCACTCCTCAGTGGCTGGGTCCACAACCCACCGAATCTTCCAACAATCGCCTCGGTTTAGCGAGATGGTTAGTCAGCCCCGAAAACCCGCTTACCAGCCGTGTGATCGTTAACCGTTTCTGGCAACATTTCTTCGGTACTGGACTCGTGAAAACGTCCGAAGACTTCGGAGTTCAAGGTGAGCGACCTAGCCATCCGGAACTTCTTGATTGGCTTGCAGTGGAGTTCATTGAATCAGGTTGGAACATTCAAGAACTCCAAAAGCAGATCTTGCTTTCAAACACATACCAGCAGCAATCAACTGTTTCCGTAGACCACCTGCGGGTCGACCCAGAGAATCGACTACTAGCGCGAGGCCCACGTTTTCGGCTCGATGCAGAAATCATCCGAGATCAAGCCCTGTTCGTCAGCGGTTTGATGCACGGCGAAATTGGCGGTCCGAGTGTCAAGCCGTATCAGCCTGCGGGTCTCTGGAAACCTGTGGGATTCGGAGGAAGTAACACGTCGGTCTTCACGCAAGACTCCGGCGAAAAACTTTACCGCAGAAGCATGTACACCTTCTGGAAACGCACCTCACCGCCCCCAAGCATGACGACATTCGATGCACCTGATCGAGAGACATGCCAAGTCCGTCGTGCGCGAACGAACACCCCACTACAAGCCCTCGTGCTCCTAAATGATGTTCAGTTCATCGAAGCTGCACGGAAGTTCGCCGAGAAGGTCCACCACGAGGGTGGCAACAATGAGATTGAGCGACTTACTTTTGCTTTCCGATCAACCGTCGGAAGAAAGCCGAGTGACACAGAAATCGCGAGATTGAAAAGCCACCTCAAAGATTACCTGGAACACTTTAAGGAATCACCCGAGGCGGCAACTGAACTGCTTTCTGTCGGTGAGTCACCGGCCGATACCAATCTCGAAGCAAAATCTGTGGCGGCGTGGACCTTGATTTCACACCTCCTGCTGAACCTTAGTGAGACCATTACGCGGGGATAGGGCAACTTCGACCGCAGTAAAAACTTGCCCACGCGAGATTCATGACTTCGAAGATCGCAAAAAACATCCGTCGGAAATTCAAACGAAACAGAAATGATGTCATCTACGATGCAGTCTCAAAATCCAATCCGCGATCAGGAGTTGATCGAAACACGACGACATTTTTTTGGCAAAGCGGCCGGAGGGCTCGGTTCAGCCGCATTGGCA
Source organism: Rubripirellula sp. (assembly GCA_049889895.1). Taxonomy (GTDB): domain Bacteria; phylum Planctomycetota; class Planctomycetia; order Pirellulales; family Pirellulaceae; genus Rubripirellula. The sequence continues at coordinate 8,447 of JBMHCO010000033.1, forward strand.
AGTCTTTGCAACGAAGATCTTTTCGCTGAATCAAAACCTACCAACCCTGCATCTCAGGGCATCCCCGATCTCCCGCATTTTGCACCCAAAGCAAAGCGAGTGATCTATCTATTCATGTCTGGTGCGCCATCACAACTCGACATGTGGGATTACAAGCCGAAGATGGTTGACTGGTACGACAAGGATCTGCCTGAATCGGTTCGAAACGGTCAACGCATCACCACCATGACATCAGGGCAGGCTCGCTTCCCCATCGCGCCTTCCATCTTCAAGTTTAATCAGCACGGAAAACACGGTGCATGGGTCAGCGAGTTGCTGCCGCACACCGCAGGCATTGTTGATGATTTAGCCGTGATCAAAACCGTCAACACTGAAGCAATCAATCACGATCCTGCGATCACTTACATCCAAACGGGCAGCCAATTACCTGGGCGTCCAAGCACTGGTGCATGGCTGTCATACGGGCTCGGCAGCTTGAACCAAAACCTGCCTACGTTCGTCGTCCTCCACTCAACCGTCAATGGTGGATTCGGTGGCCAAGCACTCTACGCACGACTCTGGGGTGCGGGCTTCCTTTCAACACGCCACCAAGGTGTTAGCCTCAGGTCCAACGGCGATCCAGTGCTTTACCTGTCGAACCCAGCGGGTGTATCAGGAGACTTGCGAAGAAAAATGCTAGACCAACTCGCTGAATTCAACCAAGCGCGTTACGACGAAGTAGGTGACCCAGAGATCCAATCGAGAATCGCACAGTATGAGATGGCATACCGCATGCAAACCTCTGTACCTGAGTTGACAGACATCTCTGACGAATCCGACAAGACACTCGAGATGTACGGACCAGAAGTCAAAACGCCTGGCACTTTTGCTGCCAACTGCCTCCTCGCCCGTCGCCTCGCGGAACGCGGTGTACGATTCACCCAAGTCTTCATAAGACAGTGGGATCAGCATGGAAACTTACCGAATGACATTCGACGTCAGTGCGGCATCATCGATCAACCGTGCGCTGCGTTGATCAAAGATCTAAAACAACGTGGAATGCTTGATGACACGCTGGTTGTTTGGGGCGGCGAATTTGGACGAACAATCTATTGCCAGGGCGGCCTGACGAAAACCAATTACGGTCGTGATCATCATCCAAGATGCTTTACGAAGTGGATGGCCGGTGGTGGAATTCAGCCAGGCATTGTCCACGGCGAAACAGATGACTTCAGTTACAACGTGACTGAAAAACCAGTTCACATCCACGATCTCAACGCCACCATGCTGCACTGCCTTGGGATTAACCATGAAAGGCTGACCTTTAAACACCAAGGTCGAGACTTCAGACTTACCGACGTGCATGGAAATGTGGTCAACGACCTACTCGCCTAACCTATGCGAAATCGAATTGAAATATCAATCGAATTGCCGCCGCACGGCAATCAATCATACAAACCGACATCCGAAACTGCCACACGACAGTCTAGTCCAAGAACGCGATCTTTAATCTGAAATTTCCGATTTCGTCGATGCAGAATTTGGCCGCGGACGTTGCGTCAAAGGTGATATCGGCGTGGATAACACCTCTGGATCAAGTTGCACCAAGGGTGGTGGCACCAAAGCAGCCAACATCTTCGCCCACCAAGGTGAAACTCCCTTGGATTGCCGAAGGTAATTGAAGGTGTGCCTCACAAACTGATTGCCTTCTGATCGCACCCCCCTCAAAAACAGATTCAGCATACATCGCGATTGTAGGCAGTTAAACGCATCCAAATCAAAAGATTGAGCGAGCCGATCAAGATGTCCAAATCCTTTAACCACGATTAAAAAAGGAAAGCATTTGAAACAGCGCCCGCAGTTCAGAAATCTTGTATTGTCATGATTCGGGCGAGCACAGACATTCAACCCCTCGAGAAGGTTCCCGTTCGACAGAACAGCTTTGATCTTTTCAATCCGCGTGGCGGTAGAACCAAAGCTATAGAAGCGATTCGAAGTTGTATCAAACAACGGTAAAAGCTGACCCTCAACGCAATTGAGATTAGTTGCTTTTATAATTTTGGAAGAGGTGAGAGTATCCAACGAGGAACAATACACATAGCTTCGATGAAGGTGAGAAAGCGAGAGCGCAGCTGCCGCGTTCCGAAAGTGATGAGTTTTTGAAAAACTCAAGCCATCATACAGATCCTCAACATTGCATCGCGCGCTCGCCCATTCGACACCAAGCCTTTCGGCCCAATATTTTGTATGCTTCAAATTGTTTTCATATTGCTGCGCGTCCTTCACTGAGCCAATTTCATTGTGAACAATCATGCTTACTCGCATGACGTCAGGAAGCGATTTCTCGAAGAGGCTTGCGTTGAGTAGGTGCATACTGTCGACGCCCCCACTGAATCCCGTTGCCACGTGTGAAGCCGGTGAGGACAAAGAGGAATGGCGTGGAGACGCTGATACCTTGATTCGCTTTAAGCCCGCGACACGCGAGATGGCAACATCCTGCAATTCCGTCTGACAACGGTAAAGCAGCAGGCTATCCACCTCGCCCTCCACTTCAATTGCTTCACCGAGCTTCATGGCAGGCAACAGTAAGAGCGGCAGGAAGGGATCGAAAGAGGGCTGCGACTCCAGCACTGCCGGATCAGATCCAAATCGCGAAAAAGAAATGTCCTTGCGTTCCCCAGCATGGGACACTGTTGCAGACAATTCATTGAACTGCCCATTGACCTTCTGCTTGACATCCACAATACGAATCGGCATTCCACACTCCTAGCTAGCCGCTCCTTTTTTAATCAGCCACCGATTCCCAGTTCACCTAAACTTGTCCGCAAAACTTTGCAGCCGAAGCAAGTATGCGTTTGCGTCGTATCGATAATTAGAAACCCAGTAATCCAACCCCCCACCCTGTTTTCCCAAGTGACGAGGGTGCATCGAAATCGGTTTTTTGGCTTCGTCCATGGTGGTGTAATAGTCGAGATACTTGAACCGACCGCCCGTCATTTCATCCAACGGTTCCAACCAAGCACTTGGAACTCCGTAGGCATCAGCACAGATTAAGCCATGTAGAGATCGACAGACAACTTGCTCGCACGAGACGATCGCGTGCAGCACCCTAATCGGTGACCAACTAGGATCAATCAAGAGCCAATCTTTGGGGATCACCGATCTAACGCGACGCGCCTCACAATGATGCGGGACAAATCCGTATCGATATTTCTTAGAAGCGGTTATCTGAAAAAAACGTGGCAGGAAGATCGCTGGATCACCGAGATAGCGTGGTGTAGCCGACAGTGAATTCGCAGACAGCTCGCCTCGCACCGAAAGGACAGACTTTACGGTGTCTTCTACAGTAAAACTGGGGTCCAACAAACCGCTTCCCAAAACATGGCACGAACGATCTGCTTTGTGAAGAATACTCCCCATCCCGAGAACCCGCTCGTAGTCGCGATTGCGTTCCAAGCAAACATCTTGACGAAAGATTTGCTGAAAAAGAATCGGGTTCAGATCATCACCAAAATTGGGTGTACCGACGTGCCAGTGAATCGGAATGCCAGTCGCAAACGGTCGGCTCCAGCGAAGTCGACGCATCAACTTGGTTAACTTTCGCTGCAACATTTTCTATTTCTCTCGTCTCACATCAGTTCTAAAGGCACGAACATCACTGACGCTGAAACCGTCACCCAGCCTGACTTCAAACTTGAATAGACAGACCACTCAACAGACCCCATCAAGACACTAGCCAATCCATTGAATTGACACTAGGTTAACACTCGGATGAAGTCAGCTATGCCTACTCAACCTACAGAGGCTTCAGGCATCCTCGGTATGCCTTCGGCGGCACGATGGCACACCGAGAATACCCGCACTGAATACCAAAGCGACTCGATTTTCTGAGCAAGTTTCAATGGAACATCATGGCTTGAACACGATACCACATGTTGTTTCTTTAGCGGCTTTTCTGCTATTCGCGATACCAAGCGACATTCAATCGCAAACTTTTGATCCAGCAGCCATCTCGTTCCGGCAAACGCCACTGAATTCCTATGGCGGACAGTGGCAATCAAATTCACAAGGCCTGAAAGTTATCGGCTCTCCGGCCAAGTTACTAATTGGGGAGCAAGAATATGATGATTTTGAACTGTCTGTAGAGCTAAAGGCGGGCCAAAAGTCGCAAGCTGGAGTGATCTTCAGGGTGAATAACATTGCTGAGGGCATCGACCAATATGATGGCTACTACATTGGAATCGACGCCGCACGAAACTCCGTGATCTGGGGTTCGGCAAACCGAAACTGGATGCAAATTGCTCAGCGACCGGCTAGCACACCCGCCGAACAATGGCACAAGATTCGAATCGTAGCTCGTGGCCACGACATACAGGCATGGGTAGATCAGATGCCTCTCGCGGGAAACCCCTTTCCAAAGTTTGATGGAATCGATCACCAACATTCCATCGGCCGTATTGGGTTTCGTTCACTCGGCGGCAGTGCTGAATTTCGCAACTTAAAAATTGCGCCGGCGAGCCCCCACCACCCAGGACCAAGTTATACCAACCCAATCCAAGCAAACGTTGCTGATCCGGCGGTGCTACAGCACCAGGGCATCTACTACCTTTACTGCACGCACAGCGCCGACCATCCGACGATGCCGCGTGGGATTCGCCTTTATCGCTCGAACAACATGATTCACTGGGAGGATCAAGGGTTCGTGATCAAACGCGAACAGAGTTGGGGAAAAACACGCTTCTGGGCACCCGATATCATCGAACGCGACGGCGAGTTCTACCTCTATTACGCAGCGGATACTCGCATCTGTGTTGCCAAAGCAAAACACCCACTCGGTCCCTTTCAAGAACTCCCTCAATCACCGATGGTTCCGGAGTCTGTGCGAATTGACGCGCACGTGTTTCAGGATGGCGACAAGACCTACTTCTACTATGTTCACTTTAACCGAGGAAATGAAATATGGGGTGGGGAACTGAAGGATGACATGGTCACGCTTAAAGCGGAAACACTTCGCCTAATGATCCAACCTGATCAACCGTGGGAACGACATCAAGCAGCCATTGCGGAGGGACCGGTGATATTAAAACATGAGGGCACTTACTACCTCACCTACTCCGGTAGCCACTTTGAAAGTCCCGAGTATGCCGTTGGCTATGCAACATCCGATTCTCCGCTCGGACCGTGGAAAAAATACGAGCACAACCCAATCATGAAGTCGACTGCCTATGCTCATGGAACGGCTCACCATTGCTTCGCGTCTTCGCCCGACGGAACGGAAAAGTTCATCGTCTACCATCGCCATCGAGACCTAATGAACACCGAACCCCGACAACTTTCGATCGATCGCATTCAATTCACCAAGCAGGCAGGGCGACCTGATAAAATTGAAATCCACGGTCCCACATCAACGCCGCAATCGCTTCCATCTGGCTCTCACTAGAACGAGCAGAGTGATGGAGCGACGACACTTCGCTTCGCCGATTCCCAAAGACGAGAGACTCAGGTAGCTAAAATGTATCAAGGCACGATATGGCGATTGACGATTCTGGTTGCGACCACCATTTCCATCAGTATGGAGATAAGTAGCAACGCCGCTGAACGTCCCAATGTTTTATTCATCTCGGTAGATGACATGAATTGTGACTTGGGAGCGTACGGCCATCCACTGGTTCAGACACCCAATCTTGATCGACTGTGCAAGATGGGGATTCGTTTTGATTCAGCCTACTGCCAGCAACCTCTTTGTGGGCCCAGTCGAGCTAGCCTGATGACAGGACTACGGCCGGACACGCTGGACATGCACACCCTCGCGCATGAACTTCGACAAAAGAATCCGGATGTCGTCACACTTGGCGAGTTTTTCAGAAACAACGGGTACTTCTCCGCTCGATCAGGCAAGATCTACCACTATGGTAATCCGAGCATGATTGGAACTGATGGCAATGATGACCCTGCTACTTGGGACGAAAAACACAACCCCATCGGGATCGACCGTTCACAACAGGAAAATATCACTCGCTACGGCGCAGGCCAAGAAAAAAATAAGAACCTCGGGATCAGCATGGCTTGGTGGGACCCCGTGAGCGAAGATACCGAGCACACTGACGGTATGGTTGCATCGCGAGTGATCGAATGGATTGAGGAAAAAAAAGACGAACCGTTCTTCCTAGCAGCGGGGTTCTTTAACCCTCATTGCCCCTACGTCGCCCCACGAAAATATTTTGACCTCTACCCCATCAGCGAGATCACGATCCAAGATCTCGAACTTGCAAAGGATGACCTGCTTGATGTGCCACCGATGGCCGTTCAACGAGACATGAGAAATTGGCCCTACTACTTCAAGGACGTGTCAGTAGATGAAGCGAGAAAATGTAAGCAGGCCTATTACGCGACCATCTCGTTTGTAGATGCACAGGTTGGTCGATTGCTTGATGCGCTCAGTGAAAATGGTTTACTGGAAAAGACCATCATTGTTTTCTGGTCGGATCACGGGTACTTCCTTGGGGAAAAAGGGCTTTGGTACAAGAGAAAAGCATTTGAGCGATCCGCAAGAATGCCTCTGATCATCGCAGCGCCCGGTTACGCCGCAGGGAAAGCTAGCCGTAAGCCGGTCGAACTTCTCGACCTCTACCCAACCCTTGCGGACCTGTGCAATTTGAAAGCCCCAGATGAACTAGAAGGTCAATCACTTCGTCCACTGCTTAAAGACCCCAATCTTTCCTCGTGGAACAAGCCAGCTGTGACTCAGATATGGCACAGCAAAAAAGCATGGGGATACTCAATCAGAACGCAGCGATACCGGTATACCGAGTGGATGGAAGGAAAAGCAGGTCGGGAACTTTATGACCACCAAACCGATCCAGACGAAATCCGTAACCTTGCAGAAAGCGATTCACATCAGCGGGAAGTCGCAAGGCTCTCAAAGATGCTCCGGCCATATGTGCAGCTACCTGATGCGAAACGAGAATAAAATCCCGTCTCCCTAGGTCCAAAGCGATTCTCCGCAAGCCTTCTGCTTCAGTAAAGCCACTTCGACCTTGAACGAAATGGTGTTCAGCCGCACGATCTTAGAATGAAGCTTGAAGGCCGAACGAGGCAAAGTGAGTGGACAAAGAATGTGTCACGCTTGTGCCAGGAATGGGTCCCTGTGGTCCTTGCCAAGGACCCGTTAAGTCATTGCTAAAGCCATGCGTGTAAGCCAGTGCCATTGACCATCGCTCATCGAAGTCGACTGAAATACCAGTGCTCAAGTGATGCTTCACAATCGCTGGTGATACTGCGTTGAAGAAGGCGACATCGCCACCGATCGGCGATTCATTAAAGGTGTAACCCACCCTCCATCGCAGATGATCCGTCAGCTGGCATTGGGCTCCAACAGAAGTCGTAAGAATACTGTTCCATCCAAAACCACGAACAGCTCCGAATTGATCATAGCCAGAGACCTCGAAACCGTCTGTGTTCGCATAATCAATCATGCGAACGTCCCAAGCAAAGTCCCAGTGTTCGATACCAGAATAGCCAAGACCCAGTGAAAGGATTGCGGGATAATCCATGTCGAAACGAATCAAACGCGGGAAACCGTTCTCGTCCATGGTGTTGATATTGTAATGGTCGATCCACTGGGTTGACTTGTAAGACACGCCAAACTTCCAACCGCTGCAACAGTCCTCCCAATACGCACCGGCAGAGATCCCGAGCCCCCAGCGTGCATCTGCATGAGCACCCGATGGGTATGTTTGATCCGCATTAGGTGTCGTTGCTGGCCAGGGAGAAACCCCGAGAGAAGTCCAATTGAAATTCGGTGCGATGGCAACCGACCACTTTGGTGAAATCTGATACGAAGCGACCGGAGAGATTTGCAGCATCTGAAAAGATGAATAGAGTGCCGAAAAACCGTAACCGTTACCGGTACCCGGCTGCGGAGTAAGGATCGGGTTCGTGTTATCGGGATCAAATGAGCTCGCTGCGTAATCAACCCCGAATCCGGCTATCGCGGATCCACCTAAACCGAAGGTCCACGGGGAATCATCTGACTTGTGAATGAAACCAAAGGATGGCATCGGGCTAATATCGGTTTGGCTCTCACTTGTCCCGCTCAACTGTGCCCCCGGACCGAATGGCCCAAAAGCACCGGCATCCACGCTCGAAGAAAGATCAGTATTGGGTGCGATCACTGTGAATGCGAAACCGATCTCGGACCCAGAGAGACCGCTGATGCTGGCAGGATTCCACTGGATGGCAGACATCCCGTCGAGTGGCATTGCAGTGGCAGCCCCACCCATCGACTGATTGACTGGCCCCACCGATTCAAGGACGTGCCCCATCTGTGCTTGCGTCTGGGAGACCAAAGAAATAGCAGCCAAAACGATAGCGGTCACGCTACGAAGCGAAAACAAAATGCTCAGATTTGCTAGTTTCATTCATCAACTCTCGGTACATGATCTTGTTGTCGAGTTATATCGACCGTTCGGATTCTTCGGGTTGATTCGTTTCTTCTAGCTTTTCCAAATTTGACTGTTTCGCCTAACCCCCCCAGACCTTGAAAAGTGTATGAGTTTCTTAGCAGTACCCCATCAACGGGACTTAATCACCCCGGCCAACGCCTCGCCCCCTCCTGACTCAAGGCAGCCAAACCAGTGATGTAAATGGACTGAGAGCATCGCCAAAGCCCCCCCGTTTTGGGAAAACCGCAAAGGCTAAAAAAGCCAAATCATCTGCCCATACACTCGAAACCTATCGTTGGCCGGGATCTACAGCGGGGATTTTCCGCAGTATCCGTATCGAGTCACTCATGCTCGACTTGTAGATCCACCTGCAACAGTCAAGACTGTATAGAACTGAGACGCAGGGATGACCTGATGGCATTTGACTCAGTTTTTTTCTTACCTAAGTGGAGTCTTCGCCGCGATGGAATCGACCGACGAATCGAAGCCGAGCTATTTCGTGATTAAACTTCCCAAGGTGCTGGACAATGTCTCGGCCGAATCGATGCAGTCATCGCTTGACGATGTTTCTCTGGCTGATGGGCAGGTCATGGTACTCGATATGACGAGTACGGAATTCATCAGCAGTGCTGGGATTCGATTGTTGATCGTCGTCACCGAGAAGTTCCGCAAGATTGGCGGGCAGGTACTTCTCGCTGGGCTTTCCAAAAATGTTCAGTACACATTGAAGATCTGCGGACTATCAAAACGGTTCTCGCTGCATGAATCGGTTGAGGCCGCCATTGCATCGTTGGGAGCATAAGGCTGATCCAAGAATCGAGTTTGTTTTAATCATCAACAGATTCGATTTGGTAGCCACCTTCGCGGGTTCACAACCTGCTCGCCATTTAGCGTCTCGCCGAATCCCTTGCTGCGACCGAGCAACAGAAAGATTGACGATCATCACATGAACCATCCATCCCACATACCGATCTATCGTATCCACAAAAGCTGGCTCCACTCCGTGTTGAAGTGGGGGGGAACGGCATTGCCACTGTGTTATTTACGCATTTTGATCGCGACCAGTTACTGTGTGATGCTGCAACTGTGGAACCATCTTGAAGAGGGTATCTTTGATGAAATCAATCCGTTCGGACATTCCGTTTTGGGATCATTGATTGGTTTTCTGTTGGTGATGCGGATGAACGCGTCCAATTCACGATTCTGGGAAGGTCGTTCACACTGGGGCGCAATTGTCAACGCAAGTCGTAACCTCGCACGCGCCGCAGCCGCGTACACCAATGAAGGAAAGTATTTTTCTGGCTTGGTTGCGGGATACGCTATCAGCTTAAAGCAGTCTCTTCGTGATTCTCGAGATCTTTCCGAGGCGGAAGAGTTCTTACCTAAGCAGTTGTATCGAGCCACAGAGTTCTACGGTAATCAGCCCACTGCGATTGCGGGCGCGATGACACACTGGGTTGCGAAACAAGCCAAGCAAGGGAATCTATCGCAAGGCGAGGTGTACTACTTTGAAAAGCTAATCGCCTCATTGGTCAATGCCCAGGGTGGTTGCGAAAAGATTCAAAAAACACCACTTCCCTTCGCGTACGTTTCACTCATTAAACTTCTCATCCTTGTCTACCTCGCAACTCTTCCCATGGTGATCTGCAGCCTTTTGGGTTGGTGGTCACCTCTACTGATGACCATTCTTGCTCTGGGCATGTTTGGGATGGAAGAAACAAGCGTTGAAATTGAAGACCCGTTTGGTACTCAACCAAACTGCTTAAAGCTAGAAGTTCTAACCATTACGATCACGCGAGACTCAGCTCAACTCGCAGCCTACGACGAAATCATGGAATTGGCCTCAGAGGAAGACGAGGCCGAAGATGCAGGCAGCGACATCTAAACTCGCAATTTCGCACTGAACAACGCACCGCGTCGATCAACTGATCATGTAGAAAAATTCCCTCAGGGAACGCAAGACCTTCGTATCAGTTAGCGGCAGAAGGAACCGACGAGGTTCATCAAAACGAACTTCTTCATGTGATTTTTTGCTTCATGGAACAGCAACACTTAAACTCAGTGGCGTGCGTTTCAATGAACTAGCAAAAATGGCTTTAGAATAATGCTCCCTCGGACGGTACACCTGCTGCAAAACCTTCTTCACCGAACGCAACGGGGTTTCATTGAGTGCATAGCCGCGTCTAGCTTGGTGTTCTCGATCTTTGCTTCGGGCGCCGACCTTTCCTCTTCGAAGCAAACCCCTCCAAACATTATTTTCATTCTTGCGGATGACCTCGGTTGGTCTGAACTGGGCTGTTACGGAAATCAGTTCAACGAAACACCCAATATTGATCACCTTGCAACGAGAGGAATTCGATTCACGCAAGCCTACGCATCCGCGCCCGTCTGTTCCCCATATCGCGCTGGGTTGTTAACCGGACAACATCCAGCACGACTCGGTCTGACAGATTACCTGAGACCAAATTCGGCAAACTCGCTGACAACCGACATTAATACCTTGCCAAAGGTGTTGTCCGAGAATGGTTACATGACCGGAATGATTGGCAAGTGGCACCTGACTGGCTATCAACATCACGGAGCCGAGCATGAGATCCGACCAGAGCATCACGGATTCGCGTGGACCTTCGCGACTGAAACAAAAGGCGTCGGGAACGGCGCCAACTTTTGGCCATACCGTTTTCGCCAACAACCCATCTCATGGATCGATATCTCGGATAACCGATTGGGGCCAAATGAATACTTGACCGATCGGCTCAACATCGAAGCAGCAGACTTCATCGACCGCCATCAGGATCAACCATTCCTACTTTACCTTAGTCACTACGCGCCACACTCAATCCTTAATGGCAGAAGCGACCTCGTTGAGAAGTACCGACGCAAACATCCTCCGGGTCCGTCTTCTCGTGATCGCTGCTACCTCTGTGAAGACAACAACTTGGGTGCTGGGGACCCAGGCAACCACTGGGCGCGACATCATAATCCGCACCTTGCTGCAATGCTGGAGTCAATGGATCAAGGTGTGGGTATGATTGTTGAGCGTCTCAAATCGCTCGACCTACTCGATAACACCATCATCATTTTCACGAGCGACAATGGAGGTGAAACAAACGTCACGTCAAACGAGCCACTGCGAGGTGGCAAGAGTCAACTGTACGAAGGAGGTATCAGAGTACCATTGATCATCCATTGGCCCAAAGTCATTTCTGAGCCTTCCGTTTCGAATCTTGTCACACAAAACATTGACTTTTATCCGACGCTCCTCAACGCAACTCAAATTCAAGATCCAAACACATCGACAGACGGCATCTCAATTCTTAAACACATTGAAAACGCCACGACCAAAAGCACTCGTGAGTTCATTGCATGGCACTATCCGTTAGACCACCCTCATTTTCTTGGAGGTAAAAGTGCAAGCGGGATTCGAGCAGGTGATTGGAAACTCATCAGCGGTCTACATGAACACGAAATCGAACTTTACAACCTAGAGATCGACCAAGGTGAGGAGCACAACGTCGCTGAGCAGCAAACCGAAGTAGTGCAGCAATTAACGCAACAACTGTCTGAATGGAAATCCGAGGTATCCGCCCGCACGCCATCCAGACCGTTTCTGATGCGTGCATCAAACCTATTGTTCGCCGAACATTTTAACTCCAATCATCTTAGCCAAAGAATTTGGTACAACCCGAATTGGATTACTGAAAATGGGGTTTTAAAGAGACGTAGTCTCGAAGCATCGAACACACGAATTTTTGTCAAGGATGTGGAGTACCAAGATTCCATCATTCGATTTGACGTCCGGTTTTGCGGCGCTAATGACATCCGCCTCATGACGGGGAACAACGGTCATTACAACACCGTTCTTCATCTTAGGCGTGATCACTTTTTCCTGCAGACCGCTAAAGACTCTTCGGCCGGTTACGAATCCTATCGGCACGGCGAATGTGAGTTTGATTTTGGATCAGGTGAATGGCAAAGCGTGACCATTGAATTCACGGGGCAGGAGTGCGTTGCGCATGTCAATGACCGTTTCGTCGCTAGCGCAATGCATCCGATGATTGATCAGGTTCGCGACTATTTGGCGATCCAAGTCGATGCGGGGGAAGCGGAGTTCGATAACTTCCAGCTGTTCTCAGCTAAGATGCTCTCGGAAAACGAATCGAGACGGTCGGAACTTGAAGCCAGCATCGATCAGCACCCCGTTAACAAATCAGATGAAGAAACAACCAAAATCCTCGAATCAAACTTGCATGCTTGGCACAAGATGAACGATCGAGAATATCAGACATTGATTGCGACCGTTGAAGCAATTGACCAACAACGAAAGGAGAAATTTCCCGAGGTGTTTATCTCGCATAAGGAGCGACGGCAAGAAATCACCGCCGTGCGAAAACAGAGAGAACAGAGTGATACCATTTATCGAGACCTCGTAGGGAGTCGAAATCACGCGAAGCAGACTGTGGACCGTTGGCTGAAAGACCACAATCCTGATTTTGAGAACACCCCAAGTAACCAGCGTGATCAAAAGAGACATCAGCTACTGGGGGTTTACTCCAGTGATCCCGAACTCAAAATTCTCATGGAAGCACTTTCCATGCTTGAGAGCCAGCTGCGGACCGAATACCCGCAGGATTATCTTACCGATGCCGCGATACAAGAAGAAAAGAGGAAAGCCGCCGCCCGAGTTCAGGATCAACCTGAATTCATTGAACTTAATCAGAAACGAGCTGCGGCGTTTCGTCATCAACAGAGGTACTTGCAGCAGCAAAGTGAGATACTGCGTGAGCTTCTAAGAAAAACAGATGCAGGTCGACTCATTCCCTAGCCTAGTAATCGCATAACCGAATTGACCGTTACATTCGTTCCATCTTGATTTTAAGTCCGACCTGCCCAGAAAACGCGTGCTAGATTCAACCAAGGTGCGCACTGATGTCTTTGGCGTTCCTTTTCAATGATCACCGCTACCAATGCACGACCTTGGCGACGAACCTTCTTCCCACCGTGACCCTCCGGCAATTCGTCCTGCTGGTGCTCGCCACGGCACTATCTCTGGTGCCGGTACTCAGTGCGTGGGATGACGGAGGTGGCCATCGTTGGACGCAAGCGAATGCCTGCAAAGGGCTTCTGGTGCTCACGATCGTGGGGCTAGGAGTCGCATGGAAACAATCCACGTTTCGCCCGCCTCTCCTCACTCAACTCGGCATGCTCGTCTGGTTTCTGGGGGGCCTGCAGTGCGTTCCCCTGCCGCCGGGAGTCATCGAGAAACTTTCGCCGGCTTCCTATGAGGCCTACCGCGAATGGCTACCTGTTGAAATAAGAGCCGAAGTTCAAGAATGGCCAAATGCTCCGGGCTACACCGAAGCGAGTCGGGCCTTTCCGGTTAGCGTTGCTCCACATCTCACACGCCAAGCATTGTCGCTGCCCCTCATTTTTGCCATCGGATGCTGGTTGGCTTCAATCTGCTACGCTGATTCAAGAGCTGCATGGATTCTGCTAATCGTACCCGTCCTTGCAGGCACAATCTTTTGCTTCTTTGGCGCCGCGGACATGATTCGTCTCAACCGAGATTGGAATGTGGAATTGCGGCAGCGACTCCTGATCACACCGGTCGGCGCCAATGGCCCCTTCGGTCCCTTCATCAATAACAACACCTGCATTGGGTACATCAATCTCTGTTTGGGATGTGTCTTGGGATTGATCTACGCAGTTTGGGTTCGCGCAAAAGCCAATCGTGCTGCTCAGTCCACACGGTTTTGGCTCTCAGGGCTAGCTCTATTGTTCACTGCGGTAATGGTGATGGGAGTGCTCGCGAGCAGCTCGAGAGGTGGTTTTTTAGGGATGATCTTTGCGACGATCGTGCTCTCAGCAATCAGTCTCCGTCGCTTTAAAATCGGCTGGCTATTACTCTTCGT
>JBMHCO010000034.1:0-10722 GCA_049889895.1 Rubripirellula sp.
CTAGGCTGTTTAAATCGATCTGAGGATTGATTTGCATCTCATCCAAGCCTGCCGCACCGCAGGCGAGTGCAGCTTGTCTCGCAAGTTGTAGACGCTTTTGCTGCTGGATTGTTTTTGATGCATGGGATGCTGTTGTTTGAGCGGTCAACCGGTCGTCAGCGTGCTCCGAAAGTGACTCGCAGAGCAAGTTCACACGATGTCGCTCTTCGAGTGCTTCTCGTCCCACTAGGCTCCACGCAACGCTTGCCGGATTGCGGCTGATAAAAAGGACGCCTGTTTTTCTCTGATGGCCGCGTACCACCTGCCAGCTTTTACCCTGGTCAGCAGTCAGCGCGATCACTCCGTGGTCACCAACCAAGCAGCGACCAAGCTCTGAGGTTCGACAAGCATCTCGAACGGTAATCTGCTGATTGGTTGCGACTCTCCAACGCAAGAGATCTGTTCGTGAGTTCTCACCTCTTTCAATCCCATCTTCGTTGTCGATCGCCGCATGCCAGCTCCGGCCTCGATCGTAGGATTCAAAACAGGTGGTGAGTAGGGAATCGGACCAGTCCCCTGTCGCTATTAATCGATCTTCGTTCCAGGCCACGTGTCGCAGCATCGGTAGCTCAGCATCTTCCGTGTTGGACCAGTTCAAGCCACCATCTCGGGTCCATAGAACAATCCCGCGGCTAATTCCTGTCACACGATCCAGCGACCCACCCACAATCACGGCGTCATGCGAGCTGATCCAAGTGATATCGGCAAGCGTGCATTGATGTTCGGTTTCAATGGATTGCCAAGATTCACCGCCATCTTCCGTTCGCAGGATCACCCCTCGGTCTCCGCAAGCGACACCGAGGTTTTGTGTCCCAAATGCGACTGCGCGGAGTGTTGAGTCGCCGCGAAGTTCTTGGGCCTGGGAGTAAGAGGGGAAAAGCGGTTCAGCGGCGGGGGCTGAGTTACCTAGCTGAGGCGTCCCGAATTGGTTATTTGCGAGCGGGTTACTTCCAAGCGGGGTAGTGGCAGGTTGGGAAGCAGTTGACCTTGAGTAAGGAGACTCTGGTTCTTGACCAAAACAAATGCCATTTTCACTCGGAAACGTGCCGTCAGCGGATCCATTGAGCATCCACGCCTGCAAACGCTCGACGGAGCCATCCGAGAACGCTCCGAGAAGCAGAGTGATGATGAAGATGGGTGTCCTCGCCAGTGGACCACGTTCGAGCCAACCGTTCGCACGATGAGGTATTCGTCTTTTGGTGGCGACCACCGCTGCCTGTTTACTCATCCGTTCCAACTCCGCACTAGTGCCATCGTGCCAAAAACACACGCCCAGCCAAGGACTAGGTTTGCTGAGACGTACAAAGCGGATAATCCCCATCGTCCGTTTTCTGCGATTAAAAAAGATTCGAGGGCGAAGCTGGAGAAGGTGGTTAGGCCGCCGAGCAGCCCGACTCGAATCGCAAGTTGCCACGTTTCTGTGAGTGTCGGTGAGTTGAGGATGGATTGCGAAAATGCGCCAATTGCCGCACATCCGAGCAAATTACAGCAGGTGGTTCCAAGTGCTCCTGAGCCACCTGGAACCGAGGTTGCGGCCAAGGTGAGCAGGTAGCGCAGGACGGATCCTACCGCTCCTCCTGCCGCGATCATCGATAAATTGACCCAACTTGTCATCTCGTCAGCCGTTTTGACCATTGCCTAAGATTCGGCCCGAACTTACGTTAGCGGCTAGATTCGGAGTTTCGGCCTTCCGCGTAAACGTCAGTTTTGGCTTAATCTCCCGAAGAAAGTCCCTTTCGTGCTACCCTCTGGGCAGTTTTGAAGGGTCTCGAGAGGGCGTATGAGATGTGTTTGACACGCTTTTCTCGCGTTTTTGATCGTTTCTGTCCGACTAGATTTAGATTGTTTAAGAGCAAATGAGTACTGCGAAAGCTGATTCCGCCCCCAGTGTAATGTCCGGCGCCGATATTTTGGTTAAATCGCTGGTGGATCACGGTGTCGACGTGCTATTTGCGTATCCAGGCGGATGTAGCATGCCGATGCATCAAGCGCTGACGCGTTTCGGCGACTCGATCCGAACCATTTTGCCGCGTCACGAACAGGGGGGGGCATTCGCCGCTCAGGGTTACGCCAGGAGTACCGGTAAGGTAGGCGTGGTGATGGCGACCAGCGGTCCTGGGGCAACCAATCTCGTGACGGCGATTGCGGACGCAAAGCTGGACAGTATCCCACTGCTCTGCATTACAGGTCAGGTGCCAACCTCGGTAATCGGAAGCGATGCGTTCCAAGAGACACCGATGGTTGAAGTCTGCCGAGGGATCACCAAACATCATTATCTGGTCACCAAAGTCTCTGATTTGCCTCGAATCATGAAAGAGGCCTTCCATGTCTGCCAGAGCGGTCGTCCCGGGCCGGTCATCGTTGATATGCCCAAGGACATCCAATTGGATGACTTATCGGAACTGGAAATGGATCCCCCAATGGATCTACCCGGTTACGATGCTTCCCTGCCAATCGTCCAAGATGAAGTGATCCGGCAGATTGCTGCAGCCATCAAGCAATCGCGACGCCCGGTTGTCTATGCCGGCGGTGGAATTATCTCTGCGGAGGCCAGCGGTGAACTGAATCAGTTCTTGGCAAAAACTGGGATTCCAGTCACCACGACGGTGATGGGAATCGGTGCTGTACCGCCTGAACACGAACTTTCCATGGACTGGCTGGGGATGCACGGCGCCGCTTACGCCAACTACGTGGTGCGCGACTGTGACTTGCTAATCGCTCTGGGTGTTCGTTTTGATGACCGAGTGACGGGTAAAGTCGAAGCGTTCGCAAAAGACGCCAGAATTATCCATGTTGATATCGATGATTCTGAACTCAACAAGAACAAGAAGGCTCATATCCCCGTTCGTGGGGATGTGAAAGAGGTTCTAAAAGACCTCAATCAAATTGTTGAAGCACCTGAAATCGCTGAGTGGCAGAGTCACTGCAAGGATCTGAAGGCTAAGCATCCACTGAAATATGACCAAAACTTTGACGGCATTCTTCAGCAGCATGCAATCCAGACCTTGAGCGACATCACCGCCGACATGAATACCTACGTTTCCGTGGGCGTTGGTCAGCATCAGATGTGGGCTGCTCAATTCTTCAAATTCCGTCGTCCTCGAACCTGGCTCAGCAGTAGTGGGCTTGGAACAATGGGCTTTGGGTTGCCTGCAGCGATGGGAGTCCAAGCGGCTCACCCGGACGCGTTGGTGATCGATATCGATGGTGACGGCAGTTTCCAGATGAACGTTCAGGAGCTGGCAACTTGCTACTGTGAAAACCTTCCCGTTAAAGTGCTACTGCTCAATAACCAACATCTCGGAATGGTGGTTCAGTGGGAAGATCGTTTCATGGGCCGAAATCGAGCTCATACCTATCTTGGCCCAATCCATCACGAAGAGGCTCGCGGACCAAGCGACGCTGATCGCTTTAGCTACGCCGAGGATCGCTATCCCGACTTCGTGAAAATCGCCCAAGGTTACGGCTGCGGTGCTTCGACCGTCCGTAAAAAGTCAGATCTCGAAGGTGCACTTCGAGAAATGATTGAATACAAAGGGCCATATCTTCTTGATGTTCAGGTGCCTTACCAAGAGCATGTGCTGCCGATGATCCCATCAGGAATGACTTGCGACGACATGATCGTTGAATAGTCGATCGCTTTTGCGAAGCCTTTTGATTGCCAGTTGAGCTTAACCCAGGTTGAGCTTAAGCCCGGTTGAGCTTATCAACCGTTGAGCTTATCACCCTGCACCGTGACCACCACGGTGCGGCCCGAGGCGTGATTGCGGTGTTCACAAAGGTAAATTCCCTGCCAGGTACCCAGGAATGGACGTCCGTGGCGTATCGGAACCATCACCTGTGACCCAAGCATCGAGGCTTTGACGTGTGCCGGCATGTCATCCGGACCCTCGCAAGTGTGCACGTAGGGCAGGTTCTCCGGGACGGCATGGTTCATTGCTGTCTCAAAATCAATACGGACATCGGGATCAGCGTTTTCGTTGATCGTCAACGATGCGCTCGTGTGCAGGATAAAAACCTGCATCCAGCCCACCTCGATTTCTTCCATTGCAGGGATCCCGCGAAGGATCTCATGAGTGATTAAGTGAAAGCCTCGTGATCGAGCCTTCAGCCGCAAAGTTTCTTGAATCCACATTTTGAGATTGATTGAAGAGGCTGGAGAAAGTTTTTTTTAAAAAATTTGGGGCGTAATTCACCCGTTGTGAGCGGGGATTTGTTCGTTCTAGTCAGTTTTTCGCACTGCGGGAACCTTATGCATTATTTCGTCATCCGGTGCACCGCTAGGCTTGTATTTTCACGCGAAGGGGAAACAGTGTTGCTTATTCTCCCCTAGTGCGGAACTATCCGTGTGGAGATTGGCGTTTGTGGTAGAAGTGCTCGAGGTCTTTGCTTGTCGGTTTTACTGATTAAGGTCGGTTTTTAGGGCTGATTTCTGGCATTTGTGGCCGCTGAGACGTGTCAGATTTTTCTTGACTCCCTCACAGGAACATCAATAATCCATCTGTCAACTACTTGGAGGCTTACGGAAAATCCTCCTCGCAAAGATCATTATCATGTGCCAGCAGGATTTGGCACATCACCTGTTGTGAAAGAATTGATTGTATGAGTCAGTGCAAGAACGTATTCGAAGCTATCTTGCGATATGGTCACGACGAAGATTTCGTGCCTAATGGGGACGACAACTTCACGCCTACCGACGCACCTGCCGGAAGCGCCGACAAAATTGAAGTATTGCGTCGTCGAGTCGAACTTGGCCAACCGCTATGGCACACCACCGACCGCGTTGATTACAGCGGTCTGACCGGTGCGATCCGTCCTCGCGAGTAGGACGATTGAGTCAGGGAAACCTGACACTTGCCCCGTTTGATGCGGGGTTTTTTTTTGGCCGGACCTCATCCGCAACTTGGTCTCACCAGCAATTTGATCTCACTAGAAACTTGATCCGTTCCAGACTTCTATCCCCGACGCATCTTCAGGGATCAGCCTAATTGCCCTTGCTCGCTCTGAGAGGGCCGAGAGTGCATCACGGCCGAGTTCGCCTAGGTCCGTTGTCCACTCATTCACGTAAAGCTTCACGTGTTCCATCAGGACTTCATCATCAAACTCTTGAGCGTATTTTCTCATCGATAACCTTGCCTCGCTGTGGTTTTGGTGAGCGTAAGCGAGGGAATCGCTGATAACCGCATTCACCCTTGCGATGATTTCTGGCTTGAGTCTTCGGCTCGCAAGAATACCTCCAAGCGGAAGTGGAGCGTTCGTTTCTTGTTCCCAACGCGTACCAAGATCTTCGACGAGGTGAAGTGACTGGCGTTGCCAGGTGAAACGCCCCTCATGGATACACACACCAAAGTCCGCTCGGTTTTGTTGGAGCTGAGGCATGATCTTTGAGAATACGGTGTGTTCGATGCGAGTGGTGTTGGGATAGAAGAGCTTGAATAGCAAGTTTGCTGTGGTGTGCTCGCCTGGACAAAGCGTCACTTGTTCCAGGTCAGTGGGCCGATCATTGGCCTTGGAGGCGAGAAGGAGGGGACCAACGCCGAAACCTAGAGCGGAACCAGTCGGCAAAACCATCGTGCGTTCTGTCAGAAGCAAAGCTGCGTGGAAACTTGCCTTGGCGACGTCCCAGGCATCATCAAAGAGACGCTGATTGAGCTGTTGGATGTCAAGCAATTCAACCTCGAAATCTAAACCCTGCCAATCCACCTTGCGATTGAGCAACGCATGAAATGCGAATGTGTCATTAGGGCAAGTCGAAATGCCAAGGCGGATTCTTGTCGATTGCGTCATGCTTGGATGATTTGCTTGATTGATTTGATTGGTTTTCGAGGATTGGACTTTTACTGGCCAAGGTTGATCACTTGGGACAGCAGGTCAGCGACTGATTTCATTGCCGATGGAATTTGCCATTGAGCATGATCTCGATTGCCAACATGGTTCGAGATGCCTCGGATGATCGTGATGGGTGTTTCGTGAAGGTGGCACGCAACGGTGACACCAAATCCTTCCATGTCTTCCGCGAACGCATCAGGATAGAGCCTGATTCGCTGTTCTGCCTCGGTTGCGTCAGCGGATGCGGAACAACTCGTTAGCAGTGTTCCCGCTTGCAAGCCTTCGCGGCGATTAAGGGGGATCGATAAGTTAAGGAGATCGCTGATGGGTTGATCCCGCGGATTCTCTCCGGTCCCAGCGGCTTCTGCATTGGAAGTCTCGAGTGGGTGTTCATGGTACGTCGCATCCTGCGTTCTCAAAATTCTTGTTCCAATCTCAAGCTGGTTCCATCCCAGGTCTCCAGCCGATTGATAGGCCGCACCAGAACCAACACCGACACCATGGCAGCGGACGCGTTCAAACAGATAGGCTTGACCGACCGTTAAAGGGTGCGACATGTAGGATCCCGCAATGCCAACGAGGAAGACGTGATGATATCGTTGCCTGCCGAGTAACTGCGAGGTTCTCGCTGCCGATGCAATGGGGCCAAAGCCGCAGAGTTCTATTTGGGACTCGCCCAGTGAATCGGGGAGGAACTTGATCAGCAGAGAAAGTTCATGGGGTGTCGGAACGAGTATCAGATTGTGCACGGTTTCGCTCTGACTAGTTGTGGCATGATCGTTTACCAATGGATCGACCATCATGTTTTAGCAAACCGCCAAGGACCGGTCAGCCTCGCCCTGCTCAGAAGCCTCGCTGCAGGCCGGGTGTGATGTCGAGATCAAGTGATGCGAATTCACCTCTCGCAATTTTTTCAAGAGCCAACGCTCCCATGACCGCGTTGTCGGTGCACCACTCGGGAGGTGCGATAACGACTTGATAGTCGTTCGTGTTTGCAGACTTGGTGAGCATTTCGCGGAGGTGCCGATTAGCGGCAACTCCACCTCCCACGATCAGCCTTTTCACCCGATGGCGTTTCACGGCTCGTTCAGCTTTAGAAACCAAAACGTCGACAACCGCCGCTTCGAAGGAGGCGCAAAGATTTGCTTTGACCTCTGGGGAAAGGTTGACTTTAGAGAAATCTTGTTGTCCAGGACCCACGATCGCGTAACGAACGGCTGTCTTGAGTCCGCTAAAACTAAAATCGTCTTTCGGGTCATGAATCAACGAACGTGGGAAAGAATAAGCCTTTCGATTTCCCGTTGCAGCTAATTTGGAGACTGCCGGGCCACCGGGAAAATCTAATTGCAGCATCGCTGCAACCTTATCGAACGCTTCGCCCGCCGCATCATCAATGGTTCCCCCCAGATACTCAAGCTCCAGCGGGCTCCGGCAGAGGTAGAGGCTAGTGTGTCCGCCGCTGACAACCAATCCGATGCAGGGATAGACCGTCGACTCGGAGGAAAGTTGGCAGGCATAGAGGTGTGCGTGTAGATGATTGATGGCAACCAGTGGCTTGTTCCACGCGACAGCTAATGTTTTCGCCGCAACCACGCCCACCAGCAGCGATCCAGCGAGCCCCGGGCGATCTGCGACTGCGATTGCATCGAGATCGTTTGGCGTCACAGAAGCTCGACGAATTGCGGTGTCGATCACTGGCAGAATGCGTTCCACATGAGCTCTGGCAGCGACCTCTGGAACCACTCCGCGGAATTGTTCATGCAGGGTTTCCTGCGTTGCGATTGCATCACCGAGCACTGAACCATTTGCGGCAATGACTGCCGCCGCGGTTTCGTCGCACGTCGATTCGATGGTCAGGATAGGCATGCCTATACGTTGCACTGATCCTGGTTTCTTGGCAAGCCGGTCACTGACACCCAAACGCTGGTTTTTCGCACCCCAGCCAGTGAGTTGGAGCGTGAGCTTGAGCGGTGACCCGAGCTTTTGGATCAGTCTTCCGCTCGACGTTTTTGTGAGCTTTTTCCAATCGCGTGCACTTCAAACCCTATTGATTCCATCGATTCTCGATCCAGCAGGTTTCGACCATCAAAGAGGAAGGCCGGTCGCAGCATGGAATCGTGTACGCGTTGGAAATCTAGCTCCTTGAATTCATCCCACTCGGTCAGAACGGCAACGGCATGAGCCTGATCGGAAGCGGCATAGCAGTCGTCAACAACTTCGATATTGTTTTCAATCATCTGACGATCCACCTCACTGATTTGTCCATTGCTATCGGTGCAGGCATAGGTCAATTCGGCACGGATCTGCTCTACCGGAACGCGAGGATCATAGATGGTTAGTCTGGCGCGTTCGCGAAGGAGGTCACGACAGATATAAATCGCTGCAGACTCGCGAGTGTCATTGGTGTCTTTTTTGAACGCAAAACCCCAGACGCCAATCTTCTTGTCAGAAACGGTGTTGAACATCGTCTTGACGATCCGTTCGGAGAACCGTTGCTTTTGATGATCATTCATGATCACGACTTGTTCCCAGTAAGCCGCAACTTCAGGTAGACCAAAGTGTTCACACAGGTAGACAAGGTTCAGAATGTCTTTCTGAAAACAGCTGCCACCAAATCCGATCGACGATTTCAAAAATTTAGGGCCAATTCTCGAGTCGGTGCCAATCGCTCGAGCGACTTCATCGACATCGGCGCCGGTGGCTTCGCAAAGAGCCGAAATCGCATTGATGGACGAAACACGCTGAGCTAAGAAAGCATTTGCCGTTAACTTAGAAAGTTCACTGCTCCAGAGGTTGGTTGTGAGAATGCGTTCTCTGGGAATCCACTTGGCATACACATCACATAATGCGTCAATCGCTTGCTGTGATTCACCGCCGATCAAGACACGATCGGGATCCAATAGATCATCGACGGCGGTGCCTTCGGCGAGAAATTCTGGGTTACTCAGGACATCAAAGGTTAGGTTGGTCGCTTCACTGCTGAGAATGCGTTTGACGGCTTGAGCGGTTCGGACAGGAAGTGTTGATTTCTCCACCACGATCTTGTGACCGGATGAGCATCGAGCGATCTGGCGAGCACACTTCTCCACAAATTCCAGGTTCGCTGCTCGTCCTGCCCCAATCCCGTAGGTTTTGGTGGGGGTGTTCACCGAGATGAAGACCATGTCAGCTTCTTCAATCGCTGCATCAACCTGAGTCGAGAAAGTCAGGTTCCTACCTCGAGCCTCCATGACAACTTCATGAAGTCCCGGTTCATAAATGGGAAGTTGATCCGAGTTCCACGCATCAATTCTGGCCTGGTTCAGGTCGACCACATGAACGGGGATCTCGGGGCATTGTTTCGCGATCATCGCCATCGTAGGACCGCCTACGTATCCGGCTCCAATGCAGCAGATTTTCATGTGACGCTCAGTGAATTTTTTTTCGTAAGACTTCGTTTGATTTATCTCGATCTGCTTCTCGCCTTCTTTCAAAGGTGTGAAGCAGAGACCGGGGGGCGTGATCGACACGCGTGTGAAAGTGTAAACGGCCGTTATTCCCCATGCGGGGGTCTGAGAGGTAAACAGTTGGGATTTGAAACGTCAGCCGCTACTTAATCGTGGTAATCGTTAAATTTAGTATGGTTTTCGCGGAGGCATCGGTGACAGAAACATTTTGGAGCTGAACCGTTAATGGTGGTTTTTTCTCTTTGGTTTGACCGTGGATGTGGTTGGTAGCAGGTGACTGAGATGCAGTTGAAGCCGAAGATTTGAAAGGTGGCGAGACGCATTAAAAAAATGATCCAAGGGGAAATGGGTGAAGGACTCAAATTGGTCAAGGAGCCTACCTGCTTTTGATTTATCATGTCGGTCGATACGCTATGTCGGTCCAAAGAGTGATGGTTGCTTCGAAACATTGAGTAGGTGATATGAGTGATTCGATTTGTCGTTGGGGATTTCTGAGTACAGCAGGGATTGGCCGTAAGAATTGGAAAGGGATCCATCTAAGCGGTAATGGCCGAGTCTCGGCGGTTGCGAGTCGATCAGTCGATAAAGCTCAAGCCTTCATCGACGAGTGTTCCAGCGAGGTTCCTCAACGCGGAGATGTCGCGGCGGTCGGTTCCTACGAGGAGTTGCTCAGCCGAGATGACGTCGATGCGGTCTATGTGCCGCTGCCGACAGGTATTCGTAAGCAGTGGGTCGTAGCGGCAGCGAAAGCGGGCAAGCATGTCCTTTGCGAGAAGCCAGCGGCAGTAAACGAAGAAGAAGTTCAGGAAATGGTTGACGCGTGCGCACAAGCCGGTGTGCAATTCATGGACGGAGTGATGTTCGATCACAGTCAGCGTTTGGCTAAAGTCCGAGAGATTCTTGGTGCGGGCGAGGTGGTTGGTAAGACGCGACGAATTTCCACTCATTTCTCGTTTTCAGGTGATGACTCCTTTCAGCAAAGTAACATCCGAACGGACGCGATCCTGGAGCCTCATGGATGCCTTGGCGACCTCGGTTGGTATTGCATCCGATTCACGCTCTGGGCTGCCGGACTTGAGATGCCAACTAAACTCTCAGCACGAACATTAACTTGGCTCGCGGGAACAGAATCAGAAGGTGAGGTGCCGGGCGAGTTTTCTGCTGAATTGCATTTCCCCAATGATGTGACCGCATCATTCTATTGCTCTTTTCTGACGGTTAATCAGCAGACCGCAATGGTCTCAGGAGACCGAGGTTATCTTTCAGTAGACGATTTCGTCTTGCCTTTTTATGACGCCGAAGCGAGCTGGAATCAGCATCAGCATATTCTTGATATTGATAATTGTCGTTGGAACTTCCGTAGGCATAGTGATCGCAACGCGGTCGCCGAGTATCCATCAGGCGAACG
>JBMHCO010000035.1:0-128901 GCA_049889895.1 Rubripirellula sp.
CCCATCTTGCTCTCTTGCATCCCTGCAACATTGATCCGGCCACTACCTACGATGTAGATCCCATGATCCGCCTTCAACTGATCAACCTGCATCTTATTGAGTCCGCTAAAGGAAAACATTCCGCATTGATCTAGCAAGAACCCGAAATCATGACCGTTACCGGTGGTCTTCATGGTGGATACAAATTGCTCACGTAGGAGCTTGATGCGGTCGCGCATTGCTGCAAGCTCAGATTCCCATTGCGCGGTCAAATCCTCACAACCAAGGATGGTCGCAACAATTGCACCTCCATGTTTTGGTGGGTTGCTGTAATTGGAACGAACCAATCGCTTCAACTGACTCTGCACTGCACCGGCAGCAGCAGCATCTCCGGCGACAACGGAGATCGCTCCAACACGTTCACCGTAGAGACCAAAATTCTTTGAGAAAGAATTGCACACAATGGCTTCGGAGTTGTGACGCAAGATCGCTTCGATGGACTGTGCATCTTCCCTGATTCCGTGCCCAAATCCTTGATACGCGAAATCGATCAACGGCAACAATCCTCGATCAGACAATACCTTTGCGATTGATTCCCACTGGTCAGTCGAAGGATCAACACCAGTCGGATTATGACAACAAGCATGAAGAAGAATCGCATCACCTGGTTGTGCTTTCGTGGTAAGGTCTTCAATCATTCCTTCAAAATCGAGTGTGGTACGATCTGCTGCCAGGTAGCGGTAAGATTCAACGGGCAAGCCCTCCGACTGAAAGACCGCGTGATGGTTCGCCCAAGTAGGATTGGATGCCCAAACCTTCAAAGGTGGCATTTGTGAAGTCAAAAAACTTGCAGCGACTCGCAGCGCCCCAGTACCACCAGGTGACTGCAACGTCGAAATCCTTTCCGAGGCAACGGTCTCACCAAAAACCATTCGCTGAACCGCTTTTCGATACTCAGGCGATCCATCGATTGGGAGATAACCCTTGGTCTTCTCGTTCTCCAGTAAACGACGTTCTGCTTCCTTCACACACTCCAACACGGGCGTCTGCCCCGAGGCGTCTTTGTAGACCCCGACGCTCAAATTCATCTTGTCTGATCGCTGATCTGCCAAAAACGCTTCGGTGAGACCCAAAATCGGGTCAGGTGGCGCTGTGGAAATGGAGGAAAATCGCGGAGCAGCCTTGGATTCGCTTGAATCAGTCATGGTGGAATGATGACAAAGGGGTAGAGTAAAAAATCAGATTGCTAGCTGACCGAGCCTTATTTCGACTTGGACAGACTGCAAAAATCGTAATCGACAAACCAAGAATCGACCATCGTACGACCGCCCAGAAAGTGCCATGAATCAGCCAGATTTTATTGTCGTTGGAGCCGGTTCTGCTGGATGCGTCCTCACTCGGCGACTTGCGGAGGAATTCAATGCGACGGTGACACTCGTCGAAGCCCCTTCATCGCCCGCTCCAACAGGGGATCGTCAACGGCCCGCGCACTGGATCAAACTCCTCAAATCTGTGGAAGATTGGGATTTTCCAACCGAGCCAACACCCTCTCTGGCGAAACGGCGTCTGCAGTGGCCAAGGGGACGTGGGATTGGTGGCAGTAGCCGTATCAATGCCATGATCTGGTTTCCGCCGACGTCCAGTGATCTAAATCGGCTTGCTCACGCCTCGAGTAACCATTGGAATGCGGATCGAGTCCTTACAGCACTGAAATCAGTTGAATCGCTACTTCAGCCTGAAGAACCGCGGTGGCTCAGTGAACCGTCTAGGAGATTCCTGCATGCGGCCCAGTCGCTCAAGGACGCTAAACCCATGGTCTATCAACGGTTGAACCGCCGAGGGCAAAGGACGTCTCTCCAATCACTAATTGGTCAAAATCAGGAAAAGGCAAGGAGTTGGGAGAATCAGATCCAAGTAGTTCGCGGGACGGCAGACCGACTCATTTGGACCAATGAAAAAGTCAACGGAGTTGAATTACTAACAGAAAACGGCGGGGCCGAATTGGTCTCGCGATACGGCGTGATTTTAGCCTCGGGCGCGATCGGCACACCCACCCTTTTGATGCGCAGCGGAATTGGCTGCCGAAACGCGTTAAAGGAGCATAGTATTGCACCTCGAATTGAACATCCAAGCGTTGGAGAGAATCTTAGGGATCACCTCATTATGCCGGTAATCTATCAACGCACCTCCGATGCTGATCGCTTCTCGCCGTTTGGCGATCCGCGTCACCTCGTTCAATGGCAAACCTTAGGCAGTGGTCCACTTTCGAGTAATCTGGCAGAGTGTGGCGGGCTGTTCCTCAACGATGCCATCCAAATCCATGTCACACCAACCCATTACCTGACCTTCCCCAAAGAAGACTCCAGCGCGTGGATGACAATCGGGGCGAATGTGACACAACCTCAATCTTGTGGTCGCCTACAACTCCGATCGGCAGACCCAAGCGAACCTCCTGTTATCACCACCAACTACCTCGATCAGCAACAGGATCTTGAGCGATCCATCCAAGGTGTTGAGTATGTACGGGAGCTTGCGAATTCAGATGTGTTTCGTGACGTGATTTCAGCGGAACTCGTTCCTGGGGCCAAACGAATCACCCGAGAAGCGATTGCTCGCTCCATTGAGCGATATTCACAGACTCTCTACCATCCAATAGGAACTTGTGCCGCTGGAAACCATCCTGAAGATGCCGTTGATCACCGCTTTCGCCTACGGAATTCCTCCGGATTGTGGGTCGTGGATGGTTCCGTCTTTCCAGGAATCACGGTGGGAAATCCGAATGCGACCATCATGAGCCTTGCTTGGATGGCTGCAGAAGAAATTGCCGCGTCTCGGTAGCTATTTTTCTACAGACAGTGACTGGTTTTAAAAGATGTGTTTAAGTGACCTCACCGAACGGGCACAAAGGCATTATGATTTTGGAAATATACGATCAAACAATCGTCTGCCCGCCGAAATGAGGCTAGGCGATTAACTCACAACAAGTACTCGCCGAACCCATCGTGACGATTGGTTCTACTCAGGAAATTGTCCGCAAAGATGACTGGGCACCCACAAAAACACGGCATCGTCCGCACACTGATCGACAATTCGTTCCTCCTGATTGCGGGAACATTGCTTGCTTTGCTTTGGGCCAATGGTGCTTTCAATCTCGAATCAATTCCGGAAGGCCTGCGACTTTCATATCAAGATTACAAGGACTTTATTGAATTCGACTTGGTTTCGGGTTGGTCTGGAGACCACGAAGCAGCAGATCATTCTGCGGAAGCCACTTCTCATTTGAGTAGCGATGAGTCAGGACATGCAGAGGACTCGGGCGGTCACCATGGTCTCAGCATCCACTTCCTGATCAACGATATTTTTATGGCCCTATTTTTTGCCATCGCTGCGAAAGAAGTTTGGGAGTCGATGCTACCGGGCGGTGCCCTTTCCAATCCACGAAAAGCCGCCACCCCCCTTCTTGCCACATTCGGCGGGATTGCGGGTCCCGCATTGTTCTACCTTGGTGGTTGTGTCTTGACCGGACAAACTGCCGTTTTCGGCGATGGCTGGGCGGTTCCGTGCGCCACCGACATCGCGTTTAGCTACCTTGTTGCTAGAGTGATTTTCGGAGTGGGTCATCCTGCGATCGCATTCCTTCTACTTCTGGCGATCGCGGACGACGCGGCAGGACTGATCATTTTGGCCGTAGCCTACCCTCAAGCGCCAATTCAGATAACGTGGTTTGGACTCACGATTTTCGCGATGGTCTTTGCAAAGATTCTTAGCAAAGCACGCGTTCAGTCACATTGGGCCTATTTGATCGGTCCAGGGGTTTTGTCATGGTTCAGTTTTTATGAAGCCAATATTCATCCGGCATTGGGATTGGTTCCCATCATTCCTTTCCTGCCTCACGCTCACACCGATCTAGGAATCTTTGCCAAGCAGGAACTTCAACGGGATGACACACTCAACGAGTTTGAACATTTCTGGAAACTGCCAGTTGAATTCTTCCTTGGATTTTTCGGTCTAGCAAATGCCGGGGTTGTATTTAGTAGCGTGGGCACCGGGACATGGCTTGTCCTCGCTGGTCTTCTACTCGGCAAACCGGTTGGAATCACGCTCATGACCCTACTCGCGGAAAAGGGTCTCAAACTAGAAAAACCCGCCGGAATGGACTACCGCCACGTCGTCACCCTCGGCATGGTTGCCGGAATTGGTTTCACCGTAGCACTCTTTGTGTCCGTTGCAGCGTTCACGGTTGCTGGGCCGGTTCAAGATTCGGTTAAAATGGGGGCGTTACTGAGTTTCGCAGCTGCTCCACTCGCAATCATCATTGGCAAAGCATTGCGAATCCAGCCGGCAACTTTGGCCGACACAGCGAGTAGCGACATCAAAGATGAGCCCGTTTCCTGATCAGGCAGCGAACATTGATCGCGGGCAGACTTGATCGGTAATTAACAGTTTTGACTGCCGCCGAGACGTCTTCTGTCACCTCCGAAGAAAAAGGATCTCATCATGCCGCAAGATGAACTGCCAATAGAAGCAATCGGTGAAGACGAGCAGGAACGTCCGCAACCGGCCAATGAACCTTTATCCCATGATCGTTCTGAAGATCTCTTCAGAGGCCTTCGGAAGACGATCGATCGCCTCGAAGAAGATCAACCAGCTCGAGGTGACCTGAAAATTCTCTCGAGAACGCTTCGTGAATTGAGGTATGCGTTCTCAGTTTTTAGACCTTACCGCAGACGAAGAAAACTCACCATCTTCGGCTCAGCTAGAACGGCTGAAGATCATCCTGAGTACCTTGCAGCTGTCGAACTGGGTAGGCGCATGGCCAACCATGGCTGGATGGTGATCACCGGAGCCGGTGGCGGAATCATGGAAGCTGGGCATCGCGGCGCGGGACGTGATGCGTCACTGGGTCTCAATATCATGCTCCCCTTTGAGCAGAGCGCGAATCCCTACATCGACGGCGACTCCAAACTTGTCACGATGAAGTATTTCTTCACTCGCAAGCTGATGTTTGTCAAAGAATGCAGTGCGGTGGTTTGCATCCCTGGCGGCTTCGGAACACTTGATGAGGCGTTAGAGACGCTGACGCTGATGCAAACCGGCAAGCAAACCATCCTACCGTTGGTTCTACTTGATCATCCTCAAGGCAGCTACTGGAAAGACGCGGGGGTCTTTTTTGAGAAGCAGTTACTGAAAAATGGAATGATCAGCCCGGAAGACGTGAGCCTTTACAAAATCACCGACTCGGTTGATGAAGCGATTCACGAGATCCTGACTTTCTACCGCGTCTACCACAGCATGCGATACGTGAAGGATCAACTTGTCTTTCGTCTCAAATCTGAATTGCCACTAGATCATCTGGCGCGGATTCGGGAGACATTCTCTGACATTCTCGTCAAAGGAACCTTCGAGCAGATGGATGCCTTGCCGGAAGAATCAGGTGAACCGGAACTGGCGAATCTTCCGCGACTGGTTTTCCACTTTGACCGCCGATCCCTAGGAAGGCTGAGGATGTTGATTGACGAAATCAACCAACCCTAATGCTCACCAAGAATCAGTGTTCATCAAGAATCTTGGAACACTCCACCATCAAACCTTTGACCGAATGAGGCGATCACGCTGAATGGATGGATCTATCTTTGGCTGAGACATAAAAAAACCGCACGATCCAAAGCAGGAGCGTGCGGCAGATTAGTTTTTTTAAGGTAGAAGATCTATTCTTCTTTAGCAGGTGCTTGCTGGTTTGGCTGATTGAGACCTGGGCGAACTCGCTTGTTGATATCTGTCTCAAGCACGCCAAAGACAGCTTCGTGACGAGCAACTGACATCTGCAAGGCAGCGAGCAGTCGCTTTGCGGTGTAAAAGTTCACGATGATGCGTTGCTTGACTTGAATCGGATCTTTTGGAACACCGATCGGCTGCGGGTTCAAGCCGAAGTCAACAATGAGTTCCTCGGGGGAACCAGTCACGCGACAAAAGTTTGCGTACGACGCAACGGCATTGTCATCATTGACCTGTACTTGTACGGGTTGCTGGGTTTGCGCTTGCTCTGCAGGTTGAGCCTTTGCCGAATCTTTGCTGTCAGCCATTAAGTTTTCTCCTCAAATTGACAACGCAATTATTTCAAACGTTTGAATTGGTGATCCTGAACGCCTGGTTTGCTCAGGAAAATTTGAGACGGACGATGCCCCATCCTCAGGGGAAGATGAACTGCCGTACTCGCCGCGGGAAAAAGTGATTTAACAAAATCCGATGATCGCCGAAAGACAATCTCGGACAGGAATCAACAAAAAACTCCGGTTCGAAGTGCCTATTTAAAAATTGTTCAGATCAAATTTCAAAGTTAAAAGTTTGTGCGATGATACGCCATAGTCGAGATCCCAATGACATTGGATCCACATGGACTTTGGCCGAACCTCGGTAACCGGGACGCAGAGTTATGTCAGTTCCCTCCAAAGGAACTCGTGCCTGGTACGAAATACTTCGAGGCTTGACCTGTCCGGTCGCCGGATCAATTTCCGTTTGAAGATCTCCGCCAGTTTGACTCGCCATGGAAAGGGATGTCGCTGAGATGGGCTCGCTCGATTTCTCGGTAATCTTACCGTAATAAGTCATTTCGCGTTCGGCATCGAGTTTGATATCGACCTCTTGCCCGACGCGAACCAGCTGCACATCACCCTGATCTACAACCAAAACCGCCTCAAACGCTTCGGGGTTGCCAATCTCACAGATAATATCCTCAGCGGTGAGCATTGCTCCGCGATTTTTTTGCTCCAAAGGAGATCCCGTCCAAGTGGGCAACCTTCCATCATCTGGATTTCCCTGTGGACGATCCATCGGGGGAATCACGAAGCCCGTTCTGGGAGCCAAGACGGTCAATTCCTTGATCTCTTCCTCTGTTTTCTGCCGTAACAACTTTATTGCGTCAAGCAATTGCTCCTGAGTATCGATCTGAGCTTTCAATGCTGCGTCATTACGACTGCGATAAGACAGGTTTCGGAGTTCGACCTCTGCAACTTGCTGCCTGCCACTGAGATCCGCCAAACGGATTTCCAAATCAGGGTTACGAAGGATCGCGACGGCATCATCTTGATTGACAAATTGACGTGGTGAGACAGTCCACTCGACCTGACCCGGCGTCCCTGCGTACACCGTTCCCGCCTTACTGGGGCGAATCTCCAAGGCGCAGTCCACGTGATGGGGCAAAGGTATGTAACAGACCAAAGCGATACACGTCGCAAGAACGCCGAGCGAAATCGTGAGCGGGGTTCTTTTCACTTTGGATAATCTCCCTGGGGTACGACAAAACTTCCAAGTTTGAACGACTGGCTGAATGATCAGTCCGGCAAACCCAACCACTGCAACCATTCGGCCGATGGCCTGCAGTCCGTAAGGCTCAAGTACCTTGATCACAAACCAACAAATCGAGAAAACGACCACCCAACGATAAATCACGCTGGCAACGGTAAAAGCACCAAATAAAAACCGCCCTCGGGTCGGCAGAAATGGGTCGTCCGGCAACTCCAATCCCAGACAGGTTCTCTGGAACGCTCGCTTGAGCACTTCGGTACTTTTCTGCCGCAGGTTGGGAATTTCCAGAGCATCCATCACAATGTAGTACCCGTCAAAACGCAACAACGGATTTCCATTAACCAACACGGTGCTAACCGCATTGAGAAACATCATGTTGAGACAAAGATCGTTGACCGTTGTGCCCTGTTCGGTAAACCACCAAATGAACGTAGCGATCGATGCCAAGAACATTTCCACGTAGATGCCAGCTGCACCAATCCAAACTCGCTTCCATTTGTTAGGTAACATCCAAGAGTCGGACACATTGCAATAAAGACATGGCGTGAAAACGAGCAGCATAAAGCCGATCTCATGACATTCACCACCGAACTTTTTACAACTCAAACCGTGCCCGAATTCGTGCAGCACTTTGACCAACGCCATCGTGATTGCCAAGATGAACCACCGGTCAGCGGCAAAAAACTGCTGGAACGTAGGAAGACGTGAATAAACCGTTTCATACTGTGAAGCCAAAAGTAATGAAGCGGCACAAAAGAGAAAAACAAAGCCGATCAGGGCTGGCACGGTAAACAACCAACCAAACCACGGTATCAATCCATTGAGAATCTTCTCCGGGTCAAAACCTCGATAACGGATGGCAAAGACGTTGGTGAATTTACCCATCAACTCTTTGTTCTGCTTTTTCCGTCCTCGTTCTCGCAGAGATTTACCTTGACCCGGTGAATTGCTGATCACGAGACCACTGCGATGGAGCATTCCGATGAACTGCTGCAGATCGCCAAAGGTGATTTTCTGCGGTGCAAAACGCTGCTCAAACCCATCCTTGATTTGCTGCAGGCTTACATGCCCATCGAGCATTTTCAGGATGAAATATTCTTCTTCATGAAAACGAAAATATTGCAGGCCAACCGGCTCTTTCACCACCCAATAACCGGTCCCCTGATAACGCTGTCGATTAGCAGAAAGATCAGGACGTCTGCGCACCGTCAGCGGTCGCGATGAACTGCTGACAAGGGATTCCGCAAGCGTGGCCATACGAAGAACAGATTACGAGGTTGAATCGATCTCAAACAAAAGTATTCAGAGGGATGCCGCTTTGGTTGGTATCTTGATCGACGCACGCATCCCCGGCTTAATCAGCCAGTCGATAACCTTGCCGGTTTGCTCGTCTTTGATGGGGTGATTCTGTATCTCGACCCAAACGCGGTGCCGGTTGTTCAAATCGATCTCCATACTCACGTAACCCAACTTGCCATCGATCTTGATTGCTTTGTCGGGATCGGCATCATTCTCAATCACAACCTTCACTGGTGTGCCCTGTCGAACCATGCTGCGATAAGTCAAAGCGTCGATATCACCTTCGACTCGAAGACGATCCATTTGGATGAGTGTCGCGATGGGTGCTCCCGGTTGCAGCCACTCCCCTAACTGCGCGAACCTCGCTTCAATGAAGCCGGTCGACGGTGTTTTTACCTGCCTTTGGCTCAATTCGAATTCCGCTAATTCGCGTTCATTTCGCTTGGCAATCATCTGGACTTCGGCAATCTTTTTCTGCATCACCGCTAAGTCAATCCTCAACTGTGCTCGCTTTGCCTCAAGACGTTTTTTCTCCATCTCCCAGTAAGGAATCGCCCCTTCTTTGCGTAAGTCCTTGTAAGCCTCAGACTCAGCACTCGCCAATTCCTCGGCATTAATTGCATCTTCCAGGTTCACTTCATTGGCCGCATTCATGACGGCTTCTTTCTCTTCGGCCAATTTCAAATTCACAGCCAAAGCCGCTGCTGTGTCGTCAATGACGGCAATTAACTGCCCCATTTCGACCGTGTCACCCTCTTCGAAATGCAATTCGGTCAGCACCCCATCTGACCTCGCCGCCAGATTCACTTTGCTGATGTACTGCACCAAGCAATTTTCAGCCTCGATCGCATCGCCGGGAGAAGGCACCGAAGTTGCGATCGATTGCTGTGCCCAGCAAGCACTCTCCATCCAGACAGCAGACGCGAGCAAGCTGAGGAGGATTGTTAACGGTCTCGATTGCATCTTCTCAATACTCCGAATAGACAACGTCCAAGGTCCCATGACCTCGAATCGGCAGGCGGAAAAAAACTAGAAAAAGAACTTGCAGCACCACTCGTAAATCTCATGAAAGAAGACGAATCCGCTACTTCTTCGACCGCAATAAATTTTGGCAATGACCTTCGCACCGGGCCGTGGCTGCAACTCTCGCAAGTTCTCTTGAGAAGGAACGGCTCGCATTTTGATCACTGCACCGTGCTCTTCGTTAGGATCTGCACGCATCGACACACTATCAAGCGTTAGTTCGGCATCGAGTGGAGTGTCGGGGTCGGTTGCGAGGATATAGCTAACGGTCAGCTTGTCCTTTTCGGTCAGTTGCTGTTCCTTGATGTACCGATCTAAATGCCCCTCTCTTTTCTCTGGTAGCTCCACCTCCAGTACCAGCGGCTCATTGAGGTCTGCAACCTCCAACAGCACCTGGCCCGTCACAATTGGTCGACTATGAAGGGTCTTTTCAACATCCCATGATGCCACGCGTCCATTGATGGGCGATTTGATTTCCAGTTCGCCCATTCGACGTAAGTAAAGATTCTCTTTCTTCTTCAAGACGTCGTACTCAGTGTCTAACTTGATCTGCTCGGCTTCCAAAGCTCGACGTTCCGAGAGCTCAAGATTTCTCAAACGCAGTTGCCCCTGAACCCTTCTTTCCTCGACTCGATTCGTTGCAAGCTGGCCAACCACTTCCGTGAGTTGAATCTCCAGGTCACGATTGACCATGCGAACCAATAGGTCACCTTCTTCGACAGGATCGTCGTGATCCACGAGCACTTGCAGGACTTCACCATCAATCGGTGCGAAGACTTCGCGGCGTTGCGTTGGAACCAAAGTCCCTTCGGCCTCCAGGTTGAAATCCTTTTTGATGAAAATCAAACCCAACAACACCGCGGATAACAAGGCGACAATTCCGATGGTCTTTGGTAATGTCCTGGCCCTGAGAACCCAAGTTGCACGACCTAGAGCACGCCAGAGCGGCATTAAAAAGAGATTACTGTGGGACATGGAGTTCGCGATCGCTCGCGTCCCATGCTCGTACACC
This sequence comes from Rubripirellula sp., assembly GCA_049889895.1. GTDB lineage: Bacteria > Planctomycetota > Planctomycetia > Pirellulales > Pirellulaceae > Rubripirellula. The sequence continues at coordinate 10,619 of JBMHCO010000035.1, forward strand.
AAATCACATCTTGCCTTGAAAATCTCAGGCGGGATCGCACTCTCAATTTGCTCGACAATCAGCGCACCGATCACCTCACCACGATGAGCGTTATCGCGATCGATTTCACCAGCGGCACCCTGATCTTGGCTGACCCCTAGACGCCGTTCTGGCTCCCTGAGCGGTAGCACTGCGATGTTCCGCCCGTAACTCTGATCCACATAATCTTCGAGAGCTTCCTCGATTTGCGGAGGTAGATCCTCGGTCGATCCGTCGTGCCAAAGTGGTTCACCCGCAGCAACCACCTTGGTTGCGAGATGATTCAGCGCGGCAACGATATTGGAGCGATTCTCAATGGTGTCCTGCCCACTGATCGCTTGGACTCGGCACTTACGACCTTTTTTGATCGCAACACTGACTCGGTCACAACCAATCAAACGTCGCCCATCATTAGCCACGATGTACGCGGTTTCCTTCAAATCAAGCGATTCGTGCGATGCACGCGCAAAGGCGTCAGCTTGCTGCCAGAGCGTCTGCCGATCACCAAGTGTGCGAAGGGTCTGCCCCCGCAACCACTCAGCAGCTAAATCGCACATCTGCTGGACGAATCGCAGATAGCCTCTCTGAGTATCAGGAGCCGTATCGGGACGCTGGAAAACCTCGATCAAACCATCCTGACGCTCGTCATGCTTCAGTGAACCAAGCACGAGGAGGTACCGAGTCGGGTTACCTTCTCCCTCACCATCGGTGGTACCCGAATAAGGTGGAACAAGAAGCGATTGCCCTGTTTTGGCTACCCGTTCTATTAGTCTTTGGTGCTTAACGCCATCTTCATTTTCCTGGTTCAGCAGAGACTGCTCAGCGTTCACCTGATACTGAAGGCGCAGTTTACCGTTTTCATCCAACAACCAGATCGCTCCACCTGCGGCCGCAAGTGCAGTGATAATGCGAGTCAACAGCCCTGAATAAAACTCGTCCGGAGTCGCGCCGCTCTTGGCAAGCTGCGCAATTTCATTCACCAGACCGCGAATCTGGGCTTTTGTCTCCTCAACCGTTTGCTGATTAGCCGTCATGTGCGTTTCAGGAACGAGAACGGATTAATAGTGATCTCGTCGCACAGTAGAGAAATTCGACCAACAACGCCAGTTTGACCTTGGAACGATTTTTTTGTTTTCATCCAAGGAGTTTTACGACCGAGACATTCTAACTTTCTAATTATACATTATGTATAAATAAACACAAAACTTGCTTGTGTGGAAATCGTGGTTTTTGTTGCTAGCAATTCAATGGATGCAGAAACCAATGCAACGAGAGAAAAATGAAATTGGTAGGTCGATGGTGAAACCAGACGAAACGATGGATCAGCTGGAAATGCAGCTCAATCGCCTGCATCGATCGATTCGCCTAACCATCGAGCGACATCTTCAAGCCTTGTCGGGAACACGCTACGAATCACTCGAACAGAACCAAACAGCAGCTGCAAAGATTGGAAAACTTATTGACCGCTACGGACTGCGGATGCAGTGCACAGAATGCGGTACACCCTCGATCCTTCGCGTTTCCGCTCGCAAGAATGCCACCACTGGCGTTTTTGTGTTCGATCACGTCGTCAATGGCAAACGGACTTTCCATGGTGGCAAGAGCGTTTTCCCGCCGATGGATCTAACAGAAAAGCCTCCCCGAAAAACAAATCGTTAACCATCACCCAAAGCAAGTCGCCATGAACATCCGAAGAGATCGTGCCCTCGTCCTTCTGGGGCAATGTCGCGGTGATGAAATCTGGAGCGTGCAGCACTGCATCGATCAGGGAGTCCCCGCCGTGCTCATTGAAAAACTCGCCGACGCATTTGAATCCGGATATCGCTCGGATACTCAGACCATCTACGAAAATGGTGAAATGACCAACCAATACCACGGTGTCAGAGATTTGGATCTTGCCGTTGAACTGGCCAAAAGCCTAGGAATCGACACGGGGTCTTTGGGACTCGAATTCAAGGGTAAATGCTCTGCGGTTCAAGCAATTAAAGAAGCTGTTATGGATGAGTGATGTCCATTCTCGGTTCTGGCAAAGCCGCGACGACCGACCGTACACTAACGCATCAATCTTTTCTCGAGAGCGAAACCCTACCGGTGACATTGCACAATGCCAAACCGGCATAATCGTTTCAAAACGTCCACGGGCCATGAAAAAGTCAGGGATTGATTGTTGATTCAAAGCCCCCCAGCAGTGGCAACCTAACCTTCTGCAGATGGTCTCGATAGACGCTGGGCCTCGTGCTGAGAAGACTGTGATCCTTGATCGTGTTACCATTTTCTGGTTCTTCACAAACTTTCTCCGTTCGCCCAAGAATTGGATCATCAATCGCTTCCTCCGGAGCAATCTTGCTTCCTACTCCCTCATTCGGCACGGACACCTACATGGAACCTTCGACCTCGTTGCAAAGAAAGATTGCGATGCGAGAGTGTTATGCGGACCATGATGCGTGTGTGACAATTGTTGACGATGAGCGAATCAACATCGAAGTCGTCAAGGCTTACCTGACCGAAGCAGGGTTCTCAAATTTCAGGTCGACTACCGATTCACGCACTGCATTGAATCTCATGGAGGAGCATGCACCTGACATCCTTCTTCTCGATATAAATATGCCGCACATCAGTGGTCTCGAGATTCTGGAATCATTGCGGAAAGAAGAGAGATTCCACCACTTACCGGTCCTGATTCTCACTGCGGCAGATGACCCCGAGGTGAAACTCCAAGCACTCGGCTTGGGGGCAACCGATTTCCTCGCCAAACCGGTCGATCCATCGGAGTTGGCTCTTCGGATGGAAAACGTCCTTGCAGCCAAAGCATATCAGGATCAACTCGCCAAGCATTCTGAAATGCTTGAGGAGATGGTTCGCGAGCGGACTCGTGAGTTAGAAGAATCACGCCAGGAAGCGATACATTGCCTAGCCAAGGCGGGCGAATACCGCGACGACGACACGGGACAGCATGTGACTCGCGTCGGACACTACACTCGAATCCTCGCGACAGAATTGGGATTTCCATCGAAAGAAATCGAACTGATGGAACAAGCGGCAAAGCTTCATGACTTGGGGAAAATTGGCATTCCCGATGCGATCCTCCACAAGGCAGGAAAACTGGAACCGGAGGAATACCAGATCATTCAGCAGCACTGCGGTATCGGTTGCGAGATCATGAATCCGAGTAATGAAGATGATGCATCAACGATGCGTCAACATGCAACGATTGGCCCAAAAATCCTCAGTTCAACGCGATCGCCCCTGCTTAAACTCGCCGCAAAAATTGCGGGATCACATCATGAAAAATGGGACGGCAGCGGATACCCTCTTGGCCTCCGAGGTGAAGAGATTCCAATCGAGGGTCGCATTGTCGCGGTCGCTGACGTCTTTGACGCGCTTAGTTCATCACGCCCTTACAAAGATGCTTTCACTTGGGACCAATGCATCGAAATCCTTGAAAACGGTAGAAACTCACATTTCGACCCGAAGGTTCTGGATGCCTTCTTAAGAAGCCAAGATGAGATTGCCAAGGTACAGCAAGAATACAACGATCCCGAGGCGATCAAGCACTAAGATCGAATCGCCCCACTGGCACTCTCTCGTTTGCATGTAAAGATGATGTTACGTTGCATTGATCTGCTTGCGAAACGCAGCCGCCACAATTATTTACATGCCTTCGCGAGTTGAAAACTCTGCGTACACCGGCAGTTGACCACTGACGGCCTCTGCTTCGACAGGATTCAGATCCATCTGCCGAGGGTAGTCAAACACACCCCCTCGCCCAATCGACTCAGTGGTCATGAGCGCATCAACGAGAATATTGCTTGTTTGATACTTACCAAACACATCAGTGGCTCGTCCGCGCACCGAAGCTACAACACTTTCTCTGCCGACACTTGGAACCAAGTAAGCATCATCGGCCTGAAACAATCCGGCAAGAACCACATCGTCTTCACCGCGACCGTCATTTCGAACCGATTCAATCACTTCGGACAACAATGCCACTTCGGCGGGAGCGTTAGCCAGATCGATTCGAACATTCACCAAAGAGAAGGTCCACGCCTGATTCACACTAGGCTCAGCTGCACGAAACCATGCAACAAGAGGATCGTAGGTGAGACGATTGGTCGGGTCTTGGATGGTATAGGTCTGCCGACGATCAACCCGGAGCCGAGAGGTGTCAAAGATAAATGCCAGTTGCTCTGGTCGATCCTTCGGTCCGGTTGGCTCGCCGATCACGTATTCGTAACGACTCTCACCCTGATTAATCGCATCGACAAGGCGAGGCACTAAGTCTCTCTCGATCGAAGCGATTTGCTGTAACGCGACTAGATCAAAGTTTCGAATCACCCGGGCAAGGTTCTGACGAGCGAGCGAATTGGAAAGTTTGGTCGGACCAAAGCCATCCAAAGCCCAAGAAGCAATTTTCAAATTAGAGGGACTTTGATACTGCGGTGATTGTAAACCTAATCGCAAGTTGCCCGAGCGATCGTTAGCTGCAACCCTTGCGGAAGCTAACGCACCAATATCTCCACCGCCGACCCAGTCAATCGCCATGGAGCCTGCATCACCGCCTTCAGCGGAACTGGCAAGAAGCCCCGATTCAGTGGAACTGGACTTCGGCAGAACCACGAGATCGCCAAGTCCGGCAATTTCATAATTTCGCAGGAAGTACCAGCCACCACCAATCAAAAGCAATGCGATCAACGCTGCTTGTATCGGATGGCCGCGATCTGACTCAGACATAATGACAGGCTCTTGCTTGTCCTAACGGGAAAAATGCAACAAGACTGCGGACCACCCCTTGGCAGGCCGAAACTTTGGTATGCACCAATTCCCGTTTTCGAGCGAAAGCGTGGGTGAGCCTGAATCGACTCACCAAGAAGCGGTCAAAAATCGCGAGGATTACGGTTGCGATCGTGCTGCGCGGTGTAATCCTCACAACCCGAAAAGGCATCGGGACAGCCCCACCATCAAAAACCTTCTTGGGACTGATTTAAATCCGAGAAGTTGAGGTGGCGAAATTGTCGAGAAAATCCCTATCCAACGCGGCTATGAGCGTCTTTGGTTCCTGACTGAACTTGAAAAGCTCGGTATCCTGAAACATCCACGCGGTGCTGCTGGCCCCGCAGAAACCTTTTTCCACCATCCACGACTCCACCCGAGTAACGATCCCGTGAGCGAAGCAATCAACGTCGAAGTCCCAACCGTCGGCGAGTCAATCAGTGAAGTGCAAATCGGCCAGTGGCTGAAGCAAGAAGGTGAATGGGTCAATGAGGGCGAAGATCTCGTGGAAATTGAAACCGAGAAGGCTTCGGTTCAAGTCCCCGCTCCGGCCGCCGGCATCTTGCAAGGCGTTTTAAAAACCAGCGAAGAATTCGCAACGGTAGGCGAAGTAATCGCCTCGATCGTGCCTTCGGATAAGACAGCGGCAGGCGATACGTCCTCTCCCGCAGCACCGACCGAAACACCGCCCGCTGCTACACCAGCAGTAGCAGGAACGGGAGCAACTGCCGCCCCAAAATTTGTGATGCCAGCAGCTCAGCGACTGATCGATGAAAACGGGTTAGATGCCTCGGGGATTCCTGCCTCTGGGCCAGGTGGACGCTTGTTAAAGGAAGACGTTCAAGCTTTCTTGAAACGCCAACCAGCTGCTCCCTCACCCGCTGCTCCGACTCCGATCCCCGCTCCGCCACCTGCACCACAATCAATCGCAACCAGTCCACAACGCTCACTTGCAACGAGTCACGGGGACGCTTCACATCGCAGCGAAGAAATCAAGCCGCTGAGTATGCTGAGACGAACCATTGCGGCGCGTCTTGTTGAAGCGCAGCAGACCGCAGCTCTGTTGACGACCTTCAATGAAATTGACATGCAACCGGTCATGTCCATTCGCAAAAAATATCAGGATCGGTTCGTCGAGCGACACGGTGTTAAACTTGGATTCATGTCGTTCTTTGCCAAGGCCGCAGTTGAGGCATTGCGACGTTTCCCTGCGGTCAATGCTGAGATCCAAGGCGACCACGTGCTCTACCGCCACTACCAAGATATCGGTGTCGCAATCGGTGGTGGCAAAGGCCTCGTCGTTCCTATCCTTAGAAATGTCGAGCGGATGTCGTTTGCTGAAATTGAATTGGCAATCGGCGAATTTGCAAAGAAAGCCTCCGAGAATCGTATCCAAGCGGATGACCTGCTTGGCGGTACATTCACCATTAGCAACGGCGGTGTCTACGGATCTCTGCTTAGCACACCCATCGTTAATCCACCGCAGAGCGGAATCCTAGGACTCCATTCGATCCAACAACGTCCCATCGCATTGGACGGGCAGGTGGCGATTCGCCCCATGATGTACGTTGCTCTCACCTACGATCACCGAATTGTTGACGGACGCGAGGCGGTCGGTTTCTTGAAAACCATCAAGGATGTGATTGAAGATCCTTCGCGACTCTTCTTGGAGTTATAAGCGTTACGCCACACCGGCAGATCTCTGGCTGATAAGATGACCAAGCTTCCCGGCACGATTGCCGGGAACGGGCTTAGTGGGCAACGTTTGCTACGCCTTGCTGTCTATCTCTCACGGATTCCACGCACAAAGGCTGAGGGTCAAGCTCTCATCAACGGTACGCTAGGAATCAAAACCACTCCTACAGCCGGAGCGATTCTGATGCAACGTGCAGCGATTCTGATGCAACGTGCAGGGATTCTTAATTTCCTATTTGCTTTTCGCTCTAAACATCTCGTCACTACATCTCTCGTTACGACGTCGAATCGAAAATCGCTCTCACAAACGAATTTGCTGCGGTTCGCCTCACTGCTGGGATGCTTGACCTACCTTTGCGTTCCAACCAACGGTCAGTCAATCGATCACCCATCGCCACAAGAGACCCTCGACCGATACTTCCAAAATCAAACTCAGATCATCACCGATCAATGTCTCGCAGAAATCCACACCCTCAATGACTGGGAGAAGGAAAAGAAGCAACGACGGAGCGAACTGCTTGAGATGCTTGGTCTTAATCCGCTTCCCGAAAGAACCGAACTCAACGCTGTGGTCACCGGAGGTGCAGAGGCCGAGGATGTTGTCGTGGAAAACCTCTACTTTGAATCTTCCCCCGGTTTGTATGTAACCGGAAACCTCTATCGCCCAAAAAATCAGAGTGGTCCTTTACCGGCGATTCTTTATGTTTGCGGTCACGGCAAAGTAAAAAAAGATGGTGTGAGTTATGGAAACAAAACACATTATCAACACCACGGTGCTTGGTTCGCTAGAAACGGATATGTCTGCCTTACCATTGACACCATCCAACTCGGTGAACTCGAGGGAATTCATCATGGCACGTACCGTGAAAAAATGTGGTGGTGGAATAATCGCGGATACACACCTGCTGGAGTCGAAGCATGGAACTGCATGCGGGCAATTGATTACCTTGAAAGCAGACCCGAGGTTGATTCCAAACGCATCGGTGTGACTGGGCGTAGCGGAGGTGGGGCATACTCATGGTGGATTGCCGCGATCGATGAACGTATCAAAGCGGCAGTCCCCGTTGCTGGCATCACCAGCATGCAAAACCATGTAGTAGATGGATGCATCGAAGGTCATTGCGACTGCATGTTCATGGTAAACACTTATCGGTGGGACTACCCGATGATTGCGGCATTGGTTGCACCTCGCGCATTACTTATCTCAAACACCGATAAAGATCGCATCTTTCCTCTCGAGGGCGTTGTCGATGTTCACCGTAAGACACGTAAAATCTACGACCTCTACAACGCATCCGAAAACCTTGGCTTGCACATCACCGAAGGCCCACATCAGGACACGCAAGAACTGAGAATCCATGCCTTTCGTTGGCTAAACCGCCACTTAAGAAATACGGACGAACTCATTTCGATACCTGCCACCAAGCTATTCACGCCTGAACAATTGCGTGTTTTCAAACAACTACCCATGGAGCAACGGGTTACGACCATCCACGAAACCTTTGTCCCGATTTCGGAGAACCAAAACCTTCCCGCTACTGTAGAGGAACTCACTTCCCGGTCGGCGCTTTGGAAACAGGAGTTAATGGCAAAAACCTTCGCGGGTTGGAATGATCAACCGAGCAGCACACTCATTGAGCCAACTTACAGCCATCAGACGAATGACCTAAAAATCGAAGCCTTTCGTTATCAAAGTGATGATCCGTTTCAGTTGACCCTCTATCGCATCTCTAAACCCTCATCGCCAGCGACTGATCAAACGAAGATCTACGTTCTCAACCAAAGCGACTGGGAAAGCTTTTCATCACTCCTGCAACCTAGCGACGCGTTAGGCGAGAGCCAAAGCCCAAGCGATGAGGAACGCATCTCGAACTTATACAAAGACTTGGAAAAAAAACATGTGATCATGCTGCTACCTCGTGGAGTTGGCCCAACTGATTGGCAAGCAGAGGAAAAAAAACAAACCCAGATCCGTCGACGCTTCATGCAATTGGGACAAACACTTGCCGGAATGCGAGTTTACGACACAATCGCTGGCATTCGAGTGATTCGAAGCCTGCCAAATTTCAATGCCCAGCATTCGTCAATTCATGCCAGCGGACAGGCAGCAACATGGGCTCTGTTCGCTTCGGTATTCGAATCAGGCTTTGCACAGATCTCACTCAGTGACCTACCAATTAGCCACCGACACTCACCGGACTTACTGAATGTCAGCAAAATTGCATCGTTACAGCAAATTGCACTTTTGTCTGCTGCATCAAACAACCACTTAAAGATTGCCCCTAGGAATCAAGACGAATATCAAAGCTGGAAGGTTGCGATCAGCAAAAGCGAACTAGCGTCAGAATTGATTTCCTTGACTGCACCCAAGTAAACCCTCGGCGGACATCACTCCGAAATCCAGCGAACCTTATCCTCGATCGCCTGACGACTTCCTGTCGGCCAATCATCACCGGGGTAGCCGACGTAGAAAAGCCCCAGAGCACGGTCACCATCGGTTAGTCCAGTGTACCGTGCCATTTCGCCGCTAACGGCTGCGACATTTGTTGACCAAAAAGCGCATAGTCCGTGTGCGGTTGCAGTGAGATGCATATTCTGAACAGCACAAGCCACGGCTTGGATTTCATCCAGTTCTGGGATTTTTCGACTAGGCTGACGCTTCATTCCAATTGCGATCACCACGGGAGCCAACATCGCATTCTTGCTCATACCTTCATACTTGTTTTGCTTAAAAGCTTCCGGAGGTGTCAGCGTTTTATAGGTCTCAGCCAAAAATTCAGCTAGCTTTGATCTAGCATCGCCCGTGAACACAGTGAATCTCCAAGGCTCCGTAAGACCATGTGTTGGAGCCCAATTTGCGTTGTCAAGCATCTCCTGAATGATGGACAAGTCAACCTCTCGGTTTGCCATCATCTTCGGTTTGACGGTACGTCGTTTTCTAATCAGCTCATTGACCGAATCTACTAACATCGCGTTCTACTCCACTCCTGAATTCAACTTGGACGTCAACGAACTTGAAGCTTCCATTAGCTTAGTCACTATAGCCCTAATAAACGCCGTGGGTTATCGATGAACCATGCATTGATTTGCTGATCCGTCACAGACAAATCACGCCGAAGAAAATCAATCATCTTGGGAAATGAAGTGGCACAGCCTGCGTAATGAGTTCGACAAGCGGCCCAAGCGGCTCCATCCTCATCCACTTCCACAGTTTGACCCGCTAATTCGTATCGTCCCGGCCCGAGACCAGCAGCACTAATTGCGTCGGTCACGATCACCACTCGATCATCATTCAACACGTTCAAGTAGTTACGAAGGGCAAAAGATGGCACATGGTGACCATCGGCGATAAACGAAACAGATAAATGCTCTCTCAGACTCAAGACCCTTTGGACGATATTATCGTGTCGAGACAACAACGAGGGGCATCCGTTTCCTAAGTGCGTGTAAAGCGATAAGCCCTGATCGATGGCCCGTTTGAGTTCATCAAGACTGGCGTCGCTATGGCCCGCAGCCACGACAACTCCGCGATCTGACAACAAACGAGTCACTACGCTACGATCATCAACCTCCGGAGCCAGTGTTACGAGACGCACAAAATCTCGACCACAATCAAGTAACTCACTGGCTCGACTCTCGGTCGCGTGCAGAGCTGCTTCCTTTGGGTGAGCGCCGATAAAACCGTCCAAAGGACTCAAGAAAGGGCCCTCAATATGCAAACCGGGAACGATATCGGACGGCACCTCACCATTCTCGATCCATCCCGCGATGCGTTCAATCTTTACCAGCATCTCTTGCCAAGGTGCGGTAATCAGCGTTGGCAGGAACTGAGATGTCCCATCTTCGCAAATCCGCTTAATTGCATGATGGAAATCTTCGAGCGTCAAATCCAATGCATTGAAGTCGACACCCGCGTAACCATTAACCTGAAGATCAACGTAACCACTCATTAAACCATTTCCAATTTCGCCAAAACAGCGTCACTTAATTGCGAGGCCGCCGCACGATCGATGACGAGAGTTGTATCCGAATGTGTTCTAAGGATGCTTGCTGGAACCGCTGGATCGACTTCTCCCTCAAGTGTATTTCTCACTGCGTTGGCCTTACGTTCATCAGGTACGCTGCAATAAATCTTGCCGGACTTCAAAATTTGCTGCACCGACATACTCATCGCATGAGTCGGCACATCTTCTAGAGATTCAAACCAACCCTCGCCAACCTGCTGCATGCGGCATGGCTCATCTAGCTCCACCAGCAAATACGGCGAAGTGGTTTCGAAATCTGCGGGAGGGTCATTGAAAGCGAGATGTCCATTTTCGCCGATCCCCACCAGGGCCAGATCAATGCGAGTATTCGAGATTAACTCCCCAACTTGAGCGATGGTTTTTGCATGGTCGGCGATCCCACTGAGATAGTGGAAAGCGGAAAGGTTAACGCGTTGAACAAATCGCTCACGTAAATACTTGCAAAATGATGCTGGATGATCATCATCGAGCCCCACATACTCGTCGAGATGGAACCCTTGAACCAGAGACCAATCCACATCCGGTTGCTGCACCAAGGAATCGAGTACTTCGAACTGTGAAGCCCCAGTGGCGACCACCAGATTCGCGGAACCATGATCACGAATCGCGGCTCGCAGATCAGCCGCGGCTCTCTCTGCTACCCATTGCCCCATCGCTTGTCGATCGCTGGCTAGAATTGTGCGCATCGTGATCTCACTCAATCTGAATCAAAGTTAAACTGACTGCATGGCAATGGTATCCGACCCACGCCCACCGGCGTACATTGTTGACGTTGCGGAATAAGATTGCGAGACCCTGACGGCGAGCGATTTAAACCTTTCCCTCCCTTGATCCACACGAGGCTGATCGTGCGACCAACTCTTACAATTCTAATCCTTCTATTTTTGGTCTCAGCTGGAACATGCGAAATCCCTCGTGTGCGCACCGATCAATCAAAATCTGCGGACATCCGACTCAATCCAGCCAAAACACTAAACGACCATTTTCCTTTTGAAGTTCCGTCGGATGTTGCTTCGTGGCATGCACGCGCAGAGAAATTACGGCATCGGATTCTCGTTGCCACGGGACTTTGGCCCATGCCGAACAAGACCCCTCTTAACGCAGTCATTCACGGGAAATCCGTTCGTGATGGGTTCTCCGTGGAAAAGGTATACTTCGAAAGTCTTCCCGGTCATTACGTCACTGGCTTACTCTTCAGGCCAACGGATCAAGAACAGGCTAAAAGACCTGGAGTTCTTTGCCCTCACGGCCATGGAGGAAGGATGCAATCGCACTCCGATGCGGAACTAGCTTCACAGCTTAAACAGGGAGCCGAGCACTTTGCTGAGTCTGGCCGTACTCCAAAAATCGCCAGATGTGTTCAACTTGCGAGAATGGGTTGCGTCTCATTCATTTTCGATATGCTCGGGTATGAAGATTCCCTGCAAATCACCTACGAGATTGCACATCGTCATCAAAACGCGAGACCTGAAGAACTTGACAACGACAAATCCCAATGGATCTTCTTTAGCCCAGAAGCCGATCTTCGTTGCCAATCTATTATGGGTTTACAAACATGGAACGCGATTCGCGCTCTCGATTTCCTCGAGTCGTTACCGGATGTTGACCCTAATCGTTTAGCCGTGACAGGTGGAAGCGGCGGTGGAACTCAGTCCATTCTTCTTGGTGCTATCGATCAGAGAATTAAAGTCTCATTTCCCAACGGCATGGTTTCAACTTCGATGCAGGGCGGCTGCTACTGCGAGAACTGCAACTTCCTTCGCGTTGATTCGGGTAATGTCGAACTTGCTGCACTCTTTGCTCCACGACCGCAAGCAATGACTGCGGCGGATGACTGGACGAAAGAGATGATGCAGGATGGATACCCACAACTCCAATGGCTATACGCGATGCTCGGCGACCAGAACGATGTCTACTGCCGCCCCATGCTGCACTTCAAACACAACTACAACTACGTTACCCGAGCGACGATGTACCAGTGGATGAACAAGCATCTCGATCTTGGATTAGACGATCCAGTGATCGAGCAGGATTTCATTGCGCTCACGGACCAAGAATCCTCGGTATGGAATCCAGAACACCCGGCTCCTACCGAAATCGGCATTGATCACGAGCGTCGCGTTTGCAACTGGCTGGATACTCAATCGCAAGCCATACTGGGATCACTCAAGACGAATTCGAAAGAATCTTTCCAAAAGTACAAACAGTTGCATGGCGAAGCGTGGGAAGTCATCTTTGACCAAGGTTTACCGCGAGTGACACAGTGGACTGAATTAGGAAGCACCAAGATCAATTCGGTGCAGCTCACCAAGGCTTTGGTAAGTTGCGCCGAACGTGGTACGGAAATACCCACACTAGTCGTGCAAAATCAACATGCACAAGAAGCGGCCATCGTTTGGACAACACAAGTCGGCAAAGCATCGGCCTTCGAAAATGATGGTCGTCCGTCCGCAGCACTTCAAGAGTTGCTCGACCAAAACATGACCGTCATCTTGCCTGACTTGATTGGACAGGGGGAATGGGCCGGCAAAAGTCAAAAAGCCACACTACCCAGAATGGTCGATGACAATCGGTCCTACTCGGCCTTCACCTACGGATACAACCGAACACTATCTGCAGAACGATGCTCCGATATTTTAACGGTGATCGCAGCTGTGCAGACCCATCTACTTGGCGACAAAGCCACGTCACCGCTAGTGCTACTCGGTGGTGAGGGCAGTGCAGCTTGGTCTGTACCGGCGGCGGCTATCGCAGGATCAACCCTGAGCCACGCGACACTCATCACGAATGGCTTTCGATTTGGAGACATTCGCGATTACAAAGACGAATATTTTGTCCCCGGATCGGTCAAGTACGGTGACGTTCCTTCGTTGCTTGCGTTACGTGCACCTCACGCAACGACAATCATTGGTGAAACAGAGTCATTACCTGTTGTCGTGAATGCTTATCAAGCAAGCGGCTCCGAGCAAAGGGCTCAGTTCGTTGATTCGATCAATTACCAAACACTCCTGAAACCTTAAACATACAGCCTCAACCGATCGATCAAACACGCCTAGCGAGACCTTAATGACCTTGTGTTTCATTGATCGTTGTTAGCCAATCCATCACTAGCCGTAACGATCGCCGGCCCCCACTCCACTGATCAGAACACTCTCGGATAGATCAACATGCGTCACATAACCACGTTCACGCAAACGCGACTTTTCGTGATAACCTTCGCGGCAATATCGGTCTCCTTTTCAACACTGTCCAACGCCTCGGAAACGGATTTCCCGCGACTCTTTAATACGGAGCCTGTCGATGAAGCGGGGCTCATGCCTGCGGAGGAAGCTGCCGAGCGAATTAAACTTCCCGAGGGATTTAATGCGAGCCTATTCGCTGCTGAACCGGAAGTTCAAAATCCAATCGCCATGACGTGGGATTCTCGGGGCCGACTGTGGATCGCTGAGAACTACACCTATGCCGAACGACAGCAACGCTTCCAACTTGATCTTCGAGATCGAGTCATCATTCTTGATGGCACCAATGGCAATCATCATTCGCAACGGACCGTCTTCACTGACCAAATTCAAATGCTAACCGGTATTGAAGTGGGACTAGGTGGTGTTTGGCTGATGTGCCCACCGCAACTACTATTCATACCTGATCGCAATCACGACGATATACCCGATTCGGAAGCAGAAGTCGTTCTCGATGGTTTTGAAGTTGCGGATCAGAATTACCACAACTTTGCAAATGGCCTGCGATTTGGTCCGGATGGATGGCTGTACGGTCGATGCGGAGGATCGTGCCCGGGGCGTGTAGGCATACCGGGATCACCCGACCATCAACGGTTTGCACTCGAAGGAGGAATGTGGCGTTATCATCCAACCAAAAAACAATTCGAAGTCCTAACCACCGGAACAACTAATCCTTGGGGTCATGACTGGAACGATGTCGGTGAAGCGTTCTTTGTAAACACCGTCAATGGCCATCTTTGGCATATGATCCCAGGAGCACATTTCACGCGTCCGTTCACCCTAGACCCCAATCGAAAAAATTACGAGCTGATCGATTTTCATGCGGACCATTGGCATTTCGACACAGGGAAGAACTGGACCGACTCACGTGATGGTGCTGCAAATGAATTTGGAGGGGGCCACGCTCACATCGGGACCATGATCTACAACGGCGATAACTGGCCGGCAGAATACAGAGGAAAATTATTCACTTTGAATATGCATGGAAGACGTGCAAATCAAGAACAACTAGAACGTTCCGGAAGCGGTTACGTTGCGAAACATCAGCCGGATTTCATGCTATCCGAAGACGAATGGTTTCGCGGTATGGAAATCAGCACAGGTCCTGATGGCGCCGCGTTTGTAATCGACTGGAGTGACGCCGGTGAATGCCACGAACATACCGGTGTACACAGAACAAGCGGTCGTGTTTTCAAAATTCAATACAGCCGACAGCCATTGATTCCACTTGAGCGTGATCTCACCACCTGGTCGCAAAAAGAACTAGCACAGGCTCACCAACACCCAAACCTCTGGTACACCCAGCAAGCAAGACTTGAATTACTCCGAAGACAGCAAGAAGGTAACGATCTGGTCGACGCCCGAGAATCGCTATTTAAAATTCACAGTAGCGCTCAGGCAGACAACGACCGCCTCTTGGTTCAAACCTACCTCACCTTACACGTCCTTAAAGCACTCGGGCCCGAAGATCACCTGGAAACCCTTGGACATGACAACGAGCACATGCGAGCTTGGGCAATTCGCTTACTCACCGAGTCATGGACCATCGATGATGCGATGGGGCCCACCTTTCTTGCAGAATCGCGACGATTCAACATTCAAATAGATGGTACTAAGGATGATAAAACCGCTTCGCAAGAGAATACGTTAAACCGCTTGGTTAGACTCGCAGGCACCGAACCGTCTTCGCTTGTTCGACTTACTCTTGCTTCCACGCTCCAACGTTTACCGGTCGATCACCGCGCCTCGCTCGCACAAGCACTCGTGCAGCACGCTGAGGATGCGGATGACCACAACTTACCGCTCATGATTTGGTATGGACTTGTTGCGGTTAGTGATCAATCCCCGGAAAACCTAATCGAGATTGCGGAGCGTTGTCAGATTCCGACCACCTTACGTTTGATCTCACGCAGCCTTGCTGAACAGATCGAAAGTCATCCCGCAGCTACGAATAAAATCCTTCTCGTAGCAGCTCAACAACCAGCCAAGCAGCTCGCAATTCTTAGTGGTTTCAGCGAAGGACTCAAAGGATGGCAAAAAGCTAAGATGCCCGAATCTTGGCCCGCAATACAAGGATCTAAGAGCAAAGGGACTGAAAGCCTTGTCACGGAGTTGAGTGCTCTCTTTGGCGACGGGCGCGCCTTAGAGGACTTAAAAGCATTAGCACTTGATCGCAATCTCACAAACGTCCCGTTGCGTATTCAAGCCTTGGAAACGTTAATTCAGAATCAAACGCCTGGACTAAAAGAACTATGCACGGATCTACTGAGTGACAACCGAGTCAATTTCATTGCGGCAAAAGGGTTGGCAACTTTCAACGAGCCATACGTTGGAACTCAGCTCGTTAAAAACTACAACCGCTTCCGCGGACCCAAACGTCCGCAGATCATTTCTATTCTCGCTTCACGCCCAACATTTGCGATTCAACTCCTAGAAGCAATCGACAGCGGATCGATTCCTAAAACCGACCTAAACGCCTATCAGGTTCGCCAGATAAAAGGATTCAAAAACCAAGAATTAGATGAACGCCTCGCGAGAGCTTGGGGTGAGATTCGAGACACTCCGGATGCAAAAAAGAAGCAGATTGATGATCTCAAAGAACAGCTCGCTACTTCCACATCCGGTGATCCCTCTCGCGGCAGAGCCTTGTTTCAAAAACTTTGCAAGAACTGCCACCGACTTTACGGTGATGGCGAAATGATCGGACCTGACCTAACGGGTGGCAACCGATCAAACATTGATTATCTGCTGCATAACATCGTCGACCCAAGTAGTGTTGTGGACAAAGATTATCGAATGCAGATCGTTCTCATGGATGATGGCCGTACACTAAATGGATTACTTGTTGATCAGAATCAAAGAACCATTACGCTCCAGACAGCAACAGAACGCCTCAATATTGACCGAGAGTTTGTCGAGTCCATTCAACAGACAAACCTGTCACCGATGCCCGATGGACTCTTGGACTCCCTCAACCTCGATGAGATAAGGAATCTATTTGCTTATCTCCAACACCCAACTCAGGTGGCTCTTCCTGATTGACCATTTTTAGAACAGCGACTCAGCTAAGATTACACTTTCGCATTCCGTGCATCAGGTTCTCGCCATCTCCCAACCTTTGCGATAAGGCTCTTGGATTAGACGCTGAGCCTGTTCGTTCCCCATCGTTAAAAGTTGCTCTGAGTCCCAACGAAAACCACCCTTTCGATAAGCAACATTTCCCAACAAAACTGTCTCTGCGAGGGGGCCGGAATAATCAAAGTTGCACGTGGCTGCTGGACCACCCTTGCAGGCATTGATCCATTCTTGATGAAAACCCGGTGAGTCCTCAATGAATGGTTCGGGATCTTTGAAATTCACATACTGGGATTCGGGGAGAAGCGATCTCTGACCGAAGCCACAGAGAAGCATACCTTTATCACCCTCAAACAGTGTGTTATTGCCTTTTTCGGAAAGACCATATTCTTTAAGAATGGCTGGGACTCCGTGGTCCCAATGCAATTCAACGGAATTCCCCTGATTAGTCTTATCAAACTTATACGTAACCTTCATTGACTTGGGGGTTCGATCTTCATCCACCTCTGGGCCAGCCGCATCGACTTGCGACGGATACCGAAGACCCAACGCCCAATACGGTATGTCTAGGATGTGACATCCCCAATTACCGGTTTCTCCCGTGCCGTAATCCCACCAAAACCTCCAACCATAGGGGCAATGCGTAGGATGATAAGGACGAAATTTAGCTGGACCGACCCATAAATCGTAATCTATTGTCGCTGGCACAGTGGGTCGATCTGCAGGAAGGGAAGGCATTCCGCGGCTACCACCAACCCAGCAGTGAACCGTATGAACATCGCCAATCGCTCCGCGCTGAATCAATTCAACAACTCGATGCATATTGTCCATTGCATGACGTTGAGCCCCCAGTTGAGTCGCTAAGTTCTTCGCCTTTGCAAGCTCGGTTAAGGTTCGCGTTTCCCAAACATTGTGGGCGAGGGGCTTTTCTAAGTAGACATGAAGTCCAAGCTGCATTGCCGAATAAGCTGGATGAAAATGTGCGTGATCGGGAGTGCTAATCACGACTCCATCGAGCTTACTGCCAAGCTGATCTAACATCACTCGAAAATCTTTGAACCTCGCGGTCTTGGGATGTTTCGTGTAGGCACCAGCAGCACGCGACTCATCCACATCAACAAATGCAACCAGATTTTGACTCGAGACTCCGCTGACATTCGCGGCTCCGCGACCGCCTACCCCGATGCACGCGAGATTCAACTTCTCATTTGGACCTACTGCCTTCGCTACCCCTGAAAACCCTCCAGCGTGATACCCCAAAGAGCCAGCCGCTACCAACGTTTTCAAAGTTTTGCGTCGATTAAGATTCCATGAAGCCATGAATTCATTTCCCTAAAAGTGCTATTCAAATTGAAGGCAGAAATCGCTTTTTACTGCGTTTAACTAGAGTTGAGCATCCGCTTGCGTTGGGTGCCCAAGTGGAACCTCGCGAAGACTCATCATGCAAGTCCGCCATTGTGCCACAGCGCGGTCACACAGGCAAAAGACTGGAGCCAAGCGGGGGGAACCATGGTGTTGAAACCAATCTGAGATTGCCTTGTCGGTAAAATCCGCATCACTCGGACAATCCCTACCACGCGACACTCGTCAGAGACACCGTGACCGGTTTTTTTTGACAAGCCTCATTTCTGACATACGTTTCAATTGAGCAGGTCGTTGTTCGACTTGCTACCTGCGTTTAGATAGTGAACCAATCACTGCTGAAGGCAGGTCAGCCTTGCTCCCCTGTCAAAAGCAAACCACTTGAGAAAGTGGGACGCAAAGCCACGGGTCCTAACTCTTTCGCATCAGCTTGAAGCGTGAGTTTGTGATCGCCGGGTTGCCATGGGAATCGGTAGAACGAGTTCGCTTGTTCTACCCCAAGGTGAGTCAGACGAAAGTCGGAGACGAGGCTGCCTAATTTTGTTGAGACGAAGGTGCGTACCACTTTGGTTTCACCCACTAGGTTGGCGTCGCACACCATTGCGTGTGCGTCTCACTCGCAAGGAGATTGAGATGAAGAATTTCATTGGCGGCATCGTGAATTTCTTGAAGGAAGAAGATGGGCCTACGGCAGTTGAATACGCAGTCATGCTAGCCCTGATCGTCGTGGTCTGCTTAGCTGCAATCGGCACCTTGGGTACCGTTACGAACACCAAGTTCGAGGAAGTTGGGACTGCGATTGCGACCAACTAATTGAGTGAAGCTGCATTTAAGCAGATTCCTCATTTCATCGCGTGGATGTCGATTGGTTCGGACTCACGTGGGTCCGTCCAACGCATCCGGCGGAGAAAATCCGACGCATAACTCCCGTTCAGGCCAATGCACACTCAACTGCAAACGCTGAATCGTAAGAGATTGTTCAGGAAACCTACTGTGAGGTGACACAACACCGAACAGCCATCACTTTTTTGAGCTGATTTATCGCCACTCCAAAGCCCACACGTATGGGGCGACTCCAATGAACTTTAATTTCCTGCCAGCCGACTCAACTGCTTACGCATGGCAACTTGCATGCTGTGTCATCACGCTCTTGTTTGCAATGTTTAGCTGGTTAGCAGGTCCACGATAAATCATCTTGATCCTCGAAGATAATGTGCGACTAACATTGGTCGTGCCGCTCCGCCGCATCGTCAAACAGGATTCGATCTAATGTCTGCTATTCTTGAACCGATTGCTGAAAACTGGGTTGTTTGGTTCGTCGCCCTTGTCTTGGTCGTTGCCGCGGTCATTGATGGTGCAATCCTGAAAGTCCCTAACTGGTTGACTTTCCCCTTCATCATCAGCGGTTGGGTGCACTGCACCATTCAGAATGGCTTACCCGGTTTGGGACTGAGTCTCGTCGGAACGGCAGTTGGAATGTGCCTACTTCTTTTCCTCCGAAATGTTGGTGGCATGGGCGCCGGAGACGTGAAACTCTTAGCAGGGATTGGCGCGTGGCTGGGTGCATCAATTACTCTTTACGCCTTCGCGGCCACTGCTATTGTTGGCGGAGTCATGGCTGTTGTGATGGTGATGAGGGACGGAACTTTCCAAAAGCATCTCGCAATGGGTCATCAAATACTCGGCGAATGGAAAACCGCGAAAAGCGCTGAGGAACTTGCTGACATTGCCCGGGAACGCAAACCCAACATGATGCTATTGCCCTACGGTATTCCGATGGCAATTGGATCGATTGCGTATTTTGCATTAGCTGGTTTGCTGATCTAAATCAGCCTGAAAACCTTTCTTCCGCTGACCCGAGATCACACGCGATCTAGGCAAAACTGTCAGAAATGGAAGCAAACAAATCGGGGAACAAACTCGGCGACGCCTCTAAAAAAGAGGCTTCGCGGGCGGCGTTGATGGCCTAGTGAACTGTTCGCGCGACCTACTCTCGCGTGCGCTGCTTTGGTGCGACAACCATGGCCATCATCAGAACGGGGTCGAACAGGAGACCGTGGCAAACTTTACCGATTAGGCGATTCAGCGCCGTTCGTTTGGTATGGGTTGCAGCGGATCGATGCCTTGTTCCGAAGAATACGATTAAGTCCGTTTGGCACGATTTCTTTCGCTTTCGAGCCTCGTTGAGGCTTCGACGGCTCTTTCAGGCAACTGATATGCGTAGCAAATCTCTTTATCTTGTTTTGGCAGGCATCTGCGGTATTGCAGCCGCAGCAATTGCTAGCCAATGGTTAAGCGCTCAGGCCAACAGCCAGCCAGTGGGGGTGTCAACCGAAATCTTTGTTGCCGCAGTGTCAATCGATGTGGGTGAAGAGATTACTGCCCAGAAAGTCCAGTTAGAAAAATGGCCCGCGGATAAGATCCCGCAAGGTGCTTCGGGAACGCTGAGCGAAATGGAGGGCAAGTTTGCGAAGCAACGTTTCTATGTTGGTGAAGCGATCATGCCAGTCAAACTGATGGAAGAAAACTGGTCTGCCGTTCGTAAAGGCTACAAAGCAGTCGCTATGAAGGCCTCAGAAGTTGATATTGCCAACTTGATTCAGCCGGGGGATCGAGTGGATGTGTTGGCTTATTTTTCGAAGAGCGAATTGATCCCGCGAAGCACAACGCAAACGATCTTACAGGGTGTCCGAGTCTATGCACTTGATGGCGATACTCGAAGACACTCATTTGATGACCGCCCAAAATCACTAAGAACGATTGAACTGCTAATCAACGAGAAAGATGCGGCTGCTTGGACCTACGCGAACGAACTCGGGAACATCCGATTGAGCCTCGGCAGCCAAGAAGAATTTGACGGCAAAGAACTCCCAATCGAGAGCGGAAGTCAATTTCTGGAGTGGATCGAACAGCAACAACAGATTCTAGAAGAGAAAACAGCGGCCAAAGAACGTCAACTCAAGCAAGAATTTGCGTTACTTGAAAGTTCCGTTCGAGTACCCACCGAGCCGAGTCAACCGATCATCAAAACCGAGCCAGCTGATGCGACGGTGAATGAGCCAGCTCCAACTGAAAATGGCTTCCCAATGATAAAAATGGTGGAAGGAAAACTCTTAGAGTACTGGGTAGTGCCCGGCAAGCTACCTGTACTTCGAGGCCCGGCTAATTCTACCGCACCGAGTCAGACAAGTATCTCAGGGGAAGTCAGACGGACGGCAGACAGCACTGAGACCAAAAACGGTGGAACAGCCGTTGCCGAGTACAGTTTTTTAGACGGACGAAAAAGCCCATTTAACGCCAACCCAACTGGCAATGGATTTCACATCAACGACCGCTGATGTGGGCCTATCGAAGCTCTTCAACGAGCGATTGAGAATCATTCATGTCGCCAAGACAACTGTCACTGCGGCACCAAGCACTTCGAATGGATTCGAAGTGGAAAAAGCAAGGATGTAACCCTGATGGCAAATCGAAGACCGCCGGCAACGATCGTTGCCGCTTATATGTTAACCGTCATGCTAGGCGGATGGTCTACCAATCCTGTACAGGGTCAGGACGGGGAAACGTACCACCTCACATCTCGTTCATCCAATCAATCTATCTCTCACGATATTTCGCTGGCGAATGATCGCTTTGAAATGCTCGTCAAGAGCAGTCGTATTCTGACTCTTCCTGCAGACCGAATCCCTCGATTCCAAATTCACAACGAGCAAATCCTCGGCGCTGAGCCACTTTCTCAAAATGAAATCCAAGTCTACGCGAAATCACCTGGCACGACGCAGGTAAATCTCTGGGATACCGACGACAAGCTTTACACCATTGACATTACGGTTCTGGAAGACGCGAGGGAACTCGAAGGCATCCTGAGTTCTCAATTGCCTTTTGCATCCCTAAAAGTGACACCAATCCAAAACGCCGCAATTCTTTCGGGTACCGTTACCAGTGTGGATGATGTCGATCGGGCTATTGCAATTGCTGAACAGTACTATCCCACCATCGTTAACAACATCAAAGTGATTGGCGTGCAGCAAGTCTTGCTTCACACAAAAATCATGGAAGTGTCTCGCACGAAACTGCGTGACCTCGGCATCGACTGGGGCACTGTGTCCTCGGGCGAGTTCTTTTTCTCTGCTCCTAGCCAACTGGTCGATGCAGCGACTAGTGGTCTTAGCGGTGTTGTGCCAACCGCTGAATCTGCGTTGAGCGCAACGAATCGTGTGATGTTGAGCGGAGGTAGCTTTGAAGCATTGATCACCGCACTTCGAAAGCAGGACCTCGTCAAGTTACTGGCTGAGCCCACGGTTGTCGCAACGCACGGTCGACCCGCTCGATTTAATGTTGGCGGTCGTGTTCCTTACATCGTTCCCACTGGGAACAACTCCGTTTCTATCAACTACGAAGAGTACGGAACGGCGGTCGACTTCTTACCATTCGTAGTGGGTCCCGGAAGAATCCGACTCGAAGTCCGCCCTGAAGTCACCGAACCGGACACCTCTCGGTCAATCAGCGCTGCAGGAATACAGGTACCGGCTTTCAGCTCTCGTTATGTTGAAACCGCCGTTGAGTTGCAGGCAGGGCAAACCTTTGCGATCGCGGGGTTGCTTCAAAGCCGCACAGAAGCGGTCTCAAAAGCCACACCATTCTTTGGTGAACTGCCCGTGATTGGAACGATGTTTCGTCGTGTCCGAGAACAGCGTAACGACATTGAATTGCTGATTACCGTCACACCTGAATTGGTTGATGCGATGGATCCCGATCAAACACCCGTTGGCGGACCTGGTCTCAACTCAATGTCTCCCAGTGATACCGACCTTTACCGGAATGGTCACATTGAAGTACCGATCCAGCGTGGTGGCATGATCCACAGCGATGACTGCCTGACCATGGATTCGTCACACCGAGCCGCAACTCCGGCATCTTCGATGGTGCAAATGAATCTCGCTGATCGAATTAGGTCAGACCAACCGATGGTGGCAGCCGCAACGCCCGAAGAACAAATCATCATTCCAACTCCCAAACCAATTTCGGTAGGACAAGGGGTTTCCATTGAAACTCCAGAGAAATAGATCGATCGTAAATAATTTGCGAGGTTAACCTCGCCGATAGACTGCAAACGCATTCAAGTACCCGTTAAGTATCATCATGACCAACGCTCTTCGAGTCGCATTGGTTGATCCAAACGATCAATCCCGAGAATCTCTCAAGCAATTGCTTGAGATGATCGGAGAGATTTGGGTTGAAGCGGACTGCTCCCGCTACGAATTATTTGTAAGCTTGGTCGAACAAACGCAACCTGATATTGCCATCATCAATCTTGATAGCGACATCGACAAGTCTTTGCTGGTCATTCAGCAACTTAATCTCGAAGCTCCAAACATCTCGATTTTGGTCACCAGCGAGACTTCAGACGGGCAACTGATATTAAAGGTCATGCGAGCAGGCGCGGAGGAATACCTGACGCTCCCGATTCATCAGGACGAACTATCGTCAGCCCTTGCCAGACTGCGCCGCCATCGACCCATGGCGGAAAGTGAACAGCAGCGAGATTGCGAGGTCATTACCCTCGCCGGTGCCAATGGCGGTGTAGGGACAACGAGTATCGCGGTGAATCTCGGTTGTTGCCTCGCTGAAAAACCTCAGAATAGTGTTGCGATTCTAGATCTCGACCTCGCACTTGGCGACGCAGATGTATTCCTTGATCTAATTCCGGAATACACCCTGGCTGACGTTGTGCAGAATGTTAGTCGACTAGATATCGACCTGCTTCGAAAGTCCATGACGAAGCATCATACAGGGCTCTTCCTGCTGCCAAGGCCGGTCGATCTGATTGAGGCGGAATTCATCTCTGAGGAGAGTATTAAGCACGTGATCGACCTGATGAAAGAGTCGTTCACACACCTAATCATTGATGTTTCAAAAAGTTACAACGAACTTGACAAAGTCGCGATGGAAGCGGCAAATCGAGTGCTTCTCATTACTCAATTGGATCTTCCCTGCCTGCGTAATTCTGTTCGCATGCTGATGAATTTTGACGAATCTGATGCGGTTAAAGACAAGGTTGATATTGTCGTCAATCGAACGGGCTTCGAAGCAGGCCAAATTAGCTTGCGAAAAGCTAAAGAAACACTCAATCGCGAGATCTACTTCCAAATACCGAATGATTTCCGCACCATGGTCGATGGACGTAACAATGGTGTACCACTGATTACTCAGTCACCCAAAGCAGGAATCACGCAAGCGTTTCGCAGGTTAGTCGACCAGCTATCCCAAAAGGTCTCTGAGTCCCCGATTATTGCTCCCGTGGATGAAGCGGAGGTTCGTGGATGGAAACGATTCTGGCCCGGAGTTCACCATTAATCCAACAAGCTCGAGGTGACTCACCCTCGAGAGCAAACACTCCAACCTTTTGCTCTTCCTCAAGATCAAAGGTTAGACCGTACTTGCCAGAAGTTACCCTCTAGCTTTCGATCCAGCGTAAAAGCGTCCGCACCATCACGCCGGTCGCTCCGGCATCACGATACGGTTTAGGCTGATCGGCGAACGCAGGTCCAGCAATATCTAGATGTACCCAGGGAAGATCGTCGACAAAATTCTCCAAGAACTTAGCGGCTGTGATCGCGCCGCCCCAGCGACCGTCACCGATATTCTTTATGTCCGCTACCTTACTCTTGACTTGATCATCGTAGTGCCGGAACATCGGCAACTCCCAAAGAAGCTCTCCTTCACAAGTTGCTGCCGATTCAATCTGCTCTAACAAATTTGAATCGTTGGTCATTGCTCCAACAACATCACGACCGAGAGCAACCATGCAAGCTCCAGTAAGCGTTGCAAGATCAACGATCGCTCGTGGCTGAAGCCCTTTTGCGACGTCAAGTGTATCAGCAAGAACAACGCGACCCTCAGCGTCAGTATTGAGAATTTCAATCGTTTTGCCGCTTCTGGTTTTGATCACATCACCGAGCTTATAACTGGTGCCACTGACCATATTCTCAGCAAGCCCACATAGCCCGATGACATTACGCTTCAGGCCCAAACAGGAAATTGCGTTCATCACTCCAACCACCGTCGCCGCCCCTGCCATATCACATTTCATATCGATCATCGCATCACTCGGTTTCAACGACAGACCGCCACTATCAAACGTAACCCCCTTACCAACGAGCACGATTGGTGGCTCATCACCCCCGCAGAGATGCGACATCATGACCAAACGTGGTGGGCGCGATGAACCAGCTCCCACGGCGAGGATCGCGCGACAACCTTCATCAGCCAATCGATTCTCATCCCAAACTTCTACGCTGGTTTCCGTGCCAGCAAAAAGATCTACGACACTCTGAGCGAAGGATGCTGGGTAAAGAACAGCAGGAGGTTCATTAACCATACGGCGTGCATGATTGATTGATTCGCCGATCACCCGGCCTCGATCCAACTGCTTTTGAGAAACACCGGGAAAGGCAATTTCTGCTGGTAATTTGAGTGATGGCTCGGAACGGTAAAGTGCTTGACCTTCACATGCTGTCAGAGCACCAGCGACGACCACGTCATGATGCTCGCTCGCGACAACATCAGCGAATCGCAGCTCAACTCGACCTCTTGGACGATCTAACAACGATCGAATTGCCGCAGCTGACAACTCAAAAGCGTCAAGTCTGGACAGATCCGATTCACCCAAACCAATTACCAACAGCATTTGAGGACCAGAGTCGGTTGGAACACCCAACATTGTGAGCTCGCCACGTTTCCCGCGAAGTTGGCCAGATTCAAGCAAACGGGTCAACCAGCCACCACCCAATTGATCCAGTTCGCCTAGACTAGGCGACAAACTATCCTGCTGTTGGAGACCCACGATTAAGACATCCACTGACGTCGCTTGATCTGTGGGTTCAACGGTAAGATTGACAGAAACGTCGAAGTTAGATTCAGGCATCTTCATTCAATCGAGAGTGGTGGCGTTTGTACGACTAATATTCCAAACAGCTCAGTCTAGCGCTTTCGCCCTCGTTCTCCTATCCCACCACATCAAACCCCCGCAGAAGTGATTAGCCACTGTGACGCATCGCAGCACCCGAGAAACCGTGGAAGATCTCAGACGTGCCGGCAGGCTTGTCGAGATAAAAGCTGAAATTGATCCCTACTTGGAAGCTGCGGAGATTCAGCGACGTGTGTATGCAAATCAGGGTCCAGCGATACTATTTTCAAATCTGAAGGGCTGCCGATTCCCCGCCGTATCGAATCTTTTTTCCTCGCTTGAACAGGCTCGATTTCTATTTCGCGACACTCTCGAATCAGTCCGACGATTAATTGAGCTCAAGACAGACCCCTCTGCTGCACCGAAACGCCCCCTACGTTACGCCAAAACACCGTGGACTGCTTGGAGGATGTTACCGGGCTACTGCAAGGGTGGTCCGGTGTCTCAGTCGACATGCCGGCTTTCAGAGCTACCGAACATCCAGTGTTGGCCAGATGATGGGGGTGCCTTTGTCACGCTACCTCAAGTCCTTTCGATGAATCCTCACCATCCGCATCAATTGATGCAGTCCAACTTGGGGATGTACCGAATACAGCTTAATGGTAACGACTACGAAAAGGACAACGAGATTGGCTTGCACTACCAAATCCATCGAGGCATGGGAGTGCACCATCAAGCAGCGATGCAACGAGGCGAAAAGCTGAAAGTCTCCATCACGGTTGGTGGGTCTCCTGCAATGTCGCTCGCTGCAGTGATGCCTCTCCCCGAAGGCCTTTCGGAATTAACGTTTGGTGGGGCGTTATCGGGACGTAAGATTCGCATGATAAAAGGGGTGCACGCGCCGATTTACTCGGATGCAGATTTTGCAATCATTGGGACAATCGATCCGAGCGAAACCAAGCCTGAAGGACCGTTCGGAGACCATCTTGGCTATTACAGCCTCCAACACCCTTTTCCCGTCATGAAAGTGGAAAAGGTACTCCACCGTCGCGACGCAATTTGGCCCTTTACCGTTGTTGGCCGACCTCCCCAAGAAGACACCACTTTCGGTCAATTGATTCACGAAATCACCGACCCGATCATCCCGTCAGTCATTCCAGGTGTCAAAGGCGTGCATGCAGTTGATGTGGCAGGAGTACATCCTCTGTTACTCGCCATCGGTAGCGAAAGATATATGTCATACCTGCGGCCGAATGAACCGCAGGAACTACTAACCCAAGCTAATGCAATTTTGGGCAATGGTCAGTTATCACTTGCCAAGTACTTATGGATTTGTGATGACCCGAAGGATCAATTGAAGATTTCTGATTATCAAGCTTTCATGATACATGTTTTGGAAAGAGCCGACTGGCGTCGCGACCTTCACTTTCACACCCAAACAACCATTGACACGCTTGATTACAGCGGTGCGGGATTCAATCGTGGATCAAAGGTTGTGATTGCAGCTACCGGGGAAGTAACACAGTCACTTTGCACATCAATTCCCAGCCCATTTAGTTTACCAGAAGGCTTGAGAGAGCCCCGAATTGTCGCACCCGGCATTCTGGCTTTTGAAACCTCCGACAAAGCCACAGAAAATGCACCTCAACAAGTTGAGTCGCTCCTTCGTGACATTTCTGCAGAGCATCCAATTAATCAATTCCGATTAATCACGTTGGTTGATGACAGTGATTTCTGTGCTCGATCATTTGCAAATTGGACTTGGGTTACGTTCACTCGCAGCAATCCGGCAACTGATATTCACGGCGTCGCTGCAAACATTGCACACAAGCACTGGGGTTGTTGCGGAGCATTAGTCATTGACGCTCGCATCAAACCACACCACGCGCCACCTCTTGTTGAGGATCCCACCGTATGCGCGAAAGTTGATGCGTTAGCAGCAAAAGGCGATCCCATCAGCCGCTACCTCTAGATCCTTTATCCGCACCTCAACCGAGGGAAAAGATTCTCAAGATGAATTTGCTCCAAACCAATTTCCAAACCGATAAACCTGTGGCATTGGTCACCGGTAGCGGTGCACCACGCGTTGGACAGGTCATCGCGCGGCACCTTGCGAGCCTCGGTTGTAGGTTAGCACTTCATGCCTACCAGAGTGTTAATGAAGCAAAACTGTGCGCTGATGAGATCGCAAAAGAATTTGAAACGGAAGTCATCGTGACTCAGGGCTCTCTCGAAGAATCCGGTGTGGCAGAATCAATCGTGAATGACGTGGCTCGCCACTTTGGACGCATTGATATTCTGGTGAATAGCGCTGCCATCTGGCATCCGACAAGACTGGAAGAGGTAACTGCCGAAGAATTGCTGCGTTATTATCAAATCAACACGCTCTCCTGCTGGATGGCTGCACGCGCCGCAGGACTCATCATGGCCGAGCAAGAATCTGGTGGTTGCATCATCAACATCAGTGACTGGGCGACCGTTCGTCCCTACCTGGACCACGCAGCCTATTTCCCAAGCAAGGGCGGTGTCGATGCAATGACCCATTCCCTCGCAGTTGAGCTTGGCCACCGAAACCCAAATATCCGTGTGAACGGTATTAAGCCGGGGCCGGTTCTCTTGGCAAAAGAGGTGGACAAAGAGCAACAGGAAAAAATTGCTCAAAGCACGCTTGTTAAAAGAGTCGGAACTGCGGAGCACATTGCTCACGCAGTGCAATTCCTATGCGAAAATACTTTTGTTAACGGTTCCTTTATCACCGTTGACGGAGGGCGAAGCATTTTTGCACCAGATGGCTTGCAGGTTGGAATGAATACCGGCTAATTCAGCTGAAGATTGCGATAATCGTTTGAACTTAGATCTCGATAGAGCTGTTCCTGTGTTACCGCAGTCGTAGACACCAACCCTAAACTGTCACGAAAACCAGCGGCAATTGCTCCGCACGGTGCAAGCTGAGGAAAAGCGTTCGCGAGTGCTTCAGCAGGCAACAAGGTTGCCATCTTCAAAACCTGAGATGCTTCAATGTCTTGACGTTCATTGAGCAAAAAACGTACTTCATTCCATAAGTTAAGATCCGGATTGCTGGCACGAGAGTCGGTTCCCAAAACCACTCTCACTCCTTGACGCTGCATTATGTGTACTGGATGCAGCGGGAAATCAAAGAAGTAATGTGTTCTGGGACAGTAAACCACGGTGATTTGTTTGTGCTTCGCTAACTTCTCAATTTCATTTTGTTGTAAATCGTTGCCGTGAATTAAGAACGCTGTAGGCAGTGTCCCCAACATTTGAATCAAGCGATCAAAAGGCTCAGTGGACCATGGGAAATAGGGCTTTGTGTTAATTCCTATCGTCTCTAACAAATCAGCCATTGGTCCATCGCCAGAGCTTAACAATTCACGTTCCTCTGGTGACTCCGCCACATGCATCGCAACAGATCGGCGGAGTAATCTGGCATGCTGAAGCACCTTCTCTAAAGCTTCAGCGGAGATTGAATAAGGTGCGTGAGGACTAAAACCTGCAAGTGGATGCAACTCACAATGTTTTGATCCCACTTCAAATCTCTCACTGAATCTTTCATCCTGTAAACCCAGTATTTCCGCGAATGAGATGATGTCCAGTTCGCTGGAAAGATGAGCGTATGATTGGGGTGGTGTTGTGATCTCGCCCGCCACAATGGTTCCCGACTCCCATAACTCTTCTGCTCCGTCAGAGATCGACCGATCTTTGGCGTCCGGATCAACAGTCCGCCTCTTCTCGATAACTAACTTGATCCAATCCGTGAAAGGGATTCCGCGCGTACCGACGGGGTTTTTCAGATCTGAAAATTCCAAATGAGTATGGGCGTTGATGAGCCGAGGCAGTAGCGCCACATCCCCAAAATCAACTGCATCACTCGGCGGACGCCCCGAACCAACCTCGTGGATCCTGCCGTTACCCACACGCACCCAACCATTTTCAATTGGCGATGTACTGACTGGTACAATCCACCTGGCTCGGATTACGCGTGTATGATTTTGAACCATGAAACCACCTCAAAAAACGGACATACTTCCGGTTCAATTTTACGAGCGACCGACAGAAGTCGTTGCCCGAGAATTGATTGGAAAAACCCTTATTCGACGTCATCAAAATCGCTGGCTGGGAGGTCTGATTGTCGAAACAGAAGCCTATCTAGGTGAAAATGATCTCGCTAGCCACAGCCACCGCGGGATCACAAACGCCAATGCTGCGATGTTTGAGGCCGCTGGCACCCTCTATGTTTACCCGATCCACACAAACTGCTGCTTCAACATTGTCACAGAGAAAGCCGGTACGGGCTGCGCGGTTTTGATTCGTGCAGTAGAACCGATTTGGGGCATCAGTGAAATGATGACGAGGCGTCAAATAAATGACACCCGAAACCTGATGCGTGGACCGGGACGCCTTTGCAAAGCGCTTGATATTAACCGCTCGCACAACCACCAGACGCTCCAAAAGAATGGAACGTTCCGTATCGCAGCGAGTCACGACGATCGCCCCACGATCACTGCAACAAAACGAATTGGCATTACCCGAGACAAGGAACGAATGCTCCGATTTATCTGGGATGGCAATTGGTACGTGAGCGGTCGTGCCGGAGACCACCTGAGAAAACCGCTCCGTCGATGAGAAAGTCAACTGCGAGTTACTGGAAGGCGATCGACAACCATCCCAGCGACGCAGTAATCTCTGATGATCGAAATTCTCTTCCCCGCAAAGTCTCTAGCTCGGCATCTTCTGCCACCTTGATGCTCTGATCGAGAATCAACGCCGGAAAAATCTTGGAGAACTCCTTTTGGATAATTGGCTTCAATCCCGCTTCCCGAATTGAGAGTCGATCGCCAGGGAAACTAACGTCGACATCGCCAACTCGTTTCAAGATCGGGGTGCCAGCTTCACCCGTCGCAACCTCATAGTTTGCCGTAATCTCTATGGCCTTGTTCAGGGGCGTGCGATCACCCTGCGCGAAGCGTGTCCCTCGAATCCCCACCGTCAGCTTTCCGTCACGGGCTTCAAAAATCACCGGTCGAGACCGTGAAAAGCTAATCTCGAAAGATGTCTCTTCCTCTTCGCCTGAAGTCTCAGGCTTTGGAGCTCCTGCGTTTTCCAAGAGTTCATTCAGCAACTCTTTATCAAGCGTGCGTCCAGCTAACACGACGGTAAACGCATTTTCGATCACGGACTCATGAATCTGAGCCGCAAACAGAAAATCTGTTTTGAACCCCGAAGGAGCGTTCACTGCAGATAGCTGAGAGCTTGAACGGAAAATAACATCCAACGCTATCTGCTCCGTACTACTACTCCATTTTTGCTCTGGAGGGCTAAGAGCTAGCCGCTGTAGCACAGGCTTAGCTTCGCTCAGCAGTTTGGAAGATGCATTGGATTTGATGCCCTCCATTTCCGATTCGAACTGCTCGGTTACTCGGCGGCGCAACTTTTCTTTTGCAATCCGGTCAGCTTGTGGCTTCTTCTTAACCGATTGTTTCTTACCCACCTTAAGTGCGAGATCCGACTTAGCAGTCATGTCAGTAATCTTAGTGGTCAATGAGACGTCACTCGTCGTGTCACTGAACTCAATGCCTGATCCTGTGACGGTTAAAATACGAGACAGGCTAACGGTGCCTTCGCTCTCACTCTTTAGACGCACAGGTCCATTTACACCATCATTTTTTGTGTCCACCTTGCCGGCCAAATTGATCTCGATTTGCGCATCGCTTTCGGAAGGAATCAGTTTGGCTGACACTGCTCCAGTCATCACCGCGGTGCCGGTGAGGCTCGTCCCAAGAATCACATCACTTACGGGTTCCGTACGAGCTATATCGCGGCCTACCACTTGCGTTAAAAAATCGTCACTTACCCTCACCGCAATATTAGGCTGACCAAAGACATCTCTTAGTTCAGCAACCAGTTGACTCGCTTGGCCAGCAGCAACCAAAAGATCTACTCGCCGAGAAATTGCACTGAACTGATCCGGAGTGGGTACATCATCAGCCGTTTCAATCATTTTGCCCAGTGTCGTCAATTGGTCATCGAGCGACTTGATGGATCGTTCACGATCCTGAAATCGAATTGCGTTGATGGTCACGTCAACCGAATCCCTGAGGCTTCGCAAGACAGTAAGCTCCAGACCGGGCACGGTTCCAATCAAACGATCCTTCAGAGCGACCGCTTCCTTTGCCAACTCCGCACCAGATCCTTGGTCGCCAAGAGCTGCAACCAGAGCTGACAGCTGCAAGTAATCCATCCAACCGTCTCGATTCTCCTCGTCAGTGTGTTGATCAAAGTAAGCTTCAACCTGCTTGATTTCTTCTTGCAAAGCTTTGCTTGCGGCATCGAGGCTTGGGAGTTGATCGGGATCCAACTCGGATTGTGCCGTCTTAACCATCTCCAAAATCGTATTTCGTGCTTTCTGATTGAGCTGAGCGTCAACCGTTCGACCATGGGTGACTAAAGCAACAAGAAGACAGAAAGCAAGAAATCGTCCGGACATGAATTTGATCAATGTGTCGAGAGGCATGAGGGCAAAGGGTCGCAAGATTTCGGCAGCAGAAGGAACGACTAGACTCAGTCCGGATCAAACCATTCACAGGCGATCCAATAATCAAAGCATCTTTACCGCGGAGTGTTCCACTACCAAATGATTGATTCGACAGGAGACAGGCGGTCGGTCGCGGAAAACCATTCAAGCACCAATTGCCCGAAGAGAATTCAACACGCCAGCAACCACCCAATCATTGTAATCCTCGCAGCTTAACGCAAAGAAGCCCATTTAAGCAAAATAGTGAACCCTTATCCACGTTGCGAAGCAGCGATGAGTCGAGCCATTGCGGGACCAGAGGAGATCTTGAAAAAGATCGAAGCTTGCTCTGTGATCACTTGGACACGTCGGCAAAAATCAATCACTTCCGGGGGAACCCCTTTTTTTTGCTGATGCCCCATCACGACAACCGCAAGATCCGCCTCACCCGAAACCCATCTGCCAACCAGCAACCTTCCCACCGGCACCCACAACATCTCGGTGCCATCCACCTCGACGAGGTCAGGCTGAACACCCTCCGGCGGCCACTGCTCAATATGAAACGGCTGCAAACGAAGAATGAGATTTGATTTTGCGTGTGAAAAGGTTGGACTGAATACCTGCGAATCATGGCTGGTTGCAAGATAGGTCCATCCATCGCTAACCGCTACCTGAACCCCTAAGCGAGGAAACTGATGTTCTGCATTCTCGCTGCGACTCACGGTTATTTGGTTCGGGTTAAGGTAATTAAGAAATCCGCCTGATGACGGTTCGGATGCATATTGCCTGATTCCGATGAGCACGACCACACCAAGAGCAACCCACATTAGTGGACTGATTTCGACTGGTCTCGGCTCATGATCTGATCGTAACTCAGCCTCATTTTGATCGGAAACAGCCATGTTTGACTCGCAATGACTAATACTTCGGAAGATCAATCACCCCATCCCACATGGTGGGTGGTTTCATGCCACAGCGTTGCATGTACGCGTTGAGCATCTGGCTGGGCTGATCCATTTCAATTAATGAGCTTAACGAATCACTCGCGAGCTTCCAGTCACCCGCTAGAAATGCATCAAGACCGACTTCATAAAGATCGAATTGCTCGGAAGTGATGCGAGCACCTAATAGTGTGTCGTTCGAGACCAATTCATAAATCATCAGGGGTGACTCAATACCCGCAGGACGTACCTTCGCCAAACGCCGGACGCGAAACTCAAGTTCGTCTTGGTGTTCTACCAAGCCCATGGCGGTTACATCATCCATAATGACCTCCACGCCGAATGCCTTAGTCAAACCCTCTAAACGACTTGCGAGATTCACGACCGGACCGAACGCGGTTACCTTCACTTGATCCACGGTACCAATACGTCCAGCGACGGCACGCCCCGATGCCAAACCGATTCCGCATCGAAAACCATCTTGAGACTGCGTTAGATTTTGCTTTCGAATACTCGATGCCGCGCGAATCGCACGAATCGCAGTGTCACTCTGTTCAAGTGGCCATCCCCAGAAACCCATCGCAGAATCACCGTGAAAATCTCCAATCACACCCCCGGTCTCGAGTATGTGCTTGGTCATTGTTCCCAAGGCATCACTGACACTACCCAGTAATTTCAACAGACCCTCGGATTCCTGCTCGCTCCTTCTCGTGAATCCTCGGAGATCACAGAACATTACCGACAATTCTGCTTCTCGAGGTGCCAAAACCTCATCGGTTGATTTGCCCGCAAGTGCATCCATGACGACCGGAGCAAAGAAGTGACGCATTTCAGATTGACGTCTCTCCAAACGAAGTGTCTGCCGTAAATTTGCAATGGTCGTTCCGACCAATTCGGCAAACTTAACATCGTCCTCAAGATCATTCGGTGCGTTTAGAACTGACTTTTCGATATCCTGCTGCGAATCTTTCGCTAGTAGACCCGTTATATACAGAGCCCAACCCGAACAAGCTTCACTGCGTAAAGGAACACAAAAGGCCCAATCCACATCATCACTCGCGGTATATGCAACTTGATTTGCTCCCACGCCCGACCAAAGATACAGAACACTCTCTCTTGTTCTCGTTGCATGATGAACCAGTCGAGCACTAATGGTGGGTGTTTCTTTTGCGAGTGAACGAGAATCGTAATGCAAGATTTGAATCCCGCCTGAGATTTCACCACCGGCTAAAGCTGACTCTTCTTGATGCGAAACAATTGCAACGGCCGAGGCGGAAGGTGTTGCACGAAGCAGAACGCTGGTGACACGGACTAATAACTCTTCATCACTACCACTGCCAAGAATCAGATCCGGAAGATGGCTCAGCATCTCAATTCGGGAACCTGCATCTTGAAAACGTCGACGTTGGAGTTCCTGCAGATCATATGCATGCTCCGTCACCTCTCCCTGTCTCTCGGGTAATGAAGCCCCAGGTCGATTGGCAAGCGTAAAGACAGTTGCACCGATCACAAAGTGCTCGCCAGGAACCATAACAAAGTCCACCGCTGCCTCACCGCGAAAGTAAACCGGATTGGTTGCTTGCTCCACGATACGAACCTGCAAACGGCCCTCAGGCATCGGCGTCAGTCGCAAGTGTCGGCTCGAAATCGCTCGATCCCAAGGAACAGCCCAATCCGCCTTAACTCGCCCCAAATAAATCTCTTGCCCACCCGCAGGGTCAGGTAATTCTTTCCGCCAGCGTTCTTGTCGGGCAGAGCCTTGTGCGATCAGATCTGGCATGGTGAACGAATATCCTTAAGCACGTGTTCTGATGTATTTGATCATCTACCTTGGGATTCGAAATTACCCTGGGTTTCGAGATGATCTTCAGAAATCATTCGAGTGATTTGGAAGCGGCGATACCGGCGGCGCGTCCTGTGCTAAACGCCGCTTGGAAATTATATCCGCCAATCGGCCCATCCACATTGAGCACTTCTCCGGCAATATAAAGCCCCGGGCAAATTCGACTCTCCATCGTTTTTGGGTGAATCTCATCAAGCTGAACACCTCCTGCGGTAACCTCCGCCTTGTCAAAGCCGAGCGTTCCGGTAACAGACAGAGGTAACCGCTTTAAGCCGCCCAACAAACGCAATCGCGTTGCTTTGGGCAACTCTGCCACAATGCAGTCCGCATTGAACTGCTGAGTCATCGCTTGGGCTAGACGCTTTGGCAACCACTGGGCTAACAAAGACGCAATCCGCTGACGGCCACCCTCTCGTGACCGATCGGTTAGCCCTTCAATCAATTGGCTTTCATCAAGATTCGGCAAACTATCTAAAAGCACCTCGCAATCACCAGGTAACTTCATCGCCGTCAAAGCGCCGCTTACATCCATCGCCGCCGGACCAGAAAATCCGCGATGAGTGATCAGCAATGAACTTCGCCTTCGTGCCAACGGGTTTTTAGAACCTTTCGACTTTTCGACAACCGATACTTCGCAATCAGCCAAAGTAAGTCCTGAAAGATCATGCATCCAATCGCTGCCGCCCACCAGTGGAACTAGGGCAGGCCGAGGAGGCACAATTTTGTGCCCCAATTGAGTCAACCACGGATAAGCATCGCCAGTCGTCCCACAACCAGGCCAGCTCTTTCCACCGGTTGTGACGATCAGTCGCTCGACGACGTAGTGGTCTGTATTGGTTCTTATTTCCCATCCGCCTTGAGTCGTTGCTTGAAATCCGAGAACAGGCTTTTCTGTATGTACTTTTACACCGAGATCCAATGCCTGCTTGAGTAAGGCATCACGCACATGCAAAGCTCGATCGCTAACCGGAAACACCTTGCCGGTGTCTTCAACCTTGGTCGCCACCCCCAGGCTTTCAAACATTCGAACTACTTTTTCGGGTGGGAAAGCACCCAAACTTGGCTGAAGAAATCTTCCACCGGCGCCAAAGGCTCGAGAGATTCCTTTTGCATTGGTGTTGTGCGTGATGTTACAGCGTGTACCGCCGGACATCAAAATCTTCACCCCAGGCTTGCGATTTTTTTCCACAAGCACCACTGATGCTCCACTGCGAGCAGCCTCAGCCGCAGCCATCATTCCCGCTGCCCCCGCTCCGATAACGCCAATCTGAAACGAGTGATTCATCAATCTAAACACATCGTGCAATTAATAAACAACGGACTTAACAAGATGGCTTGAACCCGAGGCCCCGAACACCAACGGCTACCAGCCATTCCACCAGCATCAGAATCAAAAGAAAGAGACAGGATCGTCCGAATGAATTGTTACTTCTCGCATCTATAAAGAATACCCCTCGACAACGGCGACCATCGAAAGATACGGATCTCTTGAATCAATTGAACAAGCAGAAACTTGGGAAAATCCAACTCCAATCTTTGCCAGTGAGAACAATCAATGGATACTCACGCACCCATGCAGTGCTAAAATCTCGATAGGCACCAGTGGAGTGTGAAGCCCCAGAATTTCTTGGATCACTCACGACCAACCGACTTTCCGATGGACGCGAAAAGCGTGGCAAATCCGACACCACAAACAAATCGCTTGCGTGTACTTGCAATGATTAGCTCGATGCGCGGTGGTGGCAGCGAGCAACAGACGCTCCTGCTTTTGCGACACCTTGATCGAGATCGGTTTGATCCTCACCTCTACCTAACTGATCCTACCGGTGATCTCTTAAAAGAGATCCCTGGTGATGTCACGATTCATGCGTTCGAAGAACAAAAAACGCCGAGCTCATTTCGTCTACCCGGGGCCATCCTACGTCAACAGATCCGTCATCTAAAG
The DNA here is from genome assembly GCA_049889895.1 of Rubripirellula sp. Taxonomy (GTDB): domain Bacteria; phylum Planctomycetota; class Planctomycetia; order Pirellulales; family Pirellulaceae; genus Rubripirellula. Next base: position 47,973 of record JBMHCO010000035.1, read on the forward strand.
ACCCTGCTTATTAACGAGCAGATCGATGTCATCTACGACCGAACCTTTCATATGTCGATGATCGCCGGACCCGCAGGAAAGCAGGCATCAGTCCCTCGCATCTCAACCATTGTTAGCCCTCCGAATCATGCCTTACCTTTACTTGAACAGCGTTATCGATGGCTAAAGAGACATCAACTTCGCAGGGCCTACCGACAATCTAAAAAGGTGATCGCGGTTAGTCAGCAAGCCGCCCTATCCGCGGAAAAATATTACCGTCTTACCCCAAACCATGTGATCACGATCGCAAATCCGGTTGACCGACATAGGATTCAACAACTAGCACAACTCGATAAACCGGAACGTGATGACCGATGGACCTTTGCGTGCGTTGCAAGAATGACGGAGGAAAAAGGGCATAGCGACCTCATCCGTGCAATTCAATCTCTCGAAGAAACTTGGCCTGAAGAACTACAGCCGATTCATTTATGGCTTATTGGTGATGGCCCCCTACGACAAGCACTTGAAAAACAAGCCAACAATCTGCAACTTCATCAAGTCAGCTTTTTGGGCACACAAAGCAATCCTTGGAAATTCATCAATTCTGCCGATGCCGTGATCTTGCCGTCACACTTTGAAGGCATGCCAAATGTTGCCTTGGAAGCAATGAGTCTTCGAACCGCTGTGATCGCCACTCGCATCGGCGGTACGAATGAACTCGAGAAAGAAAAACCCACACTCTGGTGGGCTAACCCCCATTCACCAGAATCGATCGCGAATGCGATGACCGAACTCGCGACGCGTCCGAGTGAAGTGATGCAAAGGCTCGATGCCGCCGAGAAGCTACTCGTAAAAAATCATGACACTCAAATTCAAATCAAGAAAATCGAGGACCTCTTGATCGAAGCCGTTTGACGACGCACGGAAATCAGCAACGAGAATGAACTGCAAACCTGAATCATGCGTTATTTTTTTTCTAACAACTCAATAACAGCAGGTCGAACGCTCTCGGCATAGCTAAACCCAACCGTCTCTCCGGCATCAATAAATCTCTTGACCAGCTCACCTTGAGCGTTAAAAACCATCACCACTGGGATGGAAGGAATTTTTTCTTCAATAAACACATCATCGCTCGAAGTGGAGCAGATGTATGAGGTCAGTTTTTCCGCCTGCACGCTTTGCAAAAAAGCCACAACTTCCGATTCGTAAGACTCCGGAGGTCTCGTTTTCCGTCCATCGAAATCGAGATTGACCGAAACACAATTAATCTGCTCGGAATAGTCGCGATGCAACTGCACTAAACCTGGAAACTCCTTCAAGCAGGGCTCGCAGGCGAGAGACCATAAATCAAGCACCGTGATCTTCTCACCACGGAGTATTTCCTGTTGAATCTCGTCCCAACTTCCGTAGCGCAGGGATTCTCCAAGCGGTTGGCTGGATCTCTCTTTTGACTCTAAGTCATCGCTGGACAAATTGGGCATCTCTAATCCAACGTCGCTTACGGCTGATGCCCCAGAACTGTTCTGATCGGCACCTGCGGTTTGCTTGTCCAGTCCCTCTGGCATCACCAACTCCCCAGGTGAGTTCTCCGTGGGATCCGTCTCGGGCTTCATAGCCGGAGCATCGGCTGAAACCTCTTGTGTCACGTTATTTGAAACCGAATCACCACACCCAACTATGGATAGTAACGCGCAACAACCAACGCATATGCATCCAGCGAATTGACTCCAGCTCTTCGTAATCTCCAGACGCTCAGTCATAACGATCTCACTTAGTGAATGAATCACGGGGCAACGCACCTCATTCTAGCTCGAAAACCCCAGTCAAGGCGACGACCGAACATTCAAAACAATCGTTAGATTCGGCATGATCGTGAAAGATCAACTTCCACAGAAAAGATTTGAGTTCTTCACGAAAACTCCAACCTCGTGACCGGAGCGATGGGAATTCGGGGACTACAGTTCGATTGCTGACCGAACTTCATTTTTCCCTCAAACTAAAAGGCCAAACTGCGGCTTTTCCCGGCTAATACTGCCAACTTACCAGCAAACTCGCTGCACTTATTGTCCAGACAAACAGTTGTTTTACGCTGAAATACATCGAACCAAAACAGTAACGCCAACAGTCAATCACAACCTCCTCCCCGAGTCTCAGAACGCTCCATCATCAATGAATCAAGTGATTAACCAATACGCTCTAACAACCCCAGAGCACAGAGATGAACCCTCTGTCACTCGATTCACCCATGCGAACGGAACACCAACTGACCTCGATTCGGATTCTTTCCGCTTACACAACGCGCGAAACGTCATTACTCACCTGCAAGCGATGATTCACGACACCATCGAGAAGCACTCGCGTTTATCCACCCAGCCAATCTTGCAGGTTGCTTCGCTACTCACTGACACACCGACGAATGACATCCACCCACAAGCGATTGGCAGCCATCTTGTAGGCCTGTCTGAAACATTTGAAAAAGATCACGAAAGTCTCACAAGGTCTCTGGTAGCACTTCACCAGACGATTCATGAGTTATCCACTGTTGTGTCTACGAGCAACCTGTCCGACCGAATTCACGAAACTTCAAATTTTTCGGTTGATGTCTTTTTATGTGAGATCGCAACTCAGTGTGAGCAAAATCTCAATCGACAGGGAATCACCTTTTCTGTTGAGTCCGATGGTGGTGGAACCATTACATCCCATCGAAATCTTCTCCATCAGGTCATGCTTAACCTGATCGCCAATTCGGAAGAGGCATTCTGCGACCATCCAAGTCCAAATAAAAAAATCTCCATTCAGCATCGTTCGGTTGACGGTTGGCACAGGATTCAAATCACGGACAACGGTTGCGGTATTCCAAAATCCGTGCAAACCAAAATTCTTGACCTAGGCTATACCACAAGAGATGACGGCAAGGGTTTCGGTCTCTGCTTTTGCGTTGAAGCCATGCAACAACTGCATGGCTACCTTGAGATCAACAGCGACGGCTCACACCAAGGAACAACTGTCACTTTGCACCTACCTTTTAGCTGACAGGCAAAGTCCCATCTTGTTACCAGATACAAACACTGATGAATCTTCTTTGACACAGCACCATGACGAACAGTACCCAGGTCAATCGATTATTAATCGTCGATGACCACCCTAGAATTCATGACGCCTTCGAAAAGATTTTTTCCACATGGGAAAACGATTCCAAAGGCCAAAAGCGGCATACAATCGCAGCCTCGCTTAACACATCAAATGAGAACCTAAATCGTCAGTTCCTCGCTTCGCAGCGTGCTCTCCCAGACTTCTCGCTTATTCATGCGCATAACGGCGAGGACGCAATCAAGCTGGTTAGGGACCTTTACGAACAAGATGAGTTTCTGTCTGTCGCTTTCATCGACATCATTATGCCTGGCGGAATCAATGGCATTCAGACCGCCGAATCCTTATGGGAGATCGACCCAAACCTACACATCGTGATCTGCACTGGCGATCGCAGTCAGCAATTGGAATCTGCTCTGGATTCTCTTCACCATCAAGACCAACTGTTTATCCTCAAGAAACCTTTTGACACGGTAGAGGTACGACAACTCGCCATTTCTTTATCAGGGAAACAGCAGCGGCATCACGCGCACAAGGCTTGTATTGAAAAACTACAACTCGAAGTTCAGGAGCGTCGCAAATCAGAAGAGAGCATGCGAAAAATTGCTCATCGCGACTCATTGACGAACCTTCCCAATCGACCGTACCTCCTCGAGAAACTTAATCGCATCGTCTCGAGGCCTTCACAGGTGAGTGACTGCCATCAGGCGATTCTTTTCCTAGATCTCGACAATTTCAAAGTGATCAATGACAGCCTTGGACACGACGCGGGGGATGATCTACTGAATCAAGTTGCACAACGAATCGGTGACTGTGTCCGGTACGATGACGTCACGACTCGAGTCTCGCGAGACGGTGAAACCGTACGACTCGGCGGTGATGAATTTGTCGTGCTGCTTGAACATCTGACTCACCGGCACGATGCACTCTCTATTGCAGATCGTATTGTTGAACAGATCTCCAAGCCTTTCACCATTGCGGAACGCCAGGTGAGTGTTGGAACTAGCGTTGGCATCGCATTCCTCGAAATCAGCACACGGGATGCCCACGAAGCGCTTCGCAACGCAGATACTGCAATGTATAGAGCGAAGAATTCGGGCAAAGGACAGGTTGCCGTTTTCGACAAAACCATGCATCAAGAACTACTCGATCGTCTCGAACTAGAATCCCAAATCCGAGAGGCAGTCCAAAACGAAAGCCTCACCCTTAGGTATCAGCCGATTGTTGATTTACGAAATGGAAAAGTTCGTGGTGTTGAGGTCCTAACGCGCTGGACCACTGAATCGGGATTGAAGGTCCCGCCCGAAGAATTCATTCCAATCATTGAGGAAATTGGCCTCATTAGTCGCGTGGGTGAATGGGCAATTGAACGAGCGGCAATCGACCTTAAAGACCTGACAGAGTCCCTACCTGAGTCGTGCGATTCAAATTTTTATCTCGGCTTCAATATCGCTCGGCAACAATTGAGTGATCCCCTCTTCTATGAGCACTTTGAAAACATCCTAGCCCGCACAGGATTTAATCGACGACGACTCAAATTAGAAATCAATGAATCTCTAGAGAAGCGGAACGAGGCACAGGTCCTGCAAAACCTTCTGAACTTGCATGGCGCTGGAGTTGGCATACAGATTGATGACTTTGGAAAAGGCACTTCGTCGCTCACCTGTTTCCAAAACTACCCCGTTGAGACGGTCAAAATTGACCGGAGTTTTACCGCCAATATTGCGAACAACCACAGCCACTCGGTCATCACGCAAGCAATCGTTGATTTGGCACACGATCTTGACGCAAATATTATTGCCGAGGGTGTTGAATCCGAAACACAGCTCCGCTTGCTTCGACAGTGGGGATGCGACGCCGCTCAGGGGTTCCTTCTTTCAGAACCACTCGATTCTCGATCACTAAGACGTTTTCTCGACAATCCAAAGCAAAGTGATGGCATCGCACTTCTCACCGAGCAGGTACCCCCTATCACCTTCACGTCCTTTCCAGCGATCAACACGGGTCAATCTTTACAGAATGGCTAAGGGATTTCGCTTCGCCTCAAGCGTACCACGAGTCACCCCAAGACGGTTGGCTGCTTTCAATTGCGACCACACCTCCTGCGGATCAACAGCACCCTCCAATAGACGTTGATACAGATCAACTGTTGCCCGAGCGTCTCGCAAATTCTCTTCAAGCAATTCCACCCGAAACCACTTGACCCCGCGATGAAGCAAGTCGGCGGTAATTTCAGCGCCGCTTTGTGGGATCGAGTTGTAAAGAGTGTTGCGGCATGCAACATCCGCATGCAGTGGATGCTCCGCGCCAACACGATCTCGCAACTTCACCTCGTGATGATCACAAGGCCTTCCGCAGTTTGTTTTGTTGGTGCCGGGAGAAAGCACCGAGCAGAAAACGCAATGCTCCATATGAAACATGGGCATATGCTGGTGTATCACCACCTCCATCCACGAGGTAGGCATTGAATCACACAAAGCTGAAACCTGTTCACGATTTAAATCGTACGAAACCGTAACACGCTCAGCACCCACCGAACGAATCCACTCTGCCGCGCGATGGTTGGCGACGTTGAGCGAAAAGTCGGCAATGACAGGTACACCTTCCTGCTTCGAAGCGCGAATGGCTGCCAGATTGCGTGCCAACACATAATCTGGCTGATGCTTCAATAGAGCCCGCAGTAACCCCATCTCTGATGGCTTCTGGATTCGGACTGAAGCCAAAGCAATTTTTTTCCCATTAGCATGCGTTAAACGCACCGCCTCTCGATATTCCCTTACATCGTGAAAGTCAGCGTAGAGAAAATCTGTGTCGCTCTCAGCGAGCGCCGCCACTTGATCAAGCGTTCGACAAAGCACAGCCAAAGAGGTTGGTGGCTCTTCAACACTGGGCAGGTTCACATCCTGATGCAACCGCTGGTTAACTGTGTTGATAGGGCTCAATAGTTTTTCGCCCCCATTCACATCGATCTGACGATCCGTGGGTTTTCCCAATCGCTCCAAAAGCTTCTCAACAAGGTCGCGGCGCAATTGGTTTAACATGCCAACTGGTACCATTGGCCCCCCGTCCAACCGCACATCCAATTCCCCCAAGGAAAATGGCGTTCCACCAAGTCGAGATAATTTGTCTCGCAAATCACTTTCAGTCGCAGGATGATTTCGTGCCGCCTCTAGGATCTGAGAACCGTGAACCCCAACGCCAACGAGGCAACTCGGCACATTACCACCCTCAACTACACGCAACCCGAGCACCTCGCCCACCACCGCTTCCACACGAAGATTGAGCTGTCGCTGAAAACGTGGTTTTTCACCCGCAAAAGATTTTCGAAGGCGGCGATTTAACTTGGGGTCGTCATTCTTAAAGACCCGATCACCTAGAGAGATACGCGAAAAATCTAACTCACCGCTGCCAAACCCGACCCAGACGGGATCAGGCAAAACACCATGCGAAATAGAATCGACCGATAGAGGATCCTGCTTGAGGTTACCAGCCATCGCTGGGGTTTGCTTCAAAGGTTGTCGCTTGTCCGTCTTGATGGAATAAACGCGCCCACCTTGTTCGCTCGGTTCACCATGCTCATCGCTTCCTCGAATCGCAAGCCCATCACCGAGAGCAATCATCGACTCTGGCCGCAAGCAGATTTCTTGCGACCTAATCTCAATCACTTGGCCAAGTGAAATACCTCGCTTCGAAGAATCAATTCCCGGCACAAGGCGTTTGTGATCGTTACCCTCAAGCCATCCGGGCGAGAATCCGCGTGAAAACGACAACTCCATTTCCTCACGGTCTTGGCGTCCGATGTTGGGACCTTGCTTACTCAGTACCGCGTCGATCGCCTTCCGGTATTGGCTCGTAATGTTCGCAACATACTCCGGCGACTTTAGTCGACCTTCAATCTTCAACGAAGCAACGCCAGATTCGATCAAATCGGGTATCGATTCATAGCCAGCTAAATCCTGAGGACTCAATAAGTAGCGAACCTGCCCCAGATCTTGCTCCTGCCCATCAGCGATCAAGCTGTAAGGGAGCCGACACGCCTGTGCGCATTGCCCTCGATTCGCACTTCTTCCCCCAAGCGACTCGCTTGTCAAACATTGACCTGAATAGGCCACGCACAACGCACCATGAATGAATACCTCGATGGGCATTTCTGTTTTTTTTGCAATCTTAGCAATCTCTGATACAGAAAGCTCTCGTGCCAAAACAACGCGTTTCAGACCTAATTGCTGTGCAACCTCGATGGTCTCCGCACTGGTCAGACTCATCTGAGTTGAGGCATGAATCTCCATCTCTGGACAGATCGCTTGCACCAATCGAGCAACGCCAAAGTCTTGTACCAGGACAGCATCGATGCCGGCTTTCGCGATTTGCTCTATCACCTCCGCCACTTTCCGCATCTCGTGCGGAAAAACCAAAGTATTGAGAGTTGCGTAACCTTTAACGCTTCGACGGTGCAACCACCTTGCGAGTTCAGGTAGGTCACCAAGGCCGAAGTTCTGAGCTCGATAACGGGCGTTGAACCCACAATCGAGCCCAAAGTAGATAGCGTCAGCACCATTCTCAACGGCTGCCTGCACGCAAGCCCAATCACCTGCCGGCGCTAGAAGTTCCACACGATGGTTTGTTTGATGAATCTCCGTCATGCGAGAAGTATGATTCATCACCGAGTGTTTGGAAATCGCTAACACCAAGCAACAAGCGGCAGAAGTCAAATTTCTACCGCTTGGACAATTCAAAGCGACTCGCAACCGTCATACGGCCCAGCCAAAGAGGGTCAGATTAAGCCCCGAGCTCGACGTCAATCTTTGCCTCGTCGGCGGCTTCTCTGAGTTTACTCAGAGCGCGAGCCTCAATTTGTCGAATTCGCTCCTTTGTCACGCCCAGAGTCTCACCGACCTCTTTGAGCGTCGAAGGCTCATTGCCGCGTCCCAAGCCGTAGCGAGCAACGATGATCTTTTGCTCGCGTTCATCAAGACGGTCAAAAATCTTTGACAACTCACGCTGCCGAGATCGTTGCACGGTTTCTTCCACGAAAGGATTCAAACGCTCGTCCTGTTGTGCAAAGAACAAATCCTCTGCTGTGGTACGGAATCGATCGCGATGCTTGAATTCCGTTGGAATCGTTCTCGCGTAGTTCTTCATGATCGCCCATGACGCGTAGGTTGAGAACTTATTACCACGAGAGTAATCAAATTTTTCGACCGCTCGAATCAACGACATATTGCCATCACTGATGAGAGCGAAAAAGTCATCTGAACTTGCAACGTGCCTCTTTGCGATCGAAACAACCAGCCGCAGATTACTCTGCACGATTCGATTTTTGACCAGCACCGCAGATTCATACAAATGATCGATCTCGTCCATTAATTTGGATCGATTCTGCTTTGCATCGTCCAGACTCTCGCGGAGCTTGCTCGCACGATGCTTGAGGTAGTTCAGCTTACGAAACAGATGATACTCCTGCTCGCGAGTCAAAAGCGGCACGTCATAAAGCGCGGCAAGGTAGCTTGGAAGATCTGCAGGAACCCTCACTTTTCGGGGTGCCGCAGCTGGCTCCGGCTCCTGACCCAAGTACTCCTCCTCACGACTCACCTGCTCAAAATCTTCGTTGTAGATGTAATCCAACGGCAATTCAAAGATCTGTTCACAACGCATATCCAACAAGATTCTTTGGATGCTTGTGCGCGTTCGGTTGAACCGCTTGCAAAGCTGTGGCACAGAAGAACCGTGGGAATACAGACGATAGATCGATCGTTTATCGTCCGCCGTAAGAACTCCTCGGTGGTTCGGGAAGATTGCAACCGAACGATTCTCCGCATCAAAATTTTTGAGAGTGTAGCGGATGGTTTCAGGGCTGCGATGCATCTGCTCTGAAAGCCGGCGAGTGACCTCAGAGAGACTTGCACCCGTCTCCACTAGATGGCGAGCACGCTCGATGATCTCGCTCTTCTCGTCCTCTGATAACTGACTGAATCGTTCACCGCGACGAACTTTATCTCGATGGTTGGCGATAAAATGATCGACACTACTGTGCAAGAACCCGACTCGTTTCCTGCCATCAAAAATGAGTTTGCGGCTAACCAACCCTGCACGACGCCAACGACTGATCGTCTTGGTTGCGACATGAAACGTCTTGCTGAGTTCTTCCACCGTATGGACCTGCTCAGCAACTTCTTCAATCGCGATGTCAGCTGAGTCGCTCAAATCCTCGATGAGCAAACGAAGGTCATGCTTAAGATCGCTGGACGCAATGTTTTGGCGACTTGCAGTTTCAGGACGATAGTTGGTCACTCGAAAGCATACGTAGTCAAACGAGTAAGTTCGATCCTCGGCAATCTCACTCATGAGCTTTTCTGCCAGCGCAGCCTGCTCAACCTTCTTCTGCTTTGGCGCGAAGCGAGTCTGCTGATCTCGCAATTCCTTAATCTTTGCGTCTCGATAATCTTGGTGCATTGCCTTGTCTCCCAGCGCGTCCTTCAACCGACCATTTGTCCCTGCAATCCAGGCGGATTGCTCGGTTGTCAGACAGGTTTGCCCGGGTATCGCTCCATCCTAAGAACGATTTCCGTCATGGCTGGCTACTACCGTTGTATACCGAATGGCTGCACTTTTGCATCACACTCAACACCGACGAGCCAACAATCCGTGCCAATCAAGCTTTTTCACTGTCCGAGGCATTCGAAAACTCGGCAACGATTGATGTCCGAGAATAAACCCCGCCAGCGTTAATGCCCTGCTGACGACAACGACCAATAGAAAACGGCATGCCAGTTAGAGAGAAACCGGAGAACAAAAAACCACAGAAAGCCCTAAAGCCTTTGAGGTCATGAACTTATGCCAAAACAAAGAGAAGAGGCACGGCAGAATCTAATCATCATTCCCTGATGAATTTGTAAAACTTACCAAGATCCGTGTAGACCTTCGTCTTAATCCGAGATTGCCAGTCTCATATTGCGACGGACAAGTCTGCTTGATTCTCCTGAATCAAAGTCATTAGTTGAGTCGATAACTTTAAGGTCAGCATCCGCTGGTGGATCAATCAACCATCCAGCGTGCAACCGCTGTTTCCCCAATCACTAGGACACTCAGCTCGATCTTTGCGTCCGATCTCAAGTATCGAGAGCAATATGATGTCTCTCCTTTTTCCGAAAAACACCAAATCGAAATATACCAGCACCGAGGCACACCAAGGCGAACACTCGATCTCTAACCTGACTGGCTATCAGGAAAAATCCATCAGCAACCGGCAATCCTTAAACCACTTGCACCGAATTGCGAAACTTGGATTGTGCTTATGGTTAGGCTTGCAAACTATTGTGACGTGTGACGCAACTGCTCAGATCGCCCAAAGTAATCTTTCGCCTGATCCTCCAACGAGTCGAGCTGATCGACCCTATCGCGTTCAGGCAGAACTTTCATTGAAGGGAAATTTACACCTTCCCGAAAATGCATTGATCTCAAAAAAACTGGCGATCCGCATTCCCATCCAGAGCACTGCGAGATTCGGCTACGTCGAACAAAGAATCGATTCAACCGACGCGACACTTAGCTCACAGCACGGCTCGATCCGCCTCTACGACCAAGCCTCAGCGACCACAACTGTTCATGAGCGAGAACACCAAGTAAGCCTTCGTGAAGGCACGGGGGGAATCGCGGTAATCTCTAAAAACAATCAAGACTTGTTCTTCGCAAACCAGTCAGTTCTCTCTCGCGAAGAACTCGATCTTCTCAAACTGCCAGTCTCCAGTGCGCGTCTCGACGCGTTGCTACCCTCTCAGCTTGCAAATTTAGTGGAAGGGGATGCGTTTACCGTTGATGCCAGTGCATTGGCCACAGCGTTCCGATTGACAAGCGTCAACTTTTCGAGCGTCAAAGGAGAGATCACATCGTTTGAGAAGGAAACCACCAAGATGCGACTCGAGGGTGAATTCACAGGGAACGCCGACCAGACCGCAACCAAAATCGAGTTGATTGCAAACCTTAATTACAGTCAAAGGCACCAAACCTGCACGTGGCTAGCCATAGGAATCCGAGAAGAAAGGGAGATTTCGATCGCCGAACCAGGTTTCGAAATTGCGGCGACTTTAACAATACATCGAACTCCAACCAGTCCGCTCGATCTACCGGCGTCCTCCAGTTCGATTGACAATTCATACGAACAGCCCCCCCCAGAAAAGCTACTAATTGAACAGCAGAGTGATCATCTGAATTTTAAAACTCTCACAAATCGATCGTGGTACATGCTGACCGATGCTCCAGGCATCGCCACGATGCGTCAAATCGAGGACGAACAGGTGATCTCTCAGTGCGATTTTCGCACTCCACCAAGACTCGCAGTTGGAAAAATGCACTCTCCTGAAGATTTCCAGAATGAGATCGTTCAAAAGCTCGGAGAACAACTCACTTCACTCGGGGACATCGAAGTCGAAGATCGACCCTCAGGCTTACAGGTCTTGCGGGTCACAGCGGATGGTGAAGCTCAGGGAATCCCCATCCGTTGGGTTTTCCTTCATTTTGGCGACCAATCGGGAAGACGTCTGATCGCCACTTTCACCATGGAGGCGGGCATGAGTGACCGATTTTCTGACTCAGACCGCCAAATCGCGTCATCCCTTAGATTCTTGGGGCACCCGTCGGCCAAAAACCGAGATTCGAGCGGCCAAAAGACCAAGAATGCAGAAGCTAGGTAGTTTAGCAAAGTAAAAGTCAGCGAAAAAACCAATCTCAAACTACAATCAGGTAGCATCGATCCGTGGATTTTGCTAATCCACGCTAAAGATCGGACGAAATCCCAACCAAAGTCTCCAGCACGGTTCGCCATGTCCAACGGACGCTTACACTCCTTCGTTCTCGTTTTGCTCACTGCCGCAGTCACTTTGACAGCACAGGAGCCGAATCGGAAAGACCCGTCCTCGCAACAGCAAACGCAATTTGCGCCGGGGGTGATCACGGTCATTCCACCCGCACCGATGCCGGAAGAAACCTTCCAGGGGCCGATGACGCTCCAGGCTCTGCTCAATGCACACCCTGAGATTCAGTTCGGCGGGCCCAACCACCCCGATGGTGAGCCACACTTTGATCCGCGCACACGGACGCTCGTACAAATGGCGAAAGAGGTCATTTTGCGTCGTGAGATCTACTGTCTCGAATTCTCATTTAAACCGCTGCGTCAGATCTACGTCGATGTTCCAAGGCCAGATGGAAAGATGCAACGAAAACTTGTCTGGTACATGGTTTATCGCGTTCGGTACCGGGGAGGAGAACTTCGTCCAGCTGCTGATCAAGTCGCAGGTGTCGACATCTACAAACGGATCGAATCAATCCATTACGACTCTCGACATTTCTTTCCGATGATGATCCTCAATGATCACATTTCGGGACAGCGAGCAGTGGACCAAATTTTGCCCACCGCCTTGGATAAAATCAAAGTCCGAGAACAAATTCAGGCACCTCTGCACAATTCGGTTGATATCACACGGGTGAAAATTCCACACTCCAGCGACGAAGCAGCCTCCGGGGTGTGGGGTGTCGCGACTTGGACTGACTTGGATCCGCAGCTTGATTTCATTTCAGTGGAGGTTTCCGGACTCACCAATGCTTTTGAGCAGGAAGGCGAAGGGACCGACGTGGTCTGCAAACGTAAAGCCTTACAACTCAATTTCTTCAGACCTGGCGATGCGATCAACCAAACAGACGACCAGATTCGCTTTGGTGTCCCCGCCTACCAAGACGAACGTGAGCAGGATTATGTTCTCCAGCATTACGGTCTAAAAGAACGTCTCGACTACCAGTGGATCTTCAAATAGGGGTGTCAAAAGGCGAGCCCGTAAAGGCAGCGAATTTGACCCTGAAGGCTCCGCTTCTGATCTCCCTTCAGAGGACCTAGTGAACTGCGCTGAACCTCGTTGAACTGCGCTGAACCACATTGAACTGCGCTAGGAATGAAGTCCATCGCCAGAGTGCTCACAGGCGAATTCTAATCACGGCGATCCGCCGGATGACCAGTAAAACGGCTTTTGATTACTGATCCGTGAGGATCATTTTTGCGGCTCTGAGGATCGAATCCGATCTTCGGTGCGAGCCGCTTTCCGAAAGGTCCCTCGAATTGACTCACTGGTTTGGTGTAACTCCGAAGTTTACAGAGAAAAGCGTCGACAGATGGATCTTGTTATCGAAGCTGATTCGTTAAGATAACGTCGGAGCTGTTTTCACTGGTCTCGAATGTGACCGGCTCAAAACCGTCGTGAGCTAACCTTATTTCGCCGTCGCTTTTTCGTTTGGTATTGAATGTTTGTTGATCGTGTTCTGATCGAATTACGCGCGGGAAAAGGCGGCGATGGCTGCTCCAGCATGAGACGCGAAAAGTATGTCCCCCGCGGTGGCCCCGATGGAGGAGACGGCGGCGATGGCGCGAGCATCGTTCTTGAAGCAAAGGTAGGCGTCAATAGCCTAGCGGCCTACGCCAATCAGCGTCTTTTCCGTGCCACCAAGGGTCAGCCGGGGCAGGGCTCGCTGCGTCATGGAAAAAAAGGTCGGGATCAAAAGCTTCTCGTTCCTCCCGGTACAACGGTCATCGATGCGGATCAGCATTTTGTCATTAAAGACATGAAGCATCACGGCGAACAATTCGTGATTGCGAGAGGTGGTAAAGGAGGACGGGGTAATGCTCATTTCAAAAGCAGTGTCAACCGTAGTCCGAGGGAATGCACACCTGGTGAAGAAGGTGAAACACGATTCGTCATCTTAGAACTTAAATCCATCGCGGACGTTGGGCTTATCGGTAAACCCAATGCAGGAAAAAGCACTTTACTCAGTCGCATCAGCAGTGCTCGACCTGAAATCGCTGATTATCCCTTCACAACCAAACATCCCAATCTGGGTATCGTTGAACTCAGTGGAGAACGTTCCTTTGTTGTTGCTGATATCCCCGGATTGATCGAGGGTGCCAGTGAGGGGATTGGCTTGGGACATGAATTCCTTCGTCACGTTGAACGGGCAGGATTATTAATCCACTTAGTTGAACCGTTCCCGGCAGACCAAACGGACCCAATCGAAAACTACAAGGCGATCCGTAAAGAGCTCGAAGAATATGATTCATCCCTTGCACAACGTGATCAAATCATTGTGATCACGAAGGCTGAACTCGATGGCGCCGCAGACGTCCAAGACTTGCTCGAGCAAGAAACTGGTCAGTCCGTACACCTAATAAGTTCGCTACAAGGTACCGGCACCGATGAATTACTCGAGGTGGTGATGCAACAAGTCGAAAGTCGACGGCAGGCAATGATCACAGCCGGAGAGCAAGTTGTAATCGGCAACGAGTCTGCCAGAGAGCCCACCAAGAAGTCAAAAAAGAAACGGTTACCTCCTCACTTACACGGCCACACCGCAGCACTCTCCAATGAAATGCAGGCGAAGGATTTCAAGATGGATCCAGAAGTAGATCCAAACAACGGGGAAGCCAAGTGACCAACGAAGATGCCTCAATCGCGTTTGCTGCCTCCACTTTCGCGTTTGTTGACATTGGAAATACGTCCGCGAAAGTCGCCACGCACGTCGACTCGAAGTTACAAGTCAAGGCGATTGATTACCACGAGGAAGATTGGCCGCATCAGGTTGCTCACTTCCCAAAATCCATTCATGGGAAGGACATGGATCGCTGGGTGATTGCGAGTGTCAACCAGGCAAAATTAGAAACCCTGGAACATTCGATTCGGCAGCAGCAAGATAAAACGGTAATACAGAAGGTTGGGTATCAGGACGTCCCGATGGAAACGTCGGTTGATCACCCCCAGAGTCTAGGAATTGATCGACTGCTGAGTGGGTTCATGGCAACAAAACGATTTGGAGCCCCCTTGGTGGTGATCAGCTTCGGAACCGCCGTGACCATCGACTGGGTCGACGAGCAGGGAGTTTTTGCTGGTGGCTTAATCCTTCCTGGAATGCAACTTCAATCTGATTCGCTTTCTGTGCGAACCGAAGCGTTACCTGAGATACAATGGGAGGGTGAAATTACGGTTTCGTTGCCCGGGAAAAATACTCAGTCAGCAATTCGAAGCGGAATCACCCTTGGTCTCGCCTCAGCAATTGATGGTTTAGTAGGCCGATATGCTGAAGCGAGTCGGCTACCAATGGATCGCATCCAAACCGTGATTACCGGAGGCAATGCTGAATTGATTACTCAACACCTCCAATGCAAGCACCATATAGCAACCAATCTAGTTTGCCATGCATTGATGGAATTATCGGCCATCAATACGTGATCGTTGGAAGCGATTGACAACAAGGTTGATCCACAATGAAAACCACACAAGTTCATTTTGAAGTTGCGATGAAGATTAGAAAATGCTCGATCGGTTTTGCCACCTAAAGGTCTAAAAAGATTCCTCCCATCACTCGCCCTGAACACCTAAACGTCGCGACCCTATTATGCCCTCGGTTCACCCCCTTTCTGACCTTTTGCCAATTCCGAAAGGTATCATTAAGCCCAACGCTTACGATGTCTTTGGGATCAACACCGAGACTCAAGATGAGGAATCGATTCAGGCAACGATTCAATCCGTTATCGCTGAATTGAAGTCGGTGAAAACAAGTACGGACTCGAAAAGGTGGAAAGCAGCGGCGAGACTGGCATCCGACGCCAAAAAAATTCTTGCTGATCCCAAGCAACGGGAAAAACTCAACCAGAAAGTGCTTGTAACTGCTGGCGATCAATCTTCTTCCAGCGTCGATACGAGTTTCCAAACTGATCCACTTGCCGGATTACTGCCAGAGACCGATCCCCTGCAAAAGTTCGAAACGAGCGAAAAGCCTGAAGCCGTTTTGGAACCCACCAAAGAAGAATCTGCAATTCTTTCAGATGCTCCCGCCTTACCGGCTTCGCGAAACCAAACGCAGCGAGAGGAATCGAAAACCCCTGAAATTCATGCGATCCCGCCTACGATACCTCAACAGGAAGGACTGGAATCTGAAGGATTACTACCACCTGACAACTCGCTCCTACCCGAAGACCTAGTCACCTCGATGGGATCATTCGAAACCCCACAGAATGACGATTCCAAACTGGATTCGATTGCGGTTCCATCCTTTGAGGAGTCCGCACCTTCCTTCGGTAGTGATGCAGATGTGATGGTAAAAAAACCTCAAAAACTTTCACGACGTCGACGCTCCAAAACAGGCCTTCTAATACCAGCGATCTTTGCCGTTGCCTGTTTTGGCATTGTCGGAGTCGTTCTTTTCTTCATCCTCAATAAGCCGGGGGTTATGATTGCTATGTCGGATGACGGCGTGGCAATCCAAGATGGAACGGAGAATCAGGAAAACCAAGTTGCCGATCCGGTTCAAGAACAAAAACCTCGCTCCGCTCAGCCACAAGATCCGATCATGGGTCGCCTCGGCCCCGAACCGGAAAATCAAAATCCTGATGCAAACGCGCCGAAACTCACAGACCCGATCGCTGGAACTGACGACAACGAAGCAAATCAGGCGTCGGAAGCAATGTCAGAGGAGAAACCTCGTGGCAACCAAATGAATAATGGTCAAGCAGGCAGTGCAAACGCTGCACCCAATTCAACCCCGCCATCGTCACCAGAAAAACCCACTCCCGACGAACCGCCCGCCGAGATGCAACCCAGCGGGAATAATCCGCCGATGGAATCCCTGAGTGGAGAGATTCTGCAAAAAGCAGAGCAAACACTCCAAATCGCGAAGTCAGCAATTCTTGATGCCGATTGGAACCAAATGAATTCTGTAGCGAACAAGATGCTTGACCAGCCGATGTCGGACGATCAAAAGAGGCAGGCGGATGATCTCTTTCAAGTCATTGATTTGGCACTCTTCTATAGAACAGCAATTGTTGATTCCATCAACAATCTAAACGTAGGAAACGACTTCGAGGTCTCGGATAGCCTTCGTGTCATCATTGTTGAGAAAAGCCCCAGCAACCTCACAGTGATGTTTAATAAAATGCAGCGCGAGTACAGTATCGACCAGTTACCGTGGCCTCTAGCACACAAACTTGCGAGCTTTGAAGTGTCTGGTGACACGTTCAGTACCGCAGCAAAGTCCGTTTATCAGGCCATTGCCCCAACCACGAATCCGGGCCTACAAACACAAGCGTTGGACTGGATCAAGGAAATCCAAGATGACCTAGACGGTACCGATAAAGAAAACGTTGGTGCGACTCTCTCATCGCTGATCACAAGTCAGTGACACGACGATGTGCCGCCTCACAGGGCAGCGATGCTTCTCGAGTTCAATGCGGTACCCCACCTATTTCAACGCACTTATCAATGACACCGTTCGAATCTTCAATCGAGTCGCTCAAGCAGTTAATCACCTTTGATTCTGTCAGCTCACGCAGCAATCGAGCGATTTCGGATTGGGTCAGTGAACGACTCGAAACGCTTGGCTTCACCATTGAGCAAACCAGCTATTTGGATCATGCCGGAATCGAAAAAACCAATGTCTTGGCAAAACGTGAACCAATCAAGACGTCGAACAATCACGCGTTAAGATCAGAATGGCAGGCTAGTGACCCAAAAGGAGTGGCTTACTTTTGTCACACCGATGTCGTACCAACGAGAGGCTGGAATGGTCCCGGTGATGACCCTTTTAGCCCAAAGCTCGTGGACAATCGGATTTACGGTCGCGGCTCCTGCGACATGAAGGGAAGCTTGGCAGCCATGATGGCAGCAGCCGCAGAAGTGGATCACATAGACCAACGTCAGCCACTCTGGATCGTCTGCACTGCCGATGAGGAAGTTGGTTTCATTGGGGCGAAACAACTCGTCGCGGAATCACCTGGCTACCAAGAGATTGTTTCGCAACAACCGCTCGGCTTGATAGGTGAACCAACAAATCTGAATGTTGTCCACGCGCACAAAGGAATCATTGGCTTCAAAATTACGAGTATCGGCAAAGCAGCTCACAGTAGCACCAAACATGGGATCAATGCCAATCGGCAGATGGTACCCCTACTACAGAAACTACTGGAAATCAACGAACGAACAGAATCGGAATCCAACTACCACGACGATCGATTCGATCCACCGACACTTTCTTGGAACTTCGGATGTAACGACGGCTGCACCGCAATCAACATCACTCCGGATCTCTCGACAGCATGGCTATCGTTGCGTCCGATGCCCGAAATCGATGGTTCGGATCTGATTTCCGAAGTCTATTCCTGCGCAAGCGAGCTCGGCTTGAAAGTGGAACAGTGTGGCCAAGGCCCTCCGATGTGGATCTCCCCTGACTCCAAGGGAATTCGTGAGCTTTCTGAATTAACTGGGAGTACCTCGAGAACCGTCTGCTACGGCACGGATGGCGGCGAGCTACACGCTTTAAAAGAGCGAGTGGTCTACGGGCCAGGTGACATCGCACAAGCTCACACCACCGATGAATGGATCGCATTAGAACAACTCAGGATGGGAAGCCAGAGTTTTTGCGAGATTCTTCGAAGATGGTGCTGCTAAAAATTCAACAGTCGTTGAACGAAATCACCAAACTACTCTTCTTCTGCGGACTCCATGTCAAGCTGGTTCATTTTTCGATAGAGATTCGACCGATGTAATCCGAGCAAGTTGGCTGCCTCTGTCATACTTCCGTTACACAACTCGATGGCACGGCGGATATGCTCGATCTGAAATTCTCTGGTCGCTTCATTTAGAGTCCCTGTCATGACAACAGGTTTCGATAGCTGCTCCAAAGTCGATGGACTAATCATCAGATCGTCAACGCCTACTTGGTCGTTCGTGCAAAGGTAGGCGACCCGTTCAATCGTATTTCTGAGTTCTCGTATATTGCCGGGCCACGTGTAGGACAGCAGTGCTCGACGTGCAGCCGGAAGCAGAGTTGGAACGGATCTTCCGATTTGAGAACAGAATTGCATAAGAAAGTGTTCTGCTAAAACAAGAACATCATCACCTCGATCAGTCAGTTCGGGGAGAGTGAGATGCACCACATTGAGCCGGAAAAAAAGATCCTCACGAAACAGCTTCTTCTGAATCAGCTCCTCCAGTGGTTGATTCGTTGCCGCAATCACACGGACATCAACGGGGATCGTTTGGGAACCACCGACGCGCACCACGACTTTCTCCTCTAAGACTCGAAGCAACTTCGCTTGCCCGCCGGGACTCATGTCACCTACTTCATCAAGGAAAAGCGTTCCCTGATCTGCCAATTCGAATTTGCCGACGCGCGTTGCCTGAGCATCAGTGAATGATCCTTTTTCGTGTCCAAACAATTCACTCTCAAGCAAGGTCTCAACCAAGGCAGCGCAGTTCACAGCAATGAAAGGTCCCGCTCGGCGATTACTTTCGAAATGAATTGTACGAGCCAGAACTTCTTTACCTGTTCCGTTACCTCCACGAATCAAAACTCCAAGGTCAGTACCAGCAACTTTTTTAGCGGTCTCCTTCAAAGTCAGTATGGTTGAATGAGAGCCGATCAGGGGGGAACTTGCCGCTGCATCGCTTACCAGCCGATCTCGTGTTGCGGTCAAGGCGTGCTGGACCCGCTGCGTCTCGATAGCGACCGCCGCATGCTTCGCCAAATCCCTCAGCACCGACACATGGGATTGACCAAAAGCAGAATCAGAATGGTTGATTGCTTCAAACACTCCCAGAAGACGATGCTTTTGATCAAACATCGGAACCGCGACCAATGAGTGTGTTTCGAATTCAAGGGTTTGATCCACTTTTCGATTCACTCTTGATTCTTCGTCTCGATCTTGGTTCCAGATCCTCGGAGATTCACTCTGTAAGACTTCTCCTACCACCCCAACGGAATCATCAACCTCAAGTACACCCCCGGGCACACCGAGAGCCGGACGACCTACCAGTTTCTTTCGCCTACGATCCCAAAGAAAAATACTGGCTCGCTCGCAATTCAAAATATCTGTTGCCGAAGAAGCAATCGCCTCGAGCAATGACTGATCCTCGTCATGCCGCTGCCATTGAGCCGCAGCGTCCAAAACCGCACTCAGTTGACTCGTGCGGTGCATCGCCTGTTCCACTCGCAACTGCTGAAGCCACACGAGCGAAAGGCAATGTGCCGCATCGTCAACTCTCTTCACCTGCTCAGACTCCTGGTGCCATCCAGTATCCGCTTGATGAAAAACGACTGCTGCCGCTCCCAAAAAGAGCTGGTCAGATCGCTCGTCTCTTGGGGAAACGTTTGAGTCTTCATTCCGTGTTGAACTCACTGGATGCACAAACCAAGCAGCGTCTAACGCTGCCTTCCCCTCATCGAGGGACTGTGCAACCAGATTTTCAGGAAATGAGCGATCCGATACCGCGACCGCGTCTTGGTTCCAAGCCTGCATCACCCAACGTCCGTGGCTTTGCTGCACCAAACCAATTAGATCGAGGTTCAATTCTCGGCAAAAAAGTGGAATGACCCTTGAAAGCCAATCATCCAGCGTCGTTGATTTGTCCATCGCCAGCAGGAGAAGTTCAGCTAAATCGCCCCCCCCTGAAACATCGCGACTGGATTGATTGTTGGAGTCCAAAACTCATCCCACACTATAAAAACGCCTGAAATACGCTGGGAATAACCGCAACTGATCACGGCTAACAATAACTACCATCGTATCGCTAGAATGATGCGGTGAGGTCCCCCCGGTGGACAGCAAACCACAGAATCCGGTAGGACTTCGGTATATCAGACGCGCCTCATCGTCCCGAGAGGCACCGTGCGAACTTTTGTCATACATTTCAGGACTGAGAAAAGATGCAATTTGAGGGGAAAAAGGGTCTCATTTTAGGCGTAGCCAACGATCACTCCATCGCTTGGGCGATCGCCAAGCAGATCATGGAGGCTGGTGGCGAATGTGGATTCACCCATCTACCAGATCGTGAAGATGATGAACGCAAGCGGAATCGACGTCGTGTCGCACAGCTCACTGACAAGTATGAGAACGCGAAATTTTTGATTCCCATGGATGCCCAAAAAGACGAGGACATCCAGAAGGTGATGGACCACACCGCAGAAACATTTGGCCAAATTGACTTCCTTCTTCACTCAATCGCTTTTGCCGATCGAGACGATCTTGCCCGAGACACGGTGCACACCAGTCGTGCTGGTTTTAAACTAGCGATGGACGTGAGTGTTTACACTTTGCTTGCCTGCACCGCCGCCGCAAAGCCAATCCTGAAACCGGGTGGAGCGGTCGCCACCATGACCTACTTCGGTGGCGAAAAATGTGTTCCCGGCTATAACGTCATGGGGATCTGCAAAGCAGCTCTTGAAGCAACCGTTCGATACCTTGCATTTGACATGGGACCGCAAGGCGTTC
Source organism: Rubripirellula sp. (assembly GCA_049889895.1). Classification (GTDB taxonomy): domain Bacteria; phylum Planctomycetota; class Planctomycetia; order Pirellulales; family Pirellulaceae; genus Rubripirellula. The sequence goes on from JBMHCO010000035.1 coordinate 69,340, forward strand.
GAGTCAACGCATTATCAGCTGGACCTATCCGCACCCTGGCGGGTCGCGCCGCGGGAGTTGAAGACATGTTGACGCTCTACCAACATATGGCGCCTCTGGGACGCAACGTCAGCCATGAAGAAGTCGGTCGCACTGGTGCCTTTCTTCTCAGCGATGCAAGCGAAGGGGTTTCAGGTGAAATCCTGCACGTTGATGGCGGGTATCATGCAATGGGAAGCCCAGGCCGCCTACTTGATCACTTCAAAAACCAGTCTTCATAAAAACGTTGCTTGAAGAAAAAGCAACCTAACATTCATTAAGCAACCAGCGACTCAGCGAGTCGTTGGTTAATAAAATCTTGTGACTCGACTGCATGGGGCAGCCGAGTTCCCCGTATAGATAAGCACCACCACGCATTCGATTGACCGAGGATTTCAATGGTTCGCACCGAAAGCACTATGTTGCCATTGGGAACAAAAGCACCCGATTTCACGCTGCCCAGCACTGAAGGGGAATCGGTTAGCCTGTCGGACTACTCGGGATCAAAAGCACTATTAGTGATCTTCATGTGCAACCATTGTCCCTATGTCAAACATGTTGCTGATGAACTGAAGCGACTTGCAGATGACTACGCTGACAAGGGTTTGGGTGTAATCGGAATCAGTAGCAATGATGCCGACAACTATCCGGACGACTCCCCCGAAGCGATGGCAAAAGAAAAGGAAGAGCGAGGTTATTCTTTTGCTTACCTTTACGATGAAGACCAGAGCGTTGCTCAAGCCTATCGCGCTGCATGCACTCCTGATTTTTATCTGTTCGACTCCAATCAAGAACTTGCCTACCGCGGTCAACTCGATAGCAGCAGACCGAACAGTGGCGTTCCTGTTACCGGAGAAGATCTTCGCTCAGCAATTGATGCTATTCTCGCAGGCAAAGACGCTCCAGAAGCCCAGCGTCCTTCTCTTGGTTGCAACATCAAGTGGAAAGAGGGTAACGAACCGCAATACTTCAATCCACAGGGCGCCTCGTGAGCGCGCCATACCTTCATGAGTTAACGGTTCGACTCGCTTTAGGCGCTGCGAACCTTGATCCATCTCTGATTCAAACTCACACAGATTGGTTGAGATCCCAACAAGCCAGCGATGGTGGTTTCTCCGGGCGTGAAGGTGATTGCGATCCATATTACACCGCCTTCGCTCTGCGAGCGTTGTGGGTGATGGCCAGTCTTGATTCAGAGATTGCTCAGAAGGCAGGGCATTTCCTTCGTGATCGTCTCCAGAATCGAGAATCGATCATCGACATGATTTCGCTCATTTTCGGCGCTGCAATTTGTGAAATGTCGGTAGGTGAAGTGGTTTTGCCTGACGAAGAGAGCGATCAAGAAGATGGCTGGCGGAATAAGGTTGCTTTGTTACTTGAAAGCCTTCGCACTAGCGATGGTGGGTACGCCAAAACTCCCGAAGGCAAAGCAGGTAGCACTTATCAAACGTTTCTCACCGTCCTCTGCTACCAATTAATTGAACTTCCAATCCCGAATGAAGATGGGATTTTGGCGTTTTTGGAAAGCCAGAAACATCCCGAAGGTGGCTACCTAGAAATACGAGCGGCCAAGCGAGCCGGAGTGAACCCGACTGCGGCAGCGATTGGCACGCTCAAAGCACTCGGGCAGTTAGAACCGCAGACTCAACGCGACACCGTCGACTTTCTCAGTGATATGCAATGCGATGAAGGTGGTCTGACAGCGAACACCCGAATCCCGTTTGCGGATCTACTTAGCACTTTTACTGGACTTCTGACTCTATTCGATCTCGATGCTGTCGAGACCATCGACCTAAGTGCTATACGCCGCTACGCATTATCAATGCAAAGCCCAACTGGTGGATTCTTTGGCTTTGCTTTGGATGAAACCGCGGACGTTGAATATTCATTCTACGGACTCGCTACACTTGCCTTGTGCCAGACACACCCATTGAGCTGATCTCATGAATATCAACGCTAACAAAAGCGGACAACTTGAAGTTTCGGGATTAACAAAATCCTATCAATCTGTTGATCATTCAATCGCTGTACTTCGCGACGTATCGCTCTCCCTCACGGCGGGGGATTCCTTAGCAATCATAGGACCAAGTGGCACGGGAAAAAGTACCCTCCTTCATCTTCTGGGTACCTTAGATCGCCCCGATGCCGGCAAGATAGAAATTGATAACGTTGACCCATTTGAGCTTGAAGAACTTGAGTTGTCGAAGTTCCGAAACTCCCACATCGGTTTTATTTTTCAGGATCACCATCTCCTTCCTCATTTGAATGTGATCGAGAACGTTCTCATACCATGCCTAGCTCATGGCAAACCAACGACGGATCATTACGATCGAGCTAAAACCCTTCTCATTTCAGTCGGGTTATCGGATCGATTCTCGCATCTACCGAAGCAGCTATCCGGCGGTGAACGCGAACGAGTGGCAATTGCGCGTGCCCTATTAATGAATCCTTCCTTGATTCTGGCAGACGAACCAACTGGCAATCTCGACCGAAAAACAGCTGATCAGGTGACGGAAGTGTTGACCGAACTGCCCAAGCAACATGGTGCGATTCTAATTGCGGTAACGCATAGCCAGACGCTTGCAGAATCACTCCAACACAGAAAAGAGCTCATCGACGGAGAACTACGCACGGCCATCTAATTCCAACGTCTTCTGGTGATTATGCGAGATCGCCTAAGTCCAATCGTGCACCATAACGCCGCAGTACTTGAGATCGAAGTTCATGCCACTGATCAGAAGCAAAAAACTCCTCCGTCACAACACTTTCCTTGGCTAACTTCCGAGCAGCAACCATCACTTCATGATCTCGCTGTAAATTGGCGATCCGCAGTGGCGGCAGTCCACTTTGGCTTCTGCCAAACAAGTCACCTGGCCCGCGCAAACGAAAATCGGCCTCAGCCAACTCAAATCCATCGTTTGTCTCGGCGAACACTTTTAGCCGTTCATGATTTTCCGGATCAGTATCTCCGTCGGTGAAAATACAAACGTGGCCATCATGCACACCACGTGACACACGGCCACGTAGTTGATGGAGTTGCGCCAACCCGAATTTCTGTGCTCCTAGAATCGTCATGACGGTTGCGTTACTAACATCGATTCCGACTTCAATCACTGTGGTAGAGACCAATACCTGTAATTTGCCTGATTGAAACTCTTCCATCACTCGCTGCTTGCGATCCTGATCCATCCGGCCATGCAGTAGTCCAATCCGATAATCAGCCAATAAGCCGTTACACAAGTCTTCAAAAACAGATTCGACCGAGGAAACGTCCTCACCCACCTCATGCTCAGCTGTAGGCTCCTGCTCAGCTGTAGGCTCCTGCTCAACGGCCTCCAATCCGTCAATCATCGGAGCAACAACGTAAACTTGGCGTCCTTCATCAAGACGCTCGCGCACAAATTTCCACCATCGATCTTTCCAGCCCGCGTGAGAAAGATAGGTGTGAACCACACCACGTCCCGGTGGAGTTTCTCTGAGTGTGCTCAAGTCCGTATCACCGAATAACGTCATTGCTATTGAGCGTGGAATAGGGGTCGCCGACATCACTAAATAGTGAGGATCTTGCCCACCTCGCCTCAATAGCTCCCGTTGAGCAACACCAAATTTGTGCTGTTCATCAACGACACACAGCCCAAGTCGATGAAACTGGACACCAGCATGAAGTAAAGCCTGTGTCCCAACCAAAAGATGGATTTCACCGCTGTGAGTTTCTGCAAGCGTACGCCTGCGTTCACTCGCAGACAAAGAACCACTAAGAATACCAACTCGAACTTTTGTCCCACTCAGAAAAGAACTCAGTGTTCGGAAATGCTGTCGCGCCAAGACCTCCGTTGGAGCCATCAGGACAGCCTGGTGTTGATTCGCAACGGCAAGCAACATCGCATAGATTGCCACAACCGTTTTGCCGCTCCCCACATCTCCTTGAAGCAATCGATTCATCGGGTAGGGATTTGATACGTCTTCTCGGATTTCTTGTATGACGCGTTTTTGATCCGCTGTTAAGGGAAACGGAAAACGATTCTGAATCCTTGCATGGATCATGGAACTTGAAGCGAGTAGCGGTGCCTTCCGTTCAACTGACAATCGTTTTTGCCGAATTGCCAACGCTAATTGCAAAACAAAACACTCCTGAAAAATCAGGCGGGCCTGTGAGTAACGCAGATCACGCTCGTCCTTGGGAAAGTGCAGCCCACGTATCGACCTGTTGATTTCAAGCAACTCATCCTCAACGTCTATACCCTGGCCACCCAAGACCTCCGCGGATCGTCGCCGTAGATCACCTGGCATGACCTCTTTCAATTCCTCAGACAGGCCATCAATAACGAGCCGAATCATTCGCCTCATATCCGTTTGCTTCACGCCTTCGGTCAAAGGATAAACTGGCAAGATTTCAGGCTCTGGCATCTCCTCATCAGGCGAAAGTATCACTACCTTGGGATGCGTAAACTCAACTTGCAGTCCATTAAGTTTGGGAGTTCCGGAAACCTGCACCTGCTGGTCAAGCATGAGCTGTTCAGCGCGAAACGGCTGATTGAAAAACAGCAGTTTCACCGCACCAGAGTCATTGGCGATGATTGCGGTGCAAATTGATTTACCGGGCGACCGAGTAATCAGGTCGACATCTTCAACTCGCCCAACCAGCGAACAAATGACCCCATCCTGGATCTGATCAATTGAACAACTTGGGGCAGGGAATTCGTAGTCACGCGGAAAAAAAAACAGCAACTGCTGAGCGGTGTGAATACCAAGCTTCTCGAGTCTTTTAGCACGCGCCGGACCTACACCCTGCAGATACTGCACTTGGGTCGACAATGTGATTGCTTTTGACTCAGTCACGAGAGAATGTCTCTTTATGAAATTTTTCTGATGGATCAGCGATCAAATGACCCAGACGCAGCAGACAAAATAGCACCATCACGATTCAAGCGGCAAGTAAGCCTTTTTTGGTACTGCTTTATCTGGTTATCTCATTGCCATCCTAAGCGAGATTCTAGGCCAGACGTGCCTCGTTTGAACCTCGAGCCATCAACACATTCTTTACCCAAAGTTACTTTTTCAACGCGAGTCTTCTGATTAACATTCGACTAATTCACTATACTTCCCAGCAATCAGAATCTCTCTCTCGATGACACCCGTGCTTGGAAAGCAGTATGAGCAGCCTCAATGAATTGATCCACGAAGCCGTCGCGGAACGCGACTTGAGTGAGATTCATTCCCTTATCAAAAACAATGAATTCATCCTGCTTAGTACCGCACAAGATGACCAAGAGGGACACGAGGGCGCGTTCATCGCTGACATCGACGGAATGGAGGCGTTGATGGTGTTCTCCTCGAATGAAGTCGCGAAACAGTTTGTCGACGAATCAAGCGATTCGATTTCCCCTGACGAGGAGATCGATGGGATCATCATCGAAGGCGAAGCTCTTTTAGATTACCTCCCAGAACATTACGGTATTCTTCTCGACGCTGAATGCGAGAGTGCATTAATTATCGAACCCGAATTGGTGCAACAAGTAAAGAAGTTCAGCGAAGACGAAAACGGCACCGACGAAGAAGAATAGCATCTTCTTGAAGTCAATGGACGCGGAGAGTTGAAGGCTGTTTCAAGCATTGCATCTTGATCACACAGTCAGTGCACCGCTTCTTATTCGTGACGCCCTTTTCGTGATTTCCGTGATCTCATCAGGATCTTTTCGATCCAGATTTTTATATTGCATTACCATGCGATGGTTATCACGAAAACGTTCGCGGTGCCTAATTAAAAAATCCCAATAGAGGGTCGTCATTGGGCAAGCGTTCTCCCCGGCCGCCTTTTTAGGTTCATAAGAACATCCTTTGCAGAAATTACCCATTCGATCAATGTAAGAACCGCTCGCACAGTAAGGCTTAGTTGCCATAATGCCCCCGTCAGCATGCTGACTCATACCAAGCGTATTGGGAAGCGACACCCAGTCGATCGCATCCGCGTACATTGCAAGATGCCAGTCATTAAAATGCTGTGGGTGGACACCAAGCAATTGAGCGTATAACCCCAACACCATCAAACGCTGAATGTGATGCGCATACGCTGTGTCCAATAGTAAACGCATCGCGTCAGCAACACATGCCATCTTTGTCTTTCCATCCCAAAAGAAATCGGGAACCTGCTGGCTTTCCTCACAAGACAACGCGTTTAATTTTGCGTACCGAGGCATCTGCGTCCAATAAATCCCTCGGACATATTCACGCCAGCCGAGGATCTGACGCACAAAACCCTCAACGGAATTGATCGGCGACTGACCAGATTCGAATCGTTCTACAGCTGCCTCCACGACTTCACGAGCGGATAAAAGCTTCAGATTCAGAGCGTGCGATAATCGAGAGTGGTAAAGAAACCGCTCGTTCGCCCACATCGCATCTTGGTAAGTACCAAACGAAGGTAAGCGATGGACGACAAAATCCTCAAGCATCTCGAGCGATTGCTTACGATTGACGGGCAAGTCGAACTGATCCATTGACCCAGGATGCCCCGCGAACCTAGAAGAAACCATCGCGATTACCTCTTTGGTGACCTGATCCGGTTTGAACTTCGGCGGTTGGGATATTTCACCAGGCCCAGCCTTACCAAACTTGCCTCGATTCTCTTTATCGAAATTCCAAGCATCTCCAACAGGATTTTTTTCATCCTGCATTAGAACGTGATGTTCTTTACGCATGACACGATAAAACTGCTCCAAGATGAATGACTTTCGCCCATCAGCCCATCGGTGAAATCGATCAAGGGAACAGAAAAAGGTACGATCTTCACGCTCATCGAGAGCGACACCCATCCTCGCTATGCATTGGTGCAAACCCTCCCGCACACGGTGATCACCGGGATGAACCATAATCACCCTTTCAAAAGGGCGTTCTCTCAAAGCCACCTCAAGAAGGTCGCTCAGGGAAACTCCCTGATCTTCAGAAGGATCTGAAGAGAGCTGGTGGTAGAGAACCTTTTTTCCGCTTTCCTTCATCTCGTTCCGAAAGTGCCTCATCGGAGAAAAGAAAGCCACGAGTCGATACTGATGATTCCAGACGTGCGTGGCTTCCTCAGCCGCCTCCGCCATCCAAACTACGTCCAGATCGTTATCGAACCCGTCGAATGCGGCTGAATCGTGGTTCAACTGATCGCCTAGAACGACGATCAGATTCCGCGAATGCTTTTTGCTAACCATTACCGCCAAACCTGAAGTGAAAGCGTATGATAGGGAGATATTGTTCCAGTCTAGGAGATTGCCAAGTTGTCACGCTCACTCGCCCTACTAACTCTTTTTCTCTCTGCCTGTTTGCATTGCTCGATCGAGCACCCCAGCTATGCACAAACTTACAAACAACTTCCACCCGATGGTATCACCATCGACGACTCTTCTCGTCGCGACCTAACACAGCGAACAAAAGATCTTTCGGTTCGGTGTGACTTACTTGGAAAAAACGTCGCTAAACCCGAACGATGGCTACCAGAGGTGCAAAGTCTTATAAGAGCAGTGAACCTTGCCCTGGACCTAAATGGTTTTTACCGAGAGAGAGAAATTAACGACGCGAACAAACTGCTTGATGAAGCGGAAAGACGTCTCGTTGCAGTGGCTAAAGGTACTCACGGACTTGAGTTGCTAGGATTTGACCCTGCAGAAACCGAAACCCCTCAAACTCTGGTGGGTGGCTTCCAGTCTCGAATTGATGACTCCATTCAACCCTACGGAATTGTCCTTCCTAAGAACTTTCAGCAAAACTCGCAGCATCCTTACCGACTTGACGTATGGCTTCATGGTCGAGGCGATACGAAAACGGAAGTCGCATTTTTAACAGAGAGGCGTGCTCGGACTGGTCAGTACGCACCGGAAAACACCATCGTTCTTCACCCTTTTGGCAGACACTGCAATGCATTCAAGTTTGCTGGCGAAATCGATGTCTTTGAGGCCATTGAACGCATCAAGCAAATCGCGAATATCGACGCTTCTAAAGTAGCAATTCGGGGCTTTTCGATGGGTGGCGCAGGCTGTTGGCATCTAGCGGTTCATCGACCAACGGATTGGTTTGCCGCGAACCCCGGAGCCGGTTTTGTAGACACCTTGGTTTACCAAGGCTGGACCAACGAGACGCCATATCCGCTCACACCAAGTCGCAAGAAACTTCTTAACTGGTATGACGTCCTGCCATGGGTGGGCAATCTTCGAAATGTCTCCACAACTGCTTACAGCGGTGAAGTTGATAAACAACGTCTCGCTGCAGACCGTGTTGTGGAAAATGCAGCAGCCCTCAATATTGATATTGAATATGTGATTGGAAATGGCATGGGTCACAAAATCGATGATGCCAGCGCACAGAAAATCGACTCTCTCTTAGCCAAGCAAGCCGCAGAGCACACCGGCCTAGCTAAACCATCAATCGACTTCACCACTTACACATTACGTTACGCCAAAGCAGGTTGGGTCGAGGTAACCGGACTAGAAGAACACTGGACGGCTGGCAGAATTCAAGCTGCCGCTGCACCAAATCAGACCCTAAATATCACAACGTCGGGAATCACCCGATTTAAAATCGATTTCGCGAAAGTAGGTTGGACGACCCCCGTTGAAAACATCGCCGTGAACATTGACGGACAATCTGTTTCAATCAGCACACAAAAGCAACTTGAGAACAAGCAAATTGAATTCAAGAAAAGTACTCAATGGACTTCCGTCGACCTATTAGACAATGAACTGCGTAAACGGCCTGGACTCCAAGGACCAATTGATGACGCGTTCTGTGATCGATTTCTGTTTGTTGCACCAAGCAAGGATGCCGTAAACAGTGCGACCCAGCAATGGATTACACGGGAATTTGAATATGCCAAACACCGCTGGCGAAAACTAATGCGAGGAGAGGTTCGCGTGGTCCGCGATAGCGAGCTTACACCACAAATGATTCAAAATAACCACCTTGTTTGCTTTGGTGATTTCTCCAGCAATCAATATCTCAAAGAAGTCCAATCGGAACTTCCAATTGTCTGGAGTAGCGACAGCCTCACGGTTTCATCAGAAGATTTTGATGCATCCAATCACGCGGTGGTGATGTGTTACCCGAACCCCAAAAACCAAAACAAGTACCTGGTGATCAACAGCGGCATGACTTACCGAGAGTTCTCTAATGTCAGCAACTCAAGGCAAATCGCAATGCTGCCGGACTGGGCCGTTATCAGAACGGACTCACCGAATGACGACATTTTTCCAGGTGAAGTGGTTGCGGATGGCTTCTTTGATGAAAGCTGGCAACTCGCTCCATGAAGCATCCAAATGGTTACTCATCCAGTAGGAACTTTCCGATTTGACCCAAATCAGTGTGGTAAGCTCAGGAGCTATCGACGTGCCATACGTCGAGCGATGGCTGTGCGAGGCAACGGCATGATTTTCACCGCCCCACCTGAATTAAATAGCAAGTCATCCCGAGTCGGCTTGGCTTCGGTGTTCTCATACTGGACCAGGTATGCACCAATTTGAAGTCCGTCTTCTTCGTAGACAGGTGGCCAAAATTCTTCACCTCGGATTGCAAGCGTTTTAGCAAGCAATCGAGTTGCACGACCGGAGAATCCACTGAGCACCATGTCGAGTCGGCCTAACGCTTCTCGAAACAGATAGAAAACGAGCGCGGTGTCTTGATCTTTGCCACCAGCGTATTCCCAAGTGCCATCATCCTTCTCGTAGTAAAAACCTGGCTCCGGTGCGTCTTCGTTTTTGCTCAATCGTGTACCCGCAGAGGCACCATCGGGCTTCGGATCGCTATCCCGATAACGCAGGAAGAACGGACAGGATCGAGCGGAAACGTCATCCACATCGTCTTCGGTCACAAACGGGGTACAGCCAAATGCATCCGCAAATAGCAACTCGACGACAGGATTGCTCTTCACGCTCCCAATGCAGACCATTCCTCGATCGCCTTGAGCTTCGACAAAGCCGTCGAATACCTCTCCAGCTCTGGCACGGGCATCTTCCAAGGACACCTCTCCTGGACTCCAGACCAGCGACTGCTGAATGCGATCGGGCATTGGCGCCGGAACGGCCTTGCCATCCTCTTCGTCGCCGGAGCCTTGGTGCTTGGCTACCCCTCCGAGAGTGGACACGCCGTTGAGAAGCTCGCCAAAGAGTACTGCATCACTCGCAACAACTGTAGCGTTGTCCGCAGATTGACTCGAAGGAGCCTGACGTACTCCGAGAACGATTTCAATTTCGCCGCGTCGTGCTAGCAACTCCCAAAAGTTCTCAGCATTGACCGAAAACAGTGCTCCCGGAAGCTGATCGGCCGATGCATATCCATGATCGATCAGATAATCACAGATTCTAGATAACGCATCTAAAGGAATGTACTTCGCCTCATTTTTCAACAACGACGCCACTTGATGACGATCAAGGCCGGTATGTTCCACGATCGATTTGATCGTTCCAGGGCGTTTACGACGATCGGGAGTATGCCCAAGCAACTCAGCTAAACGAAATGCGTATCTCATGGCAATTTCAGTGTTGTTTCCAATTCGCGGGTGAAGTACGGATTTTAGCAGAGGAATCCATCAACCGGACATAGGGAGCAATGGAGGAAATAAATATTGAGACGATCGCGTGAAACTCCATCACCAGCTATCAACTCAGATGTCGAAAAAGCACCCAATTCATCCCTGAAGACGCTTTGGTTTGATTTCAAAGAGGTGCCCCTTTTTTTAGTTGATGCGATTCCGGATCTGCCGATAGAAACGATAGGCGAATCACGTGTTTTGCGACGCTCAGTTTGGCATCGCGAGAGAATTTTGCACGGCGCGAGGGTGCTTTGGGCTTCACGAGGGTCTTTGGGGCTGCTGGCAATCCTTTGATCGAACTGGTGTACTCTTGTGGCACGAATGCGAGTCACCTGATTACTAGCGGCACTTTAACGATATCTGAACTACAATACAGGTGAGTGTTCGGACCTTCACCGAGAAGACTTCCATGTCAGTTGCCAGCCCTCCTAGCCGAATTAACAATGCTGCTTCAGCAGAGCTACGGGGAGGAAAATCCACATCCAATGGCAACCCCGTCGACGAGATCATAAATCAGCGAATTGATGAAACCTGTCGAGCTCTGTGGCGAGCAGAACTTACCCGCAGAACGCTGGGTCTGTTGATCTGCCTCAACTTCATGTTTTTTGCATGGTTAGTTGTCGACCAATGGATCTACTCACCTGGCATCATCATCAGAACGTTATCACTCGGTTCTATTCTCGGAATCACATCCGCTTACATTTGGCGATACATTCTTCCAATCTTGAAAAGCTCGATCGCTCCCGAGTATGCAGCACGAGCCATTGATTGTGATCTAGCGGAAGCCAGGCAAGCGTTACTCAGTTACCTAACCCTTCGAGAGGCGTCACGGGACGACAGCCTACAAAGTGGAGTGGTTCGAAGTATTGGAACTGAATCAGGTAAGAAACTGCAGCATCACCAATCGCCACCCAGCGAAGCAACCGGAACGGTGCGTTGGTGGATCATCGCGATTGCCAGTGTAACCGCGCTAGCGATGTATGTTGCACTTTCACCCAAAAGTAGCGTGCAAGCAATTACACGACTGGGCGCACCGCTGGCGAACATTGCTGCGCCCCAGCGAGTAAAAATCGATCAGGTAACACCTGGCGATACCAGAGTGACCGCGGGCCTGTCGGTTGAAATCGGCGCACGCGTTGATGGGTTATTCGCGAACGAATCGGTAACTTGCCTATGGACAAATTCATCCGATGAAGAACGTCTCGAACTGTCGCTTGACCCAACATCCAACCGCTATATCGGAGACCTACCAGTTCCGTATTCTGCGATCGGGGTGATCAACTACCGAATCATTGCAGGTGACGCATCAGCAGGCCCTTTCGAACTTATCGTCGAAGACATCCCTGTTGTTACCATCGATCACATTGAATACAGCCCGCCAGCTTACACACGATTACAGAACTTTTCGAAAAGTGTTGGTGCAATCCGAGCCGTAGATGGCACAAACATCACGGTGCACGCCAAAGTGAATCGCGTCGTCAATCGCGCAAAAATTGAGTTCAATCCAGCCCCGATCGGCAGTCGCATCCAGGCAACCGCGGGTGCCCTAGAAATGAACATCGATGCATCTGGAACCGCCCTCAGCGCTAGCTTCAATCTGCGAGACACTCGGGAACTTGGCGGAAACAGGAACAAAAACTCTTACAGGGTTTTAGTATGGGACTCGATCGAACAAGAAAACGTCGAACCAATTATTTACCCCATCGAGATCGTTCAAGATCTACCTCCAGAGATCAACATTACTCTCCCGAGCCAAAGCCCAAAGAATCTTCCTTACAACGCCCAGCAACTCGTCGAAATTCATGCTTCTGATCCCGACTTTGGCCTGAGTCGCATTGAGCTGGAAATTCATTACGGATCCAATCGAACATTGGTACCAATTCTTTGGGAGAGCAGTGCGGGTGAATTGGGAAGACAAATCGGTAGCATTCCGATCCGGCCGGAAGAATTAAATCTTCGAATTGGAGATTCGATAGAACTTGTCGGAATTGCCACTGACAATCGATCAGATCACCACTCTGATCTGCTGAAACCAAACGTTGTTCGCACTGATGCGATCCAATTGCACATCACATCACCAAGTACCCTACCTGCAGCCGATGATCCGGCTGCAGATGGCGTATCCGAACCGAAAAACTCTTCAGAAAGCGGTTCAGGATCATCCCAAAATGATGAAGAGGGCGGAGCAGGTTCCGGTGGTAGCGGCGACTCACAAGCCACCTCCCAGCAAAATGGAGAAGGGCAAGGCGAGACGGGTTCTTCGTCACAATCACCCGAAGGCAATGATGATTCATCAGATGAATCATCAGGCTCTGGATCTAACAGCGGTGATCAACAAAATCAAAATCCTGATACCACGGACCGCTCGAATCCTGACGCGATGCCATCCGGTGATGCAGGCGGTTCTTCTGATCCAACTAATTCTCAAGCTTCCGCCAACGGCGGCGACTCCGACCAGAGTGATACTGGTTCGGAGACACAAGAGAACCAAGCCAGTCCATTAGATCCCAACCAAGAGGAGAATGCTTCCGCTTCGAGTGAAGCAAGTGATTCGCAGCAATCCGCATCGAACTCGTTGTCCGAAAACCAAAGCCCCTCAGATTCCAACTCCAATCAGCCACCTTCAGGTGCGAATACAAACCAAGCTGATGGTTCTGCAAAAGGCGAATCTGATAGCGGGGGTTCGGAAGACATGCCTAATGGCGAATCAAATAATGTCAATCAGCAACAAAACGGATCGTCAGCAAGCCCCTCGGGACGACCAAATCAGCCAAACGAAAGTAAACCTGATCATGATGGTGAAGCGTTTGAACGGATTCGAGACTATCTAGATGAATTGCAAGGTTCGGGAAACGGCCAAGGCGACCAATCTTCGTCAGAAAGCAACTCCGATAACCAAGCGTCATCTTCTGATAATGAGCAGGCCAATAACGGAAACCAATCAGCAGACCAGAGTGGCACCGAAGACAATCCATCTAGTGAGGACTCAGGTGATTCTGAAAGCGGGAAACAAGGTTCGTCGGTAGCAGATTCAGCAGACACCGGTAACCGAAGTGATGGATCAGACTCAGGAGAAAAGCCAGATACAAACAACGCGAATACTCAAGACGCATCCGATTCGCAAAACACAGCAGACGCAAACAAAGGCGAGAATTCAAACGACTCGACAGACTCACAGGAGTCAACATCTCAGGGCAGTCATGGTGAAACATCGACGGAGAATTCTGAAGGTCAAAGCGGTCAGCAGCAAGCTGATTCTGACTTGAGTAATCAAGCGAACCAAGCGTCTCAAACATCCGATGCATCCGCCGGGGACGCGTCGAAAGATCCTTCGTCGGCATCGAACGAAAATAGCCAGCCCTCTACGGACCCTGCTGATCCCGATTCGAATGCGGATACCTCTGACAATCAAGAACAGAATCAAGCATCTGGGGAGTCTGCAAATTCAGAAAACACTGATACTTCGACGCCCAATCCTTCTAAACCCCAAAATAGCCAAAACAGTTCGGACTCTTCTACTTCGTCACCTGCGATGGGTGATGAAGTCTTTGGTGATGGATCGCTCGCAAATCCACAGCCTCCCGATGAAGTGAACCTGGATTACGCAAAGCAAGCGACTGACCTCGTGCTGGACTATCTCGAATCAACTCGAGATCAGCCCAATCAAGATCTTTTGAATCGATTGCAATGGAGCGAGGAGGAGTTGAAGGCGTTTGTTGAAAGATGGCGTCAGATACGTGAACTTCCGACAACAAAAGGAAAACAGGGTCGCGATGAGCTTGAAGACACACTCCGAAGTCTCGGCTTAAGAGACCCCAAATCCATTACCGTCGGTCAACAAGAATCGTCAGACGATCTTCGCGCGATTAGTGATGCAGGCAACACCCAGCAGGTCCCAGCAGCATATCGTGATGCATTTAACGCCTTTCGACGCCAGATGAGTCGTGTGAAGGAATGAGGACTCGGACAAGGATTCAGTCGCTTATCATCGTGACTACGCCATCAGGTGAAGATGGGTTATTCTGTTGAGATCTCCGCCGAACGAGGATCTCATGAATAGCTTAAGTCCGAAAACCCTTTTCCGTAACGCCTCACTCGTACTCCCCAACGAGGTTCGCGAAGGAAATCTGCTCGTTGAAGATGGCAAGATTCTAGAAATCGATGCCAACGCCTCCTCCACAGCTGAAGTGGTGATTGAGTGCGATGGCAAGCATCTGATGCCGGGGGTGATTGATGATCAGGTTCACTTTCGAGAACCAGGCCTGACACACAAAGAAGATCTCTACACTGCTTCTCGCGCCTGCGCAGCGGGAGGAACAACGGCATTTCTGGAGATGCCCAACACAAAACCACCCGCAGTGACTGCGGAAGGAGTCAAAGCCAAGGATTCAATCGCAGCGGAGAAATCACACGTCCACTACGGTTTTTACATTGGCGCAACCCCGGACAACGTCGCGGAGCTAAATGCGGCTGACAACGTTCCCGGAATCAAGATTTTCATCGGCAGTAGCACCGGCAATCTGCTGGTTGATGAACAAGAAGCTTTAGAAAGAATCTTTGCGGAAACCACACTGCCAATTTGTGCGCACTGTGAAGATGAAACCACCGTGAGGGCCAACGCGGAAAGACTCGCTGGCACTACCGATATTCATGACCACTCGCGAATTCGCGACGTCAATGCTGCTGTGATTGCCACAACACGAGCCGTGGATCTTGCAAACCGTCATCAGCACCGATTCCATGTGCTTCATGTATCAACTGCCGCAGAACTTCCAATCATCGCCAACCAATCTCCGTACATCAGTGCCGAAGTTTGTCCGCACCATCTATTTTTCAACACTGATGATTACGAAAGGCTTGGCAGTCGTATTCAAATGAACCCCTCGATTAAGTCGGCAGCTGACAACCAAGCTCTCTGGAACGCTCTACTGGAGAACACGATACAAGCAATCGCGACCGATCATGCCCCACATACGCTCGAGGAAAAAGCGAAGCCATACCCGGAGAGTCCGTCGGGGCTGCCAGCAGTCGAAAACAGCCTTGCACTCTTCCTCAATCAAGTGGTCTCCGGAAAGTGCACACTACCTCAAGTTGCAAACTGGATGTCCGATGCACCGGCTCGAATCTGGGGAATTGTCGGCAAGGGAAGGATCGAAAAAGGCTACGATGCAGACCTCGTACTTATTGACATCGAAGAGCGACGGACAATCCAAGATGAACTTCAACACACCAAATCAAAATGGTCACCTTGGCACGGGGAAAGCCTAACCGGATGGCCGATCGCAACATTTCTCAATGGACGCGAAGTCTGGAGTAAGCAAAGAGGATTCAGTCCCGAGCGAAATGCGGAAAAACTCCTATTTGATCATGCTCGGGGCGGCTACTGGGCGACTTTGGACGGCATTGGCATTCGCTGAGACACCGCTACATCAATGATTGTTTGAATTCAATCATCTTTACGGCTCTGATCCAAATTAGGCCGTCACTAATTTTTGGGTAAACGACTCAATTGTGATGGCTACATCGCAGCCCAGTTATCTTACAATTCCACCCTACCATTAAAACAAACCAACCCGGAGAAACCACCAATGAGAATTCTCACAGGCGTCACTCTAGCACTCTGCCTTTTCAGCTGTCCTCTGTTCGCGGAAGATTCGGCGGACCCGAATGTTACCGTTCTCTACAACGGTGGCGACCTCAGTGGTTGGGAAGGACGCGAAGATTTATGGTCCGCCGAAGACGGACAGATTGTTGGACGCACAACTGCGGAAAAGCCAATTAAAGGAAACACATTCCTCATCTGGGAAGGCGGGACACCGGACAACTTTGAGCTTACTGCGCAGTTTAAAATCGAGTCAGGAAACTCGGGTATTCAATACCGCAGTCGCATTGTTAACGAAAAAGATTTCGTGGTGAGTGGTTACCAAGCGGACATTGATTTTGGTAACAACTACGCTGGTATCCTTTACGAAGAGAAAGGACGCGGCATACTCGCACGCCGTGGCCAGAAGGTCACGATCAATGCAGATGGAGGAAAGGATGCATCTCAATTCGGTGACGAAGCAGGACTCGCATCTGCTATTCATCCAGGTGAATGGAATGACTTTCGAGTTGTAGCCAATGGCAACCACTTGCAGCACTTCATCAATGAAACGATGACCGCAGAGGTCATCGATCATCAATCTGATAAAGCAGCCAAAGATGGTGTGATTGCATTACAAATCCACCAAGGACCTCCAATGGTCGTGCGGTTCAAAAATATCATGATCCGAAAAATCAAGTAATCATCACCGTTTACAAGATTCATCAATAATCATCGATCCTGAAGGGTTCGGCACTACTTGTGCTGAACCCTTTTTTGCTGAACCTCCCCAAACGCAAAGCATCAAAGGTCTTCATGTGCAGGAATTGCACTCCATTTCCCCAGAAAGAATCCCAAGATTGCCTCAACAGCCTTTTTATGATCATTCGACGAAAACCCGCCAAAAAGTGCGTATAAGCGGACAATCGAACAACTTGAAGGTCAACTATTCCCTCCTTACTACTATATTAAGATCGGCGAGTTAGCCGATCATCCTCGCAAGGCGGTGGAGCACCTTCTCCCCTGAATCGGCAAAATCAATGTGGCCATCTCAAGACCAGACGCAATCGCTCCTCGATGCAGCGCGAAACGGGGATCATCAAGCGGTTAATAAACTTCTTGAGGAGCATCGTGGTCCCGTGCGCCGGCTTGTAGAGATGAGACTGGACCGAAAAGTCCAGCAACGAATCGATGTTAGTGATGTCGTTCAAGATGTCCTTGTTGAAGCGAGCGGCAGACTTGAGAAATACCTCAATGATCCGGTGATGGCTTTTCACCTTTGGATGCGACAAATTGCTTGGGACCGAATCATCGATACTTATCGCCGACACCGCGTCAGCGCTAAACGCAACATGGATCGGGAACGTCCAATGAGCGCCATGGTTGGCCCCGACCCATCGACCATCGAATTCAGCGCGCAAATCTGCGACCCGGAAATGACACCTGCCACTGCAGCCGCACAGAGAGAAATTGCTGTGAAGGTTGAGGGGGTGATTCAGCAACTTAACGATCAGGATCGCGAGATTATTCTGATGCGTCATTATGAACATCTCACCAACCACGAGATTGCGGAATCACTAAACCTGAATCCGCCAGCCGCAAGTATGAGATACTTGCGAGCACTTCGTCGGTTGCGATCACTCCTAGAAGAGACCCCCATCGAAGCTGCCGAGCGAGAGGGTATTTCGTGAGCAGCATGAGTGCGGAGCTAAGTGGCGATCGCGAACAGCGTCTCGCAGATGCGTTATCCGAAGCAGCGGATGCAGTTTGCCGTGGTGATCTGATGGATCTTCAATCCATGTATAAGAATCACCCGGACCTTGAGAACGAGCTTCGCAGACTGTTCGGAACGATGCTGGTGACCGATACGGCGGGTGCATCACTCGACGAAGGCGTTACTTCCAGTGAATCCAATGGACGTTGGCGAAGTCTTCAGCTTCCCGTTGAAATTGGAGACTATCGTCTGGAAGAAGAAATTGGACGCGGCGGCATGGGAGTGGTTTTCCGTGCGAAACAGATCAGCCTGAATCGAGTCGTTGCTGTCAAGATGATTCTTCGGGGGCGGTTAGCCAGCTCGAGCGATATTGGTCGATTTCTTGCGGAAGCCAAAGCGACAGCCAAACTTGAGCATCCAAATATTGTTCCGGTTTACGAAGCCGGTGACATGGAGGGACGCGCTTTTTTCAGCATGAAGTTGATTGACGGTCCCACCCTGTCAGAACGAGTCACGGCAAAGCCGCTACGTCAGCGTGAAGCTGCAAAGATGATCGCCAGCATCGCGCGAGCCATTGGATATGCGCACCAGCAAGGCATCCTGCACCGCGACATCAAGCCTAGCAACATCCTCATCGACACGAACGGTACTCCACTGGTAACGGACTTTGGACTTGCAAAACATGCGGACGGACCGATTGATGCAACCCGCAGCGGTGCATTGCTCGGTACTCCCGCTTACATGTCACCAGAGCAAGCGAGTGGACGGACCCATCTGGTGGGACCCGCTAGCGACATCTACTCACTGGGTTGTGTCTTGTACTTCACTCTTACCGGACGCAATCCGTTTTTAGCCGACACACCAATGGACTTGGTGATGCAGGTCATCGAGCAAGATCCTATCCCGCCTCGCAGCTTCTTCCCGCGAATCGATCGCGACCTTGAAATGATCGCGATACGGTGCATGCAAAAACCGATTGACCTTCGCTACGAAACCGCCGAAGCGCTCGCGAAAGATCTCGAGGCTTACTTGGCGGATGAAAAGGTCAGTGCAAGCAGTGGCAGATTCACTCAAGTTATCGCGAGAATGTTTCGGGAAACGCATCATGCGGGAGTTCTTGAAAACTGGGGGAATCTTTGGATTTGGCACTCCATGGTACTCTTCGTCGCAGGCCTCCTAACGTGGCAACTCAATTTGCGAGGGTTTTCAGAGCGCTGGATCTACGGTGCGGTTTGGACCATCGGACTTGGTGCATGGGCAGGTGTGTTCTGGAAAATCCGCCAACGAATTGGCCCGGTCACGTTCATTGAGCGGCAGGTGGCGCACGTTTGGGGTGCGAGCATGGTTGCGATCGCCATGCTTTTTCCAATCGAAGCAATTCTCGGCTTACCCGTGCTCACTTTCTCGCCGCTCCTTGGTGTCATCAGCGCCATGGTTTTTGTGATCAAAGCAAGCATGTTTCATGGAGTGTTCTACCTGCAGGCTACAGCACTTCTTCTTGCCTCCATCGCGATGGCTGTATGGCCTCAGCATGGACACCTTATCTTCGGTGTTAGCTCAGCAATCTGCTTTTTCGTACCGGGATTCAAATATGCCAGAATCCGCAGAAAACAGTGAAGCATCGGCTCACTCGCCGAAACCTCAAACCTGACGCAACGTCAGCAGCGACAATTCCGGCCGGCAATTCAATCGCAATAACCTCGTTCCTGATAACCCTCTCGTCACATGCAATGTGGTGGGGCATCGATAAAACTGCCCTGAGGCAAACCGACTTCCGTATACACTCGGACTCAATACGGGTCCAAACAGCGGCAGTCTCCCTTGCCCTCCATGAGTGTGCCCAGCGAGCATGAGCTGGATATGATTCTTTTGCGCCCAACGAATCTGGTCGGGACTATGGCTAAGGAGAATGCGGAACGTCTGATCCTCCGAATTCAATGAACGAGGCGTTTCCAACCACGGAGCCTCGCTGCCAATCAAAGTCACATCTTGTTGCCGTAACTCAGCAGTTATGACTTTGCCACCTAAATCCTTCCAGCCCGCTTGTTCCATCGCTGAGCGAATGGGTGAAACAGTCGGCATCCTCGCATCATGATTACCGAGAATGAAGTAAGCACCGTCATTAACTTTTGCCTGACTAAAAATCCCCTCCAGCCAATCCACGCAATCTTCCGAGTCAATGAGATCGCCGGTTAACGCGAGCATTTCAGGCCCCCATTGTTCAGCGATCCCCAATGCATATCGCGTAAACTCTGGAGACACATCGCCTGTTAAATGGACGTCAGACAAGTGAGCGATTCGATAACCATCAAGACGCTCTGGTAGCCCGTTGACGGGCAAATCAATCTGTTCAATCGCTAACTCAAAAATCTGATTGAAAGGTACTCGCGAGAACCATTTGCACTTACCTGTAAGTGGTAATTGCGTTTCAATCTCCTCAGCAACATTCACGATCTTTGTCTGAATCGGGGCTCGCAACCAACCATTCTTCATAAGTGGCCTTGCATGCACCCAAGGCAATCCAAGCCACAACAGACTCGAGTAAATAAAGACAACGTAAACCACGAATGGCTTAGAAACGACCTGCTCGGTATTCAGCATGCAGGATATCAAATCGATGGATTTGACATCAACAAACGCCAGATACAACGGGGCGACAAACGCAAGTAGTAACAGACACTTCATCAACGGCTTCGTGATTGATCGCCGCAGGTCGAACGCATTCACGCGATTGTAAGCTGCGACCCACAAACCGAGGTGCGCAATCATAAATACAAGCACCCACAACAATGAAACCACTGTATCCATCGCGCTACAGATCCCCCGGTTCCATGAACTCGACCATTCGAATGGTATCACTCAGTTTAAAGTCACCCCAGTTAAGGAATGGAACCTCGAATAAAACTAAACCTGCTGTTGGCAATTGAATCATTTTTCCCGACAGGACCGATGCGAGATACGACAACCCGGGATTGTGTGCGAGCACCATCAGATTTTGAAAATCACAGCCGTCTTGCCTAACCGTTCGTTGAATTGCCTCGGGATCAGCAAGGTAAAGCTGCTTTGTGTAACTGATCATTGTCGAGCCACCCAAGGCTTTCATCAAATCCGTCGCCGTTTCCTTCGTACGTCGAGCTGATGAACAGAGAATCAATCCCGGAATGAACGATTTCCCCTCGAGCCAACTAGCCATTTGCGACACATCCTGATGACCCTGCATCGTCAGTGATCGCTCATGATCATTTTGCCCGCTGCGACTCCATTCACTTTCCGCGTGCCGCATCAATATCAGTCGAAGCATGTGAATTCTTTTAACATGTTTGGCAAGGTGCTTAGACTTTTCAATCAATCGACTCCCAGCGGCTTCTGCATCACAGTAAAATTCTTTGCAACGCATCGATCACACGGATGCGTCAGAAGCACGTGCGAATTAAATCGGATTACAAAAGGATCACTTTCGATGAAACGATTCCAGTACCTCACCCATTGCTGTGTCGTGATGGCAATCGCAGTAACTCTGCAAGCGAATGTAACGGCAGATGACTGGAAGGGATGGATGGGAACACAACGCGATGGAGTCTACCGTGAAACGGGAATCATCGACGAGATCACTCCGAAGGGTTTAGCCGTAAATTGGAGAAAATCAGCCGGATCCGGCTATGCGGGTCCAGCTGTTTCGGGAAATCACGTCATCATCTTCGACTACATCAAAGGAGATGGAGAGGCATTCAATGACCCAGGTCAACGAGCCAGCATCAAAGGAACAGAGCGAGTACGTGCTCTCAATGCAACGACGGGAGAGCAAATATGGGCACATCAGTACGACTGCCCCTACAGCATCTCCTATCCAGCGGGGCCGCGATGTACACCAACAATCGACAACGATCTCGTCTACACCTTGGGAGCTGAGGGTGATTTAAAGTGCTTGTCGCTCAAAGACGGCAGCGTCGTGTGGGAGCGTCAACTGAAGGAGACATTCTCCATTGAAGCACCACTTTGGGGTTTTGCTTCACACCCCTTGGTCGTGAACGAACTGGTCTACACCTGCGTCGGCGGGAAAGGGCAGGGGGTCGTTGCCTTTGACAAGAACTCTGGTGAAATTCGGTGGAAATCGCTCGACGCAAAATCAAGTTACTGCCCGCTTACCCTCGTCCGGCAAGGTGGTTGCAATCAATTGATCTGCTTCCATCCTGACGGCATCTCAAGTCTCAACCCAGAAAGCGGAACTCTCTACTGGGAAGTTCCTCTTCAGCCTCAGTATGAAATGTCGATCGCAAGTCCCGTACTCCAAGACAATCGCATGTATGTCAGCAGTATCCGAACCGAAGCAGTCATGCTGGAACTTGGACGCGATCAACCCACCGTAAAAGAACTCTGGCGAGGTGAACCCAAGAATGCTGTCCACTGTGCGAACTCGACACCACTCTTTGTAAACGGCGTCCTCTATGGAACGGATTGCAACGATGGAAATCTTGTGGCAGTTGACGCCAATAATGGAAATCAGCTCTGGTCAACCTTTGAACCTACTAAACCGGATGAAACACGCTACATCAGGCATGGCACCGCATTTATCACTCGAATCAAAGAAAGCAATCGTTACTTCTTAATGAGTGAATCCGGTGACTTGATTTCCGCCGAGCTAACACCTGAAGGCTACAAGGAAACAGGGCGATTCCATATTCTCAAACCGACCTCCGAATGCTTTGGTCGATCCGTTGTTTGGAGCCACCCCGCGTACGCCAACCAGACTCTCTTCACGCGTAATGACGAAGAGATCGTCGCGGTGAATCTCTCCGCAAGCCAACACAAACCATGACACTGAATCGAATCCAATCAAGATTCATCATGGAAAATCAATTCTCGAATTCAAGCTCACTACGTTTGAGGATAAATTCGTTCTGGCTCACACCCTCCAGATCGACGCATTCGAATTTAACAACAGGATCACTTGCTGAGGTGTCAAAAGTCATAAGCCCAAATGAGCAAGTTTTGTTGTAGCCCCAGACAAGACCTTCTGTCTTAACCACCGGATGGGTGTGGTGGTTGGTGAGTCGGGAGCTCTCAAATTCATATAGGTCGTACGCACCAGGCCGAGGATTGACTCGCAAGTCGGTTCGGTGCCTATCAGCCGCAACAAGAAAGACGCCTTCGATTCTTTGATTCTGAATCCAGTCAAAGATCTCGGAACGCTCTTCGGGAAAACCGTCCCATGGATCGCGACTACCTTTCTTGATGCCTACAGTAAACGGCACTGGTGAAGCAATTACCTTGAAGGTTCCGGTGGATTCTGAAAGGGTTTTCAGCAGCCATTGCTTCTGCACGGGACCGAGCATGGTACCGCCCTTAAGATCACGGTAGTACCGGCCGTCAAGCATGATGAAATGCACGTCACCAATGTGAAAGTCATACCAGCAGCCAGGTTGATCGTCACCGCCTCCATAAGCCGGATTCACCCAATTCTGCTTGAACACTTCCCAGACCGGTCGTTTCCAAGCGGGCTGATCAATCATGGGTCCCGGTACGCAGTCGTTCGTCCCAAAATCATGATCATCCCAAATGGAATAGATTGCCGTCTGGGAAGTAAAGCGTCGCCACTCCGGTCGCGACTGCCGTCGATAGTAACAATATCGCTGTGTCAACGATTGCTCGGGTTGGTCGACATAGACGTTATCACCCATCATTAAGAATGCATCAGGCTTGCGTTTCAAAATGGTGTCCCACATCCCCTCCCACTCTGGAACGTACCCAGCTCCACCTCCAAAGCCTACAGAAAAATCACCAGGCATTCCGCGAGCTGGAAAGGTCTTAAAAGAAGCTTCCGAACAGACTTTCTCGTCCACTTCAACGATGTAGTGATAACTTTTGCTCGGTTCAAGACCCTCTAGCTTTAAAACCGCAGTCCAATCAGCCTGCTCAGATGTGACCGCCGTGACGCTGCTACCTGTCTCAATACATTTCACCGTCACCTTCGCATCACCGAGCGTTCGCAACCAGACTGACGCAGACTGATCGGTGACCGATCCGACCATGGGACCATGCACCAATTGATGCTTCACCTGCTTCTTGGCCCAAAGATTCAATTCTGAATCGGCGGGCAAACGGTTCATCAATTCTTTCGGACCAACCAAGATTCGCTCGGGAGGCAAACCAAGCTCTACAGCACGTCTCCCATACTCCTCTGCCAGTGAAACTTGTCCCTCAGCAATCGCCTGAAGCATTTTGACAAACGCTGATTCCGCTTCACCCGCAAAAGGCTTCTTGTTAGCCAACACATCGTCTACTTTTCCAAACTTGCCTACGGCAATTTGCTTGACGGAATCACGAGCGCCGTCATGCTGCGCAAGAACAATCGAGAGATTTAAAAAACACAGGAGCAGACCAAACAGAACACGTTTCGCAAAGTTGCACTCGCCATGAAGTGCACCGACCAACGGGGAAATTCGAATTTGATCCATTCTTTTGTTCCTAACTCTTAAACGACTTCGGTACGCGATGCGGTGACAATTACAGCACCTCCCCAGCCCCCAAAAGACGGATCTCAGCTTGATTGTGATGGGGGTGCAGACTCTAGCAAGCTGCAGATAAGTGGAAGCAGTTGCTTCTTTCGACTAACCACTTCATCTAGCTGATAAAGACGATCTTCTAACTGGGGATAATTTATCTCTTCCCAGCCGTCAGGCTCGCGACTCATTAGCAACAGACTTCCATTGCTGGAGATGTCGGTCACAAGAAGCGCGGAAAACTCGAGATCAGCCGACTTGGCAAGCTCCTCCAACGAACTTGAAAGTTCTTCTTTGCGTTTCCAGAAAAGGTCAAAACCAATCTCTTCAATCTGAGAGATTGAAAAACGACGACCCGACTCTTCGAACTCTTTACAGTCCTCGCGAACGACCTGATCAGAATCACACGATCGCAAAGCAGACCCAACCTGAAAAAACTCGCCCGCAAACTGATCAAGATTGACATCGCAAAATTTCTGCAACCAGCACAGTAAATCACGATCCACATCGGTTGCGGTTGGCGAACGAAGATTGAGTGTATCGCTGATCATCCCAGACGCCATACACAGAGCAATCCCTGGGGTTGGATCGATTCCTGATGATCGAAATAACTTGGCAACAAGGGTACACGTCGACCCAACCGGCTCCATGTAAAAACGAATAGGATTGGTCGACTTCAATGAACCTCCCAGGCGATGGTGATCCAATACTTCAATCACATCCGCATCCTCAGCGCCCTGTACAGCCTGACTAATCTCATTGTGGTCGACCAAAATGAGTTCCGGTCTCGGTGGATGCACCAAGTCACTTTTACTGATCACTCCAATCAATCGATCTCCGTCTACGACCGGAAATACCATCTGTGGGGATCGGTAGACCTGCTGCCTTGCAGCCGCGACAGGAGTTCTGGAGGGAAGCTTCATGAACTCTGGGTTGATCACTGAATCGATGAGGTGCGCAGCTTTAATCCTCATCGTTGTCGTTGCAGTGTCGTAAGGACTATTGATCACGGTAACGCCCCGCGCTTCTGCCAATTGCAGTAGACCGCTTGAAAGTTGATAACCACCGGTAACAACTAGAGCTCGTGCACCAGTCTCGATCGCCGGTAATTGGATCGTTGGTCGGTCCCCACTTACGACCAATAATCGCTCCGCCGGGAACTTTCGCATTCGAGACGTAAACCCGTTTGCACTCATCGCACCGACCGTGACCACAAGGTCATCCACGCGATTGGTTTCAACCGAGTGCTGATAAGATCCACCAATGACTTCAACCACTTTATCAAGAGTGGTCCGAACCTCTCGCGACTTGATCGGATCCACACCACCCCGCAACATCAATTGAAGCAAATCAAGGAGAGTGACAATGCCGATTACATTGTGTTCTTGATCCAGCACGGGAATCGCCCGAACACCATGATCAAGCATACGCTGATAAACCTCAAAAAACACATCACCTTTCTTTGCGGTGATCGGATCACGATTACAAACATCCTCCAACTCGGGACGGACGTCCATCATGATCTTGGGAGAAGCTAGTCCCGCCTTACGAAGCACAAACTCGGTGCGTTCGTTTGGAGTCCCGCAACAGGCAGCGACCGCATCTGGACGACTTGTCTGGCGAAGAAAATCCGCATAAGCAAGTGCACTACAAATCGCATCCGTGTCCGGATTACGATGACCAAAAACATAAACCGGCATGTATCGTTCCGCTCAGCGCTAAGAAAAAACGATGGATTAGTCGCTCGTGCAACGAAGTGATATTTCTTTCGTAGCAGGCACTATTAATGTAGAGAAAGCAACAGTGGATAAGTTGAAGATCGAATGCTCAAACAACCAATAATTTGAAATTAATCAAACAACGCTGGCAAGACATTTCCGAAGCAGAACCTGCTGGGCAAGAGGGGCATCTATGGCAAAATATCCCGTGCCTTCTCAAGGATGTCTTCGGGCTCACTCATTCTCCCAGCTCCTCGACTGCGACAACTCAGCCAGCCCTCTTCAGGTCCAATGAGCTGGCATCCATCGGCACGAAGCTGCTGCACGTTGCGTTGCACAGAAGGCTTACTCCACATCAACTCGCTCATTGCCGGTGCAAGCAGAACTTGACAATCGCACTGCAGATAAAGTGTGCTGATCAGATCATCTGCAATTCCATTGGCAAACTTGCCAATCAGATTAGCCGTTGCGGGAGCAACAATCATTAGATCCAAAGCCTTAGCCAACTCAATGTGAGCCCCGGTGGGATACTGCTCCGGATCAAAGCTATCGATTCCGACGGGGCGACCCGATAAAGCAGCGAAGGTCGGTGGACCGACGAAACGCTGCGCTGATGGGGTCATCACCACCCGCACCTCATGGCCGAGTTGAACGAGACGGCTGCACAACACAGCCGTCTTGTAGGCCGCAATGCCTCCACCCACTGCCAGTAAGACGGTAGCGGGCGTCTGACTCATAGGTCAGCTGCTTCAATTTCTGGACCTTCGGCCGCAGCAATGGTTGCGTCCAAGTCCATTACTTTTTCAACTTCGTTATCCATGTTCAGGACAATCTTGTCCTGCATGATTTCTTGCAAAACGATCGTCATCTTGTCATGGGCATCAACATTCACCAATGCTCGACTGCCTTGGTTAAGTTGCACAAGACGCTTTTGAATCAGCGTACTCAACTTGAAGCGACCGCCAACCTTGTTAACGATCTCTTCTTCTTTCAGTTCCTCTAGCATTCTTAATGCTCCCTATAAGTCTCTATGTTCGACCAATCGCTGACAGATTTCATCGACCGCTCGGTCGACCGAGTCATTAATGATTTGATACCGATATCGATGCATGAGTTGGATTTCATCCTCGGCAATCCGTAGACGCCTAGAAATCACCTCATCATCCTCTGTTTCTCGCCCCCGCAGTCGCGACTCTAATGAATCGAGCCCACCGGTGTGGATAAAAATGGTGATGGGTTCGAAATCGCTCTGCTCAAGAATCGCCATGGCTCCCTGCACGTCGATCTCCAAAATAACCCAAAACCCCTCGTTTAGACCAGTGGCAACTTGCTCCCTAAGTGTGCCATACCAGTAGCCTAGTCCAAAAACCTCTTTGCACTCGAGGAATTCGCCATTCTCTCGTAAGTCATCAAACTCAGATGCACCAAGGAAATGATAATGTACTCCGTTAATCTCTCCAGCCCGAGCCGGCCTTGTTGTGGCGGAAACACTAAGTTTTAGGGGTATTTCACAACGATCGAGCAATTGACGGACAACGGTTGATTTCCCAGCACCACTCGGGCCGGAAATGATCACCAATCTGCCTTTTTCACGATCAACCATCTTTGAAAACCCGTTTTTCCCGCTCACACCCCCGTCAACCGACTTCCCAACCTAAAAGTTGATTTCGAGGACATGGTTACTCTAGGTTCTGCACCAATTCCCGCATTCTCTCAATAGCACACTTGATTTCGACCACGTGGGTGGAAATTTCAGCATCTGATGCCTTACTACCAATCGTATTGGTTTCTCGAAACATCTCCTGAAGGATGAAATCAAGCTTTCGACCAGTCGGCTGGCTAGACTGCTCCTCGCCCCTCAGCACACTCGCGAACATCTTCAGATGGCTCCCAAGCCGAACAATCTCCTCGTGAATATCGACGCGATCAGCATAGATCTGAACTTCTCGGAGCAAATCTACCTGGGAGACCTGCACGCCATGCTCCTCGAGCGTCCGCTCAATCTTGCCCTGCAAACGCTGCCGGTAAACATCAACCGACCTGGGTGAGGTGTTCCGGACCGCCTCAAGATTCTGGCTGATCTGATGGCAATCCACCTCAAGGCTCTCTGACATACGATGCCCCTCGATACTTCTCATCGTATCAAGATGATCAATCGCCTCGAGAATCACCTGCTGGACGAAATCCCAACGCTGTTCATTTCCCGAACGGTCTACCGACACGGTGTTTAAAACACCTGGAAGTGAAAAGAGTGAGGCGAGGTCGACCTGTGCTTTGATACCCTGATGCCGCTCCTGCAACTGCTGGATCGCTATTAGATAGGTATCCATTGCAGCAGGATTAATCGACGGCACTTCTTCTGCAGTTGGACGCTTGAAGGTCACGCTCAAGTGTACCGTCCCGCGATGGACACGATTGCGAACCAATGCCTCCACTTGATTTTCATGCGGCAAAAGTATGTCACTTAGCCTTGGCACGCACTTGAATCCTCGGCTATTGACCGTGCGAATCTCAACTTGCACACTCCCTAGTTCACCGATAGCACTTGCGTGCCCCTGGCCCGTCATACTGCGAACAGCGGAAGCGTGCACGTCCGACATAGAGAGTCCTTGTGATCAATTGACCATCGCGATACTGATTTCATCAATCAAATCAGCGAAGCGTTATCGAAAATGAAGAATTGCTCATTAAGCTCCGAGTCGACAAGCCTGCTGAGCTCGTAAGTGCTCTCCGCGGGAACCAGCGTCCAAGCCGCATGAGTCACCAATCAAGCCCAGACCCACGGATGCCAGACCCGCGGATGCCAGACCCGCCAATGCCTTTGTAATGCAATGAGCGTCAACGCCAAGCCTACTCAGATTCTTCTGCAGCAGCGGAAGAGTCGGCAGATTCATCCGCTTCTT
Organism: Rubripirellula sp.; assembly: GCA_049889895.1. Classification (GTDB taxonomy): domain Bacteria; phylum Planctomycetota; class Planctomycetia; order Pirellulales; family Pirellulaceae; genus Rubripirellula. The sequence continues at coordinate 98,338 of JBMHCO010000035.1, forward strand.
CGCTAGGCTCAGTTTCGACCGGATCGGATTCAGATGAATCAGACTCGGCTGGCGCCAAATCAGCAGATGGGGTGGTGGAGTCCGCTTCCACATCTTCTTCTTGGTCTGTTTTCGCAACAAATCCGTCGGAATCATCGGAGCTTGCGTCGCCGCCCATGCTTGCGCCACCGAGACCTCCGTCCTCAGTATCGATGCCGGCGTCTTGAACATTAGCAGCAGAAGCGGCCGTTGCGGAACTGCTACCCCCGTCTCCAAGAACCAACATGGTAATCACACAGGTGAGACCCCAAAGTGAAGCCACGACGATGGTGATCGCTGTAAAGGTGTCGCCTGCTTTGCTACCGAAAGCACTCTGCCCACCAGGACCACCCAAAGCACCGGTCAATCCACCACCCTTTCCACGCTGAATCAGAATCAGCATGATCAAAAACAGCGAGAGGAAGGCCATTAGCCATCCGAGCAAAACACCTGCCAAGGAAGCCAAAGGTAAAATCATCATGGTCGTTCACTTCAAAGTTATCTGGAAAGATTCGGAGCAGTCGGAAGGCTTTAACCGGCGTTAATGATGCCGGCAAAATCTTCTACTTTCAGACTTGCGCCACCGACTAGGGCTCCGTCGATATTGGGCTGACCAAGCAGTTCAGTTGCATTGCTCGGTTTCACACTACCACCATACTGAATACGAATTTGTTCGGCGGTCTCAGCTGAAAAGATTTCGCCGAGCAATCGACGAATGAAAGCGTGCACTTCCTCAGCCTGCTCTGGAGTGGCCGTTTTGCCGGTACCAATCGCCCAAACTGGCTCATAAGCCAAGACGATCGAGGTTGCCCGAACCTCATCAAGCCCTGCAAGTGACCCTCGAACCTGAGTTTCAACCACTTGCTCGGTTTGGCCTGACTCTCGATCCTCTAGTGTCTCACCGACACAAACAATTGGTGTCAAATTGCCAGCCAACGCGCTGTGCAGCTTCTCGCTAATCTGCTGATCGGTTTCCCCGAGTAAAGCTCGTCGCTCACTGTGCCCAAGGATCACGTAGCCACATCCGACGTCTGTCAGCATGCCTGCGTTGACTTCTCCCGTGAATGCACCGTCTTCGGCGGCGTACAGGTTTTGCGATCCAAGACCGACCGGGGTTCCCGCAACCGCTTCCCCAACAGCAGCGAGATAAACCGATGGCGGACACAGAACAACATCAACAGAAGGATTTTCACCCACCGCTTCAGCGACCCCCGAGGCCAACGCGGTGGCCGAGGATGAACGCATGTTCATTTTCCAGTTTCCTGCAATGATTCGACGACGGCTCAAAGCGACTTCTCCGGTAGGGGTGAAATAGTTTTTCCAAGGATTCCAGCCAATTGCCGCATTTGGACAACAAGCTCAGCATATTGTTCAGGCAGTAAAGCCTGTGGGCCATCGCTCTTGGCAACTTCAGGACAATCATGCACTTCGATGTGCACGCCATCTGCACCAGCAGCCAAACCAGCCATTGAACAGGCAGGAATAAGATCCGGTCTCCCCGTTGCATGAGACGGATCGACGATCACAGGTAAATGAGTCAACGTGTGAAGCAGAGGAACAGCGGCAACGTCGAAGACGTTACGAGTTGCCGGGTCGAACCCCTTAATACCACGTTCACAGAGGATCACATTGGGATTGCCTTGAGACAAAATGTACTCAGCACACATAAGTAAATCGTTAGCTGTGGCACTCATGCCTCTCTTAAGCAGCACCGGCCGGTGCGACTTACCCACCTCTGTCAGCAGGACAAAATTCTGCATATTTCGCGCACCGACCTGCAACATATCCGAGTACTCAGCGACGGTTTCCACCAAACGAGGATCTGTAACTTCGGTCACCACGGGCATCTTGAAAGCATCGCCGACCTCTCGCAGCAGCTTTAGCCCCTCTTCTCCCATGCCCTGGTAAGCGTATGGGCTTGTTCGCGGCTTGTAAGCCCCACCGCGAAAAATATTCGCTCCAGACTCGCAAACCGATTCCGCTATGCGGAACATGCGGTCGCGATCCTCAACACTACAAGGTCCGGCGATCATTCCTAGGTGACCACCGCCAACTTTAACCCCAGACACATCGATCACGCTTGGCTCGGGATGAGCATCACGCGACGCTAGTTTGTATGCCGGAAGGACGGGAACCACACTGGCAACGCCGGGAATCGCCCTCAGAGAGTCTTCCCTGAGCTGATCCTCATCACCAATGATCCCAACGATTGTGCGGTGGGTTCCACGACTTAGGTGGTGCTGGAGCCCCATTTCCTCGACGCGTGCCAGGACGTGTTCGATTTGCTCCTCGGTAGCGCTACTCTTCAGAATCAGAATCACAGATGTTACAAACGGTTAAAGGCGTTAACGCAAATGCAGTGGGCAGACGTAAAACCACAGGGAGCCGCGTACTTTATCACTTCGGGGACGATTTCGTCGAGCCCAGCGGTTGGAGATCTATGAACTAGTTAAAAATCAAGCAAACCCAGCCAATTCACCCGCACGCTGAACTCGGGTGATCCCAATCATATAAGCCGCTGTTCGCAGCGAAACGCCGTGCTGATTGGCAGTCTGCCAGACATTTTCAAAGGCATCGCTGAGTGTATGCTCGAGCTCCCTTCGCACTCGATCCAAGGTCCAGCGGTAATGCTGCCGGTTCTGGACCCACTCAAAGTAGCTGACAGTCACCCCGCCAGCATTGGCGAGGATATCGGGAAGAATGGTGACCCCACGCTCGTGCAAGATTGAGTCTGCAATGGGATAAACCGGCCCATTAGCACCCTCCACGATTACCTTCGCCTGTATTTTCTCCGCATTTTCCGCGGTAATGACCCCACCCACTGCCGCAGGAATCAAAACATGAACATCTCCCAGCTCCAATAAGGCATCCGCGGGCAATTTTTCGCAATCCTGATACCCTTCCAAGAGGCCGCGAGGATGCTCCAACTTGTGCTTGAGCAACGCCCGAACGTTCAGTCCCGAACCGCGGTAGTAGGTTCCAGAGATGTCACTGACTGCAATAACTGGAAACTGTGCCTCGTCTAAAAACTTGGCAGCATGGGCACCAACGTTTCCAAAACCCTGAATCGCGATATTGGTCTCATTGGAATTGGCTCCCAAACGCTTCATCAACTTATGAGTCAGCAGGCCTACACCGCGACCGGTCGCCTCTTCACGCCCCTTTGCACCGTACTCTTCGACCGGCTTCCCGGTAATCACCGAGGGATTGAAGCCGTAGTACTTTTCCCATTGATTCCTAAACCATGCCATCACCCGATGGTCCGTCCCCATATCAGGACCTGGAATGTCTTTGTCTGGGCCGACGATTTCGTGAATCTTGTCAACAAATGCGCGTGTTAATCTCTCGATTTCTCGTGAGGAAAGGGTGTTAGGATCCACACCTATACCGCCCTTCGCTCCGCCAAATGGCAGATTAGCCACAGCCGTCTTCCACGTCATCAAACTTGCTAACGCTCGTACTTCATCCAAGTCCACATTCGGGTGATAACGCAATCCCCCTTTCATCGGACCACGGTACTTGTCGTGCTGAACACGAAAGCCAACAAAATTCTCAAGTCGACCGTTGTCACGTTCAATCGTGACCTGCACCTGCATTTCTCGGCTCGGCATGAGTAATGACTGGCGGATATCGGAATCAATCCCGAGCTGGTCAGCTGCAATCTCAAAAAATCTCGTCGTCGCCTCAAACGCCTTCATCGTTCACCTCAATGATTTCATTCACTGAATCGATAGGGGATTCCATCGTGATTGACTCGAATCAACGTGGCTTTGCGCGAGTGATCCGATATGCCTGCTCTGCCAAATCAAAAACCAAATCAGTATCGGGATCATTGGGTACGGCAGAAAAGTAGTGATCATCGATACCTAACAAACGCCGCCGGTGCTTTGACACACCGGGATCCAAATCCAGAAAACCTTCTGCAAGCTCAAAGTCACGATCCCACAGAATCGATTCAGAAAGTTCATTGATCAGAAGCTCCCATTCAGGAAGCTCCTCGCACTCCCGATCAAGTACAACCACTTCGTCTTCAGTGTCAACACAATCGTAACGACAATCAAAGCATGCCTGATGTGCCAACAACACCATCTCTCGCCAGCTTACCGACGAATGCTGATGAGAAGATTGTGCTGTTTTGGAACTACCTCCCGACAAAACAATTAGCGGTTGCCTGCCCAGACGGATCTCGATTGCGACTTGATCTCGCACCTCAACAAAAAGAGCCGCTACCGTTGCATCTGTCAGCGCATTCAACGGAAGCGGTTCCGTCGTATCACACAACAAAAAGCTCGCGACCTGGTGCAATAGCGCAATGCGTTGAGAAGCCGTACAGGAATCGTAAACGCTAATCCCTGTCGCACAGTCGCTAGCCTCTTCCTCAAAATCATCGTGGATTCGCATCACCAGAGCGGAAATCATCTCATCAATGGCTCGACCAATCAGCGCAGCTTCATCACCGACAAGCGTTCGATCACCGCGACTGGTGTGCCACATCACCGCCCCCTAACTGGTTGATACACGCCGGATTTGAACTTTGGGCAGCCAAACTTCTATCCCGCGTTGACAGCTCACATCATAGCTGCTGGCGAAGCATTTTCAGCCCGCCTGACACACAAGAATGACGGATTTCGAGCGATTAAAAACAACTAAAAATCAGCGGGATCGACAACATTTACCTTGACGTTAACGTTTAACAAACACAACGTCCTCATTGACAGTTAAAGCGAAAATCAACTCGTCTCGAACTGGTGGATTTTCATTCGAGCAACATCCGAAAACGACTTGAACAAAACAACCTACCGAGCAATAGAGGGACGACCTGGATCGTCCGTGAACCGAACATCACTCGCGAACATGCTATCGTGTTTCATCATCTCGAGTCACAACCGGCAAACCAACCGAAGCAGTAGAAAGGTGATCATTGGCTAAATCGTGATCATCCATCTGATCCGGGTCGCGGTAATTGGCTTGATCAAAATGCTTACCGTAAGTTCCAAAGTCATTGAATGCATATCGCTTGGCCCAACGATAAACCAAACTGCGTTCTGGTATCTCATCACCGGGTTGAAACTGACTTCTCCTTGGAGTCACATGACGCAATTCCTCGAGAACACCGCCACGAGCAGTTGTATCGCGGGCTCCATGTTTCTCTGCAAGGTCAACCAACAAATCCGGGCGTTCCATAATGACGCAACCTCGCGTGTTTTGAGCTGTTAGCTCCCTAAACTCTCGCAGGAACCCTGACTCGTTGAATGTTTCTGCCAATGGTTTCGAATCATGAATTGACTCTTTAGCAAGCTGAATAACCGGACACGGCTCTAGGTCACCCCAAGGACTAACGTGATGAGTGAAACCAGTAGCGGCGGGGCACAGCGCGTTTCCGGCGTCATCATGATAAGCGTCAATCACGATGATCGGCTTGGTCGCACGAGTATCGACCACGAACTGCCGCACTCTCCGCTGCTGCTCACTCGTTAACGCAAGCTGCGGGTTCGGCTCGGGACCAACTGGCCGGTAGATGTGATACCAACAATACATCACACCCATTTCGATCAAACGATCCACCCAAGCATCTCGGACAAGGTCATCCAAGTTGGACTGACACACACTCGTGCAAACACCGACCAGCAATTTGTGACGCAATGCTGTTTCAAGACCCTTCATGGTTTGATTCAGGACACCGTCACGCCCACGCCTTGTGTCGCTGATGATCTCGGTACCCTCGACGCTAATCAGAGGAGTCACATTCCCTAAATCTCTCAGCTTTGCTGCCACCTCATCTGTTATGAAATGTCCGTTGGTGAAGACCTGAAAATAAACGTCACGGTTCGCTTCGAAGATCTTAAGCAGATCTTTGTGCATGAACGGCTCGCCACCGAGAATTCCAAAAAAGCTGTTGCCCATCGCTTTGGCCTGAGCAATCGTGCGGTTAGCCGCATCTACCTCAATTCGATGCTGCTTAGCACCCACATCAACCCAGCATCCTTGGCAACGCAAGTTACAGCTATTGATTACCGACAGGTAAAGAAATGGGGGGAAGAACTCGCCACGTTTTAGTCGCCGTTTGTGCTGATGCACACTCCACAGCCCCCGCACACCGAGAGTCCAAGCGGCTTTAAAAAGTAAACGCTTGTCCGTCTCAACTACCAGTCGGCGAGCAAGGCTAAAATACATCTGTTTATCACCATTTATACAAACTACGGTTTACCGCATGTGCGGTTCGTGCATTCAACCGGAGCGAGTCAACCTTCACGAACTGTTCGATCGGAAATCTACGCGCCAAACGAATGCTGCCCCATTATGGCAGAGTCATCGTTTGGAGATAGCACCAGATTTCGTTTTCTTCCTGAGTTCGGCGGCATCATTGCCAAGACTGCGATAGTCTTTTTGAGAACCATTGAGCCGTAGGGTAACTCAATCTGCGGGTAAGACGGTAAAGACGCTGCCCCGAGGCACCAAAGAAAACCGGCGATTGCCAAATAGAAGCAACCGCCGGTTATTCGATTCGTTTTCTGATCACGCGTAAACGTGATCAAAATGTACTTAAACCTACTTCTTTGCGAAGGCTTTCTTGAAAGCCTTGTCGTTGAAGACCAACTTCATCTTCGCAGCATCGTCTGAAGCGCTGGTGAACTTACCTTTGCAATTGTTGCAGCAGAAGGCAACTTTAGTGCCAGCAAGTTCGACTGCGGTGCTATCATTCAAATCGCCACCGCTGAATGGGCAAGCCTTTTGTGCGAATTGCTTGGTAGCAACGAGTTGATGGTTTGCCTTCTCAGCAAATTTTGCGGTGTTAGCCTTAAACTTGCCGACGCAACCGCCGCAGCACATGTAAACCTTGCCGCCCTTGTAATCAACTGCCTTGGATGCATTGGCAGCCTTTGGTGCAACGACGCACTTGACGCCTTCGAGATTGACTTCAGCAGCTACAACAGTGGCCGCTGCAATGAGAAGTACGGCAAAGCCGCTAACAGCTTTCTTAATCATCAAAAAATCCCCATGGGAACGAGTTGTACAACGCACCGACGACTCAAACCAACCACTGTCACCGGTACGAATCGGCGTCATGATGTGTTCGGTTGGAACAACTGTCGTTCCAACATGTTTCCGTGCAGTGGTAGTTTAGCGGTTTGGCAACTCCAAAAGCATCCCCAGGTAGCTTCGGTTCTCTTTTTTTTCGAGCCCCAGCCGAATTCCCTGACTTTTGATCATCTCTCGGGCCGTTTCGACCAAGGAAACATCCGCAATGACTCGCTCGATTTCGGCAAAACAGCCCAACAAATCGACTTGATCAATCACCAAAGTAATCTCGGCATCGGATAAGAAAAACACCCGTCTTGTCTTGCGCACCGTGGCTACTTCTTCAAAACCAAGCAGATTCAATAATTCCATCATATGGCTGCCATCGCGATCTCCAGGATCCAATCTCCACTCTAGTTCCTGTCTCGCTTTCACGTCACCTGGCAGTTTCGGCCCTTTGTAAGTAACCATTGGAGCGTTGTTGACTCGGCGAATTCGCAATGCTTCACCACTTTCGCGAAAGTCACGACAGGGGTGCGCGTAGTAAGTATCGACATGGAACTCTTCATCCCGCTCGGATGCGTTAATCCGTTCCAACTGCCGTACTAGTCGCGATGCATCTTCCACGCGATATTTTTGCTCTATCTCCAACAAAGCCGCTTCCCCTCCAAGAAAAACACTGCCCGACGATCGTTTCACGTCCTCGAATTAGATCGGTTAATCAAGCAACAGCGAGGAGCCGTTTCATATCGGCCGCAATTTGCCTCGGGTCCTCTGAGGCATTGATGACGTTTGAAACCGCTACGCGAGTAAACCCAGCTTCAATCACATCCGTTAAATTCGAAAGATCGATCCCACCGATAGCGAACGCCGGTAGCGAAATTTCAGCTGCAACTTGCCGAAGCAATTCAACACCTACGAACTGGTCGAACTGCTTTGTTTGACTTGGAAATACTGGGCCACATCCGATGTAATCGGCACCATCGAGCACTGCCTTCTTGGCTTCGTCGAGATGATGAGTGGAAACACCAATCAAACGATTCGGCCCAACAATTTTCCTTGCCTCCAACACAGGAAGCTCATCTTGACCCACATGAACTCCATCCGCATCAGCTGCGACAGCTAAATCCGGCCGATCATTCATAATGAATAGCTTTCCTGCTTCACGTGCAACCTTCACTCCAATTTTTGCCCGATGCAATAACACTCGATCACTTAAACTGCGATCTCTTAGCTGAAAAAGGTCAACCTCCGTCGTGATCAATTCAGTCATCCGTGTCTCGAACTGCTGATCCGAGACAGACCCATCAATCAGGAGATAAAGCAGGGAATCTTCGAGTTTTAATTTTGTAGGTTTCGTCGAGATCGCCAACTCCAGTTCCGCACACTCGGTATAAGCACGGTAACGAAGCCGCTCAAACTGTTTCGCTACGGAAGAATCGATCACCTTGCTGTATTCCTCAAGCACTCGCAAAGACTGCTGTACTCTCGCCGAGGCAGCTGCGACAACCGATCTCAGATCCTGCCTTACGTACTCACCTTTGGATTCGATCTCCGTTCCGACATCAGACACCGTATCTCGTGATCGCAGTAGAGATTCTCTTGGGATCAGCTGTGCTATTTGCGCCAGATCGTGACGCAAATCTTTTACGCGTTCCGACCGCAAGGCATCATTCATTACGAACCGAGCTGCCTCCTCGAGTGTCCGAAAACCTTCGTGCACGCGATTCAGAGAAGCATCAAGGACTCGAAAGATGGAATTAGGCTCATCCATTGCTTCAGTCATTCATAAGTAAAAATTGAACAGCTCATCAATTATTCAGCCCGCACCGGCGGTGGACGCTAAGATATGCAAAGCAGCGAGGTTGGTCTGCCTAACATCGGCAGGAAAATCACACCATCTACTTGCACCGTAAACAAATGCGTCGAAGCAAGGAATGGCTAACGGGATGCTGAATCTGAATTTTAATATCGCTTGGACATTGCATCTTAGTTTGTCACAAAAATGTAACCGCTAACTCACAAACGATCATCAACATGAAAAACCTTTCCATCAGCAAGCTATTAACGACTGTTATTTTTAGCGTTCTATTGACCGGAAAAGCTAATTCGCAAAACGTCCCGGAACTAACCCCGAGGGTGCCAGCGATTCAACCTCGAGCGGTCCAGTCCCAAAAGCCTGAACAGTCTCGAGCGCCTCGAAAAGTGAATCCTGCATACCAGAATCCTGAGAACCCAGACCCGAATCTCCCAAACGTCCTGATCATCGGTGACTCCATCTCGATTGGCTACATGGTTCCCTTGCGAGAAAAACTGAAAGGGGTTGCCAATGTTTATCGGCCTCAGACCAACTGCGGCCCCTCGAGCAAAGGAATAGAGGAAATTAATGCGTGGATCGGCGATAGGCGTTGGAGCCTCATTCAGATGAATCACGGATTACACGATTTGAAATACATGGGGCCCAAAGGTCAAAACCTTGCGGATCCAAAGGCAGATTCAAGTCATCAGCAAATCCCGCCTGACCAGTACGCAAAGAATCTTAATGAACTCGCTTTGCGGGTAAAGAAAACTGGAGCCACCATCCTGTGGTGCGAAACAACACCGGTTCCCGAAGGAGCAGCTGGTAGGGTCGTCGGTGACAGTAAAAAATACAATGCAATCGCGGAGAAGGTTATGTCGGAGCATGGAATCAAAACGAATGGTCTTTTTGAGTTTGCCAGCAAGAATGTGCCGACTCGAGACGCCAACGTGCATTACACGCCCGAAAATAGCGAAAAGCTCGCTGAGTACGTCGCAGGCGTGATTAAAGAAAACCTAAAGCAGTAGGGCGGCCGAAAGCTGCAGTAACGGCTTTGGACCTTATTATTAAATTGTGGTTACCCTTAGGCAGCTAGTCGAAGAAGACCAAAGCCGCTACTGTTACGCCTCACAACGAGTACGCTGTTGAGAAGCTGCGGATCCAATTGATTGGCTCTCTTGCTTAGTGACAACTCCGCCCGCGTAGCTCAGGGGATAGAGCACCGCTTTCCTAAAGCGGGTGTCGGAGGTTCGAATCCTCCCGTGGGTGCTATTGAATCAAATCACAAAGGGGTCAGGACTCTTTTTTTAATTAAGAGTCCTGACCCCTTTGTGCGTCTGATCAGGAAATGTCGTCCTCCAACGGTAATCCCAAGAAGGTGCTCCAGCGTAAGCCTTCCCACAAAACCACATCTTTCTCCACGAATACAGCAACGATTCGCTGCCGACTTTTCTCCTGCAGGACCATTTCATATTCCTGAAAAGAACTGCGGCGTCTTGATTCGCGGCAAATCACCCGCTCGATTGCAGCTAGGTCGATCAGCCTTCTCTTGGTAAACGGTCCGAATCCGCTGACGTGCTCAAACCTGCCGCTCCTCCGATCGGCAATAAACTCCTCGCGATTAAAAGTGAGGTGTAAACCCATCACCACGAACCCGAGTGCGATCACGGAGCCTCCAGCAAAAATCGGCCATTCCCTGAATACCGCCACCCCCGGAATGAACCAGATACCGATACCAAAACATGCACTAAGTATCGCGAATGGGATTCCAAAAACCCCGAGCCAAAGGTGCTCATGACGCAACACCAATCGATCTGCTTCCTCTTCGATTACCCAAGGAAGGCTGTCAGGCGTCTGATTATTCTTATCCATGCAAACCTATTCAACTCGAATCAAAAGAGGGCTGGACTCGTTTTCACAAAAAACGTTCGTAGCCTTTTTCGCGACACCACCCCTGAACACTTGATCTTGTACCTGCAAACAATTTCAATCAAGGCGCCGTTTGACAATATCACAGTTGACGAACAAGTTCTCTGTCGGCACACCATTTACCAACTGTTATCAAAACCAATACGACATGAATACAGTCCGCCAATACATCTCGCGAATCTACCTAGGTTTGCTCTTCGCCTATGCGACCGTCAACTCCATTTGCGAGGCGCGAGAGGTGGAGTTAATCATTCGCAACGGACTAATTATTGACGGAACCGGCGCGGCAAGATTCCGGGGCGACATTGGAATTCACAACGGTACGATCGTCAAACTTGGTGATCTATCCGAACTTTCAGCAGCGAAGGAAATTGATGCGACCGAAAAGATCGTATCACCTGGCTTCATCGACATGATGGGGCAAAACGCAACTCCAATGATTGACAATCCTCAATCCGCACTCAACCTACTCAGCCAAGGAATCACAACCATCAATGCGGGAGAAGGCATCTCGGCTGCGCCGCTCGAATCCGAGCAAGAATACCGCGTGGGTTACACCACGATGTCCGAATATTTTCAAAGATTGGACTCAGCTGGTATCCCGATCAATGTTGCGCAAACAATTGGTCACACGCAAATCAGGCGAATCATCCTTGGTGATACCGATAGGCGGCCCAGCGACGCGGAGCTAGCAGCAATGCAACAACTCGTGCAAGAGGCAATGGATGCGGGGGCGATTGGTTTATCCAGTGCACTTATTTATCCACCTGCAGTGTTCGCCCGCACAAAAGAGTTGAGCGCTTTGGCAAACACAGCAGGTCGATCAGGTGGAAGATATTTCACACACATGCGAAATGAAGGCGATCAAGTGCTTGAGGCGGTAGCAGAAGCAATTGGGATCGGTCGAGACGCAAACGCGCCGGTACATATTTTTCACCTCAAAGCTGCTGGCAAGCAAAACTGGGACAAGATGCCGCGAGTGATTCGCGAAATCCAAGAAGCAAGGAAGAATGGATTGGAAGTTACTGCGGATATCTATCCCTACCTCCATAACGGCTTGGGCATCCTAGCCTTCATCCATCCACGTCACTTTGCCAACGGAAGAGAGCGGCTCATTGCGAAACTTAGTGACGCAAGCTTTCGATCCGAAGTTCAAAAAGAAATGGAGACAACGTCCGGATGGGAGAACTGGTTTCGGCACGTTGGCAAAGACTGGAACCTTGTGATTGTCGGCAAAAGCAATCACCCACAATACACATCTAAAAATGGCTTGAGCATTGGGCAGATTGCTAAAGATCGAGGCGAGGATCCATGGGACACATTCTTCAACTTGGCATCCGTTAACGCTTTTGTTTTGCCCGAAACCATGTCGTCAGAAAACAAACAACGACTGATCTCGGAAACGTTTGTTTCATACTGCACGGATGTCGGACCAGCAGACACAGGACGTATCGCCTCGCACCCTCGGTCTTTCGGCTCTTTTCCTAGAGTTCTTCACGAGTATGCCATTTCCACGCCTGTAATCAGTCTAGAACAAGCCATTGAAAACGCGACATCCAAAGCTGCAAAGATCCTGTTTGCTGAGCAGCGCGGAGCGATCAAAGAAGGCTGGGCTGCGGACCTAGTCATCTTTGATCCGGAAAGGATTATGGACCTAGCAGATTTCAAAAATCCAAACCGTATGTCTCAGGGAATCGACGTTGTCATCGTCAACGGAGTGATCGCGTTTGAAAACCAAAAATACACAGGGACTCGAAGTGGGGTTTTATTGAGAGGCCCTGGATACAAAGAAACCCCCTCTCCAACCACTCGGTCCACCGAACTGGAGGTTAATGGATTTGACAACTTCGAAAAATCAATGACGCATTTCCTGAAGACGCATGCGATTCCCGGTGCATCGATCGCTGTGGCCAATGGTGGAAAATTAATTTTCGCTTCCGGTTATGGCTACAGTGACCTAGCCAAGAAGGAGCCCGTCACACCGAACAGTCTGTTCAGAATCGCAAGCCTGTCGAAACCGATCACAGCAGTCGCTGTCCTTCAACTCGCTGAACGAGGGCAAGTGTCTCTTAACGATTCAATTTATGAACGCCTTGGGCTGCTTGATGATGAAGAGAGAATCATTGACCCACGTCTGAAGCAAATCACGATAAAACACTTGCTTGAACACCGCGGTGGTTGGGATCGCGACCAATCCTTTGACCCCATGTTTCAGTCCACACGATTCGCGCAACAACTTAACGTGCTATCTCCCGCGAATGCGGCACAAGTGATCCAAGCCATGATGTCACAACCGCTCGACTTTGCCCCCGGCGCGCGATACGCCTACTCGAACTTTGGCTACTGCCTTTTGGGAAGATTGATCGAAACCACGACAAATCAAAAGTACGAAGACTACGTCATCGAGAATGTCCTCGCACCACTGGGAATCCAGTCCATGCGACTCGGCAACACCAAGCTCCAGGAAAAAGCCCCCGGCGAGGTACGGTATTATCATCCATACCAGGGCAGATCCATCTTTGCTGATTCGATCGGTGAGCCGATTCCTTCGGCTTACGGCGGATGGTACCTCGAAGCGATGGATGCTCATGGAGGTTGGATTGCCTCAGCCGAGGATCTCGCCAAATTCGCTGCCGCATTCGACAACCCCGACGCGTGCCCAATCCTCAGTAGCAAGAGCATTGCTTTAATGCATCAAAGACCACCGGGTTTGGCTGGCTCTGACGCCAACGGAAAGCCAAAAGATGTTTACTATTCCTTGGGTTGGAGTAATCGAGTGCTTCCCGGTGGCAAAATGAACCACTGGCATTCTGGTTCGTTACCTGGAACCACATCTATCATGATTCGACGGCATGATGGAAAGAGCTTTGTTGGTATTCTCAATAGCCGCATTAGCCCCACGGGGAAATCATTGGGCCTTGAACTCGATCGCCTACTCCACAAGATGGTTAATGAGGCGAATTTCTGAATCGATTGCAAGTGATCGATTTTTGATAGTTTTTGTTGGTGAAGCTAGATTGAGTGCCAACGGCTAAATCTTGTAGTTAACCAAACAGGTCATGCGATGATTTCATGGATCACTTCACCCGCGACATCCGTGAGACGGAAACGACGACCGTTATATTTGTAGGTCAACTTTTCGTGATCCAGACCAAGCAGATGAAGAAGCGTTGCATGTAGATCATTCATATGAACCATCTTTTCCGCGGCCTTGTAGCCAACTTCATCTGACGCGCCGTAATCAACACCGCCCTTCACACCACCACCAGCGAGCCACGCACAGAAACAGTGCGGGTTATGATCTCGACCTGGCTTTGCTCCGGTTTGTGCAATCGGTAATCGACCAAACTCTCCGCACCAAACAACGAGTGTTTCATCGAGCAAACCGCGAGAGTCTAAGTCTGCCAGAAGACCGGCGACCGGTTGGTCTGTCTCGCCCGCGAACTGACGATGATTTCCCTCAATGTCAGAGTGCCCATCCCATGAACGCTGATTCTCCATACCGCCGGAGTAGATTTGCACAAAACGGACTCCCCGTTCGACCAACCGTCGAGCAGTAAGACACTGACGTGCAAAATGATCGCACCGTTCATCACCAACACCATAAAGACGATGTATGTGCTCTGGCTCCGAATCAATATCGAGCGACTCGGGTGCGGACATCTGCATGCGATATGCAAGTTCAAAACTCTCAATTCTTGCAGCAAGCTCCCGTTGTTCGGGATACTTATCGAGATGAATCTGATTTAACTTTTCCAACAATCCAAGCTGTTGACGTTGCCCCTGATCGGTCACTCCCGCAACTCGATTGAGGTTCGCTATCGGATCACCGGTCGGACGCAGATAGGTGCCCTGAAAGACACCGGGGAGGAAGCCTGCGCTCCAGTTTGCAGCATGTCCCTTGGGTAACCCTCGCCCTTTTGGATCGCTCATCACGACAAACCCAGGTAGATCACTATTCTCACTCCCGAGCCCGTAGGTCACCCAAGAGCCTACGCACGGGTAACCCATCCTAGGCAAGCCGGTATTCATCGCGAACAGTGCTGGGGAGTGATTATTGGATTCCGTATGACCCGACAAGATAAAAGCCATCTTGTCGACATGATCACCGAGATGCGGAAAAATTTCAGGAACCATCTTGCCCGATTCTCCACGTGGGGAAAATCGGAACGGTGATTGCATCAAATTACCGACAGAATTCTTGAAAAAACCGGTCGTGTTCTTGAAACCATCGTCAAATTCTCGAATCGTCTTGCCGTTCCACTTGTCTAATGCGGGACGGTAATTCCATGTATCCACATGACTTGGACCACCGTTTATAAAAATCCAAATCACATGCTTAGCTTTGCCGGGGAAATGCCCATTTTTAGCTGCTAACGGATTGAGGTCATCCACCGAAGTAATCTGCTCCGACAAATCATCGGCTAAGAGCGACGATGAATCATCTACCAACAGGTCACCGAGCCCCAGTAGACCCAGCCCGCATCCGGCTCGCTGCAACCACTGACGTCGAGAAACGAAAGGTAGCTGGCGATTTTTGTAACTTGAATACATCAG
The DNA here is from genome assembly GCA_049889895.1 of Rubripirellula sp. Classification (GTDB taxonomy): domain Bacteria; phylum Planctomycetota; class Planctomycetia; order Pirellulales; family Pirellulaceae; genus Rubripirellula. The sequence continues at coordinate 113,660 of JBMHCO010000035.1, forward strand.
TTTTTTCTCAATGTCGTGTGTGACAGATTTGATCGATCATCGACTTTCTTCGCGATAACAAACACATCATTCGATGTACACAAATTCATTCGTGCTCAAAATCATTTGGCTAAGATCAATACAAGCATTCGCGAACGCCCGTTGGTCAGATTGGGCCTCATAAACAGCTTTCTGTTCAGTCAAGAATGATTTTGCAACCATGCGTTCTTCTGCTGACGGTGCTCTCAGCAATGCCAATTGAAAAACCTTCTCAATCACAACATCTGGATCTTCAGAATCAATTCTTAAAAATAGCCCCTCCGCATAAACTCTACCTTGGGAACCGTTGAGGAAACTTAGCGCCTGCGGGGCAATGGTTGTGCTTGAACGACGACCGATACTCACCAAATGTTCGGGCCAATCGAACAACATCATTGTTGGGATTAACTTGCTGCGTTTGATAAAAAAATAAATACTTCTGCGCTTCATTTTTTCATCGAGCGTCCCTGGCCCATACATTGTTGTGTCCAATTGACCTGAGACCGCGAGCATGCTGTCACGGATAACCTCCCCCTCAGCACGTCTTGGCAGCCAGCGCGACAACCATTGATTGTCAGGATCCATCTGCTGCTTATTCTTATTGGTATCGGACGACTGGAGGTAAACAGCACTGGTCAGGATGAGTTGATGAATATGCTTCAAACGCCAATCGTTCTCGATCAGTTCGCATGCAAGCCAATCCAATAATTCTGGATGACTCGGAACGGCACCTGAAATCCCAAAATCATTCGGCGTGGCGACCAAACCCTGCCCAAAATGAGCTTGCCACAATCGATTCACGATCACACGAGCAACAATCGCTCCAGCACCATGCTCCACATCGGTCATCCATGCTGAAAGCGCTGACCTTCGGAAACTCAAAGGCGAATCCTCACGAGGCTGAAGATACTCCCAATCCGCCACAACTTTATTTTTCGAAGTCAGCACTTCTAAATAACCGGGAACCGCAACCTCTTTTTTTTGATCCACATCACCTCGCTGAAGATAGTGCACCTGTGGATAAAAATGGGGGTAACCTCGTCCGTCAGCATGATGCTTCATGTGAGGCACACCCTCGCTGGATACCATCACTTTGGTCAAATTCAGTGATGGCCCATCACGCTCAAGAGCTTCAATAGCCTTTTTCAAATCGATCCATTTACTAAGCGACTTCTTGTACCAACTCAGTCCAAGATTCCATGCATCCACGTTGCTACGGCCCGTACTTTTCGAAGTCACCAAAGCATTTTTCAATTCACTGGAAATACCCTCTTCCCCGACTGCAACGGGAGCATTCTCAAACTCTGAGAATGCAACACGAAAACGCCCCATCACATGTTTCTGATTCGGATGGCGGAACGTCATCACGATCTTCCATCGATTATCCGCTGAGTTATCCAATGGCTGACTGAGTGAAAAGACTGCGGCCTGATCCTTGCCGATACCACCACTATCCACCGCCCAACCCGATACATTGTCATCATCAATGGACGCTTCAACAGACAGAGCATCACTATTTTGCTGATGAGTCGCCCGAGCGTTTACAAAAGAAACTCTAAATTCATCCTCGTTGCTGGATCCGTTAACACCTTTACCGAATTTAGATTTTACGAAGGCTTGAAAGTCGCCCAAAGCAAAATTGCCATTACCGGCTCGCCCGGGCCCTCTTCGCGGCATGCTGTCATGTGTTAACGCCTCCAATCGAATTTGGCTGACTTGACTAAGTTCGCTACGACCCTCGATGGTGATGGTCTCCTGTGCAGGCACGCTTCCTATTGCTAACCAAGATCCATCTGACTGTTGGTGGTACTTTGTGCCGGCATCAGAGTGCACCGACAACACTTCTAGCCGCTGCCACTTGGACTCAAGTGAAGCCACATCAACTTTAGATAACCAGTGCGCGTAATCTTCTTGCAATTCACCAGCTTCATACATCTGGAGCGTTTGCTTAGCTTCCTTGATCGCGTTTGACCATTGCTGCCTCTTCAAGGCATTCTGCTGCGGCTCAAGATCCAACTCCACTTCACTGCGGATCGTCGTCGTAAAATTGGCAGCCATGGCGTAGTAATCGGCGGCCGAAATAGGATCGAATTTGTGATCGTGACAGCGAGCACAACCGACCGAGAGCCCCAAAAAAGTCACTCCCGTAGTCGCTACCATATCATCCAGCTCATCGTATCTCGCTGACTCAAATTCTGCTTCTGTTAACTGCGTTGGAAAGACTCCCGCGCCGAGGAATCCGGTTGCCATCATGGCGAGTGGTTCATCGGGGGCTAGCTCATCACCTGCTATCTGCCAACGCAGAAATTGATCGAAAGGCATGTCTTGATTGAAGGCCTTAATCAGAAAGTCACGATAGTGATAGGCGTAAGGCCGATCATAATCCTGTTCATAACCATGCGACTCAGCAAATCTGGCGACGTCCATCCAGTGGCGTGCAAACCGCTCTCCGTAATGCGGCGAGTCGAGAAGCTGCTTCACATATTGCTCCCAAGCTGCATCACTGAAAGTGCCATCGAGCGACTCGATCTCGTCAATCTTGGGTGGCAACCCCAATAGATCTAGCGAAGCGCGTCTCGCCAGGGTCCGACTGCTCGCAAACGTATTACCTGACAACCCAAGATCCTCAAGTCGTTTCTGTATGAAGTAATCAATGGGGGTGCGGCACCATTGATCATTCTTCACCTTGGGTATCTCAACCTTTCTCACTGGCAAAAAAGACCAAAACGACCGATCCTTGTCTGACACTTGAAATGGTTTCGGCTCTTGGCTTATTGAATCAATAAGCGGCCGATCATATGGAGCACCCAAGTCAATCCATTGCCGAATCCACTCAATGTCCGCGTCACCAAGCCGATCGCCATTAAGTGGCATTGCGGGTTCTGACTCGTGAGTTACAAGTTCAAACAGGTAACTATCAGCAGCCTTGTCCCCAAGGAAGCCGCTTTTTACAAGATGAGCACGAGATGCGAGGCTAAAGTCTGCTTTGATCGACGCTCCGCCGTGGCACTCAAGGCAATGTTCACTCAGTATTTTCCGCACATGATTTTTAAAAATACTCAATCCCAATTGCTGCCGTTTCACGTGATCAGGCGAAACCTCTTTCACCTCTGTGATCTGAGAAAAACAGGCAGTACTACCAAGGCAGACAAAGCACCAGACAGCGCAAACTGTAATACGCAAACGAATGATTCGTTCATTCAAAAACACTCGACAAGACCCCTGTGTTGATCTGTTTATCTGTTTATCTTTTCTTCGATTTGGCAAAACTCTGAATGTCCCTACTCGTGGCTGCCTGAATGGACAACCTCTGCTGGGTCGGACATCGCAGAATGCAGTCCAACTGTATTCACCGTCACGACTCGGTATTCAGTATTTTTAGAAGAAGTGGAACTTGGAAGCACAAACTCCATCTGGCTCAACGGTAGTGTCGGTGTATCGCTATAAAGTAGTCCCTGAAAGATCGCTCGACCAAATCGATTACTGGTCTCCGAGACCACTTCTCCAATCTTTTCCTCACCTTGGTAGATCAAGAATCTTTCAATCCCACTTTCAAGATCAGCTTTTGCTGCCCAAGATAACTTCTCATCAACAAGTTTAACTGCATACGGAATGGGTGGCGAAGTGACGTCTTCTACTTGCGTATCGTTTACATACTGCATCCATAGGGTCGCGAATTCCTCACTTGGCAACCAAGTCGATACTTGCAGGTCCCCTTGAAAGGTTTTTGCGGAAACAGCTCGGAATCCAGGGGTCTCAGCAAGCCAACCCTCTTGTTCATTTAAATCCCGTAGTGGTTGCCCCACCTTGTTCGGTAATCGCAAATCAAGACAGACGTCAAGCCATCGAATGGCGAGATAACGTTGGTTGCCACACTCGTGACTCGTCAAAGGATCAACGGCGACACCGATTAACCCACCATCTTTCCGAATGCGGTTAAAAAAAAGCTGGTTTGCCGGCCATACGCGAGCAAAACGCCCTTCCTTAACTGTCACACCCTCTTTCGTTCCTGGATTACACATCATCGGAACTTGCAGAGCAGCTTTCGTGAGTTGGTGGTGTTTGATCGTTGGACGATCCAGATTTGCCTCTAAGAAGGGGACACCAGATCGCAGCCATGCAGCGGCCACTCTATCTGGATGCAGCAACACCATCCCGCCAGCCCAATGACCACCACCACTGTGCCCCCAAAGTGCCCAAGGGACTTCGGGCAATTCGGGATGGCCGCTCTTCTCCCCGAGGTCAAGCAAAGCACGTTGAAATGCGGCACTCGATCCGTTCCGCGGATCACACCACAGTTGACAGTCTGCATCTCCGGGTTGCTCATACGCGGGCGACAACAGTGCGCAATCATGCTTCTCGGCTAACGCTTGCCAGTGCAAGTCGTAGGCGCCTGACAAACCTGATTTGCATGACCCCTCGCCGCAGCCGTGCTGATGAACGATCACTCCGCGCAATGATTCAACTGAACTTGGAATCCAAATTGTGTAGTTGACGCCAAATGCTAAGCCACCATCCTGCTGTGAAGGCTCATACCTGACGCGAAAATAGGGCGGATCAGCCTCCGGGTACTGATCGTAGGGTTGACTCTGCGCGGTAACAGCAGCTCCCGCAGCATGAACGAGGAGAAAGACTACGAGGCATCGTGACATAAAACCTGTCAAAGACTGGAATCGAAGAACACTCATTTTTTTAGTAAGCACCAAATCAAAAGAATACAGCGAAACAGTGTAAGAGATGACGGACTCCATTAGCCTCACCTATTTGAGTAAGCCGTCACATCAGGCTTTCAGTCGTGCAATTAAGTATGCCGTCGGATTCTCAGCTTTACCCTTTTCCAGGCCGGGATAAACCAGTTCACACTCAATGTCCAATTCATCTAGTCGCTCTTTAAGCTTCACACCAAAATTGGAAGTGTGCGTCGGATCTTTTTGAGGCTCCCCCAAACCTGGTTTAGCAGAATAGTAGAGATAGACTGGCGGATCGTTGGCAGACGCGAGGTGATAGGGCGAATACTCCTGAATCCATGGCAGTAGTGTTTCACGCTGTTGCAGAAATTGCGAAAAGTTCCTTACACCAAAGGCATGACCACCATACCTGCTATTCGGTGTCCACTCTTTCATCTGTTGGGGGTCAAGAGTTGTCTGAGCACCAATCACTGCGGCGCAGGTTAAGCGTGTTGATTGTCTCGACACCAGATCTTCACTCGAAAGATCAGCAAGGTCCTCATGAAAAGCAAGCCACAAACTGCTGCAGGCACCAGCAGACCCCCCCGCAGCGCCTATCCGCTGAGCATCTAAACCCCACTCCTTGGCTCTGTATCTCACGTACTGCAACGCCCTCGCCGCGTCACGAAGAGGAGCTTTCACCGGAGGAACAATCTTCTCCGCATTGGCGTGTCGCATCAAACGATAATTAATCGCGACCACTGATATCTGTGCACTGAGAAGCTCATTGACATTCACAAAACGATGCACTCGCTCTTTCTCTCCACCCGACCATCCCCCACCATGAATCACGAAAGCGACGGGCGTTGGCTTATCTGATTCTGCAACCCAAACGTCCAATACCTGCCTTGGGTGCGAACCATAGGAAACGGATCGGAAGGTCGGATTGGGAACGGACGAGTCATAGGCTGCTTCACTGCCTGCTGTCGATTCGCTCGAATCCTCCGCGCACGCATCAAGCACATGCGTCAATAATGCAAGACTCATCGCAAACATTAGCAATCGATTCTTCATTGCAAATTACCTTTATCCCACGAAATTCGCCGCCCAGCAGTTACGAGCGAAATCTAAATCCAACGTGACATGGAAACGTCAGTCGATTTGATTACATCTCACGACTAAGGTCTCTGCGTAGCAATGCCTTCAGCATTATCATAAGCGATAGGAACACCGAAGCTGTGATAACGTGGCGTTGGAGTACGCGAAATCCCGCGAATCGACCACGAGGAAGTGGCTCGCCACAGCGAGGTCCAACGGGGAGCCCTCACGAAGCGACGGACGAGCATGTCCTCAGGGCAACAGTCAATCCTGTCCAGGTCGATGACTTTCATGCACCATCTTACACCTGATGGGCTTGGATTATGAAAGCCTCAACTGTCGCCACGCTGGCCGTGACTATCACCTAACCGACATACACGTTTCAATGGTCAAAGCCATTCCTGCGTAAGCCTGCCAAACCGCCTTTCAGATTGATCACAATTACTTTCACCACGGCCTAACGATAGACCGGTAAAGTGATCCCTCGCTCATGCAGGAATCCCACGTATTCCTCAGGCTCTCGTCGAAGTGAACTCGCACAACCGGGGCAACAGATAAAAATCTTCTTGCCATTCAGGTTGACCTTATAAGGTCCACCCATCGCATCGAGTGGCTCCTCCATGACGGGACATATTTTCTGTGCGGCAATCAATTGCCGATCTTCTTCTTTAACTCGATGCACTCCATCTGGCAGCTTTTCGACAGCATCCTCAACGTCGAAATGCTCTGCCTGACTTGCGATCGCAATTCGTTTTAAGAGTTCATCTGACCCACCGACCACCGCCTGCTTTGCGTAATGCACAGGATTTTTCTTTACTCTACCGAGGCACCCTTTGCAGCATAGAAAAACCGGCTGCCGACCCACCATGACTTTGACGGGATCTCCCATGCTGCCCAGAGGCATATCCATCACTGGACATAACTTCTGAAGTCGAATGAGATCCTTGTCCTCCTCTAATGCTTCACCGGTGCCAATTGTCGGGAAGCTCACTAGCTTTTCTTCCGTTGCGGCCTCTAACTGCGATGCGCACTCAGGGGAGCAGCAATAAATCATTCTTCCACTCGAATTGACTTCGATCGGATCAGAAAAAAGATGGAGCAGATGTCCGCTGATCGGGCAGAAACGTTGTCTAGCGACTGCTTCACGCTGAATCTGTTTGCTACCCGCAACGACCACACCCGATACTTGGTAGCTTAGTAAAGCTTGGTCTTCTAGAACGCCAACAATCTGCACGCGCAACTTAACTGAGTCGCCGGAGGCAACCAACAATGGCAAGGAAGTTGTTAAGCATCCCTCTGGGGTGGTTCGCAACTCATACCGAAACCATTTCTGATCTGATCCAACCTGAATAGAAATCGTTCCACGGGTGTGTTCGGTGGATAAATTGATCGATGAACCATCCGATCGTGCGACACTAATCTGAACATCGTCCTGACTCAGTCGAGTTTTAACCCGAACACTGGTCAACGTCTTCACCCACTCGGTCACTAAAGGCTCTTCTTGATCCACGCGAATTTGAGATGGTGAAGAAGCCGGTAAACTAGCCAACATCGCTGAGGTGACCAGACACCAAAGCCCGAGACGAACAGAAGTGCCTACGGATACCGCTACGCTCAGACGCTTTATCAATTGTGGAAACATCTTTACCACTTCCATGTGATTGCTTGTGTTCCAGATCGCTCAACCGGCTCGACACCTTCAAAATCGTCCTCCGGCAGATCACTCTTGCTCAGCTCATCGTACGGGTTTTACCGCAACGAGAAAATCTCAATCTCACCGACTCAACCTCAGCTTGAATTCGAGATATCCACAGTAGAGCGTCGGTAGAATGAAGGACGTAATTGGCTCGACCAACATTCCACCAAAAACCGGCACTGCCATCGCGCGAGCAACATCCGCTCCTTTACCGGTCGCAATCAAGATGGGAACGAGGGCGATGAGTGTGGTCAGCGTTGTCATGACGCACGGGCGGATACGTTTTAAACCGGCCTGATAGATCAGCTCCCGCAAATCCCGTCGCGTCCAATGCTCGCGGGTAAGAGGCGGTGACTTCTCGAGGGACTGTCTGATGTAAGTGGCCATTAGCACTCCATCGTCTACCGCCAATCCAAACAGGGCAATGAAACCAACCCAGACTGCAGTGTTGAGTTGAATTTGCATCAACGAAACAAGAATCAAACCGCCTGCAAACGCGACTGGTATCCCAGTGAAAACTGCAAGTGCAATTGGCAAATCACGAAACTGCAAATAAATCAAACCCAAGTTGATCACCACAACAAGTGGAATGATCCACGTCAATCTCCGATTTGCCTCCAACTGGTTTCGAAAACCTCCGACCGTCTCGAGAGAGTAACCAGCTGGCAAATCAAGGTAGTTGGAATCTTGAATCTCAAGAAGCTGTGCCGCCCTAAGTTGTTTTTCAACTGACGAAACGGTTTCAAGATCACCCGCTCGGTGATTAGGCATGAAGCTGACGTGAGCGACGAGCCTCGCATTCTCACTATTAATAACACCAGGCCCCCATGTCGTTTCCATCTTGGCTACTTCACCCAATGGAATCGACGCACCTCCAGGAGTTACCACGGGTAGACGCACCAATTGCTCCACTCGCTCACGAAGATCGCGTGGATAACGAAGGCGAACCGGATACCGCTCGCGACCTTCCACGGTGGAAATGAGGTTGGTTCCACCCAATGCCGTTTCAATCACTTCATTGACCATTGCGATACTCATCCCGTAACGGGATGCGGCATCACGATCAACAGAAAATTCAATGTAAGGTTTCCCCATAACCAAATCGGGATTAACCGTCATTGGATCCACCAATGGATTTTTCTTAAGGGTGCGAGCTACCGACAATGCAGCATTACCAAGCCTTTCCAAATCATCGCCATAAACACGGATCGCCATCGGTGCCTTGATACCACTTTGCAACATCACGACTCGACCTTCAATGGGCTGCAAAGCTGATGCGGGGGTTACCCCGGGCAACGTTGCCACGCGGTTGATTTCATCCCAAACGTGCTCTTTAGTTACGCCAGCGCGCCACTGCGATTTCGGACGAAGCATGACGTAGGTTTCGATCATTGCAACCGGTGCTGGATCAAGAGCTGACTCCACGCGACCAATCTTTCCTAGGACATTTTCCACTTCAGGGATATTCCCGATCAAAACATCTTGTGTCTGCAACACCTGCATGGCCTGAGAAAAACTCGCCGCTGGGTAGAGTGTCGGCATGTAAAACCAACTACCCTCATCCAAAGCGATCCAGTCGTCGCTCTGCAGCCCTTGGAATAGATGCTTACCATCCACGTATCCGGGGAGTGCATTAAGATCAGCGCCAATCTTACTTGCAAACTGCTCTACGGGTCGAAGCAACGCGGGCAAGCCAAACCAAGCCCCGGCACCGAAAAAGCAAAGAAGCATTGGGAACGTCAGGACAAGCCATTTATGGTCCAACGCAAATTTCAGTCGAGCTGCATATAAAAATCGAATCCATCGACTGGTTGGTATTTCATCGATAGGCCTAATTCGTTCTCTCGAAAGCTGCCAGCCAACCAAGAACGAAATGACCCCCGTAAAAACCAGAGCAAAGCTTCCTGGAATCGAGAACCGATCGACAAAAAAATCTTGCCAAAAGAGATGAAAACATCCAACCGCAAGAATAGAAAAAGCCAACGCGATCCCAATCGAATCTGCACGCTTTCGCTTTTGGGTTTTCATCAAGATCTTTGATAACGCTGGAACCATCGTTACCGCAGCGACTAAAGCTGCTGCTATCGCGAAGGACTTTGTGTAAGCGAGGGGGCTGAAGAGCCGAGCGTCACGACCGGTCAAAAAGAATACGGGGAGAAAGCTAATCAACGTCGTCGCGACAGCAGTGACCACAGCTGGTGCAACTTCCGTTGCTGCCTCCTCAATCAGCCGATCACGTGATGCGACATCCACGTTCTGATCTCGTGCTGCTGCCTGATGCACTTCTGCGTCAGCCAAGTGGCCGTAAATATTCTCAGCCAAAATAATAGACATATCGACCATTGTGCCAATCGCGATACCAATTCCCGCGAGTGACATAATGTTCGAATCGACACCAAACCACCGCATTGCAGCAAACGAGATAAGCACGCCTAACGGCAAACAGAAAGCAACAACCAGGCTGCCGCGGATGTGGAGCAGGAACAAAAGCACGACCACAACGGTCATCACAATTTCATCCCGTAGCACAGTGGTTAATGTCTGAATGGTTTCATCAATTAACCCAGTGCGGTCATAGACGGCTTCAATCTTTACGCCTTGTAAGGCAGGTTCAATCTGCGAAATCTTTTCCTTGACTCTTTGAATCACCGCTCTTGGGTTCTCGCCATGTTTCATGACGACAACTCCACCGACCGCTTCGACGCCGTTGAAATCAAGTGCACCTCGTCGAAAATCAGGGCCCACTTGGACGCGGCCCAAATCTTTGATTCGCACCGGTACATCATCTCTCTGTGAGACAACCGTGTTTTCGATATCTCGAACAGCCAGCTTTAAATCACCGTCACGCCCGAGAAAACCTCTGCCTCGGACGATAAACTCCATACCAGTTGATTCGATTGTCTTTGCACCGACATCCATATTGGACGAGCGGATTGCTCCAAGAACCGTATCGAGCGACAAACCGTGATAGCGAAGGCGATCTGGGTCAACCTCGACTTGATACTGCCTAACGTAACCGCCAATGGAAGCAACTTCGCTGACCCCGCGGACGGCCTGCAACTCGTACTTGATGACGAAATCCTGCAAACTCCTTAGATCGGCCAGGCTTTGTCCTTCAGAGGAAGGCTGCAGGACGTAATAAAAAATCTGCCCGAGCGCCGTTGCGTCAGGCCCCAAGTGGGGCGTGACGCCAGCTGGAAGCTGTGAAGCAGCTGAACCCAACTGCTCCGCAACTCGACTTCTCGCCCAATAGAAATCCGTTTGATCGCTGAAAGTAATCTGGACAAAGCTGTAGCCAAACATACTCTTCCCGCGGACGGACTCCGAACCGGGAACCGATGACAAAGTGACACTCAACGGATACGTAATCTGATCCTCGATGTCTTTCGGAGATCGCCCCGGCCATGGTGTCAGTACAATGACTTGGTTCTCACCAACATTGGGTATCGCATCGATCGGCACACTTTGGTAGCTGACGAAACCATAGACTGCGACCCCCAAGGCAACCAACAACGCCAGCCAAGGTTCACGAACGCAAAAGCGTATGAGTCCTCGAATGATCATTGTTCGACCTCACCAACAGCCAGCTCTTTTTCAATCGCATCGATGGAAAGATCCCGCACCAGATCACCGCACCGTAGCATTTTACTGCCCCAGTAAGGATTCTGCTTCTTCCCCTCTGACTGTATCCAATCTCCACCGTTTCCAGGAACCATCGTGCAGTGATAATGAACGAGCTTGAGCGAGGTGGCGGGGCCACGAATGTCAGCGGCAACTCGAAGTAATGCGTGACTCACGTGTCGAAACTTGGACCGCCAGTCTTCGATCGTTCCACCCAGACTTGCCGTTGCACTCCGCGCCCGCGCGATCAAACCTTTTGATACTTGTGGTATTTCAACGTTAGACTCCAGATCCATAAGCTCGCTGATCAAAGTATTCTGAGTGATGACTGATGGGACGCGATCCTCTGACAAGGTCACTTGCAGCTCAAAATACAACTCATAGATGTGATCAATTTGCTCGCCCAATTGATTCTCAAAAAGTGCCGGCTCCTTGACGAGCAAAGCTAGGGGTTCACTCGAAAAGATCGGTGCACGTTCTGGATCAATTAAGGATGGATTACCAATTAATTGCATCTGCGAATCAATGAGAAAATTTCCGTTCAATGCAACCGCCTCACCCGCGGCCAGCCCACCCGTTACAACTGCCTTCTGCTCGGTTAAGACTCCAACCGACACCTGCCGAATCTCAAATCGCCCCGGTTCTGTTTCCACATAAACGACCGCATGACTACCAGCGATCAACAACGCATCGCGAGGGACCGTTATGACTTCTTGTCCCGGCACAGGCTGATTGGCAAAGCCCAAGTCGGAAGTCGGTATCAGATCCATCCCACATAGAGGACAAGATCCAGCAGCATCACGAATCAATTGGGGATGCATTGGTGAAATGAATTTACCCGCGAGCTCGGGATCATAAACCTCATCAACGGGAATCGCGGGAACGGTTATTTTCGCCGTTGCAAAATCACCGGGACGCAATTCACCGTCAAGATTCAGAACTTCCACCCTGACCCGCACGGTCTTTGTTCGAGGATTCACCGTTGGCGAAATGAATGCCACTCTCCCAGTGAACACCTCATCCTTGATGGACTGAATTTCTGCTTGAACAATCTGTCCAAAACGCACCAAAGCAGCATCGTCGGGAAACAAATCCAAAATCAACCAAACCGTCGACAAATCAGCGACTTTAAAGATCGGATCGCCTGCTTTGACATAATCACCCTCTACCGCATTCTTCTCGATCACGGTGCCAAGCTGAGGAGACTTCAGTTGAATGCGAGAACTCGGCTTCCGACTCTTACTCAGCTCTTGAATCTGCAGCTCCGTCATGCCAAATTCGATCAACTTCTCCTTTGCCAATTCAGAGAGACCGCCCTGATCAGCAACAACCGAATCTAAGATTGTATTTTCCAAACCTGCGATGTACTCAGCTTGTGCCGTATAGATCTGCGGGCTGTAGACGAGTGCGAGATTGTCACCCTTAGCCACCTCGACTCCCATGTAATTTGCAAACAGCTTTTCAATTCTTCCATCAGCGTGAGCAGCAATGGTCGATAGCCTGCTTTCGTCAAACTCAATCGTACCGACTGTTCGTATCGTCCTTTGCAATTCCTCGCTCATAGCGACCGCGGTTGTAATCCCAGCAACTCTCCTCGCATGTGCATCAACCGTGATTGAGATGCCGTCATTCGATGCGGAACTCGTTGCCACTACCAATTCCATCGCGCAGACAGGGCAACGACCTGGCTTTGAGGCCGGAGGTGTACACATCATCGGGCAGATGTAACGAGAGGCCGTCGCGCCGCTTTCCCCTGACGCCTGTTGACTGCCTGACTCCGACGCTAACCAGCCGCTACGTTGAGCTACTCCGATCGAAAAAATCAGAGAGACACCAATCGCAAAAACGATCAAGCCTTTTCCCAAGGAATGAAAAAGCGAAATCAACATAAACCGCAAGGAATAATCCCGTATCTTATCCATTGGGGATTCCCCTTGTACTTCTTCGGTCACCTGTGATGGTGATTGTTTTTTTGATGTCACGAGACCAACCTTTGGATTACGAACCCACCCCAGATTTACTTACCCGTGGGATAAGGTGTTAGCGATTAATTAATCATCAGCATGAAGATCCTTCACGCGTCATCACGGACTCAGACCATCAGTTGCTTACAGACGACTCGAAGAGACGTCATCTACAACAGCAATGGATTTAAAATGTGGACACACTCGACTAACTCAACGCGTCGAGTGATCCGTCTGAATTCGTGACAAATAGAAGGTCAGTTCAAAACGGTCTAAAATATTCCTCAAAGAAGAATTTCCAAACCGATTTGGAATCACAGCGTCGCAACCTTGGCATTAGAGATGCCAAACAGAAAATTGCTTCTGGACAAAGTGCTGCGGCGGACAGACTCGGCAAACAGAACAAGCGGTTCCATCGCAAGTTTTCAGACCGCCTGTAAAAAAGTTTTCTAGGTCACAAGACGGCGCATGTCGCTCATCTTGTTGGCGATCACCTTCCGGCAATCCCGCTGGTTGATGATTGGCCTTCGAACAGTGACACTCGCCCTCCAAGACCTTGGTCACGGAAACAAGCTGGAAGCTGGTGCGTTCGGCCCGCCTGACCGATGCAAACTGATTCAACGCGGTTATTGTCGTTGACTCGAGAGATGCTTCCTCGATTTCTTGATGATGCGACGGCTCATTGTGTTCGATCTGTCCGGAACAGCAGCCTCTTCTCGGCTCAGTGCCCTGAGTGCGACAACAACCGCAAGCGGTGGTCTCAGCTCTGCCTGTTCCAGTACACGTAAGTACCTGACAGCCACCACTAAGCGAAGCGATTGCCCAAACCATCGAAATTGGTTGGCAAATCAATGCAACGGTAAGGCAGAGTTTAACGGCTGTAAGCATTTGTACGAAGTTGATCGTTGCAGCGATCCGAGAAAGATTGAGGAACACTATGAAGTGTACGCAACGGTTTCCGGTCTGATCCAAACGAATTCGATGAAATCAATAAAAAAGCGTGTTGATACGAGCTTTTTCGACAATGTCGATCAAGTAGCCGTCACGACACGTCGCCGGTGCACCACCCACAAAGGGGGCCAGTTCGTCGCCTTGCTTTTTTTAATCATGCTCGGATCCCTGCAGCTGGGATGCCACACGCTTCCAACAACGAGATCTGCTCCATCCACGGCTAAATTCGAGGTAGTTGGACAGGGCGACCCTGCACAGCGTTCAGCCGAGCCATCGGGGCACGCGTCTAGAGATGAGTCGCTTGAGGTAGCCGTTTCTGCCGAGAGCAATCTGTATCACCAGCAAGACATTTCGGTTAACGCGGAAGTCCCGAGCCCCAATCTAACGAACCGTCTACCGCCTCCCAAAATCTCGTTTGGCTCTGAAAGCGGGGTTGCTGCCACCGATTTGCTGCAAACCGCTTCTCTGATCCCACAAGAGTTCAAGCCGGTCAATAGCGTCACCGTTGTCGCCGCCCAACCGATGGATCATCCCCGCTCGAATATGGATCAGCTCGATTCGACTAAAGATCAGAGCATCAACGAACAAGCCATTGATCTGCTTCAACGTTTGGAGGTTCTGGCGACGAACAATCACCCGAGCGTTCAGGCGATTGAACACCAGATACGTGCTCTTCGCCATCGCATTCCTCAGGTCGAGGCACTACCAGACCCAACGTTCAACAATGTGTTCTGGCCCAATCAGCAGCAAGCCCTGCAGACAGCGGCGGGCCGAGTTGGAAATCAAATGAGTCTCAACCAAAAGATCCCATGGCCTGAAAAACTACGTGCCAAAGCCGCTCTGGCCGAGAAGGAAGTCCAGATCAAAACCGCGGAACTCGAGCAACTAAAGCGTGACTTAATAAAGCAAGTAAAAGTGGCTTTTTATGATTTCTGCTTGCACACCGAATCATCGCGAATCCTTGCAACAACTCAACAAGGGCTTGTCGACTTGCTCCCCATCGTTGAAGCACGTGTTCGTAGTGGCGGATCACAACAGGATCTACTTCGAGCAAAAATTGCGATCGACCAAATACAACAACAAATCGCAACCTCGCGAGAGCAACAACAAATTGCGAAATCAAAACTTTGTGAACTAACTGGCGAGTCAGACATCCAATCGAGCGGAAGACACAGTTCCCCATCTCACACGATGTTGACGAGTGAATTTGAATCGTTAATCGAGACA
>JBMHCO010000036.1:0-39205 GCA_049889895.1 Rubripirellula sp.
CAAAGGTTATCCGGGCTTCGAGAAAACCAATCCAGCCAACGACCTAATCAACGAAGCTCGAACCAAATTTGACAAAGGACGTGTTCCAGGCAACTTCCAACGAATCGTCCGTGCAAACACTTACGTCGTCAGCGAAGTCAAAGCAACGATGAGACTACCGCATGATTATGCCTACGCGGATCATGACCCGAAGGAAGTCGTTCAACCAGCGGTTCTGTGGGGTGAGATCCCGACCAAAGCTGCCGACAGCACACCCCGCGAGCAGTTTGCGGCATGGCTCACTAGTGATCAGAACGAACAATTCAGCAAAACGATCGCTAACCGTCTCTGGAAGCGTTTCATGGGTGTTGGACTCGTCGAACCGATTGATGACTTCCAAGATATCTATCCGCCATCCAACGAAGCTCTGATGAATTTCCTGAGCGAGGAAATTGTACGTAACGATTTCGACCTCAAAGAATTCATGCGTTCGATCTTCTACAGCAGAACCTATCAACGCGAAGCGAGTGATTACGATCCGACTAGCGATGACAAATACCATTATCCAGGTCCAGCCGTACGTCGCATGACTGCTGAACAGGTGTGGGACTCGATCCTCACGCTAGCCGTTCAGAACCCTTGGCCGTTTCAACGCCCGAACATCGATGAACTTGCATCGGTACTCGACGTGAACTTCGCTCAAGACAACTATAACCGAGTCCTTCAGAAGTCCGAAAATTTCAAAGAGACTTACTTTGCCGGAACCTACAAGAGAAACTTGAACGCGCACGCCTATCAAGGGAACATCCTCTGCCGAGCAAGTGAATTACCCTCACCGCTGCCGCCTCAACACTTCCTGAGACAATTCGGGCAGGGCGATCGCGAAACGATCAATGGATCTCAAGAAGATGCGACCGTTCCTCAGATCCTTGCCATGTTCAATGGCCCGATCACCCACGTCATGCTCGAACCCGGCTCCGCGATTGTTGATAATGTCCTCGGAATCGAGTCGACCAGGGACCGCGTGGACGCGATCTTCCTCAGTGTTCTAACTCGTGAGCCGACGGGAGCTGACCGCCGCATTGCTGCAGGTGAATTACAGAAAACTAGAGCCGACAATGTTGGTTACGGGAATATCGTTTGGGGCTTGCTCAACACTCGCGAATTCCTGTTCATTCCCTAGTTTTTTTCGGCAAATTCCCATCAAGGTGAACGACGACTTGTGACGGTCGTTTGCTTACCCCAACAAAGCGAACACGTTCCTCAACCACTCGCTTTGATTAAATCTGAACTTGTACCGCCTCGTAAAGAAAGTTGTTTCCATGCCCCGCATCGATTTTGATCAGAACCATCGTCGCGAATTCATGAAAACGCTGGCCAAGCAAACGCTGGGAGTGTCATTCGCCGGGTCCATTTCCAGCGCCGGGCTTTTCGGAGAGGCGCAGGCAGCCGCGCCAGTGACTGGAAAGGCAAAACATGTCATCTATCTGTTCATGGATGGAGCGATGACGCACCTCGACACATTTGACCCGAAAGTTGGGGTCGAAGAAGCAGGCGAAACGAAACCAATCCAAACCCGAGTTCCCGGTATGGAATTCGGTGACCGATTCCCAAAGCTCGCTTATCTTGCAGGAGCAATCTCGGTCGTTAGGTCGCTGAGCACTGAAACAGGTGCTCACGATAAAGGGAAGTACCTGATGCGTACCTCCTACAAACAACTCAACAGCATTCAGCATCCAGCAATGGGTGCGTGGATGGTGTCCGAAGCGGGACGGTTGAATCAAGACCTTCCCGGGAACTACGTCATTGGTGGCGCCAACCGGCATCCCGGCGCTGGATTTTTGGAGCCATCTCTCGCTCCAGTTCCGATCGCAAATGCAGCAGCTGGATTAGAAAACACATCGCTACCAAAATACCTCCCTTCGGAACTGTTTGATCGTCGCTTGATGCTCGCAAACAAGTTCGACGAAGCATTCCAAAAGCGGCGCAACAATCGACAAGTTGAGGCTTACAATCAGCTTTACATGGAAGCTCGTCGGCTGATGGGTAGTGAGCATCTGAAAGTGTTCGATATCAAGGAAGAGCCACAAAACGTTCGTGACGCTTATGGGAACAATCAATTGGGCCAAGCATGCCTACTGGCGCGACGACTGGTCCAGAGTGGTGCGAGATTCATCGAAGTGAATTACGGTGGCTGGGACATGCATCAGGATATCTATGGGCGGCTCGACTCAAAAGCGAGCGAACTTGATAACGCCTTGGGCAACCTGATGCGCGACCTACACGCCAATGGTTTACTCAGCGAAACACTGATTGTTTTGACAACCGAATTCGGTCGAAAACCAAACATCAATGTTAACGGCGGTCGCGACCATCACCCCGGTGCCTTCAGCAGTCTCTTAATCGGAGCCGGTATTCAAGGTGGCCAGGTTTACGGTGCATCTGACAAAAAAGGCTTCAGCGTCGAAAAAGATCACGTATCGATTGCGGAGTTCAATACAACGATCGCTGCCGCGGCGGGATTACCGTACACCGAAGAACGGTTCGCACCAAATGGCCGCCCATTCAAGATTGGTGGCGGAAGCGAACCAATTGCCTCTTTGCTTGCGTAAACCACACGCAGCGGGTTTCTGAATCACCGAATTCGGTCTCTGAAGCGGAGGCCTGATGGCGAATGGTTCAGTGGTTTCAAAATAAAATGCAGACGATCGAGCAAGCTCGACCGTGGAATCCGCAATTTGGTACCACAGTCCGCGCTTCATCGCTACACTGTACGACCCTCAAAATCCCTCCCTCCCAGATTGAGTCATCAATGCAACGCTTGATCATCCCCACGCATCGCTTGATCATCCCGGCCGTCTTGCTGATCAGCTTGGCGAGCAACTTGATTTGTTCTGCAACCAAGCCAGCCGAACGTGACCCAGAAGTCATCCTACCGGTGCCGGATGCGATCGCTTCCAGCGAAAGCGAAATGAAGCCTTACTCGGAACCGATCGAGCACACCGAATACAAAATAGAGATGCTTCCGATTCCCGGAGGTACGTTTGTGATGGGAAGTCCGAATGGCGAAGCCAATCGCAATGCCGATGACGAAGGCCCCACGCACGAAGTCAAAATCGATCCTTTTTGGATGGGCAAGTGCGAGATCACTTGGGATCAATATGAAGCGTGGGTAAACCAAATGGATCAACTACGCAGAAAGATGCTTTCGCTTCCTGCAACGCCTCGCGATGCATTGGTCGATGGCGTCTCCAAACCCACCGAAGAATACACAGACATGAGCTTTGGAATGGGCCGAGGAAGCTATCCTGCGATATGCATGACGCAGCATGCAGCTAGAACCTACTGTGAATGGCTGAGTGCAAAAACAGGCCGCTATTATCGCCTGCCTACCGAAGCAGAGTGGGAGTACGCGTGCCGCGCGGGAACCAAGACGGCCTACTCATTCGGAGATGACCCTTCGGTGATTGGCGAATACGCATGGTACTACGACAATAGCGAGGATCAGTACCAAGAAGTCGGTCAGAAAAAACCAAATCCTTGGGGGCTGCATGATATGCACGGCAATGTCTCCGAGTGGGTACTCGATCAATACGCTGAGGATTTTTATCTGAAATCCAAAGGAACTGCCAATCCGCTCAACATTCCCGATCAACTGTATCCTCGGGTGGTTCGCGGAGGCGGCTGGGATGAAGATCCTGAGAGCCTGCGTAGTGCCGCGAGGAAAGCATCAAGCGAAGACTGGAAAGAGCAAGATCCACAGTTGCCACAAAGCATCTGGTATCATACCGACGCTTTGAGCGTTGGCTTCAGAGTGGTTCGACCATTGACCGAGCCCACAGATGAAGAGAAAGCCCAAAAATGGGGTAAGACTGCGCCAGAACAGAAAGACCCTGAAGAGTAAGGTTCAGCAGAGTAAGCCGAACTCAAATCTCGGATCTTGTATCTACATTTAAATAAATCAGTGCATCTAACACAGGAATCAACATGACCCAAAACAAGCAGCCCGGTAGCCGCCGAGAGTTCTTGAAAAACACCGGTAAAGCAGCCGCGGCAAGTTCATTGTTAGCCTCTGCAGCGCCACGTGTTCACGCAGCCGAAAACAATTCAATTCGCGTCGTATTGATTGGCTGCGGTGGTCGAGGTACCGGTGCCGCGTTGAATTGCCTGAGTGTTGAAAATGGGCCAAAACTTGTTGGCCTCGCTGATGTGTTCGATAAAAATCTCAACAGCACCTACGCTTCACTATCCGGCAACAAGGATGTTGGATCAAAGGTGGATGTTCCTGAAGAACATAAATTCATCGGCTTTGATGCATACAAAAAAGTGATGGACCTTCTTGATCCAGGTGATGTTGTGATTCTTGCAACACCTCCCGCATTCCGATGGGTTCACTTCTCGTATGCAATTGAGAAGGGTCTGAACGTCTTCATGGAGAAGCCGGTCACGATTGACGCTCCAACCTCGGTTCGCATGCTTGAACTGAACAAGACGGCGATGGAGAAAAACTTGAAAGTCGCTGTGGGCTTAATGTGTCGCCATTGCCCAGCACGACAGGAATTGTTTGAGCGTATTCAGGGTGGCGAAATCGGCGACATCACAATGATGCGAGCCTACCGAATGGCTGGCCCAACGGGCTCTGCCGCGGCTCCACCAAACGATGGCAGTTTGCCCGAGTTGCAGTACCAGATCAAGCATTTCCATGGCTTCCTGTGGCTAAGCGGCGGTGCAGTCAGTGACTTCTTGATTCACAACATCGATGAATCTTGCTGGATGAAGAATTCTTGGCCAGTCAAAGCAATTGCATCGGGTGGACGACACTATCGTGGCGACGCGGTCGATCAAAACTTTGATGTTTACTCGATCGAATACACCTTTGCCGACGGCACCAAACTACTTGTTGATGGCCGAACGATCCCAGGCTGCAAACGCGAATTTGCAAGTTTTGCACACGGCACCAAAGGACTCGCCGTGATCTCGACCGCGTCTCACTGGCCGTCCAAAGCCAGAATCTTCGAAGGCCATAACTTCGACAATAGCCGCTTGAAATGGGAGTACCCTCAACCAGAGACTCAGAATCCCTACCAAGTTGAATGGAATGATCTCATCAACGCGATTCGAGAGGATCTTCCCTACAACGAACTTGAGCGAGGTGTGATGGCCAGTGCCGTGACCTCCATGGGACGCATGGCAGCACATACAGGACAGGAGATCACCTTGGAACAATTCATGAAGCATGACCATGAATTCGGCCCAGGGATCGAAAACCTCACCCTCGATTCTCCGTCTCCTCTGCAAGCGAATGCTGAAGGCAAATACAGTATTCCGATGCCCGGTCTCGTGAAAAATCGCGAATACCTCTAGGCCTTCATTCTATGAAATCGGGAGTGAAGTTCACTTTCCACCCCAACCTACCCAACAGCTCCCGCTAAACTCGGGAGCTGTTTTTTTTTACAATCGGGTTGGATTCCCGAACCTGAGTGAAGCAAGCGTTTCAAAATAACGCTAACAGACTTCCATCAATCACCATATCCTCGACGCAAATCTCCGCTCCGACTCTGTCAATGACCGCACCAACTGATGCTAACGACCGAGCCAACGCAGCTGATCAATCCAACTCCTCTCTGATCTCGATTCGTGGTGTCACGAAATCGTATCAACTCGAGGAAATCCAAGTTGATGCGTTGCGAGGTGTCGATTTAGAAATTCACAGTGGTGAGTTTGTAGCGTTAGTCGGTGCATCAGGAAGTGGCAAGTCAACGCTGATGAACACGCTCGGATGCCTCGACCGTCCGACATCCGGATCTTATCGCCTCGCCGGACATGAAATCGTGACAATGAATCGCGATCAACGGGCACAAATCCGAAACCAACAGATTGGATTTGTTTTTCAAAACTTCAATCTGCTCAATCGAACTTCGGCGTTAGAAAATGTTGAACTACCACTTCTTTATCAGCGCGGAATGAGTCGCTCTCAGCGGCGTGAACGCGCATCAAAGTTGCTCGATCGAGTAGGCCTCGGGGATCGAAAGAGCCACCACCCGGGACAGCTCAGTGGGGGTCAGCAACAACGCGTGGCGGTGGCTCGCGCGTTGGTGAATGAACCGAGTATTCTCCTGGGAGACGAGCCGACTGGCAATTTGGATTCAAAAACCAGTCGTGATGTTATCCAACTCTTCGGCGAGCTTAACGAGCGGGATCACATCACCATTATCTTGGTGACTCATGATCCAGAAGTCGCCAAATCCGCCAAGCGTCAAGTCGTTCTCAGGGACGGACTTGTGGTGTGTGACACCACAGATTCCCAAGAAGCTTTTGAAGCGTTGAGAGGGTCGGCCGAGACCACCTAAGTCGCAACTCGTGTGCAATTGGATTCAATCACAAATGAATTCAAAAGTGACCAAAAGCTGCAGATCATTTAGGACGATGCTGCAAGCGATCTCTTGCCTCCTGAGCCCAAGGGCTTTCTGGAGCAAGATCAAGGAATCTTTGCCAATGCTGTTCAGCCTCCTGGTGCTGCCCCAATTCATCCAGCAGACTTGCTAGGTGATAGTGTGCCTCGGAATAGTCTTCGTGCAGCTCCAAAGCTCCGCGAAAAGCAGCCAAAGCGAGATCGATTTGACTTGTTTCCTGAAGTACACAACCAAGACCCATTCTTGCCTCAACGAAATCTGGATCCGTTTCGATGGCAGAATAAAAACGCTCACGCGCAGCAACAACCTCTCCCGCTCGGTAAAGCAGTTCGCCCAATTGAAAATCAATATCGGGGCGTGGACCGTCTCTCGCCAAAATTGCATGACAGTAATCGACTGCCAATCCTAAATCACCTTCCTCTTCAGCTTCGAAAGCAGCATCAAGCAGATCATCTGAAAAGAGATCATCGGGGGAACGAAACGGAACGACATCTGGCGGTTCTTCGTAAATTGCTAAACGCGTCTCGCCACTCTGGTTCAGTTCATCAGCATCTGCGTTGGTATTTTGATCGAGTGAATCAAAGTCGAATCGTAATTGCCCGTTCGGCTCAATTAGGCCCTCTCCACCACGCAACAGAACGTGACTGCCTTCGACCAAAATCGATAGTTGATCAAGTGGTCGTTTGAGTTCCGGCAGAACCTCCACAAGCTCAACCAATCTCCTCTCAATCGCTTCCGGGCTCGCACCTGTCGCAATCCACTGAGCAAGTCTGCGAGCAGTAGCTACCTCCTGAAAATCAAAATACGGTAAGCGATGCAGAGTACGCACCGGAGTGATCAAACCGCGTCGCTGCCAACGTCGAATCACATGAACGGAAACTCCTAGCAGATGAGCGAGCATGGCCGGTGTGTGATACCGACGAATCGACTGCTCGATTTCAAGCAAGCCTAGACGCTGCCACAGATCGGTTTCGTGAACCACTTCAACTTCACCCCGCGCGGCTGAATCACGCATGCGTGAAGTGAGCAGATCCGCCTCGGCCAATGGCGATTCTTCGGCACCAATCACGACCCAATCAAGATTTGAATCATCATGATCAACCACCGTCGCATCGAACGAACGCAGGACGTTGGCGGCTTGCTTTTGATTCATGCCACCAAAGCGACCAACCAAAGCGATCCTGAGACCAGCAATCGGCTCCGAATCCCCACGTGAAGACGCAGCAATAAGCGAATCCTGTTCGCTCTGCGTGCTGTCTTCGCTATTGTCACCGTTGGAGATCGACACGACTGGGCCAAGAAGAGGGCTAGCTGGAAAAACGTCCGAGGCATTAATTATCCAGATTCAGAGCGAAAGAACGACCGGTCGGACAAAAAACGGGTTTGACGGGGAATGAACCATCGCATCCAGACCCAAAGCCGCGATCCGCGACCTGAAAAAAGTACCAAAACGGATTCCAGCATTGCGTCACATTGCCAGTGGTTGCACCTTGTGAAGTCGCGTTGGATGGATCATTCTTTGGGTTGGCTTGCGAGTGAGTGGGGTGATCGCTGGTGGCTTAGTCCCACTGGAGGAAAGTCCGGGCTCCACAGGACGGGATGGTCGATAACGTCGACCGATCGCGAGATTAGGGAAAGTGCAGCAGAAAGCAAACCGCCGAACGGTGTAAAGAAATCGCAATGCGATGGATCAGCACGCGTGGTAAGGGTGAAACGGTGCGGTAAGAGCGCACCAGCGTTTAAGGTGACTTAGACGGCTAGGTAAACCCCATCCGGAGCTAGACCAAACAGGGTGAAGGCTAAACGCAAGTTTAGCGCAGGGCGGTCCGCCCTGACTGACACCCGGGTAGGTCGCAATTGAGGCGGCGAGCAATCGCCGTGCACAGATAAATGATCACCCATTCGTCATCAATTGATGCGAATGACAGAACCCGGCTTACAAACTCTCTCGCAGCCATTTCTTTTATCTTCAAGTCGTCAGACCGGACGGATTCAACTCAGGCCCTGTGGGAAAACATTCGGTTTACACTTGCGGCATGAATCGACAGTGAGCAAAGTAAAACCTACATTGAGAGCGGTGAACATCCATCAAACACGTTGAGTTAAGGTTTGTTTATGTCTCATTCAGAAATATCTGCCCCCCGCTATTCTGCCAAGATGCGCAACACCGCAAAGATGCACTGCGGCACGTGCGGCACCAGCTTCTACCTCGACGAAACCGATTCGCCTCCGTTTTGCTCGGAACGCTGCAAATTAGTCGACCTGAATCGCTGGATGCACGAAGAGATTTCGTTACCTCACGAAGGCGGTCCGGGGGAGCTGGACGATCCTTCGTCATCCGACATGGCTCACTAGCGACCCGCTATTGACCAAGTGGGTAACTCGAGCAAAACACACCGCACGGGCAAAGAAACCGCAAAATCACCGGTGGAGATAGCATTTGTGCGGTGGAAAGCCTTTACAGCCTGTTAAGAAGTGGTGAAAATCTAGGCATCGGAAAAACCTTTCCCGGAAACTGGGAAAGGTTTTCTTTTTGCTCAAGCCGATGGAGACGAGACGCAATTTCGCGAGCGTTTCAAGGAAGTATCATCGTTCACGCGTGTATTGAAGTTTGAAAGGGCTTTTGCCATGGTTGAATCGGTCCCGATGACCCGAAATGGGTACAACAAAATCAAAGCTGAGATTGATCGTCTTGAAAACCAAGAAATGCCTTTGGTAACCGCAAAGATCGCAGAGGCGAGAGAAGAAGGTGACCTGAAGGAGAACGCTGAGTATCACGCGCAGCGGGAAAATCAGGGCATGCTGCAAGCCAAAATCAATGAGCTCAAGGACAAGATCGCTCGCGCATCAATCGTCGATCCATCCACGCTTCCGAAAGACGAAGTTGTTTTTGGGTGTACCGTGACGGTTGAAGATCTGGCGTATGGTGATGAGGAAGAATTCACCTTAGTGGGTGCCGGAGAAGAAGACTACAACGCCGGTAAAGTCTTGGTGACCAGCCCGTTCGGCCAAGGACTTATTGGTGCCAAGGTCGGGCAAACCGCCGAGATCGAGGCACCCGCTGGAAAATTGAAATTCAAAATCTTGAAAATTGAATTCAAAGACTAAATAGTCTTCAGCCAAAACCAACAAGGCAGCAATGAACCAGCCGGAATCAAATGATGACCCTCAGGCGGAAGATCTCGGCCAGCAGGAGTTGGCACTGACTCCCGAATCTGATGGTACCGACGGTTCGATGATGCCAATGCCGGAACCGAGCCAACCCGCTGGTGATCACGTGAGTGAAAACATGCGTGATGCTGACGCGATTTCCGGATCTGATACCAAGGATTCTGAAACTGATCCCCGAGAAGACGATCAGGGTCCCGGCTGCATGCCCGCCATGGTCGCCGCGGCTGCCCTGATGGGCATCATCGGATTTATCACCTGCGCCCTTTTGACATGGGTGATCTTTGGTAAACGAACCGAAATGGCCGTGCGAACCCTCGAAGGATCGCTGATCCCAATGCTCGAGCAAAGCCTTCTTGATCCCACCAGCAAGCAGGAGGTGATTCAAGAGATGACTGTTCTCGCTGAAAACATGAAAGCCAATCAATATGAAAATTGGCAATCTGCTGCGATCATGCAACGGCTTCAGAAATTGCCAATCCTGCAGTGGGGTGAACTGCAATCGCTCGAGCAATCCATTCGGGCCTCCGATGAGTTCGATGATGGTGAGCGACAGGCGGCGTTGGCGACTGTTCAGCGAGTGAAAATCGCTGTTAAACAGCACAAAGTTTTCTCCTTCGATTTCGAAGACATTCTCGATCCAATTCGCCAACCTTCAAAGAGTTCCCTAACCGGTTTCATTCCAAAATCTCCGCTAGACGTCGATTCGATGCGAGAAGCAATAAGACGGGCGGAACTGCTGGCCAATCGTGCAGAAGTTAAAAATAGTAACGGCGATCAGAATGTTCGCATCAGCGAAATCCTGCGCGGTGAAATACAGGCCGGCATCGAATCAGATAACTGACTCTTGATCCATTGAATTGATCGAGAAAGCTCCGAGCTGAAAAAGCCGAGCCCAGGAAGAAGACATCCCCAACATCTCTGGAACTCGGTCAATCGCCCAGGCAGTGATCGCTTCAAATGACCCTACTTTGTCCAATGCTCAACCGACTGGATTTTCATCGATGAATTCCCGCAGCGGTAAACGGAAAAAAGTAGTGATTGTGGGTGCTGGTCCGGGTGGACTCGCCACCGCCATGCAACTGGCCAAAGCCGATTGCGATGTCACTGTTCTCGAGAGAAAAGAACAAGTCGGTGGTCGTACTTCCTCGATCAATGCCAATGGATTCAGGTTTGACTGCGGGCCAACCTTTTTTCTCTATCCACGAGTTCTCGCTGAAATCTTTGACTCCGTGGGACGCGACCTTTTCAAGGAAGTTCCCATGGTACGTCTTGATCCACAGTATCGACTAACGTTTGGAGCCGGTGGAAAGCTGGATTGTTCAGCCGATCTTCAAAAGATGGACGAACAGATCCGGACTTTCTCCCCCGATGACGTTGGGGCTTTGAAACGATACATGGATGACAATCGAGTCAAACTCGCCAAGTTTCGCCCGATTCTTGAATCACCTTTTTGCTCAACGCTGGATCTCTTGAATCCCGCACTCCTCGCTGCTGCCCCACACCTTCATCCACTGCGATCCCTCGGGCAGGAACTTGAACGCTACTTCTCTGATCCTCGACTTGTCATTGCCTTTGCATTTCAATCTAAGTACCTCGGCATGTCGCCTTTTCAATGTCCGAGCCTGTTTAGCATCCTCTCTTTCTTGGAATACGAATACGGTGTTTGGCATCCCATCGGTGGTTGCGCGGCGGTAAGCGAACGAATGGCGGAAATCGCCCGTGAAATGGGGGTGAAGATCCATCTAAGTGAGCCAGTCACTGACGTGAGGATGGAAGGAAAAAAAGTCACGGCTGTCTCGACCGAGCAATGTACCTATCAAGCGGATGCCTTTGTCATCAACGCAGATTTCGCTCACTGGATGGAGAAACATATTCCCAATGCGAAGCGGCGGAGGTGGAAAGATGAAAACCTCGAACGCAAAAAATATTCATGCAGCACTTACATGCTCTATCTGGGACTTGATGGAAGATATGATCAGTTACCACATCACAACATTCATATCAGCCGAGACTACGAGCGGAATCTTCGGGAAATCGAGCACGAGCATGTGCTCAGTGAAGAGCCATCTTTCTATGTTCAAAATCCCGTCGTGACCGATGAGTCTCTTGCGCCACCAGGACAGAGTGGATTGTACGTTCTTGTACCGGTCTCACATCAACACCCCAATATTGACTGGGAAAAAGACAAGAGTCGATTTCGCGAAATCACTCTCGATGCTCTCTCTGCAATTGGATTGTCAGATATCCGTGAGCGTATTCGATATGAACACTGCATCACTCCAGCAGACTGGCAGCATGAATACGCAATTTACCGCGGAGCCACTTTCAACCTAGCGCATAACCTCGGCCAAATGCTTCACCAACGGCCCCACAATCGATTTGAAGACTTGGAGAGTGTCTACCTAGTGGGAGGCGGGACACACCCCGGAAGCGGCCTACCGGTCATCTATGAATCGAGCAGAATTACGAGCAAGTTACTGCTAAAAGACCTCGGTTAATCGGTCTTTAACCAGCCATCTTCTCTCACACGCGAGTGGCTCGCCAACCGCAAACAAAAAAGAATACGGGACTCTTATGGCATGCTCATGACTGACTCAGGTCGATAATCGTGACATTCCGAAATGAAACTGGTTTTCCATGATTCTGAAAACCGATTCTCCCCGAGTCGGGACGTTCCGCCAAAGCATCCTGAAACTTGTTTGCCGATCCATCGGGATTCCTGCCGGGCTGTCCCCACTGTTGCAAATCAAACTGATTGACGACTTCCCCATTCAATTCAACACGAATCAGAGTACCCCTACAAATCAAACGCAAATGATTCCACTCTCCGCGACGAGCTACCGCATTTTTCGCGGGTGCTTGGCAATCATAGAACGCAGCGTTTTGCTTTTTTGGATCAAGCGTTACTCCCGATTCTTGCACTCCTATGTCATCTAATAACTGAATCTCAAATCCGCCCTGCACAGGATTACTTGGATCAGCCCGAAAGAAGACACCACTATTGGCTGCTGTTGTGAGTTTATACTCAAAATCTAGGATAAAATCCGAATACGTACTCCGAGTCCAGATGTACCCCATCCCGCGTTGGCGTTTCTTACCGTTCTTTTGAGTGACCTCCTCCATCTGGCAAGTCAAAGAACCGTCTGCATCTGCAATCCACGCACCGTCTCGACATTCCCAATCACTGGTTAACTGACCAGCAAATAGTATCGTTTTCTTGGCAGCTAAATTTGCATCATCCGCGAGTGCCTGCTGATGAATGATTGCGGAAACCAAAAGCAGTACGAAACATAGCAACACGAGTGGTTTCATAATCGAATGTGACCCACGCGAGCCGATCGTGCTAACAGACTTCATGGCCATCTTTACCTCGGCTTTGCTCCGCACCGTCTTCTTCACCACGCAGCTTTGGATTCTCCAGATGCCGGACTGCGTCGCGTCCTGTTTTCTTTTTAAGGTTCCGATGGAATGCATCGGTCAGATTGATCCCGCTCTGATTAGCCAAACAGATTGTCACGAACAAAACGTCTGCGAGTTCATCCGCCAAATCACCAGGAGCTTGCCCCTTTTTATAAGATTGCTCACCACAGGTGCGTGAGAGAATCCTTGCCACCTCACCTACTTCTTCAACTAGCTGAGCAAGGTTGGTCATTTCATCAAAGTATCGCACGCCAATGGTCTTAATCCACTGATCAACTTCGTCTTGCGCTTGCTGTAACGTGAGACCAGCAAGTTGCTCTGAGACGAGTGATGAATCCTGAACCACGACGCGCATCCTTTTGATCAAAGAAACCTTGGCAAGGGATCTAATTGAAGCGAGAACTTACTCGGCAAGTAGAAGATACGTGCCGCTTTTTCCTGCAACAGCAATGTCTACTTTTTGATCCTGATTGAGATCGGTGGTTACGATTTGCAAACCGCACCCAACGTGACCTTCTTCGATCGTGTGTCGAGTGAATGATTTGTTTGCGGCATCCCATTGATAGTAGTACAGGCACGGCATTTCCATACCACCGGGGTCACGTCCATTGTGACCGTAGTACCTTTTACCGGTGATCAAATCAGGTTTACCGTCACCGGTAACATCTGCCCAAGCAAGCGTATGTGGCTGGCTGTAGCTTTTGTCGATCATATGCTCTGACCAAGTAATTTTCCCATCACCATCGCGTCCTTCATTTTCCCACCAAATCAGGCCGTAATCATGGCCTCTCCCATGAATCAGATCACCATCACCATCACCGTCGAGGTCGACCACAATCATCGGAACACTCGCGTGCAAATCCCAGTCTGCATGGAATGTCCACGGCTTTGACCACGGGTCGGAAGCGGGCTGTTCATACCAACCCTGCCCAACAAGCAAGTCAGCTTTACCATCACCACTGATATCGCCAATCGCCATTCCGTGACCATTTCCTTTTTCACCAACCTGATGTGGAACCAAGTCGAACATGGCGCCGCTCTCGGCAGCTTCTTTACGATCCACAAGCCTCCAGATCACGGCGGGCACATCTTTTGCCCAGCTGTTGACCAACCATTCGGGGCGTCCATCACCGTCGACATCCTGCATCACCTGACCTTCGTTGCGGGAGTTGCCGGTATCAACCAGTAAGTGCTGCGTCCACTGTTTACCAAGTCGCAGTGCTTCTTCGCCTGGATTCTCGTACCAATGCACTTCCGTTGGAATGAAAGATCCCGCAATCACATCGAGGCGACCGTCGGCGTTCACATCAAAGAGATAATCGCCGTTGCTTTGGACGTATCCATTCCAGTCTTCAATATTTCGTAGAGGACGCGGTGCCCATTCTCCACCCTTGTACCAATTCCGCCCAGCAACCAAATCCTTGACACCATCTCCGTCAAGGTCACCACATGCGATCCCCTCATTAGCATCGACGTGCAACAGTTTGGCGACAAAATTTGGAGAGTTCTTTTCAGCGGCAAAACTTGCGGTGGTCAAAAACGCGACAACAAGACTTAGGATAGACGACACACGCATGGCGTTCCTCAATGATTGGACGATCGCATTGGCTCGGTGAGCCTAGCGTAAGATAACTGTCGCAATAGTATATCCTGTCGCAATCACTCTGTAGTCGATGATCTCCCTAAAACAAATCGCCATTGAATGGTCAGTAATTAGTAAACTCTTGATAACTCTACTTTCATCCGATCACGCTTACCGCGGCGGCATCTAGAACCCACGAACACTGGCCCTCAAGTGCGAAACCTCTCTCTCTCCCAATCACCTCTTGCTCAATCCAACACCACTGGGTTCCTGGCACTGATCATCCTGGCTTTGTTTCTATCCGGAAAAGCCACCAGAGCAGTCGATCTGCCGGATCGACCCCACATCATTCTGGTCATGGCGGACGATCAGGGCTGGGCACAAACCGGGTACTACGATCACCCCGTCCTAAAAACTCCGAACTTGGACAAGATGGCCAGTAGAGGAATTCGCTTTGATCGCTTTTACGCCGGTGCCCCCGTGTGTTCACCAACGAGAGCAAGCGTCCTAACCGGTCGCTCCAATGACCGGACAGGTGTTGAGAGCCATGGTTACGCACTTAGAAAACAAGAAACCACACTCGCTACCATCCTCGGCAGTGCTGGGTATGCCACGGGGCACTTTGGCAAATGGCACCTCAATGGAATTCGGGGACCCGGTGTTCCAATTCTCAAAGAGGACTCCCACGGACCTGGGAATTTTGGATTCGACCATTGGACATCGGTAACGAATTTCTTTGATATGAATCCAATCCTCAGTAGGAATGGAACGTTTGAGCCGATGACCGGTGACTCATCCGAGATTACTGTCAAAGAAGCGATACAGTTCATTGATGACAACTACCGAACGCAGCCAACTCTTTCCGTCATCTGGTTTGGTTCACCACACGATCCAGCGAAAGCGTCCAAGCAGGACCGTCAAGCTTTTTCACACCTCGATGTAAAGTCGCAGCATCACTATGGTGAACTAGTCGCGATGGACCGAAGCATTGGAACACTCTTTTCTGAGTTGTCGAAGAGAAATCTTGATCAAGAGACATTGGTTTGGTTCTGTAGTGACAACGGCGGATTACCCCGAATCAATCCAAGCAGCGTAGGTCCACTGCGAGGAAACAAAGGAACCATCTTCGAAGGCGGGATTCGTGTTCCAGGCATCATCCATTGGCCAACAGCGGTAGAAGGATCTTCTCGCGTCACCTCTTATCCAGCGAGCGTTCTGGATATTGTCCCCACGATTCTAGAAATCACCGGGCTTACACATCCAAACCCTCTTCTCCAACTTGATGGGATGAGCCTGCTACCAGTATTGCAGAACAAAATAACGCACCGTCAAGAACCGATTCCGTTTCGACATCTGCAGCGATCAGCGTGGATTGACAACGATTACAAACTCCTTCACCAAAACATGGGAAAAGGTGATTTTGAGCTCTATAACTTGAAAGAAGATCCAGCTGAAAAACACAACCTCGCGTCAAGTCAGCCACAAAAATTGGCTCAGATGATTGAAGCGTTCGAGGAGTGGAATCGCGGTGTTGAACTTAGCGTCCAAGGCCGCGATTACCCAGAAGGAAAACTACTACCTGGTGATCCTGAACCACGTTTCTGGACCGACATGGACGTTTACCGTCACCACTTTGATGAGTGGAAAAATCGCTGGGAATATGCTTCACGCCTAACACCGAAACCGGCTCGCAAAAACTCACCGACGAAAACGCCAAATGTGAAGAACCCTTAATGCTCAGCGAGTGTTTCTTTTTGGCTGTGGCTTAATATTCTTGTCAGCATCGACTTGATATTGCTCTCTCATTCGAGCCAACTCAACGGTGAGTTGAGACTGAATGGCTGCATACTGCGGACTCCCATAAACACTCTTCAATTCATTGGGGTCTGATTCGAGATCAAATAATTCCCAATCATCGAGTTCCTGCCCCTCTAGCGCATAGAAATGGATCAGCTTGTGCCGTCCATTCGTAATCCCGTAGTGACGAGCAACATTGTGGGCACCGGGATTCTCGTAGTAGTGGTAGTAAAACTGCTGCCGCCAGTCATCAGGTGTTTTACCATTGAGGATGGGGACCAAGCTTCGCCCCTGCATATCACTAGGAATCTCAACGCCTGCAATCTCTAAGAAGGTCTCCGCAAAATCAAGATTCGAAACGATATCCTCGTTCACAGAACCGGCTTTTACTGTCCCAGGCCATCGCACCATTAGCGGAGTCTTCAGTGACTCCTCATACATCCAACGTTTATCGTACCAACCATGTTCACCTAAATACCATCCTTGATCCGATGCGTAAATGACGACGGTATTATCGGCTAGTCCCGATTCATCAAGGTAGTCCAACACACGCCCCACACCATCATCAACACTCTTAACACACCTTAGGTAGTCTTTCACATAACGCTGGTACTTCCATTTGACCAACTCTGTTTCAGTCATCTGATCACGAACTTTTAAGAACGCTTCATTCTTGGGACCGTAAGCAGCATCCCAAACCTTGATCTGTTCAGCGTTCATCGTTCCGTAACCCTGCAACTTCAAGTCACGATCGGTTAGATGAGCGCGGATCGTCATTTGCTGACGTGACGCAGATCGAGTACGTCCAGAGTAGTCGTCCCATAGAGTTTCCGGTTCGGGGATGGTGACATCATCCAACCAATTCAAATATTTCGGACCGGGCATCCAGTTACGATGCGGTGCTTTGTGTTGGAACATGACCATGAAGGGGCGATCACCGTCACGATGGTTTTTGAGCCAATCCAGCATCTTGTTGGTGATGATATCAGTCGTGTAGCCCGTATGTTTTCTGGTTACGGGCTTACCAGCCTCACCCGCGGTGATCATCGGTGGGTTGTAGTACGGACCCTGTCCTTTCAGGACGTCATAGTAGTCATATCCCTGCGGAGTACTGACCAAGTGCCACTTACCAACAATGGCGGTTTGATAACCTGCTGCTTGAAGCAGCTTAGGAAAGGTTTGCTGATCACCGTTGAAGCGATCACGATTGGTTTTGAATCCATTGATGTGGCTGTATTTTCCGGTTTGGATCACCGCTCGGCTCGGACCACAAATCGAATTGGTGACATAACAGCGATTAAATCGCATCCCTTCGTTGGCGATACGATCCAGATTCGGTGTTGTGATCCGAGAAGGGTCGTAAGCGCTAATCGCCTGCTCACAGTGATCGTCTGAGAAAATGAAGACGATATTGGGTCGTGAATCAGCCGCAGATAACGTCACTTGACTCAACAAAATCAGAACAATCGACAAAACAGAAATACGCTGAGCCACAATCCTCTCTCCTGAACGTACAGCCCTTGGGATCCCATCAGAACAGCCGGGAATCGCCATTTTGCGTTCTATAATAACAGGTTCACCAATTAGAGATCGCTTGCTGGTTTTTATCTGCAGACTGATTAAAGTTGGAGAAGTTCTAAAAAGTCGAAAATCATTGCGATTTCACCCCCACTAGGCCCCCCATCCGCACGCCAACTAAAACGCGTCTCCAAAGGATTCCCATGCTTCGAACGATCAGTTCCGTTGTATTATCTTCCGCCCTGCTCGCTACTCCAGCATCCTTCGTTGATGCTGCGGACGGTAAGGGTAAAGGCCCCGCGTTCACGTCTGCACCTGAAAATGACGCCAACTTCCCCCTGATGGGTGAGTTTCTAGGCGACATCAAAACAGATGGCGATACCGTACGACCATTGGGCCTACAGATTCGCCATGTCGGCCACGGATCTTTTGAAGCATTATCTTTCTTGGGTGGCCTTCCCGGCCAAGAAGGTCACGAATCAAAACCAATGCGAATGATCGGTCAGCGTTCGGAGGATTTCGTTGTTTTGTCGGGCGGCCCTTGGGCAATCTTTGTCGAAAAAGAGCATTGTCTTCTGGTCAATCGAAAGGGCGAACAGGTTGGCAAACTTGCCAGGACGCATCGGGTCAGCCCGACCCTAGGGGCTCAGGCACCCGAGGGCGCGACGGTTCTGTTTGACGGTACCAATGTCGACCAATTCAGTAACGCACAGATCTCTGAAGACGGCCTTCTCATGGAAGGTGCTGACATTAAGCCGATGTTCCAAGACTTCAATCTGCACGTCGAGTTTAAAATCCCATACATGCCTCAAGCAGATGGTCAGTCTCGCGGAAACAGCGGACTTTACCTGCAGAGTCGCTATGAGTGCCAAGTGCTCGATTCATTTGCCACCGAACCTGTATTTGACGGACTCGGAGCGCTTTATCGTTTCAAAGTTCCCGACTTCAACATGGCGTTTCCGCCGTTGACTTGGCAAACCTATGACGTGCACTTCACCGCACCGCGATGGGCGGCCGATGGCACCAAAATTCGTGATGCCCGCATCACATCATGGGTAAATGGAGTCAAAGTTCAGGATGATGTCGCTCTGCCAAACAAGACGGGTGCAGGAAAGCAGGAAGAACCGCTTCTTCTTCCCATTAAAATCCAGAATCACGGGGACCCAGTTCGATTCCGAAATATCTGGATTGTTGACCGTGGCCTAGCAAGTGGCGAGTTCCCAGTTCGACCGACACCTGAACAACTCATCGCCATCGCAAACGCAGATCAGGAAGCAAAAGACGCATCGGATCAAGCCACAGAAACACCGGAGGCCACAGAAACGCCGGAGGCTACTAAGGAAAAGACCGATAGCCAAGATGCAGAAAACGCGGAGACTGCCGAACCTGCGACTGCTGAAACCGCTACTGAATCAAAATGATTCTGAGAGCAGTCAGCCGCATTCACCGGTAGCAAACCCGTAGCGGTCAGTTGGATATGAAAAGTGTAAAGTAGAAAACCTCGCAGAGATGCGGGGTTTCTTTTTGCCATTCTCGCAAGCCTAAGCACCATCCACGGATTCACTCTACGAATCCGTCTGCGCCCGTTTTAAAAGACGTGTCAGCAGTCGATCAAAGGTATTCGCAAACGCTTGTTTATCGCGATCACCATAAGGACGGCTACCTTCGGTGTTCATTCCAGCGCCTCGCATTTGATCCATAAAATCTCTCATCGACAACCGACTCGCAATATTGTTGGCATCATATGCCTCACCGCGAGGGTCAATCACATCGACGTGTTTCTCAACGAGCAAAGCGGCCAAAGGGATATCGGCAGTGACCACAAGATCACCCGGCTTGCTGTTCATCACGATGTAACGATCTGCAACGTTCGCACCCTCACGAACGGTCACCATCGTCACCGTTGTTGCGTTTGCAGGAATCGAAATGCGCTGGTTCGCGACAAGTACCGCTTCAACACTCAGTCGCTTCGCGGCTCGAAAGACGACTTCCTTAACATCGCGAGGGGCGGCATCAGCATCGATCCAGATCTTCATTGTGACGCTGCCTCATCGCGGTGTGATTCCAAGTGCTCGACCCTGCCCTCACGAAGTTGGTACGAAACATCGGCTAGTGCGGCAGCCTCTTCTTGGTTGTGTGTGATGTGAAGGGTTGTCACGTTATGGGCATCAGTAAGTGATTTCAACAAACCTTGCATCTCCCATCGAGTATCCGCATCGAGGGCACTAAGGGGCTCATCTAGTAGAAGAACCGAAGGGTAAAAGGACAACGCGCGCCCCAAAGCCACCCGCTGTGACTCTCCACCGCTCAATCCATCGATCGTTCGATTCAATAGATGCGTCACGCCCAATTGTTCAGCTAATTCATCTGTTCGTTCATCAATCTTTGGACGTGACCACCTTCGGAGTTTCAATGCAAACTCCAAGTGACCACGGACCGTGTACGTTGGAAAAAGCGCTAAATCCTGCGGGACATAGCCCACCCCGCGCTCAGCAGGTAACCAATGAGTCACTTCTGTGCCGTGAATGAAAATCTTGCCCGCCACCACACGACGAAGACCGCAAATTGCCTCCAGAATGGTTGTCTTGCCACGACCGGTCTTTCCCATCAAGACGGCGTAGCGACCCGACTCAATTTTGAAACTGACCTGATCGAGTGAAAACTGACCCGCTCGCAAACTGATCGCTTGCAGTTCAATCATGACGTTAACCCCGTTCCGAGCAAACGTAAGACAACCAATACAACGACCGCCATCGCAACCATCAGAAGTGAAACCGCAACCGCTGCATCGAGATTACCAATACTCAGTTCCAAGAAAACGGTCGTCGAGAGAACTTCAGTCCGCATTCGGGTGGCGCCCGCAAAAACTAGAATCGGACCAAACTCACCCAAAGCACGAGCCCAAGCGATTGTGGTTGCAGCAATCATGCCTCGCCACGCCTGAGGAAAGGCGATCTGCAGAAACGCCTGTCCCCGCGAACATCCGAGTGTCCGAGCAACATTCTCAGCTCGGGGGTCAATCTGATCAAAAGTAACCCTCATCGTGCGGACTGCGAACGCACATGCAACGCTGAACTGTGCCAAGACAACCGCTGGCCAACGGTAGGTAACCGGAAATCCAATCGTATCCCGCAACCATGCCTCGATCTCCCATCCAAAAAATGGCTGATGAAAGAGGATCAATAAACTCAAACCAAGAACCAGCGGCGGAAGCACGATTGGGATATCGACAATCGTATCGATCAACGTTCGCCCCGGAAAACGATATCGGGACAGAAGGTATCCCAGGGGGGTAGCAACCCAAATGGACAGCAATGCTGCAACCGTGCAAGACAGGATTGTCAACTGAAATGCAAACTGTATCTCCGGCTTAAACAAAGCCTCTTTAAATTCAGCCAGTGAAGCGAAACGCAGATCAGCTAATAACAGCAAAACGATGAGCAAAACGAAGCACGAGGAAATCCCGCCCATCACGACGAAAAACGGTACATCCGATCGACGCCGGTGGCCCGCAATCAGCGAACCTCGGTTTGTTTGAGAATCCTGCGAAGTTGGTGCCGAAACCTGCCGAGCATCATTCATTCGTTCGACGCCCCAGACGACCGGACCCACCCAAACCCCTCGGCTGTGAACGCCTCTTGTGATTCTGCATCACAGATCTGCTCGAATAGTCGACTCGCCGTCTGTCCATTCTCGGAAGTTGGAGCAACAGCGTAAGGCTGAACTGCGATACTGCATTCCAAGCCTTGAATGCGAACAGCATCAAGTACATCGCCCGAGCCCGCTGTATTACTCAAATAGACCACTGCAGCATCGAGTGAACCGGACCGCATCTGATTGACCAGCATGTCTCCCGTTGGGCTTTGAACGGTCACGTTTTCCATCACTTCTTGCTGCACTCCACCTTCTTTGAAAGTGTTCTGCGTCAACCAACCCATCGCACATTGCTTCTCATGACCAATCCCAACTCGCAAGCCTTCTTTGGTTAGGTCTCGAAGCGATGCGATCTGATGTGGATTCCCTTTTTGAACGGCAATCACGAGTTCGTTCTGGGAAACATCTATTGGCGTGGGAAAAAGTTCCGGCACCTGTTCCATGAATTCCTTATCGCATGCAAAGTAGGCGTCGGGTACTTGCCCCGACTTCATCTGTGCAACCAGAATCCCACACCCGTTGTAAACGGTATCGACTACCACACCTTCGCGTTTCTCAAACGCCGCAATCGTTTCTTCGATGGCAGGTCTCAACATGGAACCGGCAAACAACCGCAGTTGCGGAACATCACTCCACCGATCACCACCGGCTACGCGAAACCCAAACTCCTGATACCGCTTCAGACCTCGATCTTTGGCCGAGAGGTATCGTGCAAAGTGCAAAGCGTCAGCCGCTCGGTCAGTAGAACGAATCACTCCCACGGAGATCTGGGATGAAGTGGGCTCCAATTCAGCAATCTCAACAAATTCCAAGTCTGGATAAGTGTGTAATACTGCGTCATAAACAATGGCAGCGTCGGCGGCACCAACAACAACGTCATTAGCCGCCTCGGTAACCGTTGTCCGAAACGCGGTCGTCGCTGACTTCAGTGCCTCCCACTGACCGGTCGCCGTGAGAATTCGGCGAGTGACCTTGCCAATTGCAGCAGCATCGGGATCAGCCTGTACCAATCGAACCTGATCATCGAGTAGGTCATCGAAGGTTTGGATCGACTTCGGATTCCCCGACTTAATTGCGATCACACCCTGCATCTTTGCAATCGGCAATATCTCTTGAACCAATCCTTTGTCCTGAGCCATTAAGAGGTAACTATCATCTGCGGGCAGGTATAGGTCCCCAACTTGACTGACTTCCATCTGTGACAAAAGAGTTTGTGATGGCCCATACTGCACGTCTATTTGCCGACCGAATTCATCCGCATAGTCCGCGACCACTTTCTCCATCACAGCTCGGTTACTCGCTGCACAAAACAACATCAGCGGAGAATTTGCTAGCGCCCCTGCCTCTTCACGCAGATCATCCGACTGACTAACCGGATTGGTCGATCGACCCAGCATCACAAGCATCAAAGTCAACGCAAGTAACGAACCAGCTAAGAAAACAGCGATTCGTGGCATCTCAACACCTACACTTCAATCGGTTGGCTAAACAACGCTCGCCAAAGGGAATGATTTATCAAAAACTAATCGTCAACACTCAGTCTAACCACTCTCATCGCCCTGGTGGTATATCGAGCAATTGCGGTGCAGGGGTTTGGCCTGAACCACGACCTTGTTTGATCGACTTTGCCGGTGGGGGCTCGTCACCGGATGCAAATAAGTCCTGATTCCAGTCGTGATCAATCAGCAAATCAAACCCTGGATTTTGATCTTTCACCTGACAGGAACACGCTCCACTTAGAAACAGCGTTAGATCCATCATCAACTGTGAGTTGAGGGCACTCGCGGGGATTACTTCCAAGGCTCTGCCACGCCCAAAAACAGGTACGACTAACGGTTCGCCTCTTGCCGTCTCCTCTGGTCGAATGGAAGAGAAGAGATTGATTAGAAATGCCTCTTTGTCATCATCGCGATCAATTTCCAGCTGACTAAATTGGACTAACAGTGGCACCTCTGAATAAAGCTCTGAACCCGGTAAGCCAATTCCCTCAGGAAGATTGATTTGCTTCGACAAGCGGGGCAATTCCTCCGCTAATTGTTTTCTCGCCTGATCTGTAGCTTCCTCATCCGCACCAGCAATCAATAGCCAGATCACCGCATCGCCAGCCACTAATCGACGACACAGCTCTTTTCTCGCTGGAGATTGAAAGACTCTGCTTTGCCCAAGCTCCGCTAACGACCCGTTCCATAGTGGGAACTGAGTCAAAGGCCCCACATCCCCACGAACCATCACATAAGGCATATCAACCTTTGCATCACCTTTTCGCTGTTCCCACAAAGATCTTAGATCTGCCGCCATCTCCGTTGTGTTAACGAATTTCACCTCTCCAAGAGACTGCGCCGGTTCTACGTATCGCTTGACAAAACTTCCTCCAACACGCGTTGGCAAAACGCCTTGCAACACATTCTTCTCAGAGGCGGAAAGATCCTGTTGATGAAAGACGAGAATCTCACATGGGTCAGGATGCCAACGCTCCAGTGCATAGCGAAACACAGGAATGTTACAGGCCAATGCAATGGATCCGACCATCGTGATCATCGCCATCAAGAAAATGCGGTTCGACATTTCTTAGCACCTTCGCTGAGGTAACTTGCTGAAGCTCAGATTTACTAAGCAGATCCAATCGGACCCAAGAATTGATTAAACGGTCATACGTTAAAGTCGCGCAAGCAGGCATCAAGCGACCATCCACCAGTCGCTCGGTAACCGCCTAAAGACCTGACTCTCCAAAACAAATGACCGAGCCTTCGAGGGTTGTCAAAAACAGATGCCCATCTGCTCCCGCTAAACCATCCCAAGTCGGTAGATCCCGCAAATCAACTTCATTCTCCACCTGTCCGGTGTCAATATTGACGGACAGGAGACGCGAACCCTGAGAACCAAGCAAAACCTGATCTTGTTTGGCAAGGAGATCCTGAACTTGTGGGTCGCTCTCAGAGAGCTGCTTGAAAGTATCTTCTTCGTTGATAATGTCCGGTGGCCCAACGATGAACAGATTCTTACCGGCAAGCACCATACCTCGCACATAGATCGTTACATCTTGAGTCCACTTAGGATCCACGAGGCTATTGGATGTTTTAGGAGCCGGTTTTCGGCCACCTTTTGCGGCGAGGAATTGCAAAGCCTTTCCATATTTCCCATCCACCAGCTTGGCGTTCTCGACGGTTCCATTGTGGCGGAAGGTAGAGTGATCCCTTGCCGTTCCATCGTCAAAACTAACGGCAAGAACTGCGTCTGCTGCAATCTCGGATCCATCGCGAAATCGATTCGCAATCTGCTCTTCGGTCGCCTCGTGAAAGTACAGCCTCAGTTCATCAACAATTCCTACGAATTGAGGAGCGTTGTAGTCACCGACGTAAGATCCTGCATCGGTCGCGATTTCCAAGCCTTGCGCGGGATCTTGGGAGATGAACCCGGACGCCTTTCCTTCGCCGACTAATTCTCCGTCTACGTAAAGCTGCATACCGAGTTGTGGATCAAGGACTCCTGCAATGTGATGCCATCCTCCGATCATCGATTTTGGCGCCACAACGGAGCTCAACTTTGAATCGGCACGAATGTCAAACCGAAGACGTCCAGCCTCAAGCGATAATGCGAATCCATCTGCAGGTCCACCTCTGGCAACGATCACACCCTGTGCTCGCGTGGTCGTTACCCAGGCTTCGACCGTGAACGCTTTACCCGCAGGGTTGAGGGTGACTGGTTTACCGAACGCAGCAAACGAGCCGGCCGGCCCCGCGTTCCCGCCTCGTTTCCCAAAACCTTCGGGAATCTCGGGTGGATTCGGCTCCGCAGCAAACAACTGATGTTCCAGTGTTGTGGTCCACCGCAGGTACTCTGGTTTGCGTCCATAACCAAAAACATAACCGTTACCATGCACTAGCAAACGGCCGGACGGAGCAAACCGACCGGCTTGGTAATACCCGCCATGACCACCAGCAAAACTTTGCCCCATGACCCAATAAGATCGGTGGAACCAACTCTCATCCAAGAATCCCATGGGTGCAAACAAATGAGCATCTTCACCGCGTTGCTTGGATGCCTGGGTCGCGAAGTCGCCCGAGTTGGGTCCGATCTCTAATCGATTCCCCTCGAAATCGAACTTCTGTGACTTCATGTAGAGGTGCCTGCCGTCGGTTGAGAGAATATCCGGCAAACCGACTGGCATCTGCAACACCTGCAACTTTTCCTGAATGTTATTGCCAGTCTCTGGATTCGTCTCATCCATCAAAGTCTCAAACCGCTTCTCACCTGTCTCCAAATCGAGTGCCAACATCCTGAGTCCACCATCAAGGAAGATGGAACGACCGGCCACGCAATACACAACGCCTTCGTGAACCAGAACACTTCCGTGAACTGGCCACAAAGACTCCAACTGTTCGAATGCCATGGATCGACGATCAAGGGGTGCAGCGCGGTACCGCCAAACCAAATTGCCCTGCGTTGTCAGGCAATAGACCCACCCGTCTGCACCACCAAAGACCACACGCCCATGACGCACGGTCGGCGGCGAATCAATTCGACCGCCAATGGTATGGCTCCATGCAACCTGCCCCGTCTTTTGATCGATCGCCACGATCCGATGCTGGTCAGTCTGAGCAACATAAACGAGTCCGTCAGAAACCACCGGTGCCGTCAATCGTCCACCCAATTTTACGTCCCACTCAGCTCCAATTTTCGCGTTGACAGGCTTACCCGTTGTTCCGCTTCGAGACGCATCATGTCGGTAGGTCGGCCAATCATTGAAACGAGCCACCTCATCTTCCTGAACCAAGCTTTCTCCATAAGCCCCCCCTTTTTCCAGACGCCCTTGTTCCGGGACCTCGGTGGGTACTGGGCGAGTAGGCGCGGAGGGTGCTAACGCATTGAAGCCAAACAATTTCGCTTCTGGGTAACACGCACAGTTATGAGGCGGGGCATAGGTGAGTCCATTACATGGCATGACGCCATAGAGGCAACCTCCGCGAACCCAGTGATGGATATCCCAATGCTCCTGATCGGGATCCACAAATTCAATCCCCGTCCGACTTGGCATCAAGAAATTATCAGTAGCCTTCGCGATATAGCATCTGTGATGAAACCAATAGGTATCGACATCGGGCGCAAATTCTTTCTTCACCTCACCCGTACGTGGATCACGACCGGTATAGACCCCAGAATCTTTACCCGAGGTGAGAGGAGCAACCCAAACCAGACCATCCATGACCATCAGGTCTTGCGGAGATTGATATCCGCTGTTGGGGAAACTGGACTGCCAAAGCACCTCACCCGTTTTGGAATCCAGACTCCGCATCTTCCCGTCGCCGCCTGAATACAGCACCACATCTTCATGAATCACGAGACGTGGCCCAAAATTAAAGGTGAACGATTCACGCCGAGTAACCGGATCCGATTGCCAAGCCAACTCGCCACTTTCCTGATCCAAGCTCACCAACTGATTGCCGTCGTGCAAGTAGACCCTCTGCTCATCCGCACACAACGTCAGCGGAGAAACTCGCGTCTGACGCGACCACAACAACTCTGCGGTTTCCACATCAAAGGCCATCACGACCCGTGGCTCTTCGTTCCAAAAAAAGCGCTGGCGAACATCTGCTTGATCGCCAACGGTTCCGTTGAGTGGCTTGTAATTTTGGAGCTCCGCGACACCTTTGCGAACAACGAGAAACAGTTTTTCACCCGTATGAATCACCTCTTCGGTTGCATCACTCCCCGCATACGTTCTCAATGTTTCACCAGTGACAGCATCAAGTGCGGTGAGTGGAGCGTTGTACCCCAAGGTGATAAACACCTCGTCATCTGTTGAGACCAACCGTCGCGAGAGTTGCGTCGGCCCACTCTTGAGCGGCCAAAGGTGGCTTTGCCAATCAGGAATATCTCGCTTCCAGAGAACACTTCCATTAAAAGCGTCCCGAGCGATGAGCTTCCACTTTGGCGGAAGTTGTATTGAGACTCGGCTTCCCTCGTCCATCACATAGAACATGCGTCCCGCGGTCGAGACCAATGCACTCATGCTCGCCATCCGATCATGGTGACGCGACCATCGTGGGCTACCGACCCACTGCAGGTGTCGCGGAGGACCGACAACGTCATCGTGAGCAACCGAGTTTCCGGTTGCATCATGAAGGTAGTGGGACCATTCATCAATTTCTTCGGGGCGTGGCTTAACCACTTTCTCCCAGCTATCGCCTCGCTTGATCATCGCTACACCCTGAGGCACCAACACACGGAGAACCTCAGCCAGCGGTACTTCACCCAGATCTTCAGCAACTAAGAGGTTGACCAGGTTATCGATATACGGCAATTCATCGCCATTAAAATGATCAGCCGAAACATCCCCGTAAACGCCTTGTTCGATAATCTCGTCACGGAAGCCGGAAAGCCGATCCGATTCTGACACGAGAGCGTGGATTTGGGTTGCAAACTGATTGCGTAGAGCCAGCGTCTGGGACGAACTAGCCGCACCCAGGTGAACAATAAAACCACCTTTAAATCCTGAGTTTGCAAACGCTTCATGCGTGGCATGAGTTGATGCGTTGCTCGCCCCCGACGATCCGTCTGCTACAAGAAACTGCGTGGGAACAACCAGCACAACGACGATGGCGAAAGCACGAAAACAAATCCGAACTAAAGAAGTGGGCATCATCCGAAGAACTCTTTTATCATTTCTTGCATGAACGACGAAAATCGAGCGTCGCGGTAATAATAATTGTCCGGCGGATTGTAGCACGGCCTGATCTCGCAGTTGACAGGCAAAGCCGCAAAGCAAGATTGATTTCCAGAACCCTCCCGCGGCTGGCTCCTAATCATTCACAAATAACCGCGTCCGCTACATAAAACATTTCAGTTTTGTTAAGCTCTCAAAAGAGCATCGCCACCACGAATTCATAGCGTGCAAAAGACGATCGCAATTTCTCGACTCTTTGACTCAACCATTAAAAAGCAAGGCAGATGGAAAGACGCCCACTGAACGGAACAGGACTAGAACTATCAGTCCTAGGCTTTGGAGCCTCATCGATCGGCGCTGAGTTTCGGCCGATCGATGTTGATGAAGCATTGCGTTGTGTGAACATTGCCCTTGACCGAGGCATGAACTACATCGACACGGCTGCCTACTACGGCAGGGGCATGAGCGAAGTCATGTTGGGGCGAGTGTTACCGCAGATCCCGAGGGACTCCTACATCCTGAGCTCAAAGCTAGGCCGTTACGCACCGCAGCATTTTGACTTTAGTGCTCGCCGCGTAGAAGAGAGCGTTGACATTTCTCTTGAACGAATGCAGATCGATCATATCGACATCATGTTTTGCCATGACATCGAATTTGTCGACCTTGATCAGGTCGTCAATGAAACCATCCCAGCCCTACGTGAACAGGTTGCGAAAGGAAAAGTTCGCTTCATTGGAGTGAGTGGATATCCAATGAAGATCTTCACGGAAATGCTCCAGCGGAGCGAGCTTGATGTCGTCCTGACCTACAACC
Source organism: Rubripirellula sp. (assembly GCA_049889895.1). GTDB lineage: Bacteria > Planctomycetota > Planctomycetia > Pirellulales > Pirellulaceae > Rubripirellula. Next base: position 29,012 of record JBMHCO010000036.1, read on the forward strand.
ATTACACGCTTCAAAATGACATGGCACTCTCGCTGATCGAGCCGTGCCGCGAAAAGAATGTTGGACTCATCAATGCCGCACCTTTCTCTGCTCGACTATTGACTAATCTCGCACTGCCGGTTTGGCACAAGGCGACCGACGAGGTGCGTGAAGTGGCGGCGAAAGCCGCAGCCCACGTCAGGGAACGAGGTAGTGATATCGCAAAGCTTGCCCTTCAATACTCGGTAGCAAATCCTGAATTCTCAAGTTGCGTAACCGGATCAGCGAATCCCGATCGTGTCAATCAATGGTGTGACTGGCTCGAAGAGCCAATGGATGAACAACTTGTCTCAGAAGTCAAAGAGATCCTCAAACCAATTCATAATTGGGTCTACGTCGAAGGCCGCCCAGAAAATAATGACGGCTAAACAATGACGGCTAATCACTTGCCGACACCACACTCTGCGAGTGGCGACCAATATTTAGCCATTCACGCTAACCCTCACATCATTCATCAAAACCTAAGCCATGAAATCCTGCATCACCATCAGCCTTGTTAAAGAAGCCCGCGGTGGCCCCTTTGTCCTTTGGGATGGACTAGAAAAATCAATCGACTTTGCTGCACAACTCGGTTATGACGCCGTTGAAATCTTCGCACCTGGCCCCGAAGCGATCGATGCAGACCAACTCGGTAAATTGCTTGATCAGTCTGGGATGAAACTTGCCGCACTGGGCACAGGGGCGGGCTGGGTAAAACATCGTCTACAGCTCGCCGACCCTGATCCCACCAAACGCCAGCAGGCACAGGCCTTCGTGAGAAGCATCGTTGACTTGGCTGGAACCTTCGGCGCCGCAGCCATCATTGGCTCCATGCAAGGCCCAAGTGGGCACACGGGAAACATCGACGAATCGCTCAAATTCCTCGCCGAAGCATTAGAAGATGGTGCAGCGCAGGCTGCCAAATACGATGTTCCCCTGATCTATGAACCCCTCAATCGCTACGAGACGAAACAGTGCTGCACGGTCAAAGCCGGCGTTGATCTTTTAGAGAGCCTATCAACGGAAAATGTTCGACTGCTGTGTGATCTATTCCACATGAACATCGAAGAATCAGATGTTGCTCAGGCACTTCGCGATGGCGGAAAGTGGGTTGGCCATATTCACTTCGTCGACAGCAACCGGCGCCCGGTTGGCCTGGGACACATGTCATTTGGCCCGATCATCGATGCACTGCGTGAGATTAACTATGAAGGCTATTTATGTGCAGAGGCATTCCCTTTTCCAGATCCAGAAGAGGCTGCTCGGCAGACCATGCGAGCGTTCCGTTATTGGACGCAGCAATAGCAACTGACTCTCAATAGCGTGACATTGACTAATCACCTTCACGAGAAATCTGGACGACAAGTCAAGCCATTTCTCGCACTCTATGCACCATCAGCAAGATTCTGATTCTGGCGAATCTCCTCTTCAATTTCGGAAATAATCTCTCGCGCACGCTCTGCATCGGCTTCAAACGTAAGCACTCGCACGACTCCGGGTGCTTCCGCTCGGAATCCCGCCGTGTAGCCGCCTGTAGCAATGGCGCGAATCCCCTCATCTTGCAGAACGGACACAAGGACGGACGCTGATGCTTCACATTGTCGCTTGGCAACCGTCACTAGATTTGCCTGATCCAAGTCACGCGTTGGATGTATCCCCTGCCGTTCTTCCATCTATCTTCCATCCGAGCTAGAGAAAAAAGCCTGCACAACCCCAGGTACGCGATAAGGCTCATTGCGAGCCTTCATCATCAATCACATTCAATTCTGGCAATTCGCTCAGCTCTTTTAAGACAATTGAATCATCAAGGGTCGGCACCCAAACATCTTCAATTTCGTGTTCGCAGGTGTCCTTGCGCAGCAGCAGGTAAACACCACCGATTAGGCCCCAAGCTAAGGTGGTAACGATTGCAGTGGGAAAGACTCTTAAAACCATCAACACCACACCTTGTAGCGAAGACCACCGGAACCAGTCAGAGCCAGTCGCAACCAACAAAAGTCCATTAGCGCAAGATACAATCCCGCTCGCGACTAGAAACGCAATCAACAGCAGAACGACGACGACGGCCAGATAACCCAACATCCTCAGTGGCCTGCGGAAACACGATTCGTAACCTCGGCTTATGGCATCAATTGCATCCGGAGACGGCTCCGTAACAATCGACGCGATGCTCAACGGCATCGCAAAGTAGGAGGAAAGCAACAATAGCCCCCCAAGCACTGCCAATAACGCAACTACGAATCCTAAAGGCAGCTGGAACAGCAGATAATTCGGAAGCAATCTAGAAATGGCGTGAACCAACCAGAGTGACAGAGCGATTGCTAGAGGAGCAAGCAACACGCCCACAATGGAACAGAATGCAGGCCAGGATCGCCGCCACGCAATACTCCGCCATCCAAACAGCGATTCCAACTCGCGTCCCACAGTCAGCAGCACACCTTGTCGGACCAGGAATAATCCGGGGACCAACCAAATCAGAACGGTCCAAAGACTTGCCGCTAGCCAACGGGGTGAAAAGATCCGATCCACAAATTGCATCATGCTTGCCGGATGCAACTTGTATCCAAGCCGACCGATTTGTGAGAAGACTTGACTCGTTTCCTTTAAGCCAACCCCCGCATGGCCCGACCTGATCTGCTGCCTGAATTCACCTTCCAAAATCCAAGTAGCGCCCTGATACCAGATCAGCAGCACAAACAGCGTCAACGAAACCAAAACGGGTGAACCAATTAAACGCAAAACCCGAAACAGGCGAAACCAAGGCAACAGATCGACCCACTCCCGACAACTCGCCAACAATCCTCGCTCAGGATCAACGGCCACTTTTGCAGCGGAGTGAGTCGCGATTTCTTCTTCCTTGGTCATGGCAATCGGTTCATCCACACAAATCGAATCACTAATTCGGAATTCACAAGTCACGCTTTTCGGTTCAGCAAAACCAATCGGTAAAATCTTTATCTAATTTTAAAGACAGCGGTAAAACGAGCGGTTCACGACGTGCAACTTGTTTGGAGGGAACGCCCTTCAACGCTGCCCTTTTGCAAACTAACTAACTCTTCGAGTGTCGACCTCGTTAAAATAAGGTGTAGATAAAAGGTGCCACGGGGGACGGAAGCAAAATGGCAGCACCGATCAGCAGCAGCGTGACAATGAGAATTGGAGTCAGCCACCACTTTTTGTTATACCGAAGGAACTGAACAAACTCAGTCACGATACCGGGATCCTGATCACCCGCAAGCTCATCAAAGGACTTAGCAGAAGATTGCGAACCCGCGTCCACATCTTGCTCTTCGGAGCTCTTGCCTTGATTCATCGAGTGAACTCTTGATTAATAAGTTTGAAAATAGCTCTCTAAGTCTCGGTCTACCCACGATGTCCACTGTGTAAGCGTCTTGCGATCCGACCGTCTGAGATCTCGTCCAGCAAACCGCAACAGCACCCCAATCGGGGTAACCACCAGATAATAAACCACCGCCAACAAAACCAAAGTCACCACGAATCGAATCGGAAGCGTAAGACGTTTGAAGCCGGACTCAATTAAGCTTCGCACTGAATCGCCCAAGCAAACGCCCACCGTCGTCAGCATGGCGATTACCAAGATGATACCCGCAAAGACAGGAGCGTGGAATCGATAGTAAACCAGACCTGACAGCAAACCCAAAGCCAAACATAGCGATCCAACGAATTGTCGCGTTTGCCTTTGCTCTTTGTTTCTTTGCCCGACAAACGGCAGATCCCTAATCCTCTCTAAAGCCTGAAGGTCAACCGCACTCTGGCGTGACTTCTCTAGCACACAATTCTCAAGCACAAGCACATCAAGATTGGTTTGCATAAAACAGGCCAAGGCGTCGGCCCAATGATTAACGATTGGCTCATCCTTGACATTGAAACTTGTATTCACGAGCACAGGGCATCCGGTTCGCTGCTTGAAACGATCCAGCAGCATCCAGAGGAACGGGTTTCGAATCTGATCCACCGTCTGCAGCCGTGCTGAGTAGTCAACATGCGTGATAGCCGGCAGATGACTCCGGATATCGTTAACTCGGTCAAGCCCTTTTGGGAGCGTTGGATCAACGGCTTCTCGAATGGAAGAATTGACACCGGTGACCATCAACATGTAGGGACTCTCTTGGTCCGCGTCCCACTGAAAATAATCAGAAACATGCTCTCGCATCACAATTGGTGCAAATGGCCGAAAGGACTCGCGGAACTTCGTTTTGAGATTCAGATCGCGTTGGGTGTCACGCCGACGGGCGTCAGCAACAATACTCCGATTCCCCAACGCCCGGGGACCAAACTCCATTCTGCCCCGCGCAATCCCCATTAACTCTCCTTCGTCGAGACGCCTGGATAGATCTTCAGCCAGTTCTGGTTCGGTCTCAAACACTTGGTACTTGGCCCCCACAGCATCCAGCGAAGCCTGCAGACTCTCCTCTGAAACCTCTGGACCGAGAAGGCTACCTCGCTGTCCGTCAGGCACAGACACACTCCGAGGTTTCTCCATGAGTTGATGCCAGATAAATTGCGCGGCGCCGAGCGCACCACCAGCATCACCCGCCGCGGGCTGCACCCAAACGTTCCGAAAAGGACCATTCCTGAGCACGTTGCCATTGGACACGCAATTGAGGGCGACACCACCTGCAAGACAAAGATTATCAATACCGCTCAGATCAAACAGATGGTGAGATGCTCGCAGCACCACATCCTCAGTGACCTTCTGAATTGATGCCGCGAGATCCATATCCAATTCTCGGACGGGCTCACTCGGATTCCTCGGAGACGCACCAAACAACTGATTGAACTTTCGCGAAGTCATCCGCAAGCCCTGCGGATAATTAAAGTAATCAAGATTCATTCGGTACGAACCGTCATCAAAAATCTTAATCAGATTCTCCCGAATCACTTCGACGTAGCGTGGCTCCCCATAGGGCGCAAGGCCCATCAGCTTGTACTCATCCGAGTTGACGCGAAATCCAGCAAAGTAAGTAATCGCAGAATAAAGAAGACCCAATGAATGGGGAAAACGAATCTCCTTCATTAGTCTGAGTTGGTTACCGTGCCCAACACCCATCGTGGATGTGGCCCATTCGCCAACACCGTCCAGCGTAAGAATTGCAGCATCTTCGAATGGAGATGCGTAGAAAGCACTCGCCGCGTGAGATTGGTGGTGCTCGCAAAAACAAATCCTTCCTTGATATTGATTCCCAAGCCCACGACGGATCTCGCGGCGAAGTTGCAGTTTTGGACCGGCCCACTCAGGCATCGCCTTGCGGAAAGAAAGGAAACCGGAAGGCGAGTAACTGAGATAGGTTTCTAGTAAGCGATCAAATTTCAATAAAGGCTTTTCGTAAAAGCCAACATGATCAATCTCTGCTGCCGTCAATCCTGCCTGCTTCAAGCAAAAATCTATCGCATGCTTTGGAAAAGCTGCATCATTCTTCTTTCTGGTGAACCGCTCTTCCTGCGCAGCGGCAACGATTTCTCCATCTACCAATAGGGCAGCGGCAGAGTCATGATAGAAAGCAGAGATGCCAAGTATTGCCGTCATAAAATCTTTGAGATTATCCGTAGCAAACGTGATCGATCCGATAAAATCAGTCTCGTCAAAACGCCACTTCACTCAATCCCCAAACTCGTTCTTTTTCCCACGCTCGAGGTTTCATTCCCCACAAATCTGTCGCCTCGGTGAGGTTTCGTGGGCAGTATAGTGAATTAAAAGCCGATCATCAGGGTTCATTTTTCTGATTCACATTTCAGTTAGCTAGCAGCATTAAGTCATTGTGGCTCAATGGGCTTCCATCTTTCCCATCCCCATTATCTAGATCAAATCAATGTCTTCCGGCGAATCGACCTCTCGTGATGACGAACTGATTACGAGGATCAAGGCGGGAGATCAACAAGCATGGAAAGATCTGATTGAAAAATATGAGGGCCGACTTATTGCCTACGTTGATTGTAGGATTCACAACCGATCAACCAGCGAAGACATTGTGCAGGAAGCATTCATCGGTTTCCTCAATAGCCTTGCCAATTATGACCCGGGGCGATCACTTGAGAGCTACCTTTTCTCAATCTGTGCTTACAAACTCACGGATCATCTTCGACGCGAAGGAAGACGACCAAAATTACAGCTACGCGGAATTCACGAAGACGACTCACACGAACAACAATGGATTGGACCTCACAGGGTTGCAAGCTCGATTGCAAGAAGTGCCGAGTTAAAAAAGAGAGAAGAAGTCACCTTGCAAATTGCCATCGTTGATCAAATCGAGCACTGGAAGACCACGGACCAGTGGCTGAAACTCAAGGCAATCGAACTGCTTTTTGTAAAAGGAACCAGCAACCAACAAACAGCAGCTATCCTAGACATCAGCGAACAACAGGTCGCTAATTTTAAAAGTGACTTCCAGATTCGCCTTCGCAAGACAATCCAACAAATGAATCTGGATGAATCCTCGGTCCCTGAACTCGACGACTGAGACCGCAATGATCTCGCGATGTTTAGATTGCACGCGAGTGCAATCCGTCCATCGTGCCGGTGCTGGTTGCAAACCGATCGATTTCTAAACCATTGGCCTGCAAGACAGAAACGAAAAGATTGGGAAGCGGATAATTATTACGCTGATCGAAAGCGAGATGCTGACCATGTTGGAATGGCCCCCCCGCAAAAAGTACGGGCATATTGCGATTATCATGATTAGAAGCATTTCCCAAATTGCTGGTTAGCAAAACGGATGTACTGCCAAGCAAATCGCCACTGGCATCAGAATGATCACGAAGCGATCGCAGGAAATCTGCCCACTCGTTAATGAGCGCTGTCTCCACTAGAGCGAGCTGCTCTAACTTCGCTTCGTCCATCCCGTGATGACTTAAGTTATGGTAGCCCTGATCGACGCCCTGTATCGGGATCACTCCACCAGCCCCAGGAAGGTGCAGTGTGATGTAGCGGGTACTATCTGTTTGCAAGGCCAACTTCATGAGCTGGCACATCGTCTTTTGCCGCCCAATCAGGTCGCTAGGGTTTGTGATATCTACTGGTGCGGCAAGATCAACCTTTGGCTTGGGTAGCTGAGCCCACTTCTCAGTTTCAGCCATTCTTTTCTCGAGATCTCGAACGCTCGTAAAAAATGCATCCAGTCGATCACGGTCACCCGCCCCCAATTGCTGCTGCAGTGACTTGGCCTCTGCACCAACGAGATCCATGATACTGCGACCCTCTTTGACACGCTGCTCCTGTTGCGTTCGAACCTTCGGAGATTCATCAACGAAGAGCAAACTGAACAGCTTCGATGCGCGATCCAGCGGCGGAATCATCGCACCATTTTCGGTGTAACAGGGACTCGTTGAACCACCAGTACTGAGCACCAATGAAGGAAACCGTGTCTGGTCCCCCCGATATTTAGCGAGGTATTGATCAAGCGAGATCGTATTCTTTGCACGGCCCGAGGATCCCATCGGTGAAGCCGTCAAAATACTTGCTTCTGCACGATGTCCACCTTTTACACCTGGGTGAGACACTCCCGAAAAAACGGTGTAACGATCTCTGATGTCATCCATCTCCGTCAGGTAGCGTGAAGCGACGTAGCCTTTACCTGCCTGCTCTGGCACAAGATTAGAAGCCACCAAACCGAGCCCAAGCGTCACGGCGACAAAACGTTGTGGTGAAGCGGATGCGGTCGATCCCATCGCCGGTTGCATTGCGGTTAACCAAGGCAAGCTCATTGCCACTCCGCCGCCCCGTAGCACGCTACGACGACCCAAGGACTTTCCACCAATCATTCGCCCAAGCTGAAGGCTTGATGCTTTAGCGCGATGGTTCGACTGAGATTTCATCTTCATTGCCATGGTCTATTTCATCAAAAAAAGCGAACTGGTTACCACTTCATCCAAGATGGCACGGATACCGTAATGATTTTTTTCTGCGGCCACGATGAGTCGATCGATTTCATCGCGATCTGAAAACGAAAGCAAGGAACCCGTTCCGTACACCAATAGTTTTTCGGCAAAATTACGTGCTAGAGGTAACGGTTTCTGAGCCAGCTGCTGACGAAACTCATCGAAACCATCAAATTCACGACCGTCCACAAAAATACCGCCGGCATCAATTGCTGGCCCACCCCGAGATCGTCCTTTTTGAACCACACGGTACGCATCTCGCCAACGCCCAGCTGCGTCAAAGTTCTCCAGAGCGTAGCCGGGCGGATCCGTCTTCGCGTGACAGCCTCGACAATCCATATGACTGAGATGCAGGGAAAGCTGTTCGCGTATGGTTTTGGCACCTCTGATATCTGGTTCGACCGCAGGAACATTTTCAGGGGGTGGTGGCACCGAGACACCAAGCAGACGTTCTGAAACCCAGACACCTCTCAATACCGGGGACGTGTTCGTGCCATTGGCCGTCACCTTGAGAATCGATCCGTGCGACAAAAGGCCTCCGCGATGAGATTCCTCACTCAAAGAGACCAATCTCATCTGATCGCCCTCCACGCCCTCGATCCCGTAATAGTCGGCGAGGCGACTGTTTAAAAATGTCTGGCTGGAGTTAAGCAGATCGGTAACTGGCGCATCCTGATCCAACATCCACTGCAAAAACTGATGCGTTTCTGAAAGCATGGAATTCTGGACAACAATATCGAAATCAGGAAAAAGCTTGCGATCAGGCTCGGTGAAATCGATGTCCATCAGATCGAGCCACTGCGAAGCAAAGTCTTTGATGAAATCTTTGCCACGCGGATGCTCCAACATTCGATCAACTTGCGAAACAAGATGACTCGGCTTCAGAAAGTCCTTTTGCGAAGCAGCTTCCAACAACTCATCGTCGGGCATGCTACCCCAAAGAAAATAGCTCAGCCTACTCGCAATTGCTTCACCATCAAGTGAACCCGGCGCCTCCATCAAATACAGAAATCGAGAAGAACACAGAATGGCACGATAAGTAGCAAGCAGAGCCGCTACCGGATCTTCTCCACTGTCTAGCTCACGACGCAGCCACATCAGGTACTCGTCCAAATCCCGCTCCTGCACCGAGCGTCTGAAGGCTCGCCGTGCAAAGCGAATCACCTGTGCCTTCGTATCTTCGTACGGTTGATCGCCCGCGTAGGTAACGCTTCTACTACGAGTGTCCACATTAATCTTCAGGTCGCCAAACACTTGCCGTTGCACCTCAGCCTGATCCCCACCGGGAAAGATCGCCTCGATGTGCATTGAGTGAAGAGCGACACCGGGAACATTCTGGGGTCCACCTTCTCCAGCCCCTACTTGCCCCCCTCGGAAAGACGCTTTCCGCAGAGTTGCATCAGCCGGCCGAATCTCAATCATGTGACCAGCGGGCAACCAAGCCTCGACAACATGCTCAACAGGTTCCTCAGTTGCTTCAAACGATGTGATCCAGTCCATCAGTGGGGCACCGCTGTTACATTGACCGCTCCGCACCGAGCACCAGACTCCGCCAGATTCAGGCTGTTTGACCGATGAAGCTTTGAAGCGGATACGGTACCAACCACTTTCTCGAACGACTGTCGACGTGATGCGTCCGTAAAACACCAAACCGCTCGACCACACCACAGCCAAGTCATCAATCATCTCAGGGTCACGGCAACGTTGATTGGGGTTTGATCTGGCAAGCTGCCGAGCCGTGTACGTCCGCTGAAAAGGATCGATCGGATCCAATAGTCGGTCGATTGCGGCAGCCAAAGCCGTGTCGACGACATTCAAGTGAGACTCGAGCAAAAAATGTGACATTGACTGTGATTGCGACACACCTGTGAAACCATCAACCCTCGGTTCCTCGGGCATCAAGTTGGCGAGCGGTGTTGCAATCGCAAGCAGATCATGCAGAGTGCGTTCAAGCTGAACGTTCGTCAGTCGCCTTGAGTGAACCCGACCATCCTCACTTCTCTGCTCGCGTTCATACCGTTTCAAAACGTTCGATAGGGCACCCAAGAAATGTTCACGTTCCGTCTGACCCAATGATGCTTCTTCCGGCGGCGGCATCTCATGATCGGCAACTCGATCGTGAACCCGAACCCATTTTGCAAACGCCAACTCCCCATCGACTTGTTGCTCAAGTTCATCCAGATCAAACCCTGCTTCAGCCGACTCGCCCTGATGACAATCAAGGCATTGCTCACGAAGGAAGCTCTTTATCGGCTCCGTCACCGGAACAGGATCAGAGAG
>JBMHCO010000037.1:0-3065 GCA_049889895.1 Rubripirellula sp.
TCACAATAAGGCATTCCATAATCAGCAAATCGCCATGGAGCGTGTCGCCGCTGAGACCAGTGGGGTAGATGATGGAGTCGGTCAAATCATGTCAGCGCTTGATCGCCTTGGCTTGGCCGAAGACACTCTCGTGATCTACGCCGCGGATCAAGGATGGATGGGTGGACAGAATGGGATTTGGGGAATGGGGGATCACACACGACCGATCGGTGCTCATGATTTGATGATGCAGGTGCCTTTGATCTTTCATCATCGAGGTAGCATTTCGGCGCAGAGGACAGTTGATCAACTGGTCAGTAATTACGATTTTATGCCGAGCTTGTTGGGGTATCTGGGAATTGATGATCAATCCGATACTGAACCGCGCTCGGTGGATCAGCATTTAAAGTCACCCGGTCGCGATTATTCAGCTTTGCTGCGGGGCGAAGAAATAGAATGGGACGATGCTGTGTTTTACGAGATGGAAACTTGCCGCGCGATACGTTTGGATCGGTGGAAATTCGTCTCGCGTTTTCCAGATGGCCCCGATGAACTGTACGATCTGGATCAAGACCCCCAAGAACGTTTCAACTTATTCGGTCAAAGAGAACATCAAACGCGCGTCGATGAAATGAGGCAACGTCTGAGTGATTTCTTTGAAGCGTACGCCGATCCGCAATACGATCTTTGGAAGGGCGGACGCTCAAAGGCCAAGCGTCTTGTGCCTTTAAGCGAGTAGTCCCGGCAGGATTCCCGTGCTGTCGGCAAATCGATCTGTGTCGCAACCGAAAGCTTGCAGCATCCCTGCATAGAGATTGGCTAGTGGCGTATCGTTCTGGGACTTGAGGTGCTGTCCTGTCTTGATGCGACCACCACCTTTGCCTCCTAATAGGATTGGCAGGTTATGGGGATTGTGGCTGTTACCATCTCTTAGGCCCGACCCGTAGAGGATCATCGAGTGGTCGAGGACCGTTCCGTCACCCTCTTTCATCGCTTGGAGTTTCTCGAGAAGGTAAGCGTACTGGGTGACGTGCCATTGATTGATCTTTTGGTAGGCGTCGAGTTTGCTCTCTTCATTTTGGTGATGTGAAGTGTCGTGGTGTCCACCGCTTACACCGTCCAGGAAAGAGAAGTTGCGGCCGCTAACTGCGTTGCCAAACATGAAGGTGCATACACGAGTTGAATCCGTTTGAAATGCGAGAGCGATCATGTCCAGCATGAGTCTGCAGTGCTCTGGGAATTCATCAGGTTTTTGTTCCGCGGGTGCCGTTTCCATCGAAAGTTTTTGGATCGGTTCCCAAGAGTTCATCCCCTGTTGTTGCTTCTTCAGCCTTTTCTCGATCGATCTTACTGATTGGAGGTACTCATCCATTCGTTGGCGATCCGCTGAGCCAAGTTGGCGATGCAATTCTTTGGCATCACCCAGGACACGGTCGAGTAGAAGGGAGTCTCGATTGGCGCTCGACGCTTTAGGGTTTGTTGCACGAAAAAGTCGCTCAAAGACAAGTCTTGGGTTGAGTTCCCTCGCCAGTGGACTGGTTGGTCCAGCCCAAGCGATGTGTGAACCGTAGACCCGAGTGTAGCCAACATTGGTATCCACACCGGTCGTGACGGGATCAATTCCAAGTTCCAGAGATGCGATCGGGGTCTGATCCTGAGACCACTCGGCCGCAACTTGATCCATCGATTTGCCGTTGCAATTGAGGTCGATACCGAGTGATTTGTTGATGGTGGTGCAGGTCAAGAAGCCTGACGTTTTGACGTAATGACCGTCCCCCACGTTGCTCGCTTGATTCCAGAGGTTGGTGCAGACCACCAGTTCATTTTTGACATTTTTTAGTGGCATCAGCGATGGGCTGAGTTCAAAGTCTGTGCCTTCTTGATTCGGAGTCCAGCAGTCTTGTCGCACACCATTGGGGACGAATAGGGCTGCGATGCGAACGGGCGAGTTGGGCGACCGGCCGGATGCTTTTTCAGCGGATGTCGCCTCCGATGGCCGCATCACTTCGAGCCAGGGCAGGGCCAGCGCGGCTCCGGTTCCACGCAACAGGGTGCGTCGATCGATGGAGCTGCGAGTATTATTCTCGTCCCGCAGCGAGTAGGTTTGGAATCGACGGTCTGACGAGAGTCTTCGATCTTTTCGGTTCATCAATTTTGCTCGATGTTTGAACGTCGTATAAGTTGCTCGGTCAATTCTCACTCGGGTCGCACCGTGGAGCAAACCGTTCGATTGATTACAGCGGATTCCCGGTTTGTGTTCAGCCCGACAATGCGCTGTATTCATTCAGTTCCTGCGTTGCGGTGAGTCATTCACTACTTTGCGTGGTGGCGACGGCCGCAGTGGGATCTGTACCCATTTTGTATCGGAATGGCACACTTTGCACGATCGCAGTCACCAGAGTTTGCATTTTGTAGTCATCTTGCTGAACCTTTTGCGTTATCTCGTCCACCACGCATCGATCTTCGGCGGTAAGGCCGCGTCCCAACGCATAGCCGAGCATCTTTGTCGTAAGCTGACGCACGAACTGATCTTTGCGTTCCATAAGCACCTGCTTCAACTCCTCCACGCCGTCGAACTGCGTTCCGTCAGGTAATGATCCAGAGGCGTCAATCGAAATCCCGTTCTCCTCGTTTCGCCAACGCCCGAGAACATCGTAGTTTTCAAGCCCGAAACCGAGTGGATCGAGTGATGCGTGACAGGACGCGCAGGTTGGATTTTCGCGATGAGCTTCCAGTCTTTCACGAAGACTGACCGATGTGATCGCATTGGGATCCGCATCAAGCTCTGGAACGTCTGGCGGCGGAGGAGGTGGCGGAGAGCCCAGAAGCGTTTCGAGAATCCACTTGCCCCGAATCACGGGGCTGGTTCGATGTGGTAGGGAGGAGACAGCGAGAACAGCACTCATCCCAAGTAGTCCACCTCGGTGGCTGCCCGCCGGTAGTTGAATGCGTTTGGGCTGTTCACGAAACTCACCCGCAATTTCGTAGTGTCTTGCCAGTCGATTATTCAGGTAGCTAAAGTCCGAATCGATCAGCTCAAGAATTGAACGATTGTCTGATAGTAGGTCTTCAAAAAAGAAGATCGG
>JBMHCO010000038.1:0-16266 GCA_049889895.1 Rubripirellula sp.
CCCAATTGTTAGCAAAGACCAGACGCTGGTTGGCATTCTGACCCGTCGTGATCTCCGATTCCTTGAAGACCCTGAATTACCCGTATCAGAGGTGATGACCCGTGAAAATCTGGTCACCGCGGTAGGAAATGTAACGCTTGAGGAAGCTGAGAGGATTTTAACGGCAAAAAGAGTCGAGAAACTTCTGCTGGTTGACGAAGATAGGAAACTAACGGGACTTATTACGATCCGCGACATCGACATGATGAAGCGTTTCCCGCGTGCTTGCAAAGATTCCCAAGGGCGGTTGCGCGTTGGCGCTGCGGTCGGAGTGGGTGATTTTGAGCGTGCTGAAGCGTTGATTCGACAGGGTGTCGACTTGCTGGTTGTCGATTCGGCCCATGGTCACAGCAAAAATGTGATGGATACGGTACGGGAGATCAAACACCAAAAAGGCTGGGACATCGATGTGATCGCCGGAAATGTGGCGACCCCTGAAGGTGCCTTAGCTTTGATTGATGCGGGTGCTGACGCGGTGAAAATCGGAATCGGCCCCGGATCGATTTGTACGACTCGAGTCATCAGTGGTGTGGGTGTACCTCAAATCTCAGCCATTCTGAGAGCCAACGAGGTTGCCAAGGAACGAAATGTTCCGGTCATCGCCGACGGTGGTATCCGTTTCAGTGGAGACGTGACCAAGGCGATCGCTGCTGGTGCGAGCACCGTCATGATCGGAAGCCTCTTTGCCGGATTGAGCGAAAGCCCCGGCAAAGTGATCCTTTACCAAGGACGAACCTTCAAGTCGTACCGAGGGATGGGGTCGATGGGTGCGATGGTCAAAGGAAGTAGTGATCGATACCGCCAGAAAGGAACCGAGGCAGGAAAGTTGGTTCCCGAAGGTGTTGAAGGACGTGTTCCCTTCAAGGGACCTCTCAGCGACTACGTTTACCAGTTGGTGGGCGGGCTGAGAGCTGGTATGGGATACGTCGGAACCAAAACAATTGATGAACTGAGAACCAACGCGAAATTCATACGCGTCTCAGCAGCGACGGTTAGGGAGAACCATCCGCATGACATCGCGATCACGCAAGAAGCGCCGAACTATAGTCCGGATGTTAACCAAGGGGATGCTCCTTAGCTCCGCCGGTCTGATCGGCTTTCTTTCAACGTTGCCTGAACTTCAAGCACAAGAGGCATTCACAGGGCAACACGCTGCCGCGCGACGAAATGCCATCGCGCCACTTCAGCCTGTGCCGCGTCACGGCACCGCTCCGACCACTCTCTCAGCACGTCGAATCTCGCACACCGTGACTGGTTTGCCTTCCACCGCAGCCGCTAAATCTTCGGCTGGTCTTCAATGGAGAACCAGCTCGCAAGTTAGCTCGAAACAACAAGCAAGCGGTGCCGGAACTTCGGATCCGTTCGAGACGAACCATTCGTTCAACCAACCTCAGCACGCACCAAGCGGGACCACGTTACAAGTTGCTGCACAGGCACCCAATCTCTCAAATGTGCATTCACCAAGCATCTCTCAAGCTGCTTGGCTCGGCTCCCCAAGCCGACCCGCTCAACTGACCACCACAGAAACTACTCAAAGTGACTCCTCATCGGCAGGCGAAATCACTCTTTCGGCTCCAATCCGAAACCGACCCGAGTCATTACCGCCGCAGTCGCAAATCAATACAGCTAGCGACGATCCTTTCACGCCTCCGTCTATCCTCGAATTAACACCAGCTACATCAGCAGAACGACGCATTGCATTCCCCACGCAGAAAACCTCAATACCTCACCAAGGTAACAACACATCAGTTGCTGAGCTGAGTTCGAGAGGTCTTTCACTGCGTGCTCCCGTTACATCGCCGCGAGTCGCACAACTGCCAACTCTACCGACGCCCGATGACAAGCCTCTAGCACAAGCAACGCCAACGAGTCAGAAATTATCTCTCCCAACCCCAACTCAACAGGTAGACGAGGCGGCCGAGAATCCGTTTCCGATTAATGAAGCGATTAAGGATCAGGGTGTTGAGGATAGCTTGCGATCACGACTCGCTGACGATCTCAAAGGACTCGAGTCGACAAGGAATTATGGAGCAGGCACGGATTACCTGAGTCAAGCTAATTTCAGCTGCGAAGAATTCCGCGATCGCATCGCCGCACAAACCATTGATCAGATCTCTTTAGACATCAGTCCACCATTTCGCCCAGATGAATTCGATCAACGTCGACACGATGAGCTGTTCGCAGATTTCATTGAACAGCAACCGATCCGAAAGTGGTCTTCGATCGATGGAAAATTGCTGACCGAAGGGCGATTGATTGATCTTGCTTACGAGAAAGCCATCATCGAGTTGGAAAGCGGCGAACAGCAGTACATTCCGGTGAGCGAACTGAGCGAGGGCGACCTCGCGCACCTCAATACCACCTGGGGTTTACCACGTGAATGTCGCATTGAGCAGGTTGCCTATCAGCCAAGGCAATGGGCTCCGTCCAAAGTAACGTGGACCGCATCTAACCTTTGTCACAATCCGCTTTACTTTGAGAGTGTGAACCTTGAACGTTACGGCCACACGCGAGGGCCTCTACTTGAACCAGTGGTTCAGTCAGCACACTTCTTCGGCAACATCTTGATCCTGCCATACAAGATGGGAGTTCACGGACCACGTGAATGCCAGTACGCGTTGGGTTACTATCGCCCTGGCAATGAGGCACCATGGATCAAACAACCACTTCCCATCAGTGCCCGAGGAGCGCTCGCTCAAGCGGCAACGATGACCGGCTTATTTTGGCTGATTCCATAGGAAACTCTCGGCAACGGCGTGCGATTGACTTCTCTTATTGATCGTCAGGTGTGACTGGCGAGCAAGGGGCGGAGAGAAGATAGCCTGACCAAAAGAGAGGCTCTTTCCCTGTCAAGCCTTTCAAACTGTGCTCCGCCTTGGTCAATAACGGCTCCTTCTCAGGATCCAGATCGCTCTGACGAACCGCCTCGCGTGCGTCCGGCCACGCTTCGGCGAGTGGTTTTTCCGCGTCCGCTCCAATGAGTTCTCGAAGCGCAATTGCCGTTGATTCTCCGCCCACCGCCCAGCGGGACACTAAAACTTCCTTTGTGCCAGAGCAATGTAAGGAGCAAAGGGTTCGAAACAACTCATCTCCATCACCAAGTTGACCACCATCGACACTGGTTCTCAGTCCTGCAAGAACCATTCGCTGCGGCGAAAGCAGGGGAAATCGGAGCCACGCTCTGAGAGTCCCAGTGGGCATGCCTGCATCATAGGCGGCAGGATAAAAACCAAGTGGTTGCTTCGGATTCACAAACTGCGGCTTAGCTACAACTAAATCAGTAATGGCGGAGCCGAGAAAACAACTCGGCAGATTCAAGGCACCCGGCAGACGGATCCCGTCGGGAACAATGCCTACCAACTCGTTGATGACCGCCTCGTTTTGCTCTAGATCGCGCGGAGCAAAAAACAGATCAGCCGCTAACCCAAGCTGCTTCTGGGGTACTCTGGCCACCTCATTAACTCGCAAAGCGAAACCGGGTGTAGGTGCATAGTGAATCCGCAATCGATCACCCAATAGATCCGTCGCATGTTCGGGAAATGGCAACAATTCAAATGGCAGGTACCAAAGCAGACCATCCGGCACAAAAACCATTTCCTCAAACTGATCAAACACGATTTCGGAATTGGCAAATAATATCTCCCTCAACTCGTCAGCTTTCTCACGCCAAGTCTCGTCCTCGGGTAATCGGTTACCGCGAGTCTTTCCCACGCCAATCTCTTTCAAGAACACGCCCAAATCTCGCGCACACTTAGCGACGGAACCAACTTGCCACATCCGAACCTTGGCGGAATTGGACACGGTGCCGATCACCTGGTTTCCCAAAATGGTAAAGGTGACCATCGCGGTCTTCTCTGGCAAATTTTGCGTCGGCATTTTTTCGGATAGAGCTGGCGGCGAGACCTGCGGTATCTGTGATCGATCTAACGCCAGCTGTGTCGCACGTGACTCGAGTTGATTGATGGAATCTAGAGAGGGTGTATCGGCCGCTGCCAAGACCTTAACGTCGGCCATCAAACGAGCCATTTTTGGTCCCATTTTCTCTCTTAAATCAACCGCCTCCGGTGTCAGTTGCTGATCGGTCATCGACGCGAGTTGTCGGATCTGCAACAACCGTCCCCTGAAAGGCAATGACTGCACAAACTTGCTACTGAGAGATTCATTCCAAGTCGTCAGAAACGACTCCGCGTAGCCAGCTGACGCAGCAAGGTTGAGCCGTGCCAATTGCGCGGCGCGGCGATCGGCAACAACACCTGCGATCGCGTCTACAGGATCTCTTCTCCAGACCGCGACACTCGGATCACTGCAGTAGGCTCGAAGTAGTTTGTCACTCGTCGTGCCACCAAGCTGTTTACCCAATGCTGACTGCACCAAACCGAGTTGATAAAGAAAAGGCATCGAGACCAGCGGCCGGTTCCGGAATCGATGGTTCACCGCAAAGTCAATCACACCTTCAATCGCAAGGTCATACGCCGATGGCTTTTCAAGACCCGACGATGCACCGCTTGCTGCCGCGTATCTTGCTCGTGAATAAGCCGCGTAGGCATTCAATCGCGGTTGCAAAAAATCTCGCTTTGAATTGAACAGCTTCAGTTGCCCCATCATGCGATCAGCGCTTTCCAGATCGCCTGCTGTGATCGCAGCATCCACCCCGGCAACCAAACTGTGATAGGCAGCCAAAGGGGAGTAACGCACAATCGACTGAGCAACTAGCTCCGCAGTCTGCTGAACCTGCGATGCTTGTGCTGTCGTCGCGCAGCCCGCGGCTAACTGCAGCGCCTCGCCAATCCACTCTGGCTGCTCCCAAGCACCAGCAAAGTGAGTTGCTTGTAACGCGAGTGACAAAACCGCTTCGTGTTGCCCCGCTTCGATCATCGCAGAAATTTGCGACAACAACACAATTGAAGAAAGCGGGTGCGTCGCTCCGCTGTAATAAGCCGCCGTGGGACTCTCCTCGAGAACGGTCAGGTCCTCGTGGTAGGCTAGGTACTCGGTGACTCGCATTGCACCGATCAGTGTCCGACCAATCGGAGCCGGTAAATTCGCCGGATACTTGGTTGCTTCGAGCAATCCATCGACAAAAACGTCCTGATCACAAAGGGGCCCCATGATCACTCGTCGGCGGTATGCTGCGATGGCCACACCTCGCATGATCTCTACAAGATCCATCGTACGCAGATTTGGCTCCTCGATCACACCGCCCTGAAGAAGAGATTGCTCGGTGAGAGGTTGCCCCGACTGAAACATCACGCGATCGGCAATCGGTGCTCGACGTACCGCTTGGGCCTGCGGCCACAGAGTCATTCGAATCGGCCTCTGCTGATTCGGCTGCAACATCGCTCCCCAGTCGATACGCGAAAGCCAACCACGATTGGCGATGGTGATCTGCATCACCTGATCAACATACTCTCGAGCTCCAACCAAATTACCGAGTTGCCACTGACACTCCGCCATCATTGCCAGCGGAGGAATGGAATCAATCCATCGACCGCGTACATCTCGTCGCGTCTGTCGTAAAGCTTCCTCAAACGCGTCGGATGCAGTGGCGAGATCACCACTTCGGTAAATCTCGAGTGCAAGGTAATACTGCGGAGAAGGATACTGCCCGGTCGGTTCAACACCACCCAAAACACTTAATCCTCCGCCAACCTGACCTTCGGTGACCGAGGCAAGTGGGAAGAGCAGGGCGAATACAGACAACGCAATCCGCTTTCTCTTTCTCTGGCCTAGCACAATGCTAAGCACCCTGTGGATCACTTTGGGGATCACTTTGGGGATCACCTTGGGGATCACCTCGGCTGCTTGCTGCTTGACTAGCCAATCAATAGACCGAGCCCTTAACGCTTTCTCAGCGACACCGAATAACCAGAGAATTTGGGATGTAAGATTGAACATGCAATCTGCCTGAATCGGTATAAAAAAAGATATCGCTAAGGTGACTGCCTTGTTTTTAACGCTTTGTGGCGAAAAAGACGAATAAAAACTGAGACAGTTTAGTCCCAGATGAGCATCTTGAGCGGATCAAGAGGAGCAGATGAACAACCCATACCAACCATCGGTTCCACCAGAACACGATGGAGAAATAGCGTCATCTCCGCTCTCGGATGCATTGAGCGTCACCGAGGCTGCTTTGACGGAGCCAAACGAGTCGATCAAGCCTAACCTCTTGATCACCTTTGGCAAATGGTTCGCCATCTGTTGGGTCAGCGCTGCTCCGAGTTTTGTTCTTGGGGCTGCTGTGACCGAGAGTCAATACGCGGGCATGGCAACCGGCGTCACACTCTTTGTCCTAGGATACGTTTGGCTTGATCGCTTCACCTGGAATTATCCATGGAGAAAAAAACCGGTTATCCGCCGCATTCTACGGGTGATGTACACGACGCGAATCGTGATCTCAGTCTCGATGATCGGCACCCCCCTCGATATGGCCTGTGGCATCGTTGCAACGGCCGCGACAGCATTTATCTTTCAAAATCTAGGCATGGGTAGTCCCACGAGCTTTGAGGCGGCTTTGATAGCAACATGTGTACAGGGCACGCTCTTGAATTGTGTCCTCATTTTGTACGGCTTGGTGCTACTCGCTGGCCACTCAGCGTACAAGAATTGGTCGCGATAAGCAGGGCAGAGAAGTCCCAGCATCGCAATCACCGTTGACCCCACCCCCCCAAAACCGTAACTTTGGACGGTAGAAGAAGTTAGGGATGGTGCGCAGATACAGTAACAGCACCTAGCTCTAGTTTTTCCATCAACCAAGGCTGGTCGACAAAAGCTGTCGCAAGGATCGCGTCTTTTTCTCTGACATTCGTGAATTCTTTCGGTGCCGTCGAACCAACACGACAAACAAGGTCATTCCTGACCAATATCATCACCGAGCATCATGTCATTTTTAGAACAAATTTGGGACCTTCTCGGCATTCTCTTCGGAGGTCTCTTCGGAGGCTTTGAGAAGTTGGTAACCCGTGTCTTCGGGTCAGCTAATGCCCGCATCGTCACCAAATACCAAAAACGCGTGGAAACCATCAACTCGCTTGAATCCAAGTATGAGGCGATGTCGGATGAGGAACTGAAGAAGCAAACTGAAGTCCTTCGTCTGCGTTTGCGCGAAGGCGAAACCGTTGACGATATCCTCGAAGATGCATTCGCCGTCTGTCGTGAAGGTGGGAAGCGTTTCCTATCGATGCGTCATTATGACGTCCAACTGATTGGCGGTATGGTTCTCAATGGCGGTGGCATCGCCGAAATGGTCACCGGTGAAGGAAAAACACTCGTCGCAACCCTACCCGCGTACCTCAACGCCTTGGAAGGGAAGGGTGTGCACGTGGTGACGGTCAATGATTACCTCGCCCGACGAGACATGGAGTGGATGGCACCGCTTTACATGAACCTCGGCCTGACAGTGAACGCGATTCAATCGGGGATGTCCACGAGCGAAAAACAGGCTGCCTACGCTTGTGACATCACCTACGGAACCAATAACGAGTTCGGCTTTGACTACCTGCGCGACAACATGCGTCCCGCTGCAAAAGGCGACCACCGGTTCCCCGAAGAAACCCAGCAGTGCCAAGGACCACTGAATTTCGCAATCATCGACGAAGTCGACAACATTCTGATCGATGAGGCACGTACACCTCTGATCATCAGCGGCCCGGCGGATCTCGATCTCGGCCGCTACAAAGAAGCCGATCGCGTCGCAAGTCAACTGACACGCGAAGACCATTTTAAAGTCGACGAGAAGCAACACAATGTGACGCTTACCGATGAGGGTGTACGTGAAGCAGAAAAACTGGCTGGTGTTGAAAGTTTCTACACCGCGGGGAACATGGAATGGCCCCACCTGATTGATAACGCGCTCAAAGCACGTTACCTATACAAACGCGATGTGAACTATGTCGTGAAAGACCGGCAGGTCGTGATCGTTGATGAGTTCACAGGCCGCCTCATGGAAGGCCGCCAGTGGAGCGATGGTCTGCATCAGGCGGTTGAAGCCAAAGAGGGTGTTCCGATCAAACAGGAAACACAAACCTTTGCGACGGCCTCGCTACAGAACATCTTCAAGATGTACCGCAAACTTTCGGGGATGACCGGTACGGCCATGACCGAAGCGACCGAGTTCATGAAGATCTACAAGCTCGATGTTGTTGCGATCCCGACTAACAGAGGTCTCCAACGGATCGAACATCCCGACCTGATCTACCTTACTGAAAAAGACAAATTCAAGGCTTTGGCAGAAGAGGTCGAGCGGACGCACAAATGGGACATCCTTCGCCTCAAAGATGACGAACTTTGGGGAATTATCGAAAGCGAGAGCGATGAGGAAATCACCATCGTTCTTCAAGGTGAAAAATCCGCCACCAAAATTCCACGCTCTCAGGTTCTTGAAATCAATCGTAAGGGGCGTCCGGTTCTCATCGGAACGGTCAGTATCGAAAAAAGCGAACGACTCTCCTCACTACTCGAGCGTCGCGGCATCAAGCACGACGTGCTCAACGCAAAACAGCACGGTCGAGAGGCAGACATCGTGGCTCAAGCTGGTCGCCTCGGTGCAGTCACCATCGCAACCAACATGGCTGGCCGTGGTACCGACATCATTCTCGGTGGTAACCCGGAAACGATGGCTTGGTCACAACTGCAACATAAATACCCAACTCGACTCGAAGTTCCCGACGACGAATGGAACGCGTTGGTGGACGAGATCGATCAGCGAGAAGGCATGAAGACCGAAGGTGAACTTGTACGATCGATCGGCGGGTTGGCCGTTCTGGGCACCGAACGGCACGAGTCGCGTCGAATCGACCTTCAACTTCGTGGTCGCTGTGGTCGTCAGGGTGACCCAGGTTCCAGTCGATTCTTTCTATCGCTCGAAGACGATTTGATGCGAATTTTCGCAGGCGACTTCGTCAAAAGCATGATGGAACGTCTCGGCATGAAAGAGGGTGAAGCAATTGAATCACGCGTGGTGACCGGTCGGATTGCCAGCGCCCAAAAGAAAGTCGAAGAACGCAACTACGAAATCCGGAAGAGCCTTTTGGATTACGATGAGGTGATGGACGAGCAGCGGAAGCGTGTCTACCGTTACCGACAAAACCTACTTGATGGCCATAGCTCAAGAACGATGATCCTGGATCTGATCCGCGGACAGATCGACAAGTACGTTCAAACCTTTCTCGACCCCAAATACGGCGTCGAATCCTTTGCCGCTTACGCTGGTGGAATGCTGGACTGCCAACTTGAGCCTCGTGATTTCTTGAATATGGACTTCGAGATGGCGAGTAGCTTCGCGCACGATCAAGCGGAAAGGCAAGTCGAAGTCGCGGTCGCGGAAATCGTGGAAGAGAACTTGCCTGAGGGAATGGAAGAAGAATGGAACTGGAAAGCCCTCACTAACTGGTCCAACACGCGACAGGGAAGCAACTTCCAGGAACATCAGCTCAAGCGGTTCGAGCGAGAGGAACTGATCGATGAACTGATCAAAGTGGCACACGCTCGGATCGCTAAAGTCGATTTGAGCGAAGGTGGCGTCATGCTCGAATCAAACTTTGGTCTTAAAACTCTCAGCGCGTGGATGCAACATAAGTTCGGGATCGAGACCTCGCCGGAGGAATTTAAAGATGTCGAAGATAGCAGCGGAGTCACCGAGACGTTAGCGACACGCGCCGAAGAAGCCTACAGTCTTAAAGAAGCCGAATATCCAATCCTGACCGGCCTATCGCGGTTCACTACCAAGCAGGGCGCACAGGCTTCACTGGACCGTGAAGGTTTGGTTGAGTGGGTCGCGAGACGATTCGATGTTTCCCTAAGTATCGAAGACGTCAAAATGAATCGCGAAGAGCTCAAGAGCCAATTGGTTCAGTTCAGTCGTGATGCTAATGCAGCAGCGCAGAGTGAATATGAGTCAGCCCGCAAAAAGGTTGACGCACTCTTTGGCGATGCTGGGGAAGAAACCACCGCAGCCGTAGCATCCAATGACTCCAGCCTCGATGGCCTAATTAGCTGGTTAGACGAATCCCTCTCGCACCAGATCGCCAAAGAGGATCTTTCGCGAATGACGCGTCAGGAACTTTCGCTTGCGGTTGATGGCGCTGTAGATGACCGCTTCTACCCAGAAATGCGCAGAATGGAGCGGCAGGTTCTGCTTCAAATTGTCGATGACGCCTGGAAGAACCACCTGCTCACAATGGACCACCTACGCAGCAGCGTTGGCCTTAAAGGCTATGCCCAGATGGATCCCAAAGTGGAGTACAAACGCGAAGGGATGCGTCTTTTTGAAAAGGTTTGGGAGTCGATCGGTGAACGTGTTACCGATCTCATCTTCCGGATGGAATCTTCGCTTAATGAAGCGTTCATCCGAAGCACATGGGTCGAAGGACAGGCTCGACACGATTCGGTCGCGCCACCCTCCAGCCCTAACACGACCCCTGAAGCTTCACCCGGACGTGGCCAATCCAATGGAGCTGCGAATCAATCCAGCGAGCCGCAGAAGCCAGCAACGATTCGCAATCGCGGTCCGAGGGTCGGCCGCAATGATCCATGCCCTTGCGGTAGTGGCAAGAAATACAAGTCGTGTCACATGCGAGTTAATGGATAACTGATTCTGATTCAATGCTTCGCTCGTAAGGTCTGTTAAGATCCACCTCTCGGGCTGATGGACGAAGCACCCCCGATAAAGAATCAGGATCATTCGAGTTTGCCGGGCCGAATTATAGAAAGAGGATTAGCCTGGTATGTTTGCCAATCTGATCTATCTGTTTGCCATACTCGCTGTCAGCCCTTTTCTGATGTGGCGAGCCATCTGTGGTGGCAGATACCGACGCGGCATCTCAGAGAAACTGTTCGGACTCTCCGCATCCAAAGCAGAGCACTTATTACCAGATTCGGCTCCCGGTTCCGATCGGCTTTGGTACCACGCTGTTAGTGTGGGAGAAGTTAATTTGCTCACCGGTCTTGTACGAAAACTTGACACAGAAGCGTCATCCTCCTTTGTCGTAAGCACTTCAACAGACACTGGTTATGACTTAGCGGTGAAACACTTTGGTCGCGAACACGTGTTCTTCTGCCCACTCGATTTCACTTGGGCAGTGAATAAAACACTCAAGCATCTTCGGCCAACAAAATTGATCCTCGTGGAATTGGAGTTGTGGCCAAACTTAATTCGCTCCGCCAATCGTCTTGGCTGCAACGTGCTCGTTGTCAACGCTCGGCTTAGTGATCGTAGTGCCCACCGCTATCAGAAATTTTCCTTCTACACTCGGCGACTGTTTGCGGGTTTAGACTGGGTCGGATGCCAGGACTCGGAGGTACTTAGTCATTTCCAAGCTTGCGGTACGCCACGAGAGAATCTTGACATCACCGGCTCGCTAAAGTTTGACAACGCACCAAATCACCGGGACACGCCTGAGGTTCTGGAGTTGGAACAATGGCTAGGTAAAGATGCAACGCATCACGTGTGGCTCGTTGGCAGCACCCAACCGGGCGAAGAGGCAATGGCGTTATCGATTTTCCGCCGTCTTGCTACGGATCACCCCAGCCTGCGTTTGATCCTTGTACCCCGCCATCCGCAGAGGTTTGATGAGGTAGCTCGACTGATTGAGACCCAACAATTGATTCCTCGCCGTCGCTCATCACAAACACCACCGCCCTCGACATGGAATCAGAACGAGGTGGTTTTGATCGACACCATTGGTGAGCTTCGTCACTGGTGGGGAACCGCTCAGATCGCCACTGTTGGCGGCAGCTTTGGGTCACGCGGAGGACAGAACATGCTTGAGCCCGCTGGTTACGGTGTTGCTGTTTCGTTCGGCCCAGACACCAGGAACTTCAAGCAGATTGCCCAAACACTGCTACATGAGGAGGCAGCACGCAGAGTGAACGATGAGCCTGAAATGGAGTCCTTTGTGCAGCAGTGCTTAATCGACCCAGCATACCGTGAGAGACTAGGAGAGCGAGCGGCACAAACCGTTGATCAACACCGTGGAGCGGTGGAGAAAACCTGTGACGCAGTTAAAAACTGCAAAGCTGCCAGACTCAAAAAAACAGGGTAGTGCCTTGCTAAAAAGACACTACCCCTAAGCAGGGCGGCGGAGCGCTTCGCCGCTATCCGCTGTACTAGATAAAGAACAAACTGAGCAGGCTACTCAGCTTGAGGACGGTTGCCACCACGACGTCCGCCGGGAGCTCCACCAGGGCCACCTTGTCCGCCGCGACCACCAAAACCGCCACGACCACCAAAACCGCCACGACCCATGTTTTCTGGCATTTCGAACTTCTCACCTTTCAGATCTTCAAACTTCGCTTGTTGGCTGCTGGTTAAAACGGCAAGAATTTCCTTTTCCATTTCTTCTCGCATCTTGCCCATGGCTTCGCGAATATCCCCTTGAGGACCACCGCCACCACCTTGGAACATCTCTCGCATACGTTCACGCATCTTTTCGCCTTGTGACTGACGAGCTTCTGCCAACTTGGTCTTTTGCTCTTCGCTTAAACCAAGCTTCGCTGCGACCTCAGGATCGTCCAAAGCTTGAACGCCACGAAGCTGCAAAGAGATCTGCTCGAGTCGCTCGAGCTGTTGCGGCAAAAGAACTTCTTCGAGCTGCGCTTTCATCTCTTCGGCACGCTCTTCAGCTTGCTTACGCATTTTTTCGAATGCTTGCTGACGCTCTTCTTCGCTCATTTCACGGAAGTTTCCGAAGTCCGGACGTTCGCCACGCCCTTGCTCAGCCAACTTATCCAAAGCTTCCTTCTGAGCAGGACTGATCTCGAGTTCGGTCTGCACTTCCTCAATTCGAAGAAGGAACATCGAGTTCCCACCGCCAGGACCGCCGCCGAATCCACCTCGGAATCCACCGCCGGGTCCACCAGGACCGCCTCGGAATCCACCACCAGGACCACCTTGACCGGGACGACCCTGTGCCTGCGCTCCACAGGCGAGTAACGCAACCAAGCCCAATGCAAATAGGCCTGTCATCAATCGATTGAGTTTCATTGATAGAAAATCCAAAAAGAGATTTGATAAGACTTTTTTCTCGTAAATCCAGCCCATGAGCTGGCTTGTTTGACATTGCACTAACATACAAACTCGTCTCGGGCGGACGAGTTTCGGAAGGTGCTGAGAAACCTTCAAAATTATTACAAGTTTTTTCCTTGCCACGGCCCTACACTCCCGCAAATCAAAAATCAGCCAAAACTTTTTGGCACGTTTGCCCTCTACATCCCGGGTTATAGGAGCCCAATTCCATGCGTAAAACTCTCCTCGCTCTCGCTGCACTGATGATGCTTCCAAGCCTTTCCTTCGCAGAAGAAGCCAAGGCAAAGACAATTGTCGAAACTGCCGTTGCAGCCAAGTTCAACACGCTAGTCGCAGCGGTGAAGGCTGCTGGCTTGGTCGATGCACTCAGTGGCGACGGCCCACTCACCGTCTTCGCCCCCACTGACGAGGCTTTCGCAAAGCTTCCTGCGGGAACAGTCGAAAACCTGCTGAAGCCAGAAAATAAAGATCAACTGGTCGCTGTTTTGACCTACCACGTCGTCAAAGGCGACATGCCAGCAGCGAAGGTTCTCAAGCAAAAATCACTCGACACCCTGCAAGGTGGTTCGATCGCTGTAAGCACCGACGACAAGGGCGCAATGGTCAATGCATCCCGCATTTTGAAGACCGACATCAGTTGCAGCAACGGTGTTGTTCACGTCATCGATACTGTCCTACTGCCTACCAAGTAGTGGATTGCTCTCGAGCAGTAATAAACTCGGTTCGGCTCCCCCGGAAGCCGACGAGCTGAATCGAAGAAGGGCCGGCATCCGCGTTCGCGAGTGCAGGCCCTTTTTTGCTGGATAAAGCGTTATCAACTCCTAGGAATCGATGCAGGTTTCCAAGAAGCGTGCCAAGCGATGGAAGTCGCTGTCTGGTTCGATGAAACGGACTTTGGTTACGAGCGTCTGGGGGTCAACCAATTCTTCGAACGGCACGTAACGTAACGATAGTTGACCATGGACCGAGACCATCACGCCATTGAGCTTCTGCTCAACGAGTGCTCGGTACGCTCCGACACCTAGTGATGATCCGAGCATCACATCGTAAGCCTGCGGTGCTGCACAACGAGACTCATAGCCCAATTGCAAACCATTGATCTTCTTGGTCTTACCTGTTCGCTCTTGGTACCGAGTTGCTAACAAGCTAGACACAAGCGAAGCCAGATTGATTGCTGAGATGTTGATGTGGCCGTGATCATCGCGACTGATTCCCTCGAGATACTTAGAAGGTAAAAACTCAGCCATACCCTCTGCAATCACGATCGTACCGTAGGGTCGACCTTCACGTTCACGAGCGAGCATCATGTCGACCATTCGGTCAATGACTCGATCCAGTGCCATCACCTTACGAGTCTCACCGGTCTCCTGATTGACAACCTCGGTATCAGCAAGTGCTCCGCGAATATCTTCAACGCTCAGCACCATGCTTGCCTCTCCGGCAATCGCGGCACCGTAGGCCAACCATCCGGCACTTCGGCCCATGGCTTCACAGAGGAAATATGCGCGACCAGCTGCTGCATCGTAATTAAGGTTTCGAATCTCTTCCGCCAACGTTTCCGCCGCGGTGAAGAAACCAAAAGTGAAGTCGATACCCGAGTAGTCGTTGTCAATGGTCTTTGGAAGGTGGATGACGGGGAAGCGTCTTGCACCCTCGGGCAAACGGTCTTGGAACAATTTGAGTTTATTTGCGGTTTTCAGAGTGTCGTCGCCCCCAATGGAGATCAACGCATCTACTTCGAGCGAGCAAAGGCCTTCGTAAACACGACGTAGTGGCGCGACCAACTCTTCGTCATCAAGGTGCTCGGGTGCGCTGACATGCTTTCCGGGGTTAGTTCGTGCGGTCCCAATCATGATGCCGCGGCTACTGCGAGCGTTGGTAAGGGTGTCGTGCGAAAACTTGATGTAGTCTTCGCCTTCCTGCAGAGGACTTGCGGCAGTGTACTCAGCCAAACGACTGTATCCGTGTTTGATACCGAATACCTGCGCACCTTCTTCAAGGAACGAGAAAGCTGCAGTCGAAATCACAGCGTTCGCCGCTGGCGCCGGCCCACCGGCGAACAAAATTGCAACACGTTTAATATCAAGTGAATGATGATCAGGCATGGTCCACGTTAATGTTTGGGTTGGAGTTCAAATTCATCCGCCACATTCTAGAGATCAACGCTTCAAAGCCAAGTGACCCCTCCCTGAACCCCCGTTAAGAGCCCGCAAGGAGAAACATAACGCCATTAACAACGGATAGCCAATAAAAGAAGGCTTAGGAGAGCATGCCGAGCCGCGACAAACTTCTTAACCGAACGATATTTGAATAGAAGATACCGGCGTCTTTAAGTCAGATGGGCCCTTGAGTTAGATGGCGGATTATTTGTCAGCATCTTGAAATAAAGCAAGATCTTCAGCGATCAAAAACTCACTGACCTGATTCCCCATTTCCACCGATACATGAACGCGTTGCTCAGCATCTACAAGTAACTCATTGGCAGAGTTCACAACGACGAAAGCACCTCGCTGCAGAACGAGAGGCTTTGGACTCATCAACTTGGTCATGGCTAAGCTCATTGTTTCACAGCGATCATCACTATGCGTTGCCCCAAGTTCACTACGGTCATCCACCGTACCGTTCCCATCATCATCAACGCCCGCAACCCCAGGCTGACCATCACGCCCGGGCAGGATTGCCACGACAGCGGTGGGGTCATACTGCTGCAACTCCATCTTGATTGATGAGGAGAAGATGCCATCGACAGCCACACTCTTCGAACCAACATCCTCAACTTCACTTGATTCGACGTCAAAGAAGACGCCGCGTAGATCTTCATCACTCGCCTCACGAAGATAGTTCTTCACTTGCTCACGAGTGGTTGATCGAACAGTCCGCTCCGCCGATGAGAATGGTGCGCTGATCAACGAGAAAGTCTTGGCAACTGCGACGCAAAGCACCACCAAGAAAACGGACAGCAGTCGTCGATTCTGAGCCATGGTTGATTTGTCGATCAGAGAGGAGTTTCGCTCAACGACCTGCACGATTAAGGACTCGCGTATTCAACCGAGGCCTGACGAACCAAACGGGTCTTCGTGTTCTCGAGTCGTACCGAAACACGAATGGAATCGACGTTACCAGAGAAAGGAGGCAGCGTTTCTCGTTCGCCGATGTCATCAGCCCCATAGGCAGCATCATCATCCAGTCCATTTGCCCCCAGATCA
>JBMHCO010000039.1:0-18642 GCA_049889895.1 Rubripirellula sp.
TTCGGCGTTGATTTGTAGTTGGATTGCTTCTCTTTTAGATGCCATCTTCAGGATGTGTTGTTCACGCTCTGCAGCATTCATCTTTTGCATCGTCTCGGGGAGAAGTTTTGTATCGATCTTCTCGAGAAACTTTGGGTTTTCTTTCCACGAGTCGACTAGATCACGGCCGCGGTTGCTGTACGCCGCGCCCGCTTTGGTAGCGATTCGACTCAAGCTGGCTCCGGCACTGATAGAATTTTGATCTTGGAGAATTTGGTTTTGGGCAAATCCTTCGCGTTCAGCCTGAGCACCGTACCAAAGATAGGTGTCATTGAGTTCGTTGTTCAGGGTGATCAAGATCGGGTCGTGAGGGGTTTTGATTTGAACCACCTTTCGATCCTGATTGATGTTCATGAATTTTCCCTCCGCCAGATCCGCTCCATTTTTCCACTGGCCGGATACTCCCCGTTCGTACACTCCGCAGTGGATGGTGTTAACGACGATTCCGCTTTCGATCGCGGCGCGACAGCTTTCTTCGTAATCCACATCACCTTGGCTGAAAGGTTCATTTCCCGCGATGTAGATAGCCTTGTAGCTATTGCGGTTCTTGCTCCAGTCCAGTCGCTTGACTGCCTCCTTGATCACCGCTCCACAGTATTCATCTCCACCCTCGGTTTTTAGTCCAAATAACCCTTCGGAAACTTTGTCGAGGTCATCGGTTAGTGGTACCACCTGGCGAAGGTAGTTTTCGGTTGCCGGTAGGTTGCTGTTGCCGTATTCAAAGACCGCAACACGGAGAAGCGGTTTCTGTTTTTTCTTTTCAGCCTTAGCTACCTGTTGGACAATATTCCATAGTTGGGTACGTGCTTGCGAAATAAGCCCGTCCATGGAGTTCGAGGTGTCAAGTAGGATGGCGATGTCGACTGACGGACGCTTGTTTTTCGCAGCCTTTTCGTCTTTTGCGGATTCGTTCTTATTCTGTGTGATGTCTTTTTTGATGGCGGGCTCTGTGGCATCCAAAGACGTTGGGTTGGTCGCCAGAAGGATCAACAGGCACGCGATGACGGATAAGGCTTTCATGGCGAAGACTACAGTAGGCGGAAAGGGTTTTGGCTGTCGCGAGCGGGGGGGGGAATCGCCCGCGTATTCCGAAGCCGGCGGTGAGACCCATTAACAACTGTGTTCACCGTTAGCGTATTCTACACACGAGCACGGTTGTTGGCATCTCAGATTGTTGCCCCTGCAAGCTCTTGGGCACTGATAATGAGTTCACTTGCTTCGGGTGAGACTGCTTTCGGAAACGCACCTTGTCTCTGTTTGCGATGACGGAGGTACGAGTGCTGATTGTAAACGATTGAAGTATTGAAAGGCGATGATTCGACACCCGTAGGGACGACAATTGAATCTGCCGCGATGGTTTTAAGTTATAAATGAGCCAGATGTTTTATTTCGGGAAAGATGTGGGGTTTGCAATGGCTACCGGTTTTC
Organism: Rubripirellula sp.; assembly: GCA_049889895.1. Lineage (GTDB taxonomy): Bacteria > Planctomycetota > Planctomycetia > Pirellulales > Pirellulaceae > Rubripirellula. The sequence goes on from JBMHCO010000039.1 coordinate 1,468, forward strand.
GTGTCTTGGTCTTCCTTGTTGCATTGACGTTTGCACCCGCCGTTACGAAGGCGCAGTTTGGTCCAGATCGCAGCAGCCTAAATGGAGCAGGCATGGTTGTGCCAGGCGGTGCGGTGGGTCGCCAATTGCCTCTTGTTCCATCCTCACCCAAGGTGATCTTGCCCAGCAGTGCAACCGCAGATGCCGTGCGTCAGCAGCTTGATGCAGGGGTTTCATTAGAGTCGATAGATTGTGCGTTAGTTGAGCTGGACGTTGTGTTATCTGAAAAGCTCGGTTCGCTCCCAATTTCCATCGATCATGCGGGGTTGAAACAAGCGAGGGTTGGTAGCGATGCGCGAGTTCAAGGACAGTTTTCTCCGCAGCCTCTTCGGGCAGTACTCGATCGAATGCTTCGGCCACACGGATTGAGGGCAGTTGTTGTAAATGACGGATTAAGAATTACCGCAGATTTTCGAGAACTTAGTCAACGCGGAATCGGAACAAGTCGCTGGCTGGGAGTTGACGAAGCTTTCAGTCTCCGCGTTGAAACAGCGTTATCACAGAAAGTTGCGGTCGATTTTAATAACGAAACGCTTGCTAACGTTGCCAAAAGGTTGAGCGAGAAAATGTCACTCCCAGTCGTGCTAGATGTTAGGTCGCTCGAAGAGATTGGTATGGCTGCGGATCTAGAGGTCACTCTATCGATCGAAGAGGTAAGCATTCGCACGATGCTCACGCTTCTTTTGACGCCGCTTGAGTTGACCTATCGCGTAGACAGCGAAGTTTTGGTTTTTACCACCAAAGATAGTGCCGAGTTGAATCTGGTCAGTCGGATTTACTGGCTGGAGGGGACTGGATTTCCTGTCGGCGACATGGACTCGGTGATCGATGTCATTCAGGGAACCCTGAATCCTGAGTTCTGGGAACAACTCGGCGGACCAGGCGTGATCAATACGTTGACCGAGGGGTACGGCAACCGGCCAGCAATCATCGTTTCGGCCACGCAAGAAGTGCACCGACAAATTGAAACTCTGTTGACGGTTATGAGAGAGTCACATGTTGGTGACGATCCCGTCCTGCACCGTTGATTGGTTCGGAGATGTTAGATCGCAGAGGTTGGTGAGTTGCGTGCATTGGGGTACGGTTTTTATCGCTCGGTGCCAATCTGATTGTGAATTTCTGCGGCGAGGTCGGCTAGTCTTTGGTCGGTGTAAAATTCGGGGCCCCCATGCGCGGCACCGACGATGATGTCGTAGCGAACAATGAGCTTATTCTTGCGGTACATTTTTTCCAACTCGGTGGATTGCTCAATTGGCATTTGTGGATCTGCATCGCCATGGATCAGCCATAACGGTGGATCCATTTCGTCGACATGGGTTATCGGGCTCGCAAGCCGGCTCGCTTCGGGAACCTGATCAGGTTGACCGCCAAGCAGGAGTTGTAATGCTGGGACGCGGACACTTAGGCCATGCGCCGTCGATTGACCGAGGATTGAATTCAAATTCGAGGCGCCGTAGAACGAGACTGCTGCACAGACTGATGAAGATTGTTGTAGATCCTTTCCAACCCTGCCTTCTAGCTCATGTAGTCCATTAGAAGCACCAACCAGTGCTGCAAGGTGACCTCCTGCAGAAGCCCCTGCCACAATGATTCGAGCGGGATCAAACTGAAACGAATCGGCATGTCGTCGCAGAAAGCGAATTGCCGCTTTGATGTCATGAACCTGCGCAGGGAATCTCGCTTGTCCACTGAGGCGATAATCGACACTCGCAATTTTGAAGCCGTGGTCAAGCCAATGCTTCACTGGCACACTCGCCTTCGAACCTGATCGCCAGGCTCCTCCGTGTATCCAGACCACGAGTGGTGAATTCAATTCTTCTTTTTGGGTTTGATAAAAATCAAGGCGAAGGGAATGGCCTTCGACCGAAGCGTATTCAATGTCTTTTTTTAGCGAGTAGCCTGTGTCCTGCCCGATACATCTTGGATTAATAAGCAAAAGGGAAAGGCTTATGAAAAGAATGTGTTCAGTAGCTCGCACGTGGTTTCCTTGGGCGGAGTAATTGGGGCGTCTCTGTGTGATCGAGAATCTTACCTCGGTGATGATTTGCCCATCAATTTAACGGTTTCTGGCTCGCCCTTGTTGTGGCGTGCCCGTTAGACTACTGCCTGTGGGCATGAGACTGTCGCGTGTCGGTGTGCGTGTTCAATGATTGTCTTCATTAACTCGGGGAATTGTCGTTGCGCGTTGTAGCCGAGAAGATTTCCCCTTTGTTTGTTAGTCGGTTAAGGCATGAAAAATATTTGCTTTATCGTGTTGGGGTTAGTTGCGGTTTTACTGCTTGGCCCTGATCTTCAGTCCGCAGAGATCTCCGGCTTCGTAAAGTCATACTGCATTGATTGTCATCGTGGTGACACAAGCGAGGGAAGCTTTGATCTTGAGGCTCTCTCCTTTGATTTGAACGACCCTGCGGTATTTGCAGCGTGGGAACGCGTTTTTGATCGAGTCGAAAAGAGCGAAATGCCACCCTCGGATGCCTCACAACCGAGTGATGCCCAACGCTTCGCATTCAGCGAAGATCTCGCGGAATCGCTTAGCCGTTCGCATTCAGAGATGAAAGGCACCGTGCTCCGAAGGCTCAATCGCCGTGAGTATGAGAACACACTGAATGATCTTTTTGGCGTCTCGCTCGATCTTGCTGATGACCTACCTGAGGATGCACGATCACACGAATTCGATAATGTGGGAGAGGCACTTGGCGTGTCGATGACACATCTCGAGCGATACATCGCGGCGGCGGGGAGAGTCGTCGACGCTGCGATCGCTCAAACCACGGAGGCTCCTGAGCCGACTTTGATCGATTGTCATTTTCGCGAGTCGGAAGTCGATCGAGAAATGGGTAAGACGATCAAGCGTTTGGATGATGGAGCGTTGGTGAGATTCTCGGCGAGTGGCTTGTCGGGTGGGCATCTTCGTGAAGGAGGAACTCGAGTTGCCGGAAAGTATCGCGTACGAGTGACTGGTTATGCCTACCAATCTGAAAAGCCGATTACGGTGAGCGTCTTCGGAACATCTTACAAAGCTGGGTCAGAGCAACCGCTGCTTGGTTTTTTTTCGTTTCCTCCCGGTAAGGCAACGACCGTCGAGGTGATTGCGGAGATCGATAAGAACTACATGCTTCGAATCAACCCGTACGGCATTTCCGATCCCGATCACTACAAGAGGGAAAGCGTTGATGGTGTCACGACACCAGGTTTTGCATTCCTGTCCGCAACGTTGGAGGGACCGCTTGTCGACGAATTTCCAAGTCGTGGGCATCAATTGATTTTTGAGCAGATTCAACGAGCGGAAATTGAACCCGGTAACCCAAATGACAAAACAAAGAGTTGGTACCGGCCAAAGTTCGCAATCCAAACAGAAAATGAGTTGGCTGATGTACGGCAATCGATTGCAAGGGTAGCCCGCCATGCATTTCGACGACCAGTCAGTCCGGATGAGATTGAACCTTATTTGGAGTTGTTTAAGCACGAACGTGACAAGGGTGAAGACATTGAAACATCGCTCAAGACATCGATCGTCGCGGTTTTATCTTCCCCAAGTTTCATTTATTTGACGGAAGCAACGGGGAAGCTAGACGATCACGCGTTGGCAAATCGCTTGTCTTATTTCTTGAATCGAACTGCGCCCGATGATGAGTTGGTGCAACTTGCTGATGAAGGTCAATTGGCGCGGAACTCTGAGATGCTGCGTCTCCAGACCGAACGCCTGATGCGTGATCGGAAGTTTGATCGATTCCTCACCGATTTCTCTGATGCTTGGTTGAACCTACGTGAACTTGATTTCACTCGACCTGACGCTGTGCTGTTCCCGGAGTATGACGATTTTCTACATGCATCGATCCGTGGGGAAACGGAAGCGTATCTTCGAGAGCTTATCGTCAAGAATTATCCGGTCTCTAATCTGGTTCAATCTGATTTTGCGATGCTTAACAGTCGCTTAGCTGACCATTATGGATTACCGGAAGTGAGCGGAGTGGAGTTGAGGAAAGTATCGCTTCCCACTGGCAGCGTTCGGGGCGGTTTGTTGACGCAAGCAAGTATTCTTAAGGTTTCAGCGAATGGAACAAATACTTCGCCGGTTGTTCGTGGTGCATGGGTTCTGGAACGTATCTTCGGTGAGGCCCCGTCACCGCCACCACCGGGGATTGCCGGCGTTGAGCCGGATATTCGTGGGGCGACAACACTGAGGGAGTTGTTGGATCTGCATCGGGATACATCAAGTTGTCAGGCTTGTCACCAGAAAATTGATCCTCCGGGATTCGCTTTGGAGCAATTCAATCCAATCGGCGGTTTTCGTGAGCGATTTCGTTCTATCGGTGAGGGCGAGAAAGTAGACTTGCAGATCGATGGTAGGAATGTGCGATACCGTTTGGGTCGCTCAGTTGACGCGTCAGGTAAATTGGAGACAGGTGAACAATTTGCCAACTACCTTGAATTCCGTGATCTCATTGCTTCTGATCAGGCTCGGTTGTCAAAGGCGTTCACAACCAAGCTTCTAACCTTTGCAACAGGACGTGAAATGGGATTTTCTGATCGAGATGAGATTGCGAGAATCGTGGAGGCGTCATCGTTGGACGGGTACCGTCTTGGCGATTTATTTCATTTGGTCATTTCAAGCCAAATCTTTCAGGAGAAGTGATGAGTCAGACAGCTTGGATTACAAAGCCTCGATTGGACCGCCGTCATTTTCTTCGTGGGATCGGAACCTGTATTGGTCTCCCGCTGCTCGAGGCGATGGTGCCCTCTCGGGCGGATGCTGCGGTAAATACTAAGATTCCTCGGTTCGTCGCGATGAACGCGGGGTTGGGCTTTCATGCTCCTTTTCTATTCCCGGATCACGAGGGGGCCGACTACGAGTTGACGCCCTACTTGCAGCAGATCAGTGAGCATCGCGAGAACTTCACTGTGTTCTCTGGCTTGTCGCATCCCGATCAAAACGGAAACAACGGGCACGCATCGTCGATGACCTGGTTGACTTCGGCGCCTCGTCCCGGGTTAGCTGGGTTCAAAAATACGATCTCCCTGGATCAGTTGATGGCTCGTCAGGTTGCCGGAAAAACGCGAGTGCCTTTCTTGACACTCAGCACCCGAGGTTCATCTCTGTCGTGGTCGTCCAATGGCGTGCAGATTCCTTCCCAGAGTTCACCTGCAAAGCTGTTCAAGCAGTTGTTTGTCGAAGGTACCAAGGATGAAATCGATGGAGAAATTAGCGAGCTTCATCGTGGACGCAGTATTCTGGATACGGTCTTGAGCGATGCGAAAAGATTGAATCAAACCTTGGGTCAAAGGGATCGATCAAAGTTGGAGGAGTACTTCAATTCACTGCGTGACCTTGAGATTCGGCTGCAACAGAATGAAGAATGGGTGCGGTTGCCAAAGCCAGTGGTAGGCATTGATGAGCCGAAAGATGTTGCCGATCAGAATGATGTGCTCGCGCGTCAGCGAATGATGTACGAAATGATGGTGTTGGCTTTGCAAACCGACTCGACTCGTGTGATCACATTTGACCTCGGAAGTTTGAATGCGGTTCCAAGTAACATAAAAGGAGTTAACAACGATTGGCATAATCTTTCGCATCACGGTAAAGATGATGCCAAGATTGATGAACTCAAATTGATTGAAATTGCTGAGTTTCAAGCTTTCAACGATTTTCTCAATCGACTCACATCCATCGAAGAGTCCGGGCAGACGTTGCTTGATCATACAGCCGTATTATTTGGTTCCAATCTGGGGAATGCATCCTCACATGATTGGCGCAATCTGCCCATCCTGATCGCGGGTGGTGGATACAAGCACGGATCATATGTTGCTCATGATCCGAACAATAATTCACCGCTTGCCAACGTTTTCGTTTCACTCGCGCAGAGAATGGGACTCGAGATAGATCAGTTCGGCAGCAGCACTGCGGAGACCGTGCGTGGTTTGGAGATCAGTTAATGGCTTTTAGTTTCGTTCGTTGTGTTTTGAACGATTGAACGAGTTTTCGAAAGTTTTCTCCCAAGATCAAGTGTTTCGCGTTTTCACTGATTTCTGCGTGGATTACTTTTGACAACTCGGTACCGAGTGATCGAGACGGAAGATGACTGCCGAAGATGATTCGGTGAGGACCTAGCTCGCGAACAGCCATTTCGATGAAGCCTGCCGTGGCGTCGAATCCTGACGTTTCTACCCAGATGTTCTCGATCTCTCTAACCGCGCGAATTCCTTTTTCCCATTCACCGCCGGCATGTGCAGCGATAAAAATCTTCTCGGGGTACTTCTTGGCAACCTCGGCGAGTTCACTTGGTGTTGATTCTCCCGCACTCGACTTTCCACCAGTTTTGAACCAAGTGTGCTGCATGATCACGGCATTAAGTTCGGTTAGTCGGTCATAGATCGGCTCAAGTTCTTTTCGATTGCAGGCCACTGCGCCGGGGCCGCCGCCCGGCAAATAAGCACCAATCATGGGGCCGTTTGTGATCCATTGTTCAATTGCATCCAACGAGCGTTGGACATCATTTCCGTTGACTTGAAGCATTGCCAAAAGCCGTTTTGGATCGTGGGCTAGCTGCGAGCGGACGATGTCAGGATTTGAAGATAAGAGCAACTCGAGTTCGGGATCGGATGTTGTTCCGATACCGACATGCGCGAAATAACAAAATTTCTCGAAACAGCCTAGTTCGATGGCACGCTGGGATCGTTTGAAATCCTTGCTCCAGTTGCTGATCCCATCACGTCCCGGATAGGAATGAGCCGGAGTGAAGTAGGAGTCCCATATTCGATAGCTCTTTAACTGCTCACGGGATGGCAGGCCATATCGTTGTGCAAGTTCATTGTGACTTTGCATCATGATTTCGTCATATGAGGAGAAAGATGAGCGGCATTGCGGTATAGGATCTTATCTATTGCCTGCGTATGAATTCCAGACTCGAGAATCCGAATTATGGATGCCTCCGGAATAAGAAAAGGCGCATGAGTGCCGAAGAGGAGGCGATCTTCAGGCACATGATGCGAGATTTGTTTTAGGCCATCGGTTCCGTCGACTCGTGCGGTGTCAAAATAAAGATTCTCATGCTGCGCGAGGATCTTTGTGATCTTCTCAGTAGGACGATAGTTCAATAATTGAATGGATGATTGGGGATTAGAAGTGAGTGTTCCGCTCAGTTGTTCCAAATTTGCATCGGCGCGGGCTGTGAGTTGATTTTGGGTTCTGGTGTCTTCCAGGGTGGTGGCGATTTGAATGAGAAGTTTGTTTTCCTTTGTGATCTTTAGCAACTCTCGGAAGGACCACGAGTCGAATGAATACTGGTGATAGGTTGGGTGTAAGCGAATCGCATGCATCTGATGCTGGCCGATGCATCGTTGTAGATCTTGTTTCCAACTTGGTTGCGAGAGGTTGATTGATCCAACGGGTAAGAAGAAAGGGTGGTCGGCGCATTCGTCAACAAGACGTTGATTGACACCCTCAATGTCACGTTGAAAGACTCCTTCGAAACTACCGGCCCATGCTCGCTCGATACCAATTGCTCGAAGCTTGCTTTCAAGTTTATCGGTCTGATCTAGCGGGAGTTTCCGAAACGGCCATTTGAAGAGAGTCACGTTTGTGTCGATTCGCGGGGGTTTTGAAGATGGGTGCCCAGCAGCTGCCTCTCCTGAGATGGTTTGTTGCAACTCACCTTGGTTTTTATTGTCGTTAACTGCATACGCGGTGGAACCAAAGTCTAAGGATGTTGTGATGGCACTCGAAGTCAAGGTCGCAATCGTCTTTCGTCGGTTGATCATGGCATGGCTTCGGGGGATGAGGGTAGTGAATGCCGTTGGCATGCACTTTGAGGTAATTGTCCTTGAGGTGTTTCTTATCGACTTCGTGTATACTCGGAGGAATCTTCAGGGCGTCGATACACGGGCGAATTAAACGTCAAGATTGGGACGACATTGCCGACCACTAACAAACCACAGTTTACGAGATGACGCGGGTTGAATGGATGTTAGAGTTATATCCACGTCAGTTTGATACGCCCTGCGTCATCAAGAAATTACTGATTTTTGCGTTAGCTGTGTGTGGGCTTGCTGAGAGTGGCTTTTCTCAAGGTCCGGGAAGATATCCATCCGTAGCAAGCATTTTCGATGATTTAGATGTTGACCGAGACCAGGTTCTTACGAAGTTGGAGGTGGTAGGCAGCCGATACGCTAGTCAGTATTCGCGATGGGATGTTGACGGTGACGGGCAAGTCAGTCGAGCGGATGTGATTCAATTTCGAGAGCGATTCGGGATTGCGGCCGACGGCACGCGGATCAAGAAACAGGTTCGGTTGGTGATTCCCGATCCTAGTGATTTACCGATCGTGGATCGAAATCATCCGCCATCTAGAGAGGTTGCAGGGCAATCGGCCTACATCTTACGAACCAACTTTCATCCAGTATCGGGGGAACAGTATGTCATCCTCACCGACCATTCGGGCGATCGTTATCTTGCGGCTCTAAAACGTCTGGCAGAGCATTACGGGGGACGGGTCATTCATGTTGAGCATCTGCCGAGTCTTCATGAGAACGTTGCGGGTTGGAACGACATCCAGTCTCAGTTGGTCAATGCTCGATTTGTTGCAATCGCACCTCAGAAGTCCTCTTTTTCTGAGAATACCTTACTAAGTATGTGGAAGCTTCTTGCTGGTATCGATTCGGATCCAATGCTCGATGTTTGGCCTGGTGTATTGATTGCGTCAAATGAAGCATCCTTTGATGGTTTAATCGACCAGTCGATCGACTCTCATACCGTCGTGCGGGAATCTGTTAAGCCACTAGCAATCTGTAAGGTTCGTAATAGTGGAGAAATTCGATCGCTTCAGAAAGCGGGTCTGCTTCGAAAACTTTTTGATGAGGACGGGATCGAGTTACCAGTGGTTTCGATCTACGGGGCTCAATCGGATGATGCACCGGAGCTTAAGGGAGCGAAGACATGGAATTTGCATCTGAATAATGATCGGCAGTTTATTCGGCGTTTTCCGGCAGACGTGATTTCTGAGTTGAATTCGGCAAACCTATGGGTCATGCACGGTCACGGAATCCCAGGTATGGCCTGCAGTGTTGATATGGATGGACTGCCCCAGTCAATGGCTGGAAAAATGGTGTTGTCAGGTTCCTGTTTTTCGGCATCACCATGGAAAACGGATCTGCCAAGTATGACTGAGGCACCAGGTGGTTATGCGGTGGAAAAGCGAGACGCTTTTTTGCTTCGAGCAATCGACCGCGGGGCAATTCTCGCTTTTGGTCATCAGCGTTTGAGTACAGGTTTTCCCCATTTGTATCCGATATTGGATTCGCTTCTCGAGGGGAAACCTGCAGGTCAGGCATACCAAGAGCTTTTGAACGCGCTGATTGATTACCGAGGTCTCAAGCCTGATAGTTTTTTGCTTTCCGACACTGATCGACAGAATACAAAACCGCCACAAAACGTTTTGTTATATGTTTTGATTGGTGACCCCGCATTGCGTCTCACGACTGATAAAGTAGTTGATCCATGATTCTACTGAGCATTTCAAGCTTGAAGCGGCTGTTATTGGTTTCTCTTGCGTTCTTTGCATGCTGCCGTTGTGAAGGGGCCGAGCCTTTTGTAGCGGTGTTGGGTGTGGCGCAAGATGGCGGCTACCCACAGGTCGGTTGCAGAAAAGCTTGTTGCAAGAATGCGTGGAAGGATCCGGCGTTACGCCGCCATGTCGCTTCTTTGGCGATCGTTGACCCTCAGTCTCAGCAGAGATGGCTCCTTGATTGCACTCCCGATTTTAGAGAGCAGCTTCATCTACTTGATCAGATATCACCGATTGATCGTTCGCCGGGGGTCGACGGTATCTTTTTGACCCATGCTCACATGGGGCACTACACGGGATTGATGCATTTGGGGCGGGAGGTGCTCGGAGCTCGAGGTGTACCGGTTTATGCGATGTCTCGAATGCGCACTTTTCTCGAGACGAATGGTCCTTGGGATCAGCTTGTCTCTCTTGGTCAGATCGAGCTGACGAAATTGTCCGCGGGTCAAGAGATTTTGCTTAATGGTCGAATCAAAGTGGTTGCGTTTCCTGTTCCTCATCGTGATGAGTATTCGGAGACGGTGGGCTTCCGAATAAGCGGGCCATCAAAAACCGTGATTTATCTTCCGGATATTGATAAGTGGGAACGATGGAGCGTGAAGATTGAGGATTGTTTGTCGCAGTGTGACCATGCTTTTCTCGATGCGACGTTCTTCGATGTAAATGAGTTGCCAGGGCGAGATATGTCTGAGATACCCCATCCCTTTGTTGTCGAAACGATTCGGAGGCTGAGCGGTCTTCCCCTTCGTGAGAGGCAAAAGGTAAAGTTCATTCACCTTAATCATTCAAATCCGCTCTTGAATACAACCTCCGCAGCGACCGGTGATGTAGAGCGGGCCGGGCATGCGATCGCGATTCAGGGCGAAAGAATTGAGATTTAATTGGTGTTGGCAATCGCTTCAAATTGAGTATCAGATCAAAATCAATGGCGCAACGTCTAAGTGAAATTACCCTGGGGCTAGAGCATACTTATGCCGAGCAGTTGAGTGATTTTTGTATCGCAGTCAGCCCAGAGCCGGCGAGTGAGCCGAAATTGCTGCAGTTCAATCGGGAGTTGTCTGACCAATTAGGGATTAACTGGCAAGCATGGGATGATAGTCTCGTGGCCAAGGTTTTCTCGGGGGATGCCTTACCTCAGGACGCCCACCCCGTCGCACAGGCCTATGCTGGACATCAGTTTGGTCATTTTGTTCCCCAGTTGGGTGATGGTCGTGCATTGTTACTTGGGGAAGTGGTTGATTGTGATGGGGTTCGCCGAGATCTTGCTTTGAAAGGATCTGGTGTCACACCGTTCTCGCGGGGCGGTGATGGTAAGGCTGCGGTAGGTCCCGTGTTGCGAGAGTACTTGATCAGTGAATCCATGCACGCCTTGGGAATCCCGACAACGCGTTCGCTAGCGGCGGTTGCAACTGGGGATCGCGTGATGAGAGACCGTGTTTTGCCCGGCGCCGTTCTCACTCGCGTTGCCGCAAGTCACGTGCGTGTTGGGACATTTCAGTTTTTTTCGACACGCGGCCAGACGGACATGGTCAAGCGACTTGCTGATTACGTTTGTGATCGGCACTACCCAGCGATCACAGCCGCCGACGACCGCCATGTTTCTTTGCTTCAATGCGTGGTTGAGCGTCAGGCCGCACTGATCGCCAAGTGGATGTTAGTTGGATTCATCCACGGTGTGATGAACACCGATAACATGACCATTTCTGGGGAAACGATTGATTATGGTCCCTGCGCATTCATGGAAACTTATGATCCCGAGTCCGTGTACAGTTCGATTGACCACGCGGGCCGTTACGCTTTTGCTAACCAACCAACGGTGGCGGTTTGGAACTTAGCTCGATTCGCTGAGACGCTTGTGCCGCTGATTGACGAGAGAGACGAAGAGCATGCAGTCGCCGCTGCGACGTCAGTGCTGGAGGGGTTTTCGGATATTTTTCAGCAGCATTGGTATGAGGGTGCTTGCTTGAAGCTAGGGATGACTCATTCAGGTGCGCAGCAAGTTGTCGATGATGCCAAGCGAGCCTTGATTGACGACTGGTTCAAGCTTCTCGGTCGACATCGCGCGGATATGACCCTCGCGTACCGCTGCCTCGCCGATGCAGCTGATGGTGATCGCGGTCCAATGGATTCAATGTTACCCGATCGTGCAGAAACTGATGCTTGGGTGGAGCGTTGGAGGACACTGCTTGGCGGTAAGGAGCCTTCTGATGTTGCCAATGCAATTCGATCGTTTAGCCCGATCTACATTCCTCGAAATCATCTCGTTGAAGAAGCCCTTGCAGCCGCTGTGGATCATGGTGATCTGACGCCGTTTCAGCGACTGCTCGAAGTTGTGCGAACCCCGTATCAGGAGAATCCTGAATGGGAGAAGTACGCTACGCCAGCAACGAGCGAATTTAATTCAACCTATCGCACGTTTTGTGGGACGTGATGCAATGGACTATTTCTTCAATAGATTCACCATTGCTTCACCCATGGCGAGACCAACGTTCATGTAGGTTTTTGCATTCCCGCCATAGTGGCCGTTGGATGCGCCACCCATGCTGATTGGATTGGTGTAAACGGTCGCTACGTCACCGTTGAGTTCAGGGTATTTCGAAGAATTGCTGATTGCAAACATGGCATCGATAATCATTTTTTCGTTGCCCTTGGCCTCCTCTTTATTTGTCTGACCCAACGTCGCACAGACAAATTTTGCATGAGGTGCATTGAAGTCTTTTCGCAGTGATGCAATCAGACTCCCGAGGTTCTTTTCGTACATCGCCGCATGGCCTTCTTTGTAGCGATCTTTATCGCCCTGCCACCAAAGAAACCCGACCACTTCGTATTCAGTTGCACCGGGATAAGCATCCCCTAGATTTTCAAGAACCTTCTTCGCTCGTGCAACGTCGCCTTCATACTGTAAGCCTGCATGCCAGTTCACCGATCCGGGTTCAGTGCCTTTCTCCCAGCGGTCAAAGGTGTCACCCGAACCCGCATAAACGTAGGTCTTGCCGTCTGATTCGGTGTATTCGTAGCGATCGCTTCCCGGCGGGAGTAGGTCCCAGCCGAGTGATCGATTACCAATCGAGCTTTTCAGGATCAGCACAGGTTCATCGTAGAAGTTTCCGAGTTGGTGTCCGATTCCTTGCTCGATGCCAATTTTGCCGCCAGAAACGGTTAGCCAATCATTCCGTCGCACTCCACCACGACCCTGCGGACCACCGCTGCCTTGAGTGTGGACATTGCGAACATCTTGCCTGACCGACCAGTTTCCTTCCTTGTCCAGCATGAATGGATACAGGTTTTCATTCTTTACAGCGTACTCCAGCGAACCTTCTTGGTCACCTTTAACTTTGCCCATCTCGAGTGTGTTGGACTGCCCCATAACGATAAAAACCTTCACCTTCTTTGATGTGTCCGCAGGTTTTTGGTCGGGGCTTGGTAGTTCAACTGCTGTGGAGTAGGTGGTGAAGCATGCGAGGAAAAGAGACGCTAGAGAGATCCGGCTGAGTAGATTGAATTTCATAGCTGAACGAAAGTTGCATGAGGATCGAAGCCAAACAATAGAGGCCGCTATGTTAACAAACATGACGGCTTCGATGTTCAATTCGACTTTTCAATCGCACTTCTGACTCTGGCTTGGACCGGCAGCCAGATTATCAACGGAGCACAGCAGTGCGGTCATTTGCGAATGTCGTAGCAATAAACGATCTCTTGATCTCGCAAGAATAATTTTCCGTTTGCAATCGTTGGGTGTGTCCAGATTGCACCTCGCGGACTGCGGAATTCAGATTGAGGGCTGAGTTGGAATCGGCCTTTCTCCTGCCAGCCTTCTGGACTTACATCAATCAAAACAACCTCGCCGTTACGTTCGCTGACGCAGTAAAACTGCCCATCTGCACATGCAATGGCACCTTTTCCCAAGGCGTTTTTCTCGGCCCAAACCTCTTCACCCGTTTCAAAGTTCTGGCAGGTCCAGCCCGGTCCATCCGAGTAGCCATAGAGATGGTCGCCTACCAAGATGACACCTCCGTGGTGATTCTTCATGACCTTATTTTCGTAAACTTCTTCGACTGAATTTTTGGTCAGTTGTACCAACGCACAACCAACCCCATACCCGCACGCGATGTAGACTTTTCCATCCCGATAGATTGGTGTTGGGATCACCGCGGTGCGACCCGCCCATGGATAGCTCCAAAGAACACTGCCGTCTTTAGCGGAAACACCAGCGAGGGTTTGTTGGGTGAGTTGAATGTATTGTCGAACCCCGTTGTGTTCGATCACGATTGGTGACGAATAATCGGCTCGGTCTGTGAATTGACCCGATTGCCAAATTTTCTCACCGGTGAGTTTGTTTAGTGCGAGTAGTGTTCCGCTTTCACCGCCGGGGGTGCAGATCACTTGATCACCGTCAACCAGAACCGATTCTGTGTAACCCCAGTTGGGAACGCTTCCACCGAAGTCCTTCATGTTGGTTTTCCAAACGAGTTCCCCGCTTTCAGCGTTGCAACACACAAGAGTGCCTTCGCCAGCTAAGGCATAGACATGATCTCCATCGACGGTTGGTGTTCCACGCGGTCCATCACCCCAGCCATTTTCCAGAACCGATTCTGTCATGATGGTCTTCCACTTCGCTTCTCCGTTCTCGGCACTTAGACAGATCAGTCGTACATCGTTGGCGTAAGCGCCCATTGTGTAAACGTGATTTCCCACAACGGCAAAACCTGAGTAACCAACGCCGCATTTGGTGGAGAGCCATGCCTGCTTTGGTCCTCCCTCAGGCCACTGATGCATTAGCCCCTTTTCTGTTGAAATGTCAGTTCGATCAGCTCCACGCCAGCCCGGCCAATCCTCGGACCATGAATGGTTGAAAGAGAGAAGACAAATCAGAATTATGAGAATGCGAGATAGTCGATTCATCTTGACGCCTATTAGAGTGTACAAAGCTAGGGAGCTTCAGCCGGTGGACGCAACCTTTAATGTGATTACTGGCTGGATCGTTAAGATAACGGAGATATTAGAGCACCTTGGCGGGGCCGTGTCATTGTGGCTTTGTATCCAGAGGTGCAACTTGTTTGCCAACGCCTCAGTGAGTGTCATCGAGATGTCAATCACCGAACGAATTCCCGCGGTTAGAAGAATCTGTTGGTTTTTGAATTCATCCAAACATTGGTAAATTGAAAGTCGACTCGGTATCTGATTTCGCTGCTGTTGGGTATTTCTTGTGAGTAGTGCAACAACGTATGAACAACTTGGTGGTAGTCATGGTTTACGTCGTCTCGTGGATCGCTTTTATGATCTGATGTCGGAGTTGCCGGAGGCTCGAGGGATTCTAGAGTTACATCCGCAAGATTTGACCGAATCACGAGATAAACTCTACAAGTTCCTCTCTGGATTGTACGGTGGTCCGTCACTTTACATTGAGCAATACGGGCATCCGATGTTACGAGCACGGCACCTGCCATTTCCCATCGGTGAGAGTGAGCGAGATCAGTGGTTACTGTGCATGAACCGAGCCGTGGATGAACTCGTTGAAGATGCTGTCTTGGCTGAACACCTGAAGCATAACTTTTTTCGAACGGCGGATCATATGCGAAACCGAAATGGATGAACGGTCAATCTTAGGTGGTGGATGCCTCGAAGCGAGGCGTCGGAGAGTCACTGTTCCTCAGTCACTGTTTTTGAGAGGCTACACCTAATCAATCTGTGATTACATGTAGCTCTTTGGGTTCGTCCACAATACTTGCCCTTAGAGTTTCACGATAGGAAGTTAGCATCAGATCGCAACTTCCCCGTAATGCGTCTCGTAAGCCCGCTTTGGATGCGGTTCCGGCGATCGCGATGTCCGACAAATCATCAATCATCTGATTGAGTTGTTGAGTCATTTGGTCTTTAAAATCACTTGATATCCACCAGTCGACGATTCCGCCAACGATCATTCCCACCGCAATCCCGGTAACCACGCCCACTGGTCCTCCGAGAGTTGCACCTCCGCCTCCTCCTACCGCAGCTCCTCCTGCCGTGGCTCCCCCCGCCCCTGCAGTCGCCGTGGCAGAGATCGAGGCGAGTTCGGTAACTAGTTGCGCCAGGAGCATCTCTGCTGCTGCGGTTCCCACGGCCGAGGCGACCTTGATCGTGATTCCCTTAACGAGAGATTTCTCAGCTGAGTCAACGTTGAAGTCATGGAATCGTTGGGATAGCTCAACGACAAATTCTGCGGTGTCGAGCTTCGGGGCATTAGGTAGATCAGCTTCTGAAACGGCAACGCGTATTTCTCTGAGCATCTGTTCCTGATTGCTTTGCACGGCCTGTTGAAACTGATCGAGTGCTGCGTTGACATCGTTGGTCAGCGTTTCGTCGTTGAATAAATGTCGAGAAAATTTCTCCCTGATGAATTGGTTCACATCGGTTTTCTCGTACCACCAGTCCGTCGGCATTCTCTTCATGACTCCGAGTCGCGTGCCCCACGAGTTAATCTCTTCACAGAACGTTGGAATGCCCCTTCGGTATGACTCAAATGACTCTCTGAGAACAGATGTGCATTTGGCCGCTGCTTCTCGATTTCTCTGATCCGTCGCAGAGATTACAGGTTCAACCTTTTGGGTAAAGAAGATTTCTCGCTCAGCTCTTCTCTCTTTCGCAGTCTTGGAAGCTGTCCCGGTTCGAGGTGCTGGCCCAATTTGGGACGGTACGGGCGGTTGGGATGACAAGTTCGAGCGAGTGGTTAAGTAATTCACCACCCAAAAGATCGCGACGATCTGTAGGGAGATGATTCCTGCCAACAGCCATGGCTTTCGCGAACGCATCGAACACCGTTTATGATTTGTATCTGTTGTAGGATAGAACTGCCGAAGTTCCTTGGATGGTAGTGGTGATTGGGGGTAAGATCAAGCGAAAGCCTTACTGTGATCTCGTTCACGTTAATCGGGTCTCGACAGCGTCTCATGGAACGGCAACGTTGCTCGTTGACAGGCGAATCATGTAATTGAGAATTTAATTCTTAAATTTTGCAAAGAGTGATATGCCAATCCAAGTTGAGGATTTTGCAGTGAAGGTACACGATGCCGAGTTTATCTGGATCGAGGTGAAACGAATTGGTTTGCGGCATTACCCAACGGAATCACCTTGCCTGATGCAAATCAAGATGATCAAGTTTGGTCGGATCCAAGACTCGTCGATGCCAACGAAGTAAGTGAACTTAGAAGTCTTGCGTACACATTTGTCATGCCGCTTGAGCTTTGGGGGATGCTGCTTGTCTTGCTTGTCCCTGTTCTCATCGTGATAAAGTTTGTTCGAAGAAGATCAAGGCAAAAAACGATCGGAGGGGTAGATGACGTTCTGCATTCTGATTCAGTGTGAACCGAGCTTTGAACGTTCCGCCCAATGGATGCAATCGAATGGGTTCAATTCAAGACCTTCATCGCATGCAGATTTTAGCGTGATTGGTTAAGCGATCATTTAGATTGGGTTGAGGCAACAATCAGCCTGCTCACCCCGAAGGATTTGCAAAGCGTGTCGTACTGCCATTTCATAGAGTCGATGGTGGCCAGCCCAAGTGTGACTAGCAATGTGATCTGTGAGTACAACGTTGTCT
>JBMHCO010000040.1:0-5076 GCA_049889895.1 Rubripirellula sp.
GACGGCGTTAAAAACCCGTGCTTCCTGCTCAAACCAAAAAGCTTGGGCGCGAATGCGAGATAAGCGACAACAATCGCTGTCATGAACTGAACGCTAACCGTCCATGAAAAACCAACGCGATAGGTTTTCCCCGTGAATCCGAGCAGCGTGTTGCCGCTGTACTGAGTTGCGTAGAGTGTCAGAATCAACACCCAGAGACCCGTTGATTGACCCCCAAGGTAAAAGTCAGAAAGCGTGTTGGCACGTCTCGAACGCCAACCCACCAGGCCGATTGCCAAGAGAAATAAAAGATAGATTGCGATGACACCAAGCTCGCTCGGAGTCAGTGGTGACATTTGAGCGTTCATTGCGACGCCCCCGATTTTGCACCTCGGAATGCCTCTTGGTCTGACCGATGCTGAGTGGAATCCGAAGTGCCCTTCAGTTCATCCTCCCAAGGCATCAGCAGAAGCATCATGGTGTGAGTAGAGACCAGAGCCGACCCGAGCACTGACGAAACCACCCACATTGGAAAACCAAGGATTCTTATTTGGCTGAGTGACGGAAAAAACTGCCAGTACCAGGGCACACTGATTAGCAACAGGATTGCATAGACGATGAGTGTTTTTTTCTGCATCAATCTGGCATCGGGTCAGCAAGGAGAGGACGGCAAAACTTCTGGCGCACGAGGGATCAAGGTGATCCTGCCGGTTTCATTTTAAACCGCGTTCCAATGCAGTGGGTTCATCGCAATTTGGCTTGCGTGAAGCGTCCCTTAGAAATTGTCAAAAAAGTGCGAGAAATAGCATGCAAAAATCCGCACAGAGGCTCTCTACCTGTGACAGAACAGAATTACCCCGAATATGTCGGAGACTCACAGATGTCGTCCCAAATTGCCACCCCAAGCTCACATGCAACCGCAACGAACCTTGAATCACGAACCCGAGCAAACAATGGGTGGTTCATATTGACCGCACTACTGAGTCTCTTCGCCGGCACTGCAACGATGATCTCGATCTACGCAGACCAGATTGCAGAAATCGCTCAGGGCGTAATCTGGTGCGCACTAGTTCTGGCTTGGTTCCTCTTCACCGCTTTCAGCGGATAGCCTGAATTGAAGAGACCGGGGGGCCGAACCACAAAAAAAGCCCACACCGTGAAGTGCAGGCTTTCTAAGATGACCCCTACGGGACTCGAACCCGTGTTACCGCCGTGAAAGGGCGATGTCCTAGACCGCTAGACGAAGGGGCCGCTGTCAGACGGGTGTAAACACCGAAAGTCTTCCAGATGTGCGGGTTTTACCTAACTGACCGCAGATACGTCAAGGGTGCCGAGCAGCACGTTTTACGATTATCGCATGCAATCAGAAACTTAGGTCGATTCAGAACCCGCTCGCTGGCCGGTTCATTTTCTCTTGGCGAGCGTTCTCATCGATCGCCCACTGCATCTGTACCGTAGATAGTCGGATGCCACCAACTGAGATCTTGAAGCTGAAACGGTTATTTTTGAACCGTTCTCTGGTTTTAAAGCGTTCTCCGGTGTTTCTGAGCAATTCCCAAGGAAACACCCAGAACCATAATCAGTTCGCAACCATAATCAGTTCGCAGAGTTCCTCGATTGAATCGCTCGAATCGGCTACGTTCTCACGCTTCAAGCCACCACGATTAAATAACGATCACCAAGCGTGACCGCTGCCCTAAACTTCAGCAAACGAAGTCTCGAAGAATTTCATGCCACGAAGACTCGCGGCCTGAAAGTTGCAAGAAAGATTGAATCAAGACTCAACCGTAGCGTCGTCCGACTCCATACTCCGCTGAATCGCATCGTAAACTTCATGACGATGAACCGGCACTTCTCGAGGAGCCTCAACACCCAGACGTACCTTGTCTCCACGAATCTCAACGACCACGATTTTGATGTCGTTGTTGATAACGATGCTTTCGTTCTTTTTTCTGGATAAAACCAACATGTTCCAGTCCTTTATTAACCGGCCTTAACTATTTCCTAGTTGTGAGTGCCTACAGTCCGATGCCTTTCAGAATCTCCACCATTGGGATCCCGTCTCACCGCTTCGTAGGCCGGTTGCATTCGCAGACCGATTGATGTAACGATCCGCTATTCCTGCGACCTTCAAACTTAGGTCAAAAAATTACCCCGTCAAGGAAATACGGCTTGACAAAGACCGTTTTTTGACATTCCAGCACGCAATGAAGCCTACAAAACCGGAATAATTCCCCCGATTTACCGACTCTCACCCCTTGAAGTACGAATTGCCGACGATTTTCGCCTATTTTCTTCCTTGATTTTTCGCCCGAAACTCTCCGCTGAATGGATGAATCCCCAGCTTCTCCTACCCGACTGCCGACCTTGTACCACTGCGTCGAGAAGTCTCGTCGCTCGATTCGGAGGCTAATTGGCCGTCCTTCAGGTCGGTCACTTCACGCTGGCCTCTTGCAATAACACGAACAGGGCTTCATGGCGGCAGATCCAACCTTGACTGCCTCGACATGCCATCAAGAGCAGAACCGAAGTCGTAGATTTCACGTAATCAAAGGTTGTGAATCACGTTTCTTTATCGGTAAAACAACAATCGGACGATGCGAGCTGTGATTTTGATGAGCGAGAAGCGTCGCCGCTCGTTCACAAATTGGAAATCGGACATTAGAATCGACCTGTTCGAGCAGTGAGCGAAGCAAGAACAAGCGATCGCACAAGCCGCCTGAGACTCACTCGGCACCCACATCAACGGCTAACAAAACAGGGCCACACACCGGCAACAGCAGCGTGATCCTGAACCATGCTGCCGCAAACTTACCCACACCGCCTCCAGCATCACAGTTTACTCATGGTCAGCATCTCTCCGGACGATCAACCACAGGCACAGCAACCGATGGACGGATTCACCGCCCAATCGGCATCGAAGCTACTACCGTTGGTTGAGCGAATTGTGCGAGAGATGAACGAATTGCATGACAACATGGATTTGCATCGTGAGCAACTGCGAGGTCTCGATGAAATCAGCCAGCCGATTGAAGGCGAGGCGTATGAAGACGAGGTGGAAGACGTCCGACGTTCTTTCGTGGAGATGGAACAACAGTTTGAATCCTGCCGCGCAGAGTTAACCGCCTTGGGTCTCGAGTCACACCAACCGTTTGATGGATCTGTTGATTTTCCGGCGACGCGCGATCGCCGACGCATCAGTCTTTGCTGGAGACTTGGTGAAGATCGAGTCACGCACTGGCACGAGATCTCGGAAGGTGAGTCCAATCGACAGCAACTCGAGCCAGATGTTGTCTCAGGGGCGGCGGTCTAGCTGCCCTCAGGTAGGCGTTACAGGGTCAAGAAGGTAAAACAGATGCGTCTGAGAATACCTTTACCGCCCGAGTGACAGCAGGTAGCAAATGCTCGTTCAAAATAAAAAAGAGAACGACGATCGACCTAACATTATTTTCATCATCACGGATCAGCAACGATTCGACACGATCGCTGCTTTGGGTTACCCACACCTCAAAACACCGCACTTGGATCGACTGGTTCGCGAGGGGATAACTTTTCAGCAGTGCCACGTCACCGCGGCTTCCTGCGCAGCAGCACGAGCCAGTCTCTTCAAGGGCTACTATCCACACACCACTGGTATTCTCAAGAATGCCGACTCGTGGCGTCGGAGCTGGATCGAGCGACTAAACGACTCGGGCTACTACTGCACTAACATCGGCAAGATGCACACGTGGCCCTACCAAACGGAGCTGGGTTTTCACGAACGCTTCGTTGTCGAAAACAAAGATCGCTATCTCGAAGGCCGTTACTACTTCGATGAATGGGATCGGGCGTTACGTTACCGAGGGCTTGTCAAGCAGCAACGAGAGTTCTACCGCAAGCGGCAAGATTACCGTGAGGCTTTGGGAGCGTTTGATTGGGAGTTACCTGAAGACACTCATCCGGATTTCTTTGTCGGCGATATGGCAACTTGGTGGATCAATAATAAACCACCAATGCGACCGCTGTTCCTGCAGATCGGATTCCCAGGCCCGCACCCACCCTACGACCCCATCCCCCGATATACCGACCATTACCTGAAGCAAACGTTACCGATTGATCCTGTTACCGAAGACGACCTTGGCGGTCAGCCACCGGCACTCAAAGAACTCCGACAGCACAACTATGACATCGACCACGATTCGGTGGTGCTTGAGCTTGAACCGACCGAAGAGCAGCGACAGCGGCAGCGCGCCTACTACCTCGCCAACGTCACCATGATTGACGAAAAGGTTGGCGAAATCATGGAGGCTCTCGAGAACAACGGGTACCTGGAAAACTCGATTGTGATCTTTACCAGCGATCATGGTGACTGCCTAACAGATCATGGCCACAGTCAGAAGTGGACGATGTATGAGCAGGTCACCAGAGTTCCCCTGATTGTTTGGGCTCCCAACCGCTTTGGTTCGGGACACGACGTCAAAGACTTAGTTCAACTGATGGATCTTGGCCCCACCATTTTAGAATGGGCCGGCATCGAAGTTCCTGATGACTGGGAAGCGATCTCACTCAACGGAGCCCTCGAGCAGGATAAAAATTGGCGGGGTCGCGAATACGTTTACTGTGAGCAGGCACGAGATGCGGTCTTAACCGGTTGTGAGTTCATGACCATGGTTCGCGGCACCCGTTACAAACTTGTCCATTTTCTAGATGAGCCGCACGGACAGCTCTTCGATCTCGAGGCGGATCCCGGCGAATCAAATAATCTTTGGGAGCAGTCCTCTCACGCTCATGTTCGTGAATCCCTTCTTGCTGAACTTAGAGAGTGGAGAATTCGTAGTGGACTTAAGACCAAAGACTGGTCGAGCGAATGGCGTTAGTGTCCCTTGCACCCATACCTAATCGATTGAGTGCTTACCCTGACGGGCGATTGCCGGTCTGGTATTCTTTACAAACTGAGTCTCGTTTAGCTGCCTGTAAAAGGATTCCATTGTGTCGACCAAAAGTAGTGACCTCATGACATCCATCACGCGAGCCTGTCTTGCTGTCGGGCTAATCTCCTCGTCCGTCGTTTTCGCAGAGAACACGAACCAGAAGGATGGTCAGACGACTGCGAGCCTG
>JBMHCO010000041.1:0-6018 GCA_049889895.1 Rubripirellula sp.
GGCGTCGGTGCACGTTCCGGATGGACATGCTCATCGTCCAGTCATTATGCGCATAGTTGCAGTAGCAGCAGTTGCGGGAGTAGCTGCGGCGGTGGTTGTGGTGGCGGCGGCTGTGGTGGGTGCGGTGGTTAGTGGTTCGCTAAACTTGACGCCGCGTGTTGCCATGCAATTTTCATTCTGATGTTCGCTCGTGCTGCGACGGTGTTGAGATCCGTGTCGGCAGGCAATGTTTATTCTGTTAACATGTAATCGGAGAAGAAATATCCACCATGCCTCATGGTGCGGGGATTCTCGGACCACCTTGTTGAAAGGATCTGAGACAATCGTGTTTTATCCGCATGGTAAAAGGAGATCCAATCTTGAGTGTTGCCGAATTGTCACGGATCAAAGCAGCATGTACTTGCGGCAAAAAGTACGTGGTGCGAGCCGAGGTTGCCGGTAAGAAGGTACGCTGCACTTGTGGTGAAGTTTTTTCGGTTCCAACAACCGAGGAAGTGCAACAAGCTACGACTGAGAAAATGTGCCCTTGGTGTGATGCTTGGATCACCGAGGATCAAGGCGTGTGTCGGAAATGCGAGACAGATGCCGCAAAGGAGGCGATGCAGATCGAATCCGAGACAACTCAATCAGCTCCAGAAATAAGGAGTCAAATTGTCTTCATGTCGGCGATCTGTCTTCCGGTGGTTTTCGGAGTCAGTCTCTATCAATTTCAGCTCAAGGGCCCCGAATTTCTTGATCTGTATTTCGGTGTTGGTGTTGCGTGTTTTATTGCATGTTTGATTGTCAGGTTTGCCAAGTTATCTATGGCCCTTGTGGTCGTATTAGTGCTCAGCTACGAAGCAATCGGTGCAATTCGATATGGCTACGGATTATCACAAGGCATGCAAAATTTCGGTTTTCTCACTCAGATGATGCTCTTTGGGCCTTTCGCGTTTATAGCGGTATTTGGTGAGGGCTCGGGAGGCTCTAGCGGATCGAGCTGGGGCGGTGGTAGTAGTTGCGGTGGCGGCTGTGGAGGCGGTGGCTGTGGTGGCTGCGGCGGATGATCTCGTGGTCTGTATTTACTTGATTTGTTGAACCCTTGTGGTCGAATAAGTTACGGAGTTTAGGAAGATAAAATGAAACTGTTTTCAAGTTCGCTGTCACGAGATCCTGCTCGAATTCGATCACTTCTAAAACAACTCTGCGATGAAATCGGTGCGAGACTCGGTGACAACCTCGAGTCCATCGCCCTGTACGGAAACTTCGCAAGGTACGGCGAACTCGAATCCGACCAAGACGTCGCTAATCTTCTTCTGATCTTGAAGAAGGTGGATCATGAATCTCTCGATCAAATTGCAGGTCTGATCCGAGGCGTTGAAAAGAAGATTCCTCTCGGTACGATGACTCTGACGCGAGAGGACTTGCATTCCTCCTGTGACGTTTTTCCTGTCAAGTTTCATGACATGAAGCTGTACCATCGGATTCTGGTGGGCGACGATGTCTTTTCCGACTTGCACATCTCCGATAGTCATCTTCGCCTGCGTTGCGAGCAGCAGTTGAAGAATCTAATGATTCGCATGCGAGCTGATTACCTTCACCGAAGCCAATCCCAGTCCACGCTTCTGGATTGTCTCCTCGATGCAAATCGACATCTGATCAGCGACATGCAGGCCTGTCTGGTGGTGAAGTCAGGGATGGCGCCCGAAGAGGAAGCCGATTTGCCCGCATCTTATGGTGAAGCGTTTCAGCTTGATACCAGCGTCGTCAACGAAGTTTTGTCAATCCGGAAATCTGGCTCCATTCCTTCAGTGGATGAATTGAAAACCAAGTTTGGTCGGTTGATGCAACTTGTTCATGATTCCGCGATCGCCGTGGACCAACTGGAGGTGCAGGCTTGAGTCTTGCAGAACTTTCGCGCACTAAAGCCGCTTGCACCTGCGGTAAGAAGTATGTCGTGAAGTCGGAATTCGCAGGTCGGCGTGTTCGGTGCAGCTGTGGCAAGATTTTTGAAATCCCGTCGATCAAAGAGATTGATGAGCCCGCAGAAGAGCAACGATGCTTCATGTGTGAAGCACCCATTGGTGAAGGGAAAGAGGTCTGCTCGAAATGCGACGGCGAAGAGACCAAGGAAGATTTGACGGAAGACGATGAGGAGAAGGTTCCGACTGAGTGGTGGAATTCCGATCAGGTGTTCTACACGGGAGTTATCTGCCTTCCGATTATTGTCGGTGTCAGCTTGGCCCAGACTCAAATAGATGGGTGGAATTTCCTTAAGCTCTATTTAGGATTGGGTTTTGCATGCATTTTCGGATGCCTGTTTGCTAGGTTTCAGTCACTTTGCTGGTCAGCAGTTTTTATATTTGTCTTGAGTTATGAAGCGATCGGAGCCATTCGTTACCTGTACGGTACCTCTCAAGGCATGAGTAACTTTGGACTCTTGTTCAGAATGATGTTGATTGGCCCCGGCCTCTACTGGATGTGTTTTCTCGATTATTCGGGTAGTTTTTCGAGCAGTGGTTCGTCCTGGTCTAGCATGGGTAGTTGTGGCAGTAGTGGTGGTGGTAGTTGTGGCGGTGGCTGCGGCGGCGGTGGCTGTGGCGGATGCGGCGGTTAAGGCTTCTCGGTAACGCCCTGAGTGGAGTGTCAAACTGGTTCTAGAACTTGAATCCGAATCGCTAACCGAGATTCCGATGGTGGGGCTCGGCTTTCGCCAGCCGTTTGCTGAATGGATTTTGAGCAAGCCGCGTGCTCTGGATTGTCTGGAGATCACCGCAGAGCATTTCTTCGATGGCGGTGAAGAGATGTTGTCGCAGCTCAGCGACCTTTATCCACTGTCGATCCATGGTCTCGGTTTGTCACTCGGGACACCCGGGCCGCTCGACTCTGAGGTGCTCGAGCAATTTGAGCGAGTGGTGCAACGTTCCCGTGCCAAATGGACCAGTGAGCATATCGCCTTCACGCGAACCGATCAGGTTGACTTGGGGCACCTGAATCCCGTTCCGTTCAACGAAGACTCATTGTCGACGCTTGTCGATAATACGCGCGAGGTGATGGATCGATGTCAAAAGCCTTTTCTGCTCGAGAATATTACTTCGTACCTCCGAGTCCCCGAGCAGCTGAGTGAAACGGAATTTATCAATCGCTTGTGTGAGCGATCGGGCGCCGGATTGCTGCTGGATGTGACAAATCTCTTGATCAATAGCCGAAACCACGAATTTGATCCCATCGAGTGGCTAAATCAAATCTCGCCCGAGTTCATCCGACAGATGCACATCGTTGGGTACTCCTATTCAGACGGTGTCTGGCATGATCGGCATTGTGAACCGATTCAGGAGGATCTTTTGGAGTTAGCGAAAGAGGTGATCGCTTACGCTCCGGTTGAAGCGATCATCATTGAACGTGATGGAGCTTACCCCACGTCGAAGCAGATGGAGCTGGAGTTATTGCGACTGGAGAGGGCGTGTGAGTCAGCTCGATGTCGTTAATGCTCTGGGGCAACTTTTGCACGACCAGCAATTACTGAAACGATTTATGGAGAATCGTGAATCGGTGATTGAGGAGCTGGCAATTACGCAGGATCAGTCGGCCTTCTTTTTGAACCTTGATGGCGAGCAGCTCAAAACGCAGGCGGATTCCCTCGTCCACAAACGCCGCGGTGAAGTGGCGGAGTTGATTCCTAACACTTGGGGTCGACTGGGTAACAAGGCGATCTCCAGTTTCAATCTATATGCTACCGAGGCAAAATGGCCTGACGGGCACCGACGCCATTTCTTGGATGCGAGTCAGTTCTGCGAGTTTCTTCGCCTGCAGGCATCGCCGAGCTATCTCAACTCCGAGCATCACTGGATCAAATTCCTTTGTCATCCGAAGCGAATTTCTGTTCGTTTTGTGAGCGACTTCATCGTGAGAGGCAAAAAGCGTTTTGCGATCCAGTGCTGCTATCGATATCGAGGGAGACCACGTTCCAAGGTGTTTTACCTTGGCGTGAGATAATATTCACGCGGTGTGCGGTTTGTCCTTTGATGGATTCAAGTTGCATTCACCCCAGTTGCTCCCTTCGCTTTGACGGCGCCGAAGCAATTTTATCGGACTGGCTTTTGTGGGTCGGTGTTCCGTACCGTGTAGTGCAATCCTCCGAGCCCGATACCAGATGGCGATAGGTAGACTTCTCGTTGGTCGGCAAGAGGGATTACCAATGAAGGATGAGAAAAAGGTGGTTCTCCTCTTTCAATTCTTGGGTCTGTCAACTGGTTCATCAATTTCAAAACAAGGTTGTATTCGCGTTTGCTTACATCCAGTTCTCTGATGTGGGAGTCGACGTTCCTGCGGTTAAAATCGCCTCCACGAACATAAAAATCCATCATCTCTTCGAGTGTTGTTGCGCTTCCATCGTGGAAGTAGGGTGCCGTGAGTGGCAAGTTAAACAGGTGCGTTGACTTGAACTGTCCTTCACCGTCTTTGGCGTCAAAGTTGGGGATGACCGAGTCAAGATTAAGGTCATCCTCTTCGACGCCCGCATCAACTCGAAGGGGAGCAACACCCGTCGCCGAGAAAGGGCGATTGCCAACGTCCCCGAGAACAGCATGGCTGCGGCCATCGACGTAGTGGCATTTATGGCACCTCATCTCCTCAAAGGCATCAATCTGTTCTCGGCTAGGCGCTTCAGACGGGATGCTTACTAGTGTTTGCTCGTAGAGCGCCACTGCCGTCCCAAAAAAGATGGAAAAGTTTAGTTCGCTAAGTGAAACTTCTCGCTCCTCAGTTTCCCCATCAGGCGTTTCAACAATGGTCGTCACTCCGCTGGGTTCATCACTGAGGAAAGCATCAAGCGGGCCGTTTGCGAACGCCGCATCAATTAGTTCGGCGTAACCACGTCCATGGAGCAGTCCGAGTCTCGCCAAGTCCTCAACGATATCCCCATTTTGGTATCGCAGTGGGATTGAGTGACGAATCTTGTATCCGATATCAGCAAATTGGCGACCGTCCGCAGACATTTCTGCTGGGCTCAAACAAGGACCGACGGCTTGGCTGGCCTGGGAGCCACCCGCGATCTGAAGTAACGCGTATCCTCCTCCCCGCGTCGGTATTGGGGTTGGGGTTCCGGTGATATTCAATCCGTTGAAAACATAGTTTGCCCGACCGTCCCAGAAGTTGTGCGTGCTGTCTGAGTTCACCGAGGGTGGCGCATTGCGGTCCGTGATTTGGTATTGGCCAGGTGTTGTGAAAACTTCAACACCACGTGCGACTTCCTCTCCATCTACATTTTCGAGTTTCAAGCTAAGAAACTCAGCATATTGAACGCCCAAAGAACCTCGGATGGTGTTGGGTGAACCATTGTGGCCGGGTGCGAGCGTGCCCGCCAAGATTCGGTCAGCTTGCGAATCCGCACCAGCAGAGTAGTGGCAAGACGCACATGCATAGAGCCCACCATTACCACTGCCGATCTGCTGATCCCAATAAAGTGCCTTACCGAGCAGAATCGCGAGGTCGAGTTGCTCTTGTGTTGCTACAGCGGCACTCAAGTTTGGAAGATTTACATTCTGTAGGGTGGTTCCCACATTGAGTGGTTCCGGTTGTCTTGAGTTGTCCTCTGGGGAGTTTGAGGATCTTTCTCGCGAAACTTTCACTTCCCGTTGCTCGAGTGATCTCTTTTGATTCAATTCGGATCGATCACCAGCCTGAATAACTTGGGATGAACAGATCAACACCAGTGTCGTGAGTAAACACTTGTCAACTAAGAAGCTTAACATCGTAATCCCCGTGCTGCGCCTTTTACGAACTGCGAAAGTATCGTATCCACGTGGCAATTAGGGCAGTCTGTCGCACTACCTATCTTTTGCCGCCGAGTGAGAGATCGTGTTGTGAGGAATCGCAACGAAGATGATAAGAACCACCAGAGTGAGGGTGCGCAGCTAGCTGATGGGAGCTGGTGACAGGATGGGCGATCCGAACCGATGGCCGACGTCGCTATTGGTTCCTCTGACTTTCTTCTCAGGAAAAGAGTTCTTTGCGAGGTTCGCCGTGGTTGGCCAGAGT
>JBMHCO010000042.1:0-22967 GCA_049889895.1 Rubripirellula sp.
AGACGATTTCGTCTTGCCTTTTTATGACGCCGAAGCGAGCTGGAATCAGCATCAGCATATTCTTGATATTGATAATTGTCGTTGGAACTTCCGTAGGCATAGTGATCGCAACGCGGTCGCCGAGTATCCATCAGGCGAACGAAATGCGGCGGAGGTGAATATGGTCAGACGGTTTGCTGACTGTGTACTCAGCGGCAAGGTTGACCCGTTCTACCCCGACCTCACCTTGAAAACACAGCGAATCATTGACGCGTGCCGGCGCAGCGATGCCGAGGGCGGAGCACTGATAGAACTTTAGGTTTCCCGTCCTGCTACAGGTTTCGTGTTCTTCTGTGCCCCGCTGTCCCGTCTTAGAGACACGCCGGCTTCATCAAGGATGCGGTTTAAGGGCATGACCCGGTTACTCGACGTTAAGATTTTCAGTCAGGAAGAGTCGCCAATATTTTTGTTTTTTTGACCGGATGATCCATTCGGTCGCTTGCTGTCTCGCTCTCGCCGTCGATACCCTAGTGGGCTGGTTGATGTTGGATGATTTTTACTTTGGTCTAAGAGTGCATCCGAGAGCGCAATCATCACACCAAAAGCAGGTGCCATTTGCTCCTCGCTGGTTTTGCCGGCGAGAGAGACAAACCTTATCTGATGGTAATCCATCTGTACCTGCAACGGACCGTGAACAGGAAAGAGAGTTAGCGTGGTTGTGCTGCCATTCCATCAGTGGGTTGGCAACGCAGTATTCCACACCAGTGACTCGGGGATTGCGAACTGCTAATTGCATGGAAGTAATTGAGTGATGTGCGATTTCGCATTTCATCATTGAGTTTCATTTGCCGTCTCTAAAGCAGCCCGTCGCGTCATCTTCATCAAGTTGGTCGAAGCAGATCGCCGAACGCTATCGTTGCGAACTGACGCCGGATCTTGCGGATTGGTTTGATTCCGAGATCTGGCAAGAGACGCTTTCGGGCGATTTTTTCCGACCCGTCCCTCCAAGAGTTTTGCTTCAAAGTGACCCCGAGGTGATTTGGCCTGGGTTGATGGTTCCCGACCTCATACCTTTGATCGGCAATGATTCCGGCGACTGGCTATGTGTTCGCTTAACAGAAGCGAATCAAACTGGGCAGATTGTGTATTGGTATCACGGAGGAGGTGATTGGCTGCCTTGGGGAAAATCATTAGCCGAAGCAATTCTCTTTAACAGGTTCGCTCGTTCGACCTATCGCTGTCCAGATTCATCATTGGACGCGGGTGATTTATCTGAGCGAGATCGACGTTCGGGAGACGCTACATCCCCACGCGACGATCGAGTACTTCGATGGGCCGCCGAGCATCACGGCGTGAAGTTAGAGCTGCTCCCCTCACCGAAACTACCTGAAGAGATTTCGATCAATCGCCTCTTGGACCTCGACATCGCTGAGGTCGCTGTGCGATTTTTGAAAGTTCAGAAATTGCTGCGTCACTGGTCGCGAGATCAAATTGTTGCAACATTGGAAGACGGACTTGAGGATCGATCGCATCGGATCACTCGTTGTCTTTTTGATCTTGATCTCATACCGGAATCGCAACTCGTTCGGTTGGTTGAATTGACCGGGGATAGGCGGGTTCAACGTTGGAGTGCGGTTGCCCGACATGCTGAGGTTGTTACGAGGTTGGCACCAGAACAAGCATGGGCGTGGCAGTTATTGGGGTATGAAGCGGAGAAGCGAGGGAGTGTTCAGGAGGCAATTGTTTGCTATGAGCGTGCATCACAATGCTCCTCGTTTACCGATCATACGACCGCACTGGGTTTTCACTGGACGGAGCCACTTGCTTCTAAGTTCTCCGTTGCCCGACTTGTAAAATTGCGTCCAGCCGCCGAAACAGAAATGGCGTACTTTCGAGCACTCACGATGCCAGACGTCGTTGCTCGGAGCGAGAAGTTGATGGAATTTTGGATTTCGTTGAGCCAGCACTTCTATGCCGCGGATCAGTTTGCGGATGCAACCCGATGTCTTTATGCTGCGGGCTGGGATGTCGCCCATCGTTCCATTTCAGACTATAAACGAGTACTCGTTTTAATAGGCGATTCAGCAACTCGTTGTGAGCAGCATGCACGCGCTGAGGTTGTTGCAACACATCTCCGCTGTTTGGCCAGTCGGTATGAATAGGTGACGGGGTGTGACTGGTTCGGTCACCGAACGCTTTGCATCTAGCGAACCTATAACGTGTTCCGAGACTAGCTTTTTTGTCCGGCGTAACGCATGCTGCGAATGATCGCATCTCGAACTTCATCAGCGTCTACCTCGCAAGCAACTTCGAGGTTCATTGGCCAGTTTCGACGCAATCGCTGGTCAAACAGGGTCATGCCGCGAGTTAATTCACCAACCGTTTCAACTTTTCCAGCCATGGGTTCCCAGGAAAATAAGTCCGGTTCTAATATGGCCATCAAGCTGGTTGGGTCGTAAAGAGGGATTAGCTCCTCACCAAGTTTTTGATGTGCGGCGCGGAAGGCGAATGGAAGGATCTTTCTCAGTAATGAACCCATGTGGGTGCCCGCGCTTGGAAGTTGTTCAAGTATCTCAACTCCAAATCGGACCTCTTCGGTGACATCAAGGGGCACGAGAGTCTTCGTGGTTGCTGATGCGAAAACGGTTGCAGCGCTTTTAGGGTCAAAATAAAAGTTTCGCTCGGCAACTGGCGTCGCGTTGCCTGGATGGTGCACCGTTCCACCACTGATGATGACTTGGTCAATCAAGGGGACGAGGTTCGGTTCCCATCGAATTAATCGTGCTAAGTTTGTCAGAGGACCTAAGCAAACAATTGATATTTCATTTGGGTATTGTTCGATCAAGTCACTGAGAACTTTTTCGCTGGGTTGTTGGCGTTGTCGCCCCGAGGGTTCGAAGTGGCACTCTGCCAAGCCATCACTCCCATGCAGAAAGGAGTCATCACCTACCGGCGCGTCTTCACCGGGTGTGGCTTTGCCGATTCGCGGATACCTTGGCGGATCAAGCATCGTAACGATTGAGGTTACATTGTTGGTTGCCTGGTCAGCATCCACCGTACCAGCAACTGCGGTGATGGCTAAAACCTCTAATCGAGGATCAAAGAGTGCCATGCCGAGGGCAATTGCGTCATCGATTCCGGGGTCGCAGTCGATAATGATTTTTCTAGTCATGACTAGATTTTAGGTGCATCCGTCTGAACAAACGAGACTGATTTGTTGCGTGGAGGATGACGACCTTGGTACAGTCTTGGAGCGGTTGGCTCGTGATGTGCCGTGCTCCCCACAGGCGACTGGAGCCTTGAGGTCATTCCCCTACCGCCCACTAGCCAGTTTTATTTAAGAGATAACGTTCGCATGGATCATTCTTTAGAGCCCTCATCAGCACTGCCGTTTTCTGATGCCATCGAGATTGTCAACTGCGGCGTGGATCTTACGGTCGAGCAGACCAGTGGATTGATCGATTCGATGCTCTCTGGGGCCGCTGGAGAGGATCAGGTGGGTGAACTCCTGTTGGCTCTCAAGAAAAAGGGAGAAGCGGTTAGTGAATTGGTTGGTGCTGCACGTGCCATGCGGCGGCACATGACGAAACTACCGCATCAGCACGAGCTTTTGCTCGACACCTGTGGGACCGGTGGAAGTGGGAGTGGAACTTTCAATATCAGTACGGCGGTTGCGATTGTAACAGCGGCCTGTGGAGTTCCGGTGGCGAAGCATGGTAACCGGAAAGCTTCAAGTCTGACTGGTTCTGCCGACGTACTCGAAGTTCTCGGCGTGAAGCTCGAAAGTGAACCTGAAGCGGTTGCACAAAGGCTTGATGAAATCGGTATCTGCTTTTGTTTTGCAGCAAAGCTGCATCCAGCCATGCGCCACGTAGTTGGCGTACGCAGGAAGTTGGGAGTGAAAACACTTTTCAATCTCCTTGGTCCTCTGTGCAATCCGGCTGGCGCCACTCACCAGCTTTTGGGAACCTCTTCCCCCGACGCACAAGAAAAAGTCGCTGCGGCCCTTTCCCAACTCGGAACGCAACGTTCATTCGTGATTCACGCTGAGGATGGACAGGATGAGGTGTCGCTCGATGGTATCACTCACGTGATGAAAGTGACTTCGGAAGGTTGTTCCAAAATGGATTGGAGCGTACAAGATTTCAACCTTCTACCCGCTGGCAGCGAGGCTCTTGCCGCAAAAGATCCCCAAGAGAGTTCTGAAATCATTCAGCGAATCTTGCAAGGTGAGCCGGGGCCATGCCGTGACACGGTGCTCGCGGGGACGGCAGCCGCATTACTGCTAGTGGATCGCGTGGCGAGTCTTGAAGAAGGAGTGAGATCGGCTGCTGAAACGATTGATTCAGGAGCCGCTACCGAGAAACTTTCTCAGCTTTGTAAAGACTGAAGAAGAGCGAGAAGCATTTAATATTCGGTGAATCCTCAACGGGTTCATCGACTCGAGCGTCAACACCGCCACTCTCGTTTTTCAGCTGTGCTCAGCGGTAGACCACCACGAAGTAGACACCGTTTTTCACATGGAGCATGACGGCGCCAGCTTCTTTCATATTGGGATCCATCGAATAGCACGCCGAGACTCGCGTCGGAGCGTGGCCGTAAACCCATCCCACACCTTCATACTTCCCCGGTGCAAAAGAGCCCGGCGGATGCCCTTTTTGGCCGCTGGCAACCATTAGGTCCAGACGCTTCTTAGCAATCATCTCAAGGTCATTTGCATGCTTTAGCGGTGCGATCCCGCTTCGTTGACGCTGGGCATTAAGAAGATTCAGCGCGTTGGTGATACCCGTTGCGTGAAATTCGCCACACTCTTCACAGTGATCTACTTGTCGCGTTGGACGCTGAAGAGGATCCAGTTCCAAAGTGAAAAAAGAGGTTTCGTAGTCGGCAAGACAAACACCATGAGGCAACAGCAAGAAAGCAGCCAAGAGTGCGTTCGCTAAAGTCGTTTTAATGGACTTCATCTTCAGGGACTTCATCGCTAGGAGAAATGATTCTGGGTGAGATCGCTACTGACCCGAAGGATTCGGACTGAGACGAGAGGTATCGGATTAAGGATGACTCTGGGCAAACAGGCGAAACTCTAACGCCAAACCTAATTTTTCGCCTTTCCAGCCAAAAGGAAAGCCCCCCCAAAATTGTATTTCAAACTGATTAGGGAGTTAATTCTCGCATCACACCAAGCATGCCGCACTATCCACGCTACGACTTTCGTTGCGAGATCCTTTGTTGGTCGGCAAAATCGGCTCCTCTTAAAGGGATTTACGACACCGTAAGACGAGGCGTTTTTGGAGAAGTTTTAATTTTTGAACCGATGCCCTTATGTGCCTTTATGCTTTCAGTTGTTGGAACTGATGTAAAAGCTTCAAGCCATTCTCTTGGCTCTTCTCAGGGTGGAACTGTGTTGCGTACAGGTTGCGACGTTGAACCATGGCGCAGAACTCAGTCCCGTATTCGCAGCCGAGGGCGACCACTTCAGGGTCACTGGGGCAGACGTAGTAGGAATGAACAAAGTAAAAGTGACTTCCGTCTGGGGTGTCGACCAGAAGTGGAGACTCTTGGATCTTTTTAACCGTGTTCCAGCCCATATGGGGGACTTTGTAGCTTTCGGGAAGATCAAACCGAACCACTTCACCCTCAAGGACGCCAAGGCCCTGATGTTCCCCGTTTTCATAGCCTCTTTCAAAGAGTAGTTGCAGACCCAAGCAGATTCCAAGAAACGGTCGATCCGAGGCAATAAAATCGCGAATCGGTTCTGCGAGATCTCGACGCACAATTTCGTTCATCGCGTCACCGAATGCACCGACGCCTGGAAGCACTAACTTTTCAGCGTTGGCGATGACCTGCGGGTCAGAACTGATCTGAGCGGAACCGCCGACGCGTTCAATCGCTTTTTGAACGCTGCGGAGATTTCCCATTTGGTAATCGACAATCGTGATCATGGTTCTTGCGATGGAAAAGGTGAGCTTTGCTTCGGGGGTGAAAATGATCCGTCGAGACCCTCTGCAGGGGTTTCCGGTTCCCGTTTGACGCTTGGAGACGTCGCGCCGCGCGTGGGGGCGAACGCGTTAATTGTGCCGAGTCTTCCCAATTCAGCGAATAGGTAGGATGGCCCAGTGGCGAAAGGAAACAGGTTTTTTAGTCGAAAAAACGACCGAAGAGCGTCCTTTCCCTCCCGCAATTCACCTAAGTCGTTGGCAATGTGGAGAGATCGGTCTAACATCGTGATCCTCGGGGAGATGTCGATTTTCCGCGAGACTCGCTCCAAGTTTCGAAATCCAACCCCTTTCCACCATCATGTCTCAGTCACTCGAACCACTTTCGCGATTGATGCAAACATTACTTGATCGCGCTGAGCAGTTACCTGAGGGGTCCTACACGACCAAGCTACTTCGTGGCGGACCGGAGAAAATTGGAGGCAAAATCCTCGAAGAGGCACGCGAACTGATCGAGGCAGCCGACGAGAAGGGCGAGGAGGGACGCGAGCACTTTGTCTACGAAGCGGGAGACGTGATCTATCACACTTTGGTGATGCTCGCCTACCGAGGAGTTCATTTGGACGAAGTGGCTAGCGAGCTTGCACGACGCGAGGGCACCTCTGGGCTTGTCGAAAAGGCAAGTCGAGAAAAATGATCCGAGACGGATCGAGATCGGCGTCTCGGGCGGCGGTGTCGGTGAATCGGTGTCGGTGAAATCAATACAGTTATCAGCTAAAAATCGAGCGAAGAGCTAAACCGTTGGACGGATCAAGAAATCTTAGAATCGGACTTCCAAGCAAAGGAAGACTCAGTGAAATCGCCTCAGAACTGCTTGGCCAAGCGGGGATCAAGTTCCGCCGGCAGAGTCGGGGGCTGTTCGCAAAAGTTAGTGGGTTACCAATTGACCTCGTCTTTTTGAGGACCGATGACATCCCAACGCTTTGTGCCGAGGGAGCTATCGATATGGGGATCACAGGAAGCGATCTCGTTGAAGAGGCTGGTGCGGATATCGCGGTACGTATGCGGTTGGGGATGGGCCGCTGCCGACTCGCTTTCTGCGTCCCGGATGATTCCGATATACAGAATGCATCGCAACTGGATCAGTCTCGCATTGCGACGAGTTTCCCCGCTGTGACTCGGCGTTACTTAGCTGAGCGTCAGGCCGAAGCACATTTGGTCGCTTTGTCCGGAAGTGTTGAAGTCATGATTCAGCTTGGGATCGCTGACGCGATTGTTGATTTGGTTGAAACCGGCAGCACGCTCGCGGCCAATCGCTTGCGGATTCTGGAGGAGATCGGAACTTACGAAACCGTTTTGATTCAGAATGACCGAAATCACGATTCCGCAACCGCTGACCGGGTGGTTCGTCGCCTCGAAGGCGTTGTGATCGCACGTGACTACTCGCTTCTCGAGTACAATGTCCCCAGAGCGAAGTTGGCGGATGCCGAGGAAATCACTCCGGGTTTTAATTCTCCCACCGTCAACTCGCTTGAAGATGAGCAGTGGTGTTCCGTCAGGGTGATGGTAAAAAGAAAAGACATCATCGAAGCGATGGAACGACTTGAGGCACTCGGCGCCTCAGCAATCATTGAAACACCTATTTCGAATTGTCGGCTCTAGTAGCATTTGATGAGAAACCTTGATGAGTCACTCCATTCCAGAAGTCGATGTGCAGGCTGTTGCCAAGTTGAGAGAAGAGGACTCAGATTTTCTTCTGCTCGATGTTCGTGAAGAAACCGAGTTCGCCACGGCATCGATCGACGGTAGTTTCCTGCTGCCGATGAGCCAACTCCGGCTGCGTTTTGCAGAGCTTGAACCACATCGGGATCGATTGATCGTTGTTCATTGTCATCATGGTGTTCGCAGTATGCAGGTTGCAGAAGCGCTTTGCGAACAAGGTTTCGCGAACGTCCAGAGCATGAAGGGTGGCATTGACGAGTGGAGCCTTCATGTCGACTCGTCAGTCCCGCGTTATTGATCAGGAGAGATCCCATCGATGAGGGACCCAATCGAACAGGATCCCAATGCATCAGGCTCGCAACGCGACAGGGGCCCCAACGCGATAGGGACCCCAACGCGATAGGGATCCCCTGAATGATCAAGCATTACAGATAGCGCAGGATATCGTTCGCGAAGACTACTGCCATCAGTGTCAGAAGAGCAAGGATCCCCGCGACGGTCAAACGAAACTCAAGTGCTTCATTAGCTCGCTTACCCGCGACGAGTTCGTAGACCAAAAAGACCATGTGCCCACCATCGAGTGCTGGGATGGGAAGGAAGTTCAGAATTGCCAAGTTCATGCTGAGCATGGTCAAGAACATCAGTTGCCTTGAGAATCCTTTTTCTGTTTCCTTCTTTGCGATATTAACGATCTCGAGTGGGCCACCGACGTGTTTTAGTTTGATCTGGCCCTGAGGAATCATGGCGAGAAAACGCAACACGTCATTGAACCTGCGGACACCTTCACGTAATCCAAGAGAGAAGGCTTCACTCACCGATGCCGCCTTTTGGATCGCTTGACGCTGTCCGAGAATCAAACCGCGATCAAATACAAATCTTGTGTCCATTTGCACGGTGACATCTGACTTGATGATCTTACCTTCCTCCCCACGCTGGGCTGCAACGGTGAGTGTTGTTTCACTGGGGAGGATTTGGATGAGGTCGAGGAGATTGTTCAGCGGCATCGTTTCCGAGATTTCCCAGCGATCGACCAACTGTTGAACTAATGCTGTGACTCTTTCGTCGCTGTTTTCGCCGAGAATTTCTTGGGCTGCATCTTTGGGCAATTCAACCCAAAGCAGTTCATCACCGACAGCAAGGTCTCCACTTGAAGCTTTGCTTTCACTGCTCGGAGCAGCGGTTTCGTTTTCTGTCTCTACTTCAATTTCGGACGCCGTGGTTGTCAACGCGGCGACAACCGCGAGAGGTTGGTAGGCCAGTCCGACTGAGTTGATGGCGATTTCCCCCGTAATACTCGATGTGGGACTGAGCGTTTGCAGGGCTCCTGCTGGTGTGATCTTAAGGTCGATCATTTCCACTGGGTTACCCTGCGAATCTTCGCGTTGTACTGTCAATGAAATTGCATCGGTCGCGGCAGCGAGTTTCTGCGCAACGCCGTATGCATCAAGATCCGTTTCCCCTTCAATGGAATGAATTAGGTCACCTACTTGCATCCCTGCTTGTTCAGCTGGGCCATTTTTGACCAATGCAATGACCGGCCCCAATTTGTAACGAACACCAATCGACTTGGCTTGTTGAGGCGGCAAGTTCACATTCTGCTCGGAGCCATCGGCACGTTGCAGTTTCAAGCTGACGGCTTGATCCGGTCGGGAGTAGATTCGATGTAGCAGCGGTGCAGCAGGTACTCTTGAATCTTGATCGATCTTGATTCCGTCAAATTCAAGGATCTCGGCATTGGCATCTGCGGATGAAAAGGTCGAAGCAGCAGAGGATTGAGGGACAAGTGCAGGATCGGACCCGAGACGTGCAGCATTGGGGATCGCAATGCCAATCATCCTTGCTTCTTTTTGAAGTGGACTCGCTTGAGTGGTGAGCGTGAAGTTTTGTTCGCCCTCTGGGTAGCTGACACCAACCTCAATTGGGGCATCAGGTTGTTCTAGTCCGCGAGTCAGAATCTCCTTACGCATCTCGAGGAAATGCATTTGGGGATCGCTCCAAGAGCCGACCTTGATGATCTGGCCTCCCGGTTTGATGCCTGCCTGCCATGCTGGTCCACCTGGTGTGACCGATCCAACCACTGCGGGGTTGTACTCAACGCCGAAGCCAAAAGCGATTGCCGCAAACAGCACACCGGTGATCACATTCATGACCACTCCGGCGCTGATGATAATCATTCGTTGCCAAACTGGTTTTGCGGGAAAGCTTCGTGGGTCGAGGGATTTAACTTCAGAGTCGTTAGCGTCTTCACCTTCAACCTGAATACGCTTTGCTTCTTCTTCTTGTTTACGGGGGTCGTCGTCTTGGCCAAGCATTTTGACGTAACCACCGAGCGGGATCACACCGATTCCATACTCGGTTTCTCCGTATTTGAATTTGCCCAAGGTGCTGGGGAATTTAATCGGGCCCAAGCGGATTGGTACGTCAAAGCCAACGTAAAACTTTTCGCACTTCACTCCAAAAGTTTTCGCAGCCACAAAGTGTCCGAGCTCATGGACAAAGATCACCAGACCAATGCCGAGTCCAATTCGAAGTGCGAGAGAGAGCTTATAAACCAAACTGCTCAGCAAGCCTGGATCATCCGTCATCGCCTGAGCCAAAGGCATCACGTCGGTCATCCAATCAATCATTTAGCTTTTACCTTTTCTCTCAATTCTTTAGCTGCACCGAGCAAGCTTCATCGTGATACAGAACGCTTTGACGGATTCTCCCAACAGGATGGCTCCGGTCGGGGGTTCTGAGCCCGTGGCCTCTCAAGACGCAATGCTTTCGAGTAAACCTTACTTCTGCTTACGTTGCTGGTCTGTGCCTAACTTCTCTGTGCCGTACTTCTTTGTGCCGTACTTCTTTGTGCTGGCTCATCACTTCAGGATGGCAGATTCATGCGTTTTCGCAGTTCTCCACGTGCCCAGCTGTCCAATTGTAGAAGACGTCCCAGTGGGGGGGATGGTTCAAAGTTATGGTGGCGGAGTACATCTGCACAGCCGTCAACGATGTCAGTAAACCGGATTTTGCCGTCCAAGAATAGACCGACCGCTTCTTCGTTTGCCGCATTGAGGACCGCTCCCGCGGTTCCCCCCACTTTTGCGACTTCGAAACCGAGACCCAAGGCCGGAAATCGATCCAGATCCGCTGCTTCGAGATCAAGGTTCCAGTTCTTTTGGCGATCAAAGATCGGGGCGTCGCAAGGTAGGCGATCTGGGTAGGTCAATGCGTATTGGATCGGCAATCGCATGTCCGGTGGACTCATCTGCGACAAAACCGACCCATCTTGAAATTCTACCATTGAGTGAATGATGGATTGGGGGTGGACCATGACTTCGATTGCGTCAGCGGGCAAGCCGAACAACCATCGGGCTTCGATGATTTCCAATGCTTTGTTCATCATTGTGGCAGAGTCGATGGTTATTTTCGGACCCATCTCCCACGTCGGATGAGCGAGTGCGGATTCACGGGTCGCCTCGGCCATCTGATGTTTCGTCCATGTGCGGAATGGGCCTCCGCTCGCGGTCAGGATGAGTTTCCGTGGCGAGTTTTTTGAGCCTTGCAAACATTGGAATATTGCCGAATGTTCACTATCCACAGGCAGGAGTTCAGCGGAGCTGTTGTTTAGTTTCTCCTGCACCACTGGGCCGGCGACCACGAGGGTCTCTTTATTCGCCAAAGCCACTCGCTTGCCAGACTCGATTGCAGCCAAAGTGCTCTCTAGGCCAGCTCTGCCCACGATTGCCGCTACGACGGTATCAACCTCGGGTGACTGAGCAGCTTGTACGAGGGATTCCGGGCCAACGCCG
Source organism: Rubripirellula sp. (assembly GCA_049889895.1). Classification (GTDB taxonomy): domain Bacteria; phylum Planctomycetota; class Planctomycetia; order Pirellulales; family Pirellulaceae; genus Rubripirellula. The sequence goes on from JBMHCO010000042.1 coordinate 11,429, forward strand.
ATTGCGCCAGCATGACTGACTTGGGTCTGCAGCAATCGTTCAGATTCAACCCGGGATTTAGCGACGTCTTGATCCGAAAACAGCAGTCGGCACGGACTTGATTGAGACTGCCAGCGTTCTGCTTCGGCTTGAATCTCCAGCAATTTGTCCACCTGAGAGTGTGCTGAAGCACCCCACAGGCACCATTCCCGCGTTGGATCGACTTGATTCAGATTCTGAAGGACATCCACCGTGGCGGTACCGATGCTGCCTGTCGCGCCCAAAACCAAAACATTCTGTTGCGGACGGTCTCTGGACTCGAGGTGGGATTCGGACGACTCAGGGTTCATATTCGTCAGTTCGGTAGGGCGACGCGGCCAAGCACGTCAGCTATCGGAGTTTAGTCGCAACTTTAGATGAATCAGTTTACCAGCGATTGCAGCATTGCTGTAAACGGCAACTCAGCGATGGGGCGGCCAATCTGATTGGGTTGGGAATCAAGCCGGGTTAAGCTCTTTACCCGAAAGTAACATCTGATTGATTAAACTGGGTTCCTTTCAGATTTTCCTCATTTCGGACATTGATTTAAGGGTGCTCAGGATAAGGAGATGTGCGTCTGGGGAGGGAGATCAAATCAGGGATCGCTCTATTCGTGTGATTCTGTGATCATACAATGCAAGTTTTTGGGGATTCGTAGCGAGGTTATCACCGCTGCGGAGCCGTGACGAGATTCGGCTGACCACGTTTTTTATTTTGAGTCAAACATGAGTGACGAACAACCGAAAGGCCAAAGCACGAATGACGGCGGTAGCGGCGGTAGCATTTGGTTGGTGCTGATCGCAGTGGTGGCTGCAATCATGTTGAGCGCATTTCTTTTCGGTAATGCCGACCGTCGCCTCCGTTACCCTGAGATGTTGACCTTGCTGGAACGCATGGCTGATGCTCGGAAAGTGGCTGTTGATCCGGCTGTGAAGAAGGATTCGGCCGTGGATGCGGAGGCAGTTGCGGTCGCACCGGAAGAGGACTCAGCGAATATCACCAATGATTCAACGCAGACCGATACAGAATCGCTTGTAGAAAATGGTGAACTCGTGGACTCTGAGAACGCAGGGTCTGATGACGAGGTCAATACTCGCGTTGCCAAAATTGTGGTCACATCGATCCAGAATGAAGAGACACTGATTGAACTCAGTGATTTACGTGACATTCTTGTTGCTGATGAAGCGGTCACTGGAACGGTGATGTATCGCTTGCTTGGGAAAGATGGAACCGATCAAGCTCGCGAAGCGGTGCGAGTTAATTTTCAGGCCGTTCGCGATGTGAATAATGAATCCGAGCATCGCAGGCTGGTGGAATACTTGGATGCGTCTGGGGTCACCTGGGACAATGCGAGGCCAAGTCGATTGCTTCAAGATCATTGGCCCGAACTGCTGATGATCGGCATCCTCTTGGTGCTTGGTGTGGTGATGCTAAGGAGAATCGGTGGAGTTGGATCACCGATGTCTTTTTCTCGAAGCCGGGGAAAGCTGTACGGCCAAGAAGATCTGTCGATCAGTTTTAATGACGCGGCAGGTATCAACGAAGCGGTGGAAGAAGTTCGTGAAGTGGTCGATTTTCTCAAGAACAGTGATAAGTACCATTCACTCGGAGGACGCATTCCTAAAGGCGTTTTGCTGATAGGGCCACCGGGTACCGGTAAAACGTTGCTCGCCAAAGCAATTGCGGGCGAGGCGGGCGTGCCATTCTTTGGTCTTTCCGGAAGCGATTTTGTCGAGATGTATGTGGGGGTTGGTGCGGCTCGAGTGCGTGATATGTTCCAGCAGGCGAAAGGTAGATCTCCCTGCATCATCTTTATCGACGAACTGGATGCTCTTGGGAAAAGTCGAAGCGGTTCGACAGTTGGTGGACATGATGAACGCGAGCAAACTCTGAACGCTTTGCTTGTGGAGATGGATGGATTTGATTCCAACTCGGGTGTCATCGTGATCGCAGCGACCAATCGCCCCGAGACACTCGATCCTGCTCTGTTGCGGCCAGGTCGTTTTGATCGTCATGTGTTGGTCGACCGCCCAGATATTGGTGGACGAGAAGATATTTTGAAGGTTCATATCAAGAACGTGAAGCTCGACGAGCAGGTTGATCTCAAAGGTATTGCTTCCATCACTCCAGGGTTTGTCGGGGCTGATCTAGCTAATCTGGTTAACGAGGCTGCTCTTCTCGCTGCACGCCGTGAGAAGCCTGCGGTTGGGATGCAGGAGTTTAATGAAGCGGTGGAAAGGGTGACTGCTGGCCTCGAGAAAAAGAATCGCTTGATGAACGAGGAGGAGAAGATACGCGTGGCATACCATGAAGCTGGGCACGCGATCGTGGCCGCCGCGCTTCCCAACACCGATCCTGTTCACAAAGTGAGTATCATCCCGCGCGGCATTGCAGCCTTGGGTTACACAATGCAGCGACCCGAGTCGGAGCGGTTTTTAGTGACCAAGGGTGAGCTGGAGAGCAATATGAAAGTTTTGCTTGCCGGGACGCTCACCGAGGAAATGATTTTCCAAGACATCAGTACGGGTGCACAGAACGATCTCGAACGGTGTACTGAAGTTGCCAGAGGAATGGTCATGGATTACGGAATGAGTCGCTTGGGACGGATCAATTTTCGTAAAAGTTCTCGGTCACCTTTCCTTGCCGGAGGTGGTGGCGAGGGCTACCAAATGATGCACAGCGAAGAGATGGCCAAGCTGATCGACAAAGAGGTTGCTCGGATTATCGAGGATGCGCTCTCGCAAACACGCGAAATCCTTGAGCAGCGAAGGGAAGTTCTTGAGGCTGTCACGCAGCGTCTGTTGGAAATCGAATCCATCGATAACGAAGAACTGAGCCAATTGATCGACGAACACTCGACCGGCCCTTGGTTAGTACCGGGTACGATTGCTGAGAAGCCCCGCGCTCAAATCCCTCCTTTGAAGCTTGAACCTGGTAGTGGTCAGCAAGCTGAGTGATCGAGATACCGCTGACATCGGTGTCCGTTAGCTTTCCGTAATCTCACCGAGATCGATTAGTAATCTATGACGATCATGCCGATCGTAGCGTTTCTTCGTGGGTGGCTCGGTGGATTGATCGGGGTCGACGTAAGAAGCGTTTTTTTTCTTCGGAAATCACCTGTTCCGCGTGCAGAATGGAAGCATCGCGTACCACTTGCCTGAGCAAGACTTTTCACGGGCGTGATGTACAAGCGGCGTCCGCTTTGTGCCGGATGATAGGTTCTTTAGTCGGGTCATCCACAGCACTGAGACGCTAAGTGATCAGGGGCTATCTATTCGGTGTTCGTAGGCAATGGATCTTGAAATTCTAGACTGGCCAGACGGTTGGGAAGATTTTGGAACGACTGTTTTTCCGAAACTCAACGCGCACCACCAAGCTTGGATCTCGGGTGTCGCTAACGGTCTGTCGCACCAAACCTTTCTCGTTCGCGCTAAGGAGGAAGGTCTGGTCACCGGACTTTTGCCACTGATGCTCGTTAAGGGACCCATCTTTGGTCGCTTCTTGGTTAGCCTTCCTTACGTCAATACGGGCGGAGTTTGGGCTAAGGATGAATCCGTCGCACGCGGTTTGATCAACCAAGCTTGCCAACTTGCAGACCGTTTAGACGTCAAGTATCTCGAGCTGAGGCATGAAGTACCGGTTCAGCATGAGCGTTTGAATTTTGAACGTACCGACAAGTTTCACTTGCGACTCGAACTACCGAGTACTTCCGAAGAGTTGCTGAAGTCTTTTAAGAGTAAGCACCGAAGTCAGATTAAAAAGTCAGGGGACTACGACCTGACGGTGCAGTTTGGTGGCCAAGATTTACTCGATGAGTTTTATGGTGTCTTCGCTCGTAACATGCGAGACCTTGGGACGCCCGTTTTCTCGCGACGTCTGTTTTCTAGTCTGCTTCGCGAATTTAACGGGGACGCTGAGATCTGTGTGGTTCGCAAAGACAACTTACCCATTGCTTCGGCGTTTCTTGTGCATTCGGACGGAGTTTCTGAGGTGCCGAGTGCAAGTAGCCTGCGAGAGTACAACCGAACCAATGCCAACATGCTGATGTATTGGCACCTTCTTCAGCGATCTATTGAGCGAGGAAGTCGAGTATTCGACTTCGGAAGAAGCAGCGAAAGTAGCGGGACCTATCGCTTCAAACGACAATGGGGAGCTGAACCCTCACCTGCTGTCTGGCAGTATTATGTTCGAAGTGGTTCGCCCGAAGAAATGCGGCCTGATTCGGATGGTAAGCAGCGTCTGGTCAAGGTTTGGCAGCATTTACCTGTGTCCCTCACAAAATGGGTCGGGCCAACGATCGTTCGCGGGATTCCTTAACTCACGAGGACAGAGGTGACTGCTACTGCGGCGGTTTCGATCCGATAGATTCTTTTACCGAGATTAATCGATTCAAAGCCTCGCTCGACTGCCTGCTGATATTCAAAGTCTGTCCACCCGCCCTCAGGTCCAATGGCGATTGCATAGCTCTGATGTTTGCCGCCACCGATGAGTTCGCTAAGAGTTATTCCTTGATCGCCGGGGTGCGCAATGATTTTTTTTCCTGCGGATACTTCGTGAAAGTATTGTTCGGCTGTGGCGGGGGGACTGATCTGCAGGAGATGATTGCGGCCGCTCTGCTTGCAAGCCTCAATGACCACTTTGGAGAGCTTTTCCAGTATCGACTCGGTCGGTCCTCTCTGGGTTCGTTCAGCGATAATCGGAGTGACTCGTTGAACACCAAGTTCCGTTAATCGTTCAATCAGTTCCTTGGCTCGATCGGGTTTTGGCAGAGCGATGCCGAGATGGAGGCTAGCACTTGGTTCACGATCTATGATCTGCCCCGCCTCTGCCAGGCAGACACATTCATTACGTCCCAGTTGCACAACCTTGGCTTCGGTTTGTAGTCCAGATCCATTGAATAGCTCGACGGTGTCGTCAACTTTGATCCGCATAACACGGATTGCATGCTGAGCTTCGAAGCTAGGGAGTGAGATCGGTCCACCGGCGTTGGGTAGGTCCGGTACGAAATATCGTCTGGTCATAATGGTGTGGGACGGTTGGGCTTAGGAGTTGTCACTCTTGAGGTCGGCAAGGACGCCATCATACAGCGATCGTGCTGGGTAATTTATCCGTGTCACAATCTCACAAGTGCTTTTTTGGGCGGCAGCGATGTGTTTCAAGTCCTTTAATCTTTGAGCCGATAAGTGGAGTGTCAACGCATAAATAAAGGTATCACCGGTTGTCTGATTACCTGGCTCATTGGGGACTTGTCGATAGGCCGTTTCGTTTAGAGGACGCGGCGACGTTCTACATGTCCAGCTCCCATCGGCGATTTGTCGCTGATTTTTCGCAGTACGTTTCGTCACCGACTCGGTCTGCACATGTTTTAGCTCCACGGCGTTCAGGACTCACCAGTTTGCTGAAATGGATTGCTGGACTTCAAGGCGTTGAGTCGACCGCGGTTCGTGTGCTTGTTTCCGAAGAAGGCCAATGTGGTGATGGAAGCATCGTTGAGTATCTGTGTCAATCGCTCGATCTGCCAGCGGTTGTATCAAGTGAAGCGGGCTTAAAGCTGGTGTGTGAACAGATCGAAAGTGACTCACATCGAGATCTGTCAACGCTCTGGTTGCTGGATAGACCAAATCCAAGCTTGCTCCGATTCGCCAAAGAGTTAGCGGAAATCTCCGGCGGTTTGCGTTTGTTGATTGCGGGCCCGCACGTCATTGCGGATGATTTTCGAAACCATCTCGGAAACCACCAAGACGATCATCGCGATAGTGAGAATCCACTCACAGATGCCTCAAGCAAGCTGATTCAGCTTGGATCTTTAGCAATAGCTGAAGTAGCTGAAATGTTGGATACTTGCTTGGGTGAGGTTGGTGGCGATCGACGGATTTTCAGCGAAACAGCCGTTCACCTTCTTCACAAACTTAGTGGTGGCAGGATGGGCGTCATTACTGGTTTAGCAGAGGAATCGCTTCGAATCGCTGCCCAGTGGATGTCACGGGAAGTCACAGCAGAGCATGTGCTTTTTGTCTTTAGCGATCCATTGCAGCAAGCTGCCTAAATCGTTTTGCGTCTCTGTTTTTAGGTTTACGACAAGCTGCATCTTGTCAGGGCGCAATCCTAGCCTGTGGCCATTGTAAGTTACCGTGTGTATGGCTTACGACGATTTTCCGATTCAGGTGCTCTCTTACGGTCACTTTTCGCTGCCGATTTTTGAGTGAACCAATCGGGGAGCCATCTTGCGGGTAGGTTTCAGTTAGGGAATGCGCGGGGTTAGAGCCTCGGCGATGCCCTAGAGTTTTTTTGGGTTCGACTGACAGGTTGAGACCGGTTTCCGAATAAGAAATTGTTCAAAGTCAGTTGCCAGATTTATACAAATCATAAGAGAAAAAATGAGCGGCTCTGTACGGTACCAGCCTGAGTGGTCGGAATACGAAAAGTATCGTCCTTTGTTCCTTTTGGGGGCGGGCGGATTCCTACTATTGATCCTGATCTATACGGGTATTTACACCGTGCAGGCTGAGTCTCAGGGGGTTGTGCTTCGATTTGGGAAGTACATCAAGACGGTTGATCCCGGCTTGCGATTTAAAATCCCTTTTGGTGTTGATCAGGTTTCCATCGTTCCCGTTCGGCGACAATTGAAGCAGGAGTTTGGTTTTGCCACGGTGGAAGGATCAACGAATCCAACACAGTTTTCAACCGAGCAATCGGCTGAACGTAGCATGGTGACCGGAGATCTGAATTCAGCCACCGTTGAATGGGTTGTTCAGTATCGAGTCAAGGATCCGCAGTTCTATCTTTTTAAGGTTCGAGATCCGGGGCTGACTTTGCGAGATCTCTCCGAATCGGTGATGAGAACTGTTGTGGGGGATCGAACCGTTGACGAGGTGATCACGATTGGGCGTCAGGAGATTGAAGTCCAAGCACTAGCGAACCTGCAAAGCCTCGTTGATCGATATGAATTAGGACTTAGTATCGATCAAGTTCAGCTAAAAAACGTCAATCCGCCACTGCCGGTGCAGCCTTCTTTTAACGAGGTGAACCAAGCACAGCAGGAACGAGAGCAAATGGTGAACGTCGCCAACGGTGAATACAACAAAGAAGTCCCCAGAGCACGTGGTGAGGCCGAGCAGAAAATCCAAGCTTCTCAGGGCTATGCCGTCAAACGAATCAACGAGGCGGAAGGAGATATCGCACGTTTCAACGCTCTTTACACCGAATACCTGAAGGCACCCGAGGTCACTAAGCAGCGTATCTACATTGAGACGATGCGTGAGGTGCTCCCAAAATTGGGTAGCAAAATCATCATTGATGAGGAGGCGAGTCAAATCCTGCCGTTATTGCAACTTTCCACCGAGGCAGCGAGGGGTGCCAAATGAAACGAAGCATTCTTTCTTTAATGTCAATCGCGATCTTCGTTGTTCTCTTTTTTGCGTTCAACGCAGCATACACTGTGGATGAAACGGAACAGGTCATCATCACTCAGTTTGGTAAGCCAGTTGGTGAACCGATTGTTGATGCAGGATTGCATTTCAAAATTCCGTTTATCCAAGAAGTCAACCGCCTCGATAAACGAATCCTTGACTGGGATGGTCGACCCAGTGAAATGCCCACGAAAGACAAAACTTACATTGTTGTCGATACCTTTGGTCGATGGCGAATTGATCAGCCCGAGCAGTTCTTTTTGCGGTTGCGAGATGAACGGAGTGCACAGTCGCGACTCAATGATATTCTTGGTAGCGAAACTCGTAACGCCATCGCTAAGCATGAATTGATCGAGGTGATTCGTACCACGAAAGATCGCAAGCCGGTTCAGGATACCGTGATTCCAGACGTGATCGACGACGGGAGTTCTGTCGGGGCGATCGGCGTTCTCTACAGCATCACAAAGGGTAAGGCAAAAATCGAGGAAGAAATATTCGAGAAGGCGGCTGCAAAGCTCGCTGACTTTGGGATTGAATTGCTCGATGTTCGATTCAAGCGAATCAATTACAACGAAAGTGTCCAGAAACGCATCTATGATCGAATGATCAGTGAACGGCAGCAGATCGCTGAAAGGTTCCGAAGTGAAGGAGCCGGTGAGGCGGCTAAGATCATCGGGAAAAAAGAAAAGGATCTGCTCGAAATCGAATCCGAAGCGTACAAAACCGTTCAAGAGATTCGTGGTGAAGCAGATGCTACGGCAACCGAGATTTATGCCTCAGCCTACAACCAGACTGAGCAGTCTGTGTCGTTTTATCAATTTATCAAGACGATGGAGACCTATCAGGAGATGCTGGATCAAGACAGCACCATGGTGTTTACCACGCAAAGTGACATTTTCCAGTTCCTGAAGCGAATTGAATCCAAGTAGATGTGTCGCTGAAGTTGGGAGCCGCGATTGCCTCCTCGGATTGTTGTTTCATGCGGTTGCAGCAAAGCTAATTGGATTTAACCCACTTGAACTGGTACGGGTTTTCCATAGTCTCGAGAACCGGATGCCGGTGCGATTGTAGGGATTGCAAAAACTTTTCTTTAAAAATCAATGATTCGGATTCTAGTTGCCGATAACACAAGCGGTACGTCGACGCTGCGTTTGTGCGAACCGTCTAGCGGCAAGAGTTTAAGCTGACCGCCCTTTTACGGGGGCTCCCGCCCGGTGTTACAGGGGCACGATCTGGTCAGATTTCGCCGCAATTTCGACAATCGTAATCGGGAAATCTCCGTTCATGCTGCAACACCATCATCGCAATCGATATGGGGCGAGAAATGGTAAACTGGCAACATCACTGATGTTCGGGTTTCTGCTGGTTGCGTCATTATCCGGCTGCTCAAGACCTTGGTATCGAAAACAGGCAGATCAGGAAGCCTATGCGCTAATTCAAGAGAAGGGCGGCTATCTCGATCAGTCAACGATTTATCCTGATCCGAAGTCGCGATTGGCGGATCCAAATTCAATTGATGAACCGCCGATGCCACCCGATGACCCTTCATCGCATCGATTGATGCATCAGGTAGATGGAAAGGAGGGAAGTGATCTCTGGCACCAATACGGTCACGTGAGCACCGTCGAGCCTGTTGCCTGGCAGGAATCGTTGCCGCGGAACAGCGACGGTGAAGTTGAATTGGATCTGCGTGGTGCAATTTCCGTTGGACGATTAAATTCCCGCGAGTATCAGCGTCAATTGGAAACACTTTATCTTTCCGCGTTGGAAGTTTCACGGGAGCGATTTCAATTTGACTACCAATGGTTTGCTGACGGTGTGTTGGATCAGAACTATCGAGGTTCGGGCCTTGGTGGACGAAGCGAGACTGGGTTGGATAGCCAAGTTTTCTTCCGAAAGACACAGGCCGCCGGTGGTGAATTGGTGGTGGGATTGGCCAATTCGTTGCTCTGGGATGTTTGGGGTTCTGGTAGCGAAACCTTTGGATCAACGCTCGACTTTGCATTACGTCAACCGCTTTTGCGTTTCGGTGGGCGAGCGCGTGTCCTGGAGCAGTTGACGCAAAGCGAAAGAGATTTGCTCGCTAATGTTCGTCAAATGCAGCAGTACCGCCAAGGCTTTTACGTTCGCCTTGCAACGGGACGCACCAATGGTAGCGGACCGTCGACCGGATCGAGAATTGGTCAGGCTGGTTTAGGGGTGATAGCCGGGTTCCCTAGTGGGCGTAATGGCGCACCTTCCGCTGGTGGCTATCTTGGTTTGCTCCAAGATCAACAGGAGATACGCAACCAAGAGGCCAATGTTGTTGCGCTGCGTGATAGTGCAGCTCAATTGGAAGCCGCGTTTGACGCTAACCGAATTAGCAGTCGCTTGCAGGTTGATCAGGCATTGCAAGCTCTGTTGAATGCACAGAGTAGTTTGTTGGCGTCGCGAGCATCGTATGACAGTCGAGTTGACGCGTACAAGATTTCGCTTGGTCTACCACCGGATTTATCGGTCGAAATTAATGATCCTTTACTTGATCGCTTTATCCTAATTGACGAGAGTCTGACTGATTTGCAGGATGAGGTGGCCGCCGCATTGTTGCGAATCCGTCGAGGACGCACTCAGCCGAGTGTTGAAACGATGAGGGGACAACTGCTTTCGCTAAAGGAATTGGATACCAAGGTTGACACACAGTTGGCTCTAGCAGGACGAAGTCTTTCAAATCTGATTGATCGAATTCCCGATCGCATGCAGCAGTTAGATTTGGTTGCACAGCAGGTGGATGATCTAGATGCTGATGTAGACCCGCGCGTCTATGATTCCGAGCAATTCACGAGTCGTGTCGATTTTCTCAAAACGCGTGTGCCGCAGATACAACGTGAATTCCTCCAAGCTCGAGAAGAGTCAAACCGTTTAATCGAGGCTTTGAGTGAAAACGATCTCAACCAATCACACACGAACTTGGTCGATTTGACGACACGGCTGTCTGATCTGCTACTCGAATTGTCCTTAGTTCATGCTGAGGTGAAGCTGCAGGGGATCTCTCTCCTGCCAATCAATCTAGAGCCCAAGCAAGCACTTGAGGTTGCTCGGGTCAATCGGCTCGATTGGATGAACGCGAGATCGAATCTCGTTGATTCATGGCGTAGGATCGAGGTGGTCGCAAATGACCTGAAAAGTGATTTGGATGTCGTGGTCACTGGTGATCTCGGTACCAAGCCAAACAATCCGGTAGGGTTTGATACGGATTACTCACGAGTTCGAATGGGATTGCAGTTAGATACACCAACCACTCGCTTGATCGAACGCAATCGCTATCGAACAGCATTGATCACTTACCAGCAGGCCCGACGGGATTACATGCTCTTTGAGGATCAGGTCGAGCAGAGTCTTCGCAATACACTTCGCATTGTCAAACTTAGTCAGATCAATCTTGAAGTCCGACGAGCTGCGGTGCGAGTAGCAATTGCACAGGTTGACATTGCACGTTTGAGGCTCAATCCACCCGTGCGTCCGAATCAGCCTACGAGAACTTCGCCTACCGCCGCACGCGACCTTGTGTCCGCGTTGACTGATCTTCTCAACGCTCAGAATGATCTCCTGAACGTTTGGGTCAGCTATGAGGTCCTTCGAGTATTGATCGAGTTTGAAATGGGCACCATGGAGATCGATGAGCAAGGAATCTGGTTAGACCCATCATCGCAGGGGCGTGGATATCAAGAGATCTTGCCGCCAGCGGGGGGGGATGGTTCGGTGGGTGAAATGGACACTTTTTATCCAAGCTTGTTTGAAGACTCATTGGTAGATGAGGAGTCAAATCGTCTGCTTCCCGTGTTGGTTGAGTTTCAGGAGTAGGTCAGGCGCCTCCCTTAGCAGGTTGGTGAAATATAGGAACTCCGTACTACGATTCTCAGCACTACGATTCTCAGCACCACGATTCTCAGCACCACGATTTTGTGGGTCTCTGTTTCCCAAGGCGATTTGAGAGTTGTGAGCTTTATTTACCTGTAGAGTCGCAGGTTTTGCCCATTTCTTCCTGCGAAAAGCCACTTTGCCGACGGCGTCGTCATGTCGTGGCTATGGAAATGATTGCCTATCGAGCTATACTACGTAGGCTCAGATTTATT
>JBMHCO010000043.1:0-3329 GCA_049889895.1 Rubripirellula sp.
AACGACAGCAAAAAACCTCTCGGTAGCCGCGTTGATCGCCATGAACATATAGGACTTGGCGAAATCGGCTTAGCTGGTTTTCGGATGCTGAAAGAGCACGAAACACTCGGACAACTCCCAGGCTACCTTGAAACAGAAAAAGGGATTGATGAGGAAACGGGGAGAGACTGGGATGCAATCAACCTGCAAGTGCTTCGTAGCCTTTGAGTCCTAAACCGTAATCGAACATGATTACGGGAGAGGTAACTTTGGCGACCAATCCATCCTCACGAATTACTTCCCACCGTACCCCTTCGGCAAAACATTTTGGATTCCCCCAAACGCCTTTACGATCGCAATTTCCTAATCGCCTTTGCAAGCCAAACCTGCTTTGTCGGTGCCAACACGCTGATGGCTCACTATGCGCGTTGGATTGAGTTTCTAGGGGGCGATCTGAAACAAGTTGGAATGGTGATGGGCGGCAGTGCAACCGCCGGGCTGATCCTTCGTCCGTGGATGGCACAGTGGATCAATCGGTGGGGTTCTCGCACGATGTGGATCGTGGGTTACCTGCTCTTCATTATCGCAAGTCTTAGCAATCTATTGATAACCGATGTGGGTCCGCTTATCTACCTTGCTCGATCAGGGTTACTGCTCGCCGGAGCGATCGTGTTTGCGAGTGGACTCACCTACATCTCCCAAATTGCTCCCGAAGATCGACGCACTGAGGCGATCGGTATTTTGGGCATCGGTGGATTCCTCGGGATGCTGATGGGTCCCGTACTGGGTGACCTTTTTCTTGCGGAACGAACACGTGAAAACTTCATGGCGATCTTCTGGATTGCCGCGGGTGCTAACGTGCTCTCCATCTTGGGACTCATCCTCGCGCGACCTCCAAAGCATCATTGCTCGAGTACGTCACTTCGACTCGGTGCTTTCTTTCACATTGTCAAAAAGCATTGGCCCGGTGCGATCCTTGCAGTGGACTTTGCTTTTGGGGTTTGCATGGCGGGGCCGTTTATTTTCGTGGCAAGTTTCATTGACCATGCGTCACTGTCGTTTGGCGAGCATTCGGTCATCGGCCTCTTCTTTCTCTTCTACGCCGGCTTGGCAATCCTTGTGCGTCTTTGCTTTCGTCGACTCCCAGATCGTGTGGGTCCCCAGAAAGTGCTGATGGCAGGTATCGCTTTCATGTCCATCGGCATGCTCGGTTTTTCTTGGGTGACCGCCGAACACACTTGGTGGATCGCCATCCCCGCTGGCCTAACCGGCATTGGGCATAGCTTGATGTTCCACACGATGACATCCATCACCCTCGCCAGTTTCCCGACAGTGGTCCGCGGAACCGGTTCAGCTCTGGCATTGATGATGCTGGACTTGGGAACCATTCTGGGAGCACCGATCCTTGGATGGATTGGTGAGCTATACGACTATCCGGTGCTGTTCGCCTGCATCGGCATCACGTGCTTTGCGTCGGGAGCCGTTTTCGTCCTCTCGGAAAGACACCGGATGAAAAGATCCGCCACATCGTCGCAGGCATAACCGGCCCATGCCCGGAGTAACTTGTGCTTCGAGCAATCATGCCTGGAGCACGGAAACCCATCCTCAGTCGGTGAACGAAGTCATTTTACGAAGCGAACCGGAAACGATCCGAGGCGATCATGAGTAAACCGCGGTAAAAGGATTTAGCCTTTCTGAACTTTGGCGGTCCGGAGATGCAATTCGCGAAGCTGCTCACTGTCGACTTGTCCCGGTGCCTCGGTCATTAAGTCAGCTGCTTTTTGAGTTTTCGGGAAGGCGATTACTTCACGAATATTCTCCAAGCCAGCAAGCAACATCACCCAGCGATCAACACCGAGTGCAATCCCACCGTGTGGCGGTGCACCGTACTTGAGAGCATTGAGCAAGAAACCGAATCGATCTTCAGCGGTCTCCTCGTCAATCCCCAAAAGATCAAACACTTGCGACTGCGTCTTGGGATCGTGGATCCGAATGGTTCCACCACCGGCCTCGCTACCGTTGATGACAAGGTCGTAGGCTTGCGCCCGACAGCTCTCTGGGTTCTCCGTCAAGGCTCCCAGATCGCTTGCTAGCGGAGCAGTGAAGGGGTGATGCATCGCATTCCAACGCTTACCTTCGGCATCCCACTCGAACATCGGAAACTCAGTTACCCAACTACAGTTGAGCTCATTGGGGTCAATCAGCCCAAGTTCACCGGCAAGCCGTTTGCGAAGTCCGGAAAGTCCCTTGCAGGTGACCTCCCAGCTGTCGGCCAAAAACATCAGCAAATCGCCAGGTTTACCATCGAGAGCTGATTTGATTTCCGCGAGGTGTGCCTCGTCCAGATTCTTACTGATCGGACTCCACAGAGAACCATCCTCTTCGACTCGGAACCAAGCCAGTCCCTTAGCGCCAAAATCACTTTTGACGTATTCGGTAAGTTCATCGATCTGGCGTCTCGAATACTGCGATGCAGCCTGCTGGACGTTGATACCACGTACAAAGCCGCCGGAATCTGCAGTCCCTCGGAAAACTCGAAACTCAGTCTTCTTAGCAACCTCAGTGATATCAACGATCTCCATGCCGAACCGAAGATCAGGTGCATCCGATCCAAAGCGTCGCATCGCCTCCTCATAAGTCATTCGAGGCAGTGGAGTCTTCACATCTTTGCCGAGTACTTCCTTAGCGACCTTGGCGACAAGCCCATCGATCAGGCCGATGATGTCGTCGGAATCAACGAAGGACATTTCGAGGTCGAGTTGCGTGAATTCCGGTTGGCGGTCAGCACGAAGGTCCTCGTCGCGAAAACACTTTGCGACCTGAACGTACCGGTCAAAACCGGCAACCATCAAAATTTGTTTGTAAAGCTGCGGCGACTGAGGTAGTGCGTAAAAGTTAGCGGGATGCACTCGGCTTGGCACGAGATAATCACGGGCTCCTTCGGGCGTACTGCGACCAAGAATTGGAGTCTCAACATCGATGAAGTCATGAGTCTCAAAGTAGTCTCGCATCGACTTGACGATTTGACTTCGAAGCACCAACGATCGTTGCATCTCCTTTCGACGAAGATCCAAGAAGCGGTACTTTAGTCGCAGATCCTCACCCGGAAGATCACTTTGCCCCGGAGTAAACGGTGGGTTTTGGCAGAGATTGAGTACTTCAAAGTGAACGGTGCGCACCTCGATTTCACCGGTCGCCAGCTTTTCGTTGATTTTCCCTTCGAGACGATCCGCCACGATTCCCCGAATCAGAATCACACTCTCCGCTGGCACCCGTCCTGCCTCATCAATCTGCTCGGCACTCGACTCGGGCGGTCCCACGACAACCTGAGTCAGTCCGTAGCGATCTCG
>JBMHCO010000044.1:0-18767 GCA_049889895.1 Rubripirellula sp.
CGCCTTTCTACGCCGAATTCCTTATAAAATCGAGGCGGAAAATCCACCAGAAACTGATTTCAGAAAGCTGTTTGAAGTGATGTGCGGAGTCGTCGGTGTTCCCTTTCGTGAGTCAGCAATTGATCATTTAATCGAGACTCATTATCGGCCTACCGATCGTGCGATGCGGATGTGTCATCCGCGTGACTTGTTGCTGCAGGTTAAGCATTATTGCCAATACAATGACCTGCCGATCGAGTTGGAAAATCAATATCTCGACTTTGCATGTCAGAACTACTTTTCTATCACCGAAGGCGATTGATATAGCAGTCCGCCGTTTCTTGGCGAGACTCGCTTGAGCCGCATTGGTGATGCTCCCATCAGTCTCTCGGTCGTGCAATCGTTGTTGCGGTCATGGCCAGTCGGACGTCACAGTGATGGTTGAGCAAGGCTTGGTCAGAAATTACAGAGTTCGTTTAGTTGTCGTCCTTTTCCAATTCGTCGTTCGGAACCGCTGGGTCTTCCGGAGCGCGTTTGCGAAGCTTTCTCTGAAGGCTTCTGCGGTGGATTCCAAGGCGTCTAGCTGCTTCGGATATATTGCCACCGCAGTCATTCAAGACGCGATGGATGTGTTCCCACTCGTTACGTGCAAGGGACGGTGCGGGGAACGCAATCGCGCCTTCGGGGACCGAGGGTGAATCGCCACGAACGAAGGCTGAGAGAATGTCATCAGCGTCAGCCGGCTTGCTAAGAAAGTTAACTGCTCCGGCGCGAACTGCATCGATGGAGGCTGGAATGCTACCGAATCCTGAGAGGATGATGACTCGAGTCTCGGGATTGATCTGTAGTAAACTGCGGAGCAATTCTAGGCCGCTTTTGCCCGGCATTCTGAGGTCCAATACCGCCAGTTCCGTGGGGCGTGTGCGAAAGACTTCAATCGCTTCGTCATAGTTACCCGCTGTCTCGACACGGAATCCTCTTTGTTGCATCGCCATCGATAGGCGTTCACGCAGCACAAAGGTGTCGTCGACAAGCAGGATGCTCGATGCGCCCACGGTGGCCGTGTTGTGGACCACTGTGGAGTCTCCGTTGGGCTCGATCATGAGTTTTGCGGTCTGTGATTGGTGGAGCGTTTTAACTGACATATCCTACCCTGAGTGTTACCGCGGAGGATCCTTCGATTTGCGGATTGCCCTGGGTATTTCATTCGCCTCAGGCATTTCTCGGCGGCGTGTCAGCGGTTGCCTTTGGGAAGGGGGCGTTTACCGCTCCCAATTGATGCATCGTTAGGTTGTTTCAAGACTTTCAGTTGGCGTCTTGCGGCCGATGTTCGCTTCAGTTTGTTGAGGTAGCGGGATCGATACGATTGCCGCGGTTCCCGCCCCCGGAGTTGATTCGAACCGTAGTTCACCACCTAATTGCGATATCACATTTTTGGCCAAGAAAAGCCCAAGCCCAATGCCACTTCCCGGTGCTTTGGTTGTGAAAAATGGATCCGATGCGCGGCCCAGCACATCTTCACTCATTCCCTCACCTTGGTCGATCACGAAAATCTTTGCGTGCGACTCAGATATTCTTGCTTCAACGTGGATCTTTCCTGAGTCGGTGCTAGCGTCGAGACCATTGTGAATCAGATTGCGAATGGCCTGAGCAACTGCTTCCTGGGGGATCCAGAGAGGCTGTCGCTCAACGGCATCACTTCCGTCGGCTACGTCTACGCGATGTGGATCACGAATCCCCTCAAGAGTCGTGTCGATCAGGTCCCCAACGGTTGTGTGATCCCAACGCTGCGCCATCGAATCCCCAGCCGAGGCCCGCAGACGCTGCAGGATCTGCTTGCACATTTCGAGTTGTGCATCAATCAGCTGCAGGTCGGTGGTGACTGAGTCCGGTTTGTCGATATCTTCGAGATGGCGAGAGAGTTCTCGGACAATGACGTCGATGGTCGATAAGGGAGTGGCGAGTTCATGTGCTGCACCTGCTGCTAGGCTAGTCAGGCCTTGGAGTCGTTGACTGGCGGCCCTCGCCGCCTGAGTTTTTCTTAGTTCGATCTCCCTGTTTTTTAGTTGGGATGCTGTGCGTGTCACAAAGTAGGTCACGACGCTAGAGCACGTTGTGAATGCCAGCATCAAACCCGAGACTCGGAGGTCAAGGCGGTCCGATGGCGCAGCACCCAATGCTTCCACCGGCACCGAGCGAAATAGCAGGAGCGTGTATCCAGCGATTGCCACGACCGTTAGGATCCAAGCCGACTTTGGTCGAATCATCACTCCGCCAACGGCGAGGTTCACAAAGTAGAAGAAGCTAAACGGGTTACCTGCACCACCGCTGAAGTAAAGCATTACCGTCAGTGTCACCAAATCGAGCAGCATCAGGCCCAGTGCCACAGCGTGCTGCAGGTTTACTGTCGTGTCCTGCGAGGCGATCTGGTCGGGCCAGCCGATTTCTGCCTCGAATTGGGAGCTTTCCTTGCGAAGGGACGGTGATTTTGCTCTGTTTTCAATGCGAAACCTTAGCCAGATCCCGTAGGCAAGGTTGGTTACTCCGGTTACCGCGACGCAAGCCAGAAGTGGCAGATAAGCAAGCTGAACCTCCGTGATCAGTCCTGCTGCAATCACGGTCATCAATTGGCCAATGACGGCTGACCACCTCAGATAAAGAAGCCAAGCGGATGAGCCGAGCGGAGCCTTCGAGGCTAATGCAATCGGCAACGGAGGCTTGGTGATGGAGTTTGATCTTTCAGTGATCATGAGGCAGGCTATTTGATGTCTCGTCGCGAGAGTTCATCTCGCAATCGGGCTGCCAGCTCATACTGTTCTCGCTCAACGGCGTCCGCGAGTTGTTCATTGAGCGTCTGTCCAACCGAGTATTCATTTCTGAGGGATTCACGCAGGTCAACGAGTCGGACCACCAATTCGTCGCTTTCGAAATGGTCCTCAGCCTCATGCTTCTCAAAAAAAGCTCGCATGGTTTCCAAGCCGCGGTTGATTGCCTGAATCGCTTCTTCTGCTGATGACTCTTCGAGTTGACCGAGCGCATCAGCTTGGGTCCGATGAAATAAGACGAAGGGGCGATACTGTTCGTGGGAGCCAATCCACTCCTCGTCACCACTCAAGCTCTCGGTTACATCCATTAAACGGAGCGTGTGATCGGCATCCATTACGGCGCGATTGTAAAACTGCAGTCGGAGCCAACTGATCCTGCGGTGGTAAAATTGCATGAATTCACGATCAATATCCATGCATTGTTGTTCGGAAAGGACGTGGTCAGGATCCAGTAACTGAGTCTGCTGCAAAAACTCAAGGACTGACTCATGGCCCTCGTACGACTCGCCGTCTGGCCTACCGGTGGTCTCCAATTGCAGAATTCCCATGTCCACACGCATTTGCAAGACGTCTCTGCCGTCTTTCCCTTTCACCAGACGTACCCCCAAAGTTTGCGGGTCGAATGACCATTTGGAAAGCATCTCGTCTAGGTGCGTCGCTTTTTTCATTGGATTCCAAAGAGCTTCTGACTGAAGGCTTCGAGGCGGTGAGCGGTGTGTTCTAGCTAGATCTGCCGACGGTGCAGGTTTTCTGCATGGAGCACCATTGGCAACCAGATGGATTGAGATTGTAAACAGAAAAGGTTGGTTAGATAAGAATCAACGCGACGTTCAAGCGGGAGGGCTTGAGTGGCACATTAAGTGATCCCGCGGTCGGTCTGTGTATCCCACATGGAACAAACCGGAGAAAATCGGGTTCGTCACATTCTCTATGGAATTTACGACTTCTTTGGGGAGGCCGTGAGACCAGACTCGCACTGAATTGGACTCAATTATCTCAATTCGATCGCACATGGCAAGCATTCGCGGTTCGCCAATTCAATTTCAGTGATTAACTGGTGTGATTTAGCACGCCCAAGGAAAAACTGTGAAGGTCGTCACCTTGGCCTCTATCCTGTTTCTCTAATCTCGTGATCCAAGTCAATCGATGCTCGGCTTGCCTCGACGTAAGGATTTTTTTTCGGAATGTTCGCGTTTGTTTTGCAAGCGGCGACGTTGGCTTCCTAAGGTTGGTTTCGTCGGTCGTCGTATCTTGGGTGGGTGTTGGCAGGCGAGGAGTAGTTGGACTAGTCGTTGACGCACGTCCTTGATGTTTTTTTTCTGGTCTCGATAGCGATCTGACTGGAGGACAATTTCACCGTCCTTAGTAATCCTATTTCGGTTTTGTTCCTTAAATCTTTTTTTCCACAGCGTCGGAAGATCACCACACTCGTCAGGATTCCATCTTAGAGTTGCCTTGGTATTTAATTTGTTGACATTCTGTCCCCCCGGTCCACTGCTGCGAGCGGTGGTGATTTGCAATTCTTTCTCAGAAAGAACCAGTTTGGACGTGATTCGCAATGGTTCCATTTTGCTAGATTCAAGGAAGGTTGTCTCACGCGAGTACGTCTGGCTTTCTCTACGCCAATATCACGTACTAATCGATCGAAGTTTTGATAGGTTCACACAGGCTGACTGCTTCGAGTCTATAAGGGTATGATGATCAAGTGATAGAGCGTCGCCAATAGAAGTGTTCCCCGCAAGTTGGGCCAGTCAACGCCAGACGTTTTGCTTTTATTGGATTGCTGTGATGAGCTCTTTTCTTAGCGGTTTCCCATTCAAGGTGTTGAAATCAATGAAGCGACGGAAGAATGCGGCGTGGTCGATTTACATGTTTTTTGCCGTTGCCTCTGTTGGGTTTTGCAATCACGCGATCGGGCAAAGTCAATCACGGGAATCGTCGGATTGGCCTCGTTTTTTGGGGGTGAATTACGATGGGGCGGTAAACACTGGCAGTGAGTCGATTCTTTGGTCCAAGGAGCCTGCGTTTCAGTGGCAGGTCAGTCTCGGTGATGGGTACGGGATTGCTTCTGTTTCGGAAGAACGTGTTTACCAGAGTGATTCAGTGGGAGGAACTCGCTACTCAGCCGGTGAGGAGCGACTGAGGTGCTTGGATCTTCAAACGGGGGAGTTGATCTGGGATGCCGCTTATCCGATCCAGTATCAAGATCTTTATGGTTATGAGGCGGGGCCGCGTAGTAGCCCGCTCATTGTCCAAGGCAAGGTGATTACTTACGGGGTAGCGGGGAATTTGATTTGCAGAGATGCAGCTAGCGGTGCCAAGTTGTGGGGCGTCGATGTGAATCAAAAATATGGGGTTGTGCAGAACTTCTTTGGTGTCGGAGCGGCTCCAATGGTCGTCGATGACCTTGTGGTTGTGATGGTTGGGGGAAGTCCCGCTGAGGATCAAGAATTACCTCCAGGGCAATTGGATCGAGTCGTCTCAAACGGTTCTGCAGTGGTTGCGTTTGATCTCAAAAGCGGTCAAGAACGTTGGAAGGTTGGCGAAGATCTTGCCAGCTACAGCAGTCCTCGTTTGATGCAGATCGGTCAAAGGAACGTCATTCTTGTTTTCGCCAGAAATGGACTCCTCGCCGTCGATGCAGCTTCCGGACGACAGTTATGGCGTTTCGATCATCGGGCGTCGATTCTTGAGAGTGTCAACGCAATGATGCCGTTGGTCAGCGAAGATAAAGTCCTGATTAGCGAGTGCTACCAAGTGGGGAGCGTGTTGTTGAGTGTGACGGATTCATCAGCGAAAGTCGTTTGGCAAGACGATCGCCGAAGCAGGGAAAAGGCGATGCGATCGCATTGGTCAACACCCGTGATGGTGGGAGATTACCTTTACGGTTGCAGCGGCAGGAACGCACCCGATAGCGACTTCCGATGCGTTCGTTTTTCAACTGGCGAAGTCCAGTGGGTCGATCCGCGCCGAACGCGATCAAGCGTGACCCGATGGGGAGATCACCTGATTGTGATGGAGGAGCGAGGCCGGCTTGAAGTAATCAAGGCGAACAACGAGAAGATGGAGGTCGTCGCGGAATATGACCTATCTGTGTCCAACGCAGAGCGTCCTGCTCTGCAATTTCCGTGTTGGTCGGCTCCCGTGATCGTTGGAGATCGGATGCTTGTTCGAGGTGACCAGAAATTACTCTGCCTTCGCTGGTCAGCGGAGTGATTCGTTGAGCTTTCACGCAGGTGGATTCACACTGTTTAATTGAACAGCTCGGCGCAGGTTTTGGCTCGTCAACTGGCAAAAAGGTTGAACTTAAGGCGGAAAGTTGACTGTGGCGAGGCGTCGGTGTTGCCTTCAGGGATCGGCATTTTTCCGCCTTCTTGACAGGTTTCTAACCTTTCGGTGTGGGTTCGATTGGCTGCATGTCGTCGCACCCCTTTTCTTGGTACCATGTTCCACGGTCAGGGTTCATGGATAAAGTTCGTTCCAGCCCCTGATTGGTTCCATCATGATTGCGGATTCTTCTAGACCCACTGCTTCGTCGGAAAATAGTGTGAGTAACACCACTGAAAAACCAGCACAGGCCACCCATCAAGAAAGTCGTTCACGTGCGGCTGAGAATGGGTTCTTTGTGGATCGGAATGCTCCGACTAATGATGCCGTTGATCTGGCGAGAATCGAGTCCGCGGTTCGATCGATCCTCTCTGCCGTTGGTGAAGACCCTGAGCGGGACGGTCTACTGGAAACGCCAGCTCGTGTGGCTCGGATGTACGCGGAAATGTTCGCAGGCCTTAAAAGCGACCCCGGTCGCCATCTGACAAAAGTCTTTGACGAAGATTACGACGAAATCGTCTTAGTCAGCGATATCTCGTTTTGCAGCATGTGCGAGCATCATCTTCTGCCGTTCACGGGTAAAGCGCACATTGCTTATTTGCCAAGCGGCAAGGTTGTCGGGCTCAGCAAATTAGCGCGCGTCGTCGAAGAAGTTGCTAGGCGTCCGCAAGTCCAGGAACGTTTGACACAAACCGTTGCGGACTTGATCGAAGATCGTTTGTCAGCTCGCGGAGTCGCTGTGGTTGTTGAGTCAACGCACAGCTGCATGACAATGCGTGGCGTGCGGAAGCCCGGGAGCATGTGTCTGACGAGTGCGATGAGAGGCATCTTTCGGGATGATCCCAAGTCACGAGCTGAAGTGCTTGGGTTAATTGATCGCGCAAGCTAGTCCACTAGGTCGATTTGATTATTGGCTTCAAGGGAAATGCACGGACGAGCATGTTCGTGATAGATATTTTATCGCGTGACCGAGTCTGCGACGGAATTCTCAGCTCAGGATCACCAATCTGCTTAAATGCGTCCAAGGCCTCGGAGCCGTTGTTGCCACTCATAGCAAAGCGGCGGTCACACCGGCTAAACTAGTAACGAGGCGTTTTGAGAAAAATAGGGCTGGTCGGCTCCAAGTCAAGGTAGCAAGTCTGGGAGCTGAGAAATTGGGGATTGAATTGATTCTGATGAGTGCCAGCTCACGGTTTACGTTCTCGCTCGTGCGGAGTGACTTCATATTTGCCAACCAGTTCACGCGTTGAGATGTCTGGTCTCAACCGGAGCGGTGGGCTGCAGTCGAGCATGCGAAGCAGAGCATCCCGTTTCTTTCTTTGAGCCTGTGAACAAATAGATCAAGGCCTTGTGCAGTCTGACGCGTGATGGACATCGAGAAGCAACGCATACAAGATGATCTTCGCGGTATTATCTCTGGTGAGGTGTATTGCGATCCCGTCATGACGCAACTCTACGCGTCTGACGCTAGTATCTATCAACTTCAGCCTACGGGCGTTGTGCGACCTCGTTCGCCCCAAGATGTCGTTGCGACGGTTCAGTACGCCGCTGAGCATGGGATTTCTCTTCATCCTCGCGGGGCTGGAACAGGAGTCTCGGGGGAATCCTTGGGGGCAGGATTGATCCTTGATTTCTCTCAAGCGATGCGCCGGATCGAAGTGCTGCCCGGGCAAACCACGGTGCGAGTCCAGAGTGGAGCCACACTCTCGACACTGAATCGAACCCTTCGTGGGCGAGGACGCTGGTATGGCCCCGATCCGGTGACTCGAAGCGTGACGACAATTGGTGGCGTTTTATCCACCAATGCTTCTGGGAGTCATTATCTACGCAGTGGATCGGCTAGGGATACTGTTGAATCGATTTCGGTCGTGACGGTTGATGGCGAGTTGGTCGAGTTGTCCCAGCATCGACCAGATGAGACGGGTACAGCGGGTCGGTTGGCGAGAGGCTTGATTGAAATCAACCATCAGTTTGAGTCGCTTATTGATGCACGACGACTCGCTCCGCAGTCGCGGGGCGGGTACCGCTTTGACGGGATCATTTTGCCTGATGGAACCGTTGATCTTGCAAAGTTCATGGTGGGCACCCAAGGGACGCTCGGCATTGTGGTCGATGCTAAGCTGCGTACCGAATTGATACCGACCCACCGCGGTGTTGTGCTTTTGTTTTTTCATCGGCTCGATTCGGCTGCCCGATCAGGAGTGAAAGCTCTTCGCCATGGTCCTGTCGCTTGTGATCTGATGGATCGCAGGTTGCTCCAGATTGCACGTGAGACGAGTCAAGAATTCGCTAGTGTTTTGCCACGCGAAGCAGAGGCGATGTTGCTTTTAGAGTTGCAAGGTGAAGCACTCTCCGATTTGACCGACCGCCTGCGGCGCGTCCAAGAATCACTCTCCGGAGGCACCGAGGGTGCGTTTGCTGGAATCGTGACGACGAATCAGGAAGAGCGAAATCGTTATTGGTCGCTTTCGAGGCGAGTTATTCCGCGATTGCAACGCGTCAAAGGTAATGCCGTCCCCGTTCCTTTTACCGAAGATCTTTGCGTTGCACCTGAGCAGCTGCCCGACATGATCACGGCGATTCAAGATACCCTGAAAGCGAACCAAGTTACCGCCACCATTTTTGCGCATGTTGGGCATGGACAAGTTCACTTGCGTCCATTTTTAAATTTGGGTGACCCCAGAGATCGCGATCGATTGAGGCCATTGAGTGAACAGATTGCGGAAGTGGTGTGGCGTTTCGGCGGAGAGATTAGTGTTGAACATCCGGCTGGGCTGAGTCGTTCTTATTTGTTGCCTAAGCAGTACGGAGAGTTGTGGCAAGCCATGGGGCAAGTCAAGCGGCTCTTTGATCCCTCGATGAGATTGAATCCGGGGAAGCTGTTTGCCGCGGAGTTTCAAAAGCCAGATGAGAACTTGCGTCCGGCAACTGCGACCATTGAGATAGTGTCCGGTGATCGAGTGTTGATAGAGGCTGATGCCAACACCAAGCTTCATTCTCGGCAAGTGGGTCGCACCACACCTCAGCTTCAGGTGCTGCAGCAATGGCCAGCGGGCAAGATGATTACGGACGTCACTCGCAGTTGTAACGGTTGCGCGCGATGTCGCACCACATCACCCAGTGATCGTCAATGTCCCGTCTTTCGTGCAACCGCTCGCGAAGAAGCAACACCGCGAGCCAAGGCGAATTTACTTCGGGCAGTGTTGAGCGGTCAGTTGAAAGTGGATGACCTGACTGATGAACGTGCAAAGTCAGTGGTTGATCTTTGTTTTCAATGTCACCAGTGTCGAATTGATTGCCCTGCTTCGGTTGATGTCCCGAAGATCGTTAGCGAACTCAAGGCTCAGTACGTCGCCACCAATGGTTTGCCGCTTTCTGATGCGTTGATTGGACGCATCGATACGATTGCATCTGTGCTATCACTTCTTCCCTGGATTTCAAACCGGTTGATGCGCAGCCCATTGGCACGATGGGCCGTAGAAAGGCTTTTCGACCTCTCTGCCGTTCGCCAATTACCGAAAGTCGTTTCGAAAACGTTTTTACGTTACTCTGCTGCAAGGCGATGGAACCGTCCGCAGCCTCAAGGTGATTTAAAGGTTGCTTACTTCGTTGATGTCTATGCCAACTACTTTGATCCGGAAATTGGTCGCGCCCTCGGTGAGATTTTGCAGCAGAACGGGATCGGCTTGTATGTTCCTTCGGCGCAGGTAGCAAGTGGGATTTCTCGGTTGAATAGTGGTGATGTCGGGAGTGCTCGTAAGATTGCTCGCAAAAATGTTCGCCTGCTAGCCGATGCGGTTCGTCAGGGTTACAGAATCATCGCCACCGAGCCTTCTGCGCTCCTATGTCTCAAGCATGAGTACCCAAATCTTCTTGACGATGAGGATGCCCATCTGGTGGCTTCAAATTCATATGAGGCTTGTCAGTATCTCTTGGAGTTGCATGAATCAGGGCGATTGAATTTAGATTTTTCAGAAGTGGCGTGTCGTGTCGCTTACCATCAGCCCTGTCATCTAAGGGTACTCGATCCGCAGGGCAGTGCTCCGAGATTGCTTTCTTTGATTCCGGGAATCGAAGTTGAAAATGTTGATGCTGGATGTTCCGGCATGGCTGGTACGTGGGGGCTGCAGAGAAAAAATTACAGAAGCAGCCTTCGAATCGGATGGCCTCTAATTTCAAAGATGAGGTCCGCTCGAGTTTCTATTGCGACAACGGAATGTAGTTCGTGCAAAATGCAAATCGAACATGGTAGCGATCGTAAGACGTTGCATCCATTGAAACTGGTGGCCCATGCCTATGGGAGAATGCCGAAGGTCGAATCTGAATTGTCGTCATAGCGGCCATCGGCAATGAGTGATGGTTCTGGTGTGGTCATCAGGTTTGCTCTTCAGGAGAAAGGGGGGGAGTTGTGGAATCAAAATTGGTGGAAGTTCGCATTGATTTGTTTGCCGGCGTGGGGGAGCGTGTCGGAGCGGATCACATCATGCTCGAGTTGCAACTCCGACCTAATTCGACGCAAATGACTGCTCAAAACGTGCTTGATAGCTTGGGGCAAGCAAGCCCTTCTCTGTTGGATTTGCTGCCGAGTTGTCGACTCGCAGTTGACTGTGAATATGTCTCTGGTGAGACTCTTGTGGATGTCATTCAGAGTGAATTTGCGTTGATTCCGCCGGTAAGTGGTGGGTAGCAAATTGCCTGCGTTCATCGCTCGCTTTGTTTTTTGGTGATCATGATTCCGGCTTTTATTTCGTATGTCCCAGACCCGTGTTACCGTTGAAATTGTTGAAGAGCCAATCCAACTTGGTCGCTACGAGGATGATTTGGCTAACCCTGATGTGGGCGCACATGCTTGGTTCCTTGGGGTAACCAGACGCACGACGGAAGGCAAAATCACTGAGACCCTCTATTATCAGGCTCACCAAGAAATGGCGATGCGGCAGATGCAGAAGATCGCAATCGAGGCTGCTCAGCAATTTTCTTTGTCGGCTGTTGTGTTGGTCCACCGCCTTGGGGAGGTGTCAGTCGGAGAAGTCAGTGTGCTGGTGGGCGTTTGTAGCGGGCATCGCCCCGAGGCCTTCGCGGCGTTACCTTGGATAATGGATCGCTTAAAAGAAGACGTTCCTATCTGGAAGCAGGAATGTGACGACCGCGGGGAAAGGCATTGGGTTCATCCTGGCGAACCTCGTCAAGGATCGATTCTTCCAAACGAGGATGCCTAAGCCAGGTTGTTCATTGAGTGCAAAATAATTGAGAGCCAAGATAAAGGAATCGAGTGCATTGAGATTGGATGTGATAACAAGATGAGTCCCGAGCAGCGTTTCTACTTTGATCACGCAGCAACTTCTTGGCCGAAATCCGAGAAGGTGATGCATGCGATGATTGATTTCATGCGAGATTGCGGAGTTGCAGCGGGTCGAGGAGGGTATCGGTCAGCTGTTAAAGCGGATCAGTTGGTCAATCTGACAAGAAAGAAAATCGCTGCGTTGATTGATGCACCCACTCCAAGTTGCATTAGTTTTCATGCGAATGGAACAGCCGCAATTAATGTCGGAATTCACGGCATCATTCGCGAGGGTGATCACGTTGTTGTTTCCGCTGCAGAACATAACAGTGTCTTGCGACCATTGGATGATTTGGTAAGCAAAGGAAAGCTGCGTTTGACGGTTGTCCCTGTCAGCAAACAAGGGGCTGTAGATTCGGAGGCATTTATCGGGGCAATCGAACCTGATACTCGATTAGCAGTTTTGACTCACGCGAGTAATGTGACGGGGGGGCTTCAGCCAGTATCTGAAGTCGGGCAGCACTTGCGGGAGACTTCCACGTTGCTGTTATGTGATGCCGCGCAAACATTTGGGGCGATTCCCGTATCCGTCAAGAGTCTCGGTGTCGATCTTCTGGCGGCTCCGGGGCATAAATGTTCCGGTGGCCCTCTTGGAACCGCTTTCCTTTACGTTTCACCGAACTTGCATGAGGACTTTCAACCGTGGGTTCTCGGTGGCACAGGAAGCCAAAGTGAATCGCTGAAAATGCCAAAGGAGATGCCGGGCAAGCTTGAGCCTGGGAATTTGAATGTTCCCGCGATTGCGGGTTGGTGTGCGGCGTTGTCGGACCTGACGGATCTCGAGAGCCGACAGGCTCAAAACCAAGTGGTCGCAACGATGCTGCGGGATGGCTTGCGATCCATTGAAGGTTTGGAGGTGTATTCCGGTGAAGGCCCACTGCCGGTGGTTAGCTTGGCGATTGATGGTTTGCCACCCTCTGACTTCGCGGCAATTCTTGACTCTGAGTTCGGGATTGAAACTCGCTCTGGGTTGCACTGCGCGGCGCTGATTCATTCCTGTATTGGGACGCAAGGGGTCGGGACCCTAAGAGCCAGTGCCAGTGCGATGACCACAGAAAGTGACATTCGTTATTTGGTTAATGCGGTCAGGCAGGTTGCTGCGGAGATGACGGGTAGTTGAAGTTCGAGTCGGTCCGTGTGAAGATCATGTCTCGGCATATTTAGGCTACTTTAGTTCGCCGAGAGTTAGATGTTTATTCCAACCGATTTCGGGATCCAAATTCAATGAATCGCTCAGGGAAAGGCAAGACGGAAAAGAAGAAGGCTTGGTACGCCGAAGGTTTGTCTTTCACCTGCACTCAATGCGGTGAGTGCTGCAGCGGAGAGCCCGGATTTGTTTGGGTTGATCAAGAAGAGATCGACGCGATGGCTAATGAGATGCAATTATCAGCCGATGTGTTCGAGCAACGTTTCATTCGTCAAGTCGGCACCGACCGAAGTTTGACCGAGTATCCGGATGGCGATTGTATTCTGCTTGATCCCGAGACGCGAAAGTGTTCGGTTTATCGATCTCGACCGATCCAGTGTCGCACTTGGCCGTTTTGGGATTCAAATCTAGAATCCAAGAAAGATTGGAAAGAGACGTGTGAGGTCTGTCCCGGCGCGGGTGTCGGTCGTCTTTACACGTTCGATGAGATTGAGAAAGCCCGAACAGAGAAGTCGGTCTAAGCGTTTGAGCACCCATTTCGTGCGACGGGGCTCAAGCGTTTCTCACTCGATGCCCCATCCGATTTTACGTTCACGTAAATAAGTTTCGAATCGATTTTGCTCGATCGCTAAACGTGCTTCTGCCATGATCTTTTGGTAGTACATCAAGTTATGATGTGAGAGCAGAATTGGTCCCAGCATTTCACCTGCGTTGAATAGGTGCCGCAGGTATCCTCTGCTGTGGCGACAGGCCAAGCATGGGCAGGATGGATCAATCGGATTGGTGTCTTCACGATGTATCGCGTTGCGAAGTTTCAACGGACCTTGATCGGTGAATGCTAGGCCGTTCCTGCCATTGCGTGTTGGCATCACGCAGTCGAATAGATCAATCCCTCTCGCGACACTCTCAAGTAGGTCGACCGGGCGGCCCACTCCCATCAGGTAGCGTGGTTTGACTTCTGGCAAAGCGGGAGTGGTCGCAGCCGTGATTCGATACATCTCTGAAGGTGCTTCGCCAACACTGAGTCCCCCAACGGCGTAGCCAGTGAAGTTCATTGAAGCAAGTTCCGTTGCGCACTGAACCCTTAATGTTTCGTTGAGACCTCCCTGTACGATTGCAAAGAGTGCTTGCTGAGGTCGATTCGCCGCCTCCAGGCATCTTTTTGCCCAGCGGATAGATCTCGCCATCGCGGCCTCAACTTGATCATCCGGTGCAGGTAGAGCAACCACGTGATCCAACACCATGGCTACATCACTACCGAGCGACTCTTGAATTTCAATCGAGTGTTCCGGCGTGAGTCGGATAATGGCTCCATCGATGTGACTGCGAAATGTCGCTGCTTCTTCGGTGACCTCATTGATGGAATCGAGACTAAAGATCTGGAAACCGCCACTGTCAGTCAGGATCGGGCCTTCCCAGCCGCTCATGCCATGCAGCCCGCCAAGGTTTCGAACCGTTTGGTGGCCCGGTCTCAGCGCCAAATGGTAAGTGTTCCCTAGGATCATGTCCGCGCCAGTGGCGGCGACCTGATCGATTGTGAGTCCCTTGACGGTACCCTGAGTACCGACAGGCATGAAGCCCGGGGTCTGCACAGGACCGTGAGGCGTCAAAAAAACACCGCGACGCGCCATTGTGGACGCATCGCGGTGATGTAATTCAAATTGGCTCATGTAGCCACGCGTGCCGCTTTCCTAGACAGGATCGATTTCGGGTTACCTGATCAGCTCTCTCTCGGTCGGGCCACCTACAGGGCAGCCGTTTCGAGAGTTTCCTTGGAATCAGTCCCCACGCATTTTAAGTCCAAGATCCGTTAGCTTTTCGCGTACTTCATTAAGGCTTGTTACGCCGAAGTTCTTGCACTCAAGCATTTCGTCGCCGGTCTTGCGAATCAGTTCACCAATGATGTTGATTTGCAAGCGAGCCATGCACTTCCTTGCCCGCACTGAAAGGTTGAGGTCGGAAATTGGACGGTCAAGCAATGCTTGTTCGTCGGGTGTCATGTGGCTGGTGTCGATCGGTGGATCGTTCTGCTTTTTCTCGTGAGCAAATTGACCGAGAGAAAGCCCTTTGCTGGAGAGAATCTCCCGGATTTCAAACAGACTGGTTTCACCAAAGTTTTTGCTGCTTAGCAGTTCCGCTTCGGACGTCCGTGTGAGATCGCCAATGGTTTCGATGCCCATTTTTTGCAGGCAATTTCGACTTCGTACGCTGAGTTCGAAATTCGTCACTGGCATGTTCAAGGTTTGTGCCAAGCGATCGTTTCGACGCTGTGCCTCTTCGTCATAAAGCATGTTGCCCGTTGCGGCAGCGTCCTTCATGTAGAGACGTGTTCGGGGATGATCCGGGTAACAATCTAGAATTCGCTTGTAGCACATTTGTGCCTTATCGAATTGATTGTTGTCTTCGTAGATCAGGCCCAAGTTGATCAAGACACCGATACCGGTTGGGAATGCTTTTGCAGCCTGTTCGTACAAGCGTAAGCATTCTTCGTCATTACCGAGGCGGTCGTTTTCCAACGCGAGACCAAAGAGAGCACCTGCATGATTTTCATCGGTGTTCACAGCCCGTTGGTACAACGCGATCGCTTCGTCCATTCTCCCACCAACTGCCGCAACGGTTGCGGCTCGCTGGTACATGTAGTTAGCAGTCTGTTCGGTGGGTCCGAAGATGTCATCGAGCAAGGCGAGAGCTTGATCCACTCGGCCTGCATAACGATGGGCTTCGGCAATACCAATTTTGCACTGGTCGTTGTCGTAGCCAGATGTCTGAGCTTGCTCGTAGGCGGTGATTGCCTCTTCGTAGCGTCCAAGTTCAAACTGACCTGCACCTTGGTAAAAGAACGCCATCGCGCTACCGTCGGCGTTTTGCAGCGTTGCGATTGCATCGCCGAATCGACCTAGCAGAAACTGGCAGACACCCATCTTGGATCGACCAGCCGGGCTAAGCGACTCGTCTTCTTCCATCTCCGAGACGGCGTCTCGAAGTTCGCCAAAGTGTCCGTAGTTCTCCGAGACTGCTTTGCGAATCGCGGTAACATCCGATGGGCCGAAGGAGTTGTTCGCAAGAACTACTTCCTTCAAGTCGAGCACGTCGAGTTCGACTTCACTCATTGAGACGAGTCTCCCGCCCTATTTGGGCTGAAAAGAGTGCAAAATTTTAAAATGTTTCTTTGTCGGATTGCGTGAACGAAGTCTCTCGTTGGTCATCAAAGAGACAGTTCTGCCGTAATCTTCGTTGTGTATGAAGTCATCTCGTTTTGGGCAGTTATGCCGTCAACTCAATGACCTCAAAAGCCAGCGGTGGGATTTGAACCCACAACCCTCGCATTACGAATGCGATGCTCTGCCAATTGAAGCTACGCTGGCGTTTTATTTCATCGCAGTCTGCCCGCACGACTCGATTGACCTAATCTGCCTAGAGCCTGAGAGTCAAACGGTCAGAAAAATCAATGATTCGCGTCACTTCTAGCCGCGATACAGTGAGTATTCCAACCAATGTGGGCGGGTCCGTTTGGGACCCTTCGAAACTGCCATGCCAAAACGCATTCTGATCCCAGAAAATACGCTTAAAACCTGCGGATCGTCAAGAGGCGGCGAATGAGTTCAGGCAACACCATACCCCAAGCGTGAGTTTGGGATACCCCTCACCCGCAGGTTGATTTGTTTTTTTTGGACCAGATCGCCCGAAAGGGGGGGGCTATTCGAGGATCGTTGCCTTCTCAATCACAATTGGTTCGACAGGAACATCGCGCATGGGGATGCCTCGAGGGTCAGCTTTTGCACCTGTTTTGACTGACTCAATTTTGTCGACGATTTCCGTACCTTCGACAACAACACCGAATACTGCATAGCCAAAGCCGTCCTGCGAACGCGGGCGATCGAGGAAAAGATTGTCATTGGAGTTGATGAAAAACTGGCTTGTGGCGCTATCTGGGTTCGGGGTCCGCGCCATGGCGATGGTGTACTTTTTGTTGCTCAGGCCGTTTCCGCCTTCGTTAACAACCGGAGGTTGTGTCGACTTTTCCTTGAGATCCGCGTCCATTCCACCGCCCTGTATCATGAAGCCTTTGATGACTCGGTGAAAAACGGTCCCTGCATAGTGGCCGCTTTTGACGTATTTAACGAAGTTTGCGACGGTTTTGGGGGCCTTTTCGTCATTGAGTTCGAGAACGATTTTTCCAGCAGACGTATCAAGTTGAACCTTGGTCGATTCTGCGTGAATATGAAGGTTTCCTGCGGCGAGAATAAATAGTGCGGCGAGAAGGAGTCGAGGGGTGTTGTTCTTAATGTTCTTCATTTTGATCATTCGTTCCTGGAAGGTGCTCAGGGTTGGACGGGAGGGCCAATCCTTGGGGTAGCCAGTTTTGGGGTAGCGAGTTTTGTTTTCGCGAGGTCTGGTGACCGGACTGTGGTGGATGGGGCTTGATAATTGCGGTTTGGAGGCCAACGGCGGGCGATCGCCGCATCCTGCCCGTCACGACATTTTCTACGATCTCACGTATTCGTAAAAGAGCATCATAACGGCAGTTGATGTGAAAACCATCATCACCGTGCCATTGTTGACTTCATTTTGGCTGTTCTAGATCACTTGGCTCTCGCTACCTGTCTCGTCGAGATGAGGTATCTTTGTGCGATCGAGATTTTTGTGCGGTCAAAAGTCATTGCAGAAAGGCGGCGATGGTGAGTGATGAGCCAAGATCGTCGTTTGGCGAGAATTCGGGAGTAGCGGTCTGATGCGGCGGGTTAACCATGGTGGTTTAGGCAAGGCGGGGTTCGGTGTTTTTCGGATTCTCGTTGGCTTCATGTTGTGTTTGCTGTGTTCGAGCGGTGCCAATGCATCAGAACGACGCCCAAATTTTTTGTTTGTTCTTGTGGATGATCAGTCACCGTTTGATCTAAAGGTTTATAACCCGAATTCCATTTTGGACTCACCCGTGTTGGACCAGTTAGCTGCCGATGGCATGGTGTTTGACGGGGCGCATCATATGGGAGCGTGGGTTGGTGCGGTCTGCACGCCGTCGCGTCACATGATCATGACTGGTCGCTCGGTCTGGCATATTCCGAATCGAGGAAAGCAGAATCGCAATCCAAATGCTAAAAACCCAGTGTTGGTTCCTCCCAAGTTGCATGCCTCGTCCCTACCCGCCGTCTTTAACGAAGCCGGTTATCGAACGATGAGGACGTGCAAAAATGGAAATAGTTACGATGCGGCTAATGCGTTGTTTGCGGTAAGTCACACCGCAACAAAGCGAGGCGGAACGGAAGAGACAGGAAGTGCGTGGCACGCCAACCAAGTTCTTGAATACTTGGATCAGAGGGAATCAGATAAAGTCGATGAACCATTTTTTATCTACCTCGGCTTTTCACATCCGCACGATACGAGAGATGGTACAGAGGAGCTGCTCGATAAATACGGTGCCACCAATCACTCAGACCGATCGACACTTCCCACTGAAAATGATCGGCAACCGCCCCTGCCAGTGAATTATTTGCCTGAGCATCCATTCCATCATGGGCACCCGGATCTTCGAGACGAAGTTGCAGTTAGTGGTGTTTGGGAGCGTCGTGATCCCGCGACGATTCGGAATGAACTTGGTCGGGAAATGGCATGTAACGAGAATATCGATCGTCAGATCGGACGAGTGCTTAAGCGACTGGATTCTATGGGGGAGCTGGGGCACACCTACGTGATCTACACTTCGGATCACGGGATGGCGATTGGTCGTCACGGATTGCAGGGGAAGCAAAACCTCTACGAGCATACTTGGCGCGTGCCATTGATTGTGAAAGGGCCTGGTGTGAAAGCGGGCTCTCGCGCGGTAGGAAATGTGTACTTGATGGATCTCCTCGCAACCTTCTGTGATTTAGCGGGAATTAACCCACCAAGCACCAACGAGGGAGTTAGTTTTCGGTCGGTGTTGCAGGGCGAGCAACAATCAATTCGCGACGTTTTGTACGGGGTTTATTGCGGCGGGACATTGCCGGGTATGCGTTGCGTCAAGCAGGGTGATTGGAAGTTGATTAAATACGATGTGATGGATGGAGCGGTGAGGGAGACTCAGTTGTTTAATCTCGCTAACAATCCAAATGAACTTATCCAGCAGCATCACCAGGAGGTTGTGCGGCAAGTCACCGGAGTCGCCCCAGAA
>JBMHCO010000045.1:0-3549 GCA_049889895.1 Rubripirellula sp.
TCTGAAGTGGATTATTCCCCGATCAACGATTGGGGAACGGCACGTATTTTATTCACTGAGCGAAAATATGCTGAAGCCGCTGATCTACTGAGAGCGTCTTTTGCTGGAACTCAATCCTCATCAGAAACAACACAAAGAAACGCAACAGTACCACCGGCGGTGATTGCATTCTACGGAAGGACCTTGGCTGAATCTCAAAATGATGCCGACTTCACCACTTGGTATCGCGAAACAGAAAAACAAGCCGAATTGAAGGAACAAGCTGAGTACTGGGCGGCGATCGGAACCTACTTGGCGAGTCAGCAGAAACCCGAACCAGCATCGCGTTCCCTTCTCGAAGCATTGAACCGCGACCCAACGGATTTTCGGTCGATGAATCGATTGCATCAAATGCTTGAATTGATGGGTAAGAATGAACAGGCAAAGAGATGGGAAAACCGCTGGAAGTCAAACCGAGAAGTCTTGCTCGCGAACAATGCAATCTCGGATAGTGCCGAGGCGAACGTCGTCGCCATGGATGAAATCGCTTCGCAATTGGCAGGCCTTGGACGCAACTTGGAAGCAGTTTTATGGAAAATGCTCGAGTCTTACCATCGCGGTCTTGGCACCGAGGCACTCAACGGCTGGAATCAACAAAGAGAACAATTGGTCCAGAGCAACCAATGCTTTCCAGCCACACCGGTTCGGCTCTGCGAGATGGACCTCGAGCAATACGCCCTACCAAGAATGGACGCATTCATTGATCCACTGGCTGCCTCAAATCAACCGATCAATCCCATCTCAAAGGCGTCAGATTCCATCGCGATCTTCCATAACATTGCACCCACCGCTGGGATGACACATCGATACCAACTCTCGGCAGAGCCGATCGATTCAGGATTCGCGATGTATCATCAGGCGGGCGGCGGTGTTGCGGTTCTGGATTTTGATCTCGACGGGTTCGACGATCTTTATTTCGCGCAAGGCGGAGCAGATGCACCTGAGTTCAATAGTGCGATCCCAAATGAACTTTACCGAAACCAATCAGCACGTTTTATCGAAGTAGCTGATCACGCGAAAGTGAAAGACCATCACTACACGATCGGCTGCACTGCTGGTGACTGGAATCAAGATGGACTTCCGGATTTAGTAACGGCAAACATTGGGCAAAATCTCCTGCTGATCAACAATGGCGATGGCACGTTCACAGAACAATGGATCCCGGGCACGAGTAATCTCAACAACATGCCAGCTTCGATTGCCATCGCGGACCTCAATGGCGACTCGATTCCCGATCTCTTTGAAACGAACTACATCGATGACAAAAACATCGACTTACGCCCTGATCGAGATCAAGACAACTCGGTCATTGAAGCGGTCGGTCCGGCAGACTTCCAGCCTTCGATCGATCGCATCGGCCTGAATGATCAAAGCGGAGGATTTCGATTCTCCTCATTAACGAGTGAATCCGAGACGACCTATCGAGGCCTCGGAGTTGTCATTGCGGATTTTGATGGAGACGGCAGCAACGAGGTCTTTGTTGGGAACGATAAATCACCTAACCAACTGTGGAACTTGAAACTTGATTCCACCGGGGAAATCGAGTGGTTCGACACCGCGATGGCTAGCGGTATCGCGTTTTCCTCTGACGGTGGAGGGACAGCCAGCATGGGAATCGCCGCCGGAGATTTTGATCGATCCGGCACCCTGGATTTGCATGTTGCCAACTTTCAAAACGAAAATGCCTGCCTTTACCTGTATCGCAATCAGGTATTCCAAGATCGTGCCACACAGTTTCGCTTAGGAGTGCCCAGTTACGAGGTTCTTGGCTTTGGATGCCAAGGCATTGATTTCAATCTCGATGGCTACCTCGATCTCGCCGTAGCCAACGGGCACATCGACAACTATCAAAAAATGTCGGGTGATTTCGAGCAACGCTTTCAGTTATTCGTTAATCAAGGCAATCGATTCTCCGAGGCACGTTGGACGGAAGATTCCCCCTACGCTCTAAACATGCATCTGGGACGGTCGATGGCGAAACTGGACTTCGATCGGGATGGAAAAGAAGACCTTGTGATCACACACCTCAATGAAGAATCCGCTTTACTCCACAACCAAACCCAGACCGATCACCACTGGCTGCAGGTTCAATTAGTCGGTGTGCAATCAGAGAGAGATGCAATTGGGGCAAAGGTAACGGTTCAGTTTGCGGGACAAACACTGACAAACTGGGTGACCGCCGGTGATGGATACCTTTGCAAAAACCACAACGTGATCTGCTTTGGACTCGGTGACGCAAGCCAAGTCGACAACATTCGGATTCAATGGCCAAGCGGTACACAGCAAGATGTGAAAATCGTGACCGTCGACCAACGGATCGTGATCGTTGAAAACCTCGCGCGAATCCATTCGTTTGCGAACTGAAAAGTTGCTGGACTGAAACGCTGTCGGACCGAAACGCAGGTCAACCAAAGCGTTGACAAATGAAAGCTTGATGAAATGCCTCCAATCAACTTCACCCTGACGCGACGACCTGTCATTTGTGCAATCGCCTGCGCAATCGTCTGCGTTGGTTGCAACCAACCCGACGCTGATAAAAACAACGATCGTTCCCCTCCGACACAATCAACACTGCAACAAGCATCAGAAAGCCAATCGCCATCCGGTATCGAGGGATTGACCAATAACGCCCCTGCTATCGATTCGATGGAAGATCGCAGCAGGCTGATTGAGAAAGCTGAAGCCGAGCTGCAGTCGGGAAATCTCTCGGCAGCTGAAACCACACTCAAAACCGCATTGGTGTCCAACCCCGATGATGTGGAAATCATTTTCCGGCTAGCAAGCACCGTTGCACAAACGGGCAACTTGGGGGATGCAATCGACTACATGTCAGAGATCCCCGAAGATCACCCTGAAGCGGGACTACCCGCATTGGGCCAGTCAGCAGATTGGTGCTTATCTCTGGGCCGCTATGATGAGGCCGAAGCAAAGTACCATCGCATCATCGAGCTCATTCCGGAGGCGGCCGAGGCTCATCGCCAACTTGCCTACCTCTACAATCGCCAAGGACGCCGGCAAGAAGCGGTTAGTCACATTCAAACGCTATGCCTCTTAGGAAACGTACTGCAGGATGAACTCCACGGCTTGATTCACCTCAGTGATGCAATGTACGACCCCATTGATAAGGAGTCCGTACCGGAAGATCTGGCGGAGCAAAATCGCGCAACCGATCGACGTTACTGGCCCATCGGTTCTTTGGCAGAGGCAAGGAAGGAGTTTTCAAACCATGCTTATCAAGCCGCAGCCGACCGCCTCAAGAAACAACTTCCGAGCGGGCCATCCCAACCCGCAGCGATTGCTCTACTGGGTCGCGCGGCCGCGGAAGCACAAGACGAGGAGGGAATTCTAACGTGGCTTAGGATGTCTGGCGATGATGCAGAAGCATTCTCGGATCACTGGGCCGCACTTGGATTGGTTTTATTACAAGAGAACAAGCTCGATCAAGCGGGGAGAGCCTTTCTGGAAGCCCTCTCCCGTGACCCCACTGACTTCAGAACCATCAGCCGCCTT
>JBMHCO010000046.1:0-5696 GCA_049889895.1 Rubripirellula sp.
ATTGTAGAAACAAACAAAGGTTTCAGGGAGTCGGTGACCTCTCCGCCGCAGATCTGGCTACAGAGATTCATAAACTGGTGTAATTAGCTTTCCAAACTTGGCACGAAAGTGCTCGGCAACGGAAATAACCTCTCCATAGGAGGAGCGATAGGTCTGAACCGCAGGGAGATGTGCAACGCAACCGGTTCGCACGGGGTCTCGCACGCGTTGCACGATGGCCGTTAAAAGTAAGTCGAACCATGGCTCGTAAAGCAGATTTGGCGTGTATTCGAACCGCTTCATCACTTGGTATGCGACAGGTCCTATGTGCTTAGGGTCAAAGTCTTGGCGAGTTTTTACTCGGAAACGATGCCATTTTCGGTGATTCGATCCATTGTTGATCGGCTGAGACTTCAACTCGTCTTGCGTCGCGAGGGTCAAAGAAACGCAGTGTCTGTGCTCTGAGTGCAATCCATTGAGGAGAATTGGTGCCGTTTGATCCTGTCCCGAGAGAACCCGTCGCATTGCCCTCAGAATCGACCTGTGTTGACTGCAACGGCATGCCGAGTGATCGCATCAGAGAGATTCTTGCAGCGGTTCGATCCTGCCGCTCGAGGTGATCTTTTTCCGATACAGATTCACTGCTCATGTGAGACTGGACGGGGGCCGGTTCAAACCAGTAGGAAGCCGAGGCGTACGTTGTGTCTCCGAGGATCGGGTACCCACGATGTGCTGCTTGCACCCGCAACTGATGCATCCGGCCTGTGACGGGTTTTAGTTTTACGAGTGTGCAGTCTAATTCGTTGGAGTAATGCAGAGGCTGGACTTCGGTTTTAGCCAACTTGGCGCCCTGTCTTGCTTCGTCGGCGATGGTGACTTTCGCTTGGTTTGGTACTTTCTCAAGATGATCGATCCACTGCGTTGGTTCTGACGGAATCCTACCGGCGGTCCAAGCTAGGTACTCCTTCTCCACTTTTCGAGCTTCAAATTGTGAGCTCAGCAGCCTCGCGGTTCGCTTTTGAAATGCGACTAAGATAACACCCTGAACGGGGCGATCGAGGCGATGGGGGCAAGCGAAGTAATGACTTCGTGTTGCGAATTGGTTCCGCGCTCGCTGCTCCAGAGACTCAGCTCGTGGCGGTCCCTGAGTAGGTATACCTGCAGGCTTGTAGAGGACTGC
Organism: Rubripirellula sp.; assembly: GCA_049889895.1. Taxonomy (GTDB): domain Bacteria; phylum Planctomycetota; class Planctomycetia; order Pirellulales; family Pirellulaceae; genus Rubripirellula. Next base: position 1,160 of record JBMHCO010000046.1, read on the forward strand.
CGCGAACTCACCATCCCAAAGGATATTGAGTGCTGGAGATTCACCCTTTGCGGTATCGACGCTGATCTGGCTAGCAGAGTGCATATCTTGATCGCAGGCAGCGGCGTGAAGCTGCTCTTCATGGTTGAGACGATTGGGATCGCTGGGAGGCAAATTGGGTGACACGAGAGGTTGCTCTGGGCTTATTCCCGGCATGCTAGGCAGTGAGGTGCTGGTGACGGATGACCATTCTGCGAAAAAATCGATCTTTGGCCAACACCAAGAAACTCGTTTCATATTCGCCCGTTCGCTAAACTGCTGGCATGAGCAACAGTGAAATAGATGAATCAGAATTGAACGAGATTGATCTCGCTAATGACGGTCCATCCGGAGTTCAAGAAGGTGAGTTCGCTTTGCAGTCTGGATCACGTAACTTTTTTCGGTTCAGTTTGCGTGAGGCATTGGGGCTAATGACCATCGCGATCTTGGCGGTCGGGCTGTGGAGCACATCCATGAAGCTTCGTAATCAAGAGAACGAATTGCGGGTCATGCGGCAGGAGTTTGGCTACCTCGCCCCTTCGCGGAGCGATCAAATTGCGTCGTCACGTATTCCTAGTGATCAGCCCCTGACTTACAAGATGCGTGTGCGTCTTCCTCGTGAGCTTCCCGGTGGACTTTCCTACCATCTGGTTTACAGTTCGCTTTGGGAGTCCGGAAAAACCTTCCCTGCTTGGTTTGGTTCAGTTCCTGTGCCGCAGGGCGAATCGCTTGTCACCATTCAGATTCTCAATGACCCTAGGGATGGTAAGTGGAAAATTGCGGCGGTTGTCTCAGCCACCGAGGGGACCTCTCGCATCGCAACGGGTTTGCCTCCACCCCACGAGGTGATCTTTCGTGGTTCACATGATGTGATCAGCACGGGGCTTGGTCGGGAGACATCCCTTGTGAGTGTCGGCGAGACGATTCGATTGCTCGACGAACGCTGGGTGGTTGGTAACCAAGGAGTGATGCTTGACGGTGGGCCACCGAGAGAAGATTTGGTTGGGGTTTTTGCTCAGCTTGAGCCGACCGGGACGCCCTAGTTGTGGCAGTCTCGGCAGGAGTCACTTCGCTATCGCGAGGCGTGCGACCCATGACTGAAAACCTGATATGAGAGCGATCCGGGGCCGAGAAGTTCAAAAATAGAGACTGCCTGATTTTTTAATACTGCAAGCTGACTGTAATCTCATGATTTTTGATTAAAAACTATCAATTCAACATTCCGCGAGACTTGGCCTATGGTGTGCATTTGGTGATTAAACCGGTACGCTATCGGATCTCCTTTTTTATCCTCAAACCTTTTGTTTTTCATGCCACGCGATTTTCTTAAAGGGGCGTCGGACGAGTACGACGTTGTAGTGATTGGAAGCGGCTTGGCTGGCATGACGTCCGCCAACATTCTCGGCCGCGCTGGCCATCGAGTCTTGCTCCTAGAACAACATTACAAACTGGGTGGGCTTGCAACTTGGTTTCTGCGTCCCGGCGGTCATGTCTTTGATATTTCTCTGCATGGATTTCCGCATGGAATGATCAAGTCTTGTCGGCGTTATTGGTCTAAAGATATTTCAGATCGTATCGTTCAGCTCAAGAATATTCGATTCGACAACCCGCAGTTCTCGCTCACCACAACTTTCAATCGAGAAGACTTCACGCGTTTGTTGACTAGCGATTTTGGTATCGCACCCGAGACGGTCAATGAATTTTTCGATACCGCGCGCGGAATGAATTTTTACGATGATCAGGCGACAACCACTCGCCAGCTTTTTGATCGCTTCTTCCCCGGACGTAACGATGTTGTCCGTTTATTGATGGAACCGATCACTTACGCTAACGGATCGACGCTAGAAGATCCCGCAATTACCTACGGAATTGTGTTTAGTAACTTCATGAGCAAAGGGGTCTTCATTTACGAAGGCGGGACTGAAGATCTCGTGGCGCGAATGAAGAAGGAGTTGATTTCGAATGGCGTTGATATTCGTATCAATTGCCCGGTCGAAGAGATTGAAGTCGCTGGAGGTAAAGTTTCAGCGGTAAAGACACACGGTCGTCGCATTGCGTGTAAGGCGGTCGTTAGTAACGCGAATCTCAGAACGACGCTCCTCAAAATGCTCGGTCCTGAAAAACTCGATCGCGATTATGTTGATCGAGCGAGTGAAGTTCGCCTGAATAACAGCAGCACGCAGGTCTATATGGCGTTGAAAGAGGGCGAAGAAATCGACGAGTCTTCAGGCGACTTGTTTTTCACAAGTACCGCTAAGGATTTTCGCACCGACCTGCTGCTCAGTCGGGACATCACCAGTCGAACCTTCAGTTTCTACTACCCAAAGACTCGTCCCCAAAAAGATAAAAAACGGTTCGCAATTGTCAGCAGTACGAATGCCAATTGGTCGGACTGGGCGGATTTGAATGAGCAGGATTACGAAGCGAGCAAACAGGATTTGATCGAAACCACGCTCGATGCCCTCAGTCGATACCTCCCTGATATCCGTTCGAAGATTGATCGCGTTGAAGCTGCCACCCCCAAGACTTTTCACCATTACACTCAACATGAAATGGGAGCGAGTTTCGGCACTAAGTTCGAGGGGCTGTCGGTGAGTCGTGAATTACCACAGCAAATTGGTGGGATGTATCACGCCGGTAGCGTTGGGATCATCATGAGCGGATGGTTGGGAGCAATTAACTATGGTGTAATTGTTAGTAACGAGGTGGATCAGCAACTCACCCAAGAAAGCGCACACAAATAGAATTCTCGCGGCGATAGAGGTACCGAGGCAACGAAATGGCGATCTGTAGATACAAGACAAATGACGGTGCGGTTGAGCATGCGATCTACCGAGACGGGCGGGTCTGCCCACTGCGGGTGCTTGGGGTCGAATTAGCCAATGATGCTGATGTTACTCAACTTGGGAAGCAGTGGTTCCGCGACCTTCCCGTGCCGCAAGATGATCAGTGGGTAAACGCACCGGATCGGTTGCTGCCTCCCGTCCGAAATCCTCAGAAAGTGATTTGTATCGGACTTAATTACCGAGATCATGCAATCGAAACCGGGTCAGAGATACCAACTGAGCCAGTGGTTTTTAACAAGTTTCATTCGACCATCGTTGGTTCGGGCGACAACATTGTTCTGCCACGAGTCTCCAGTGAAGTGGACTACGAGGCTGAACTTGTCGTTGTCATCGGAAAGACGGCCAAGCATGTCTCGGCGGTTGAAGCGATGAATTACGTGCTCGGTTATACCTGTGGCCACGATGTGTCTGCTCGAGATTGGCAGAAAGGGCGACCCGGCGGACAGTGGTTGCTCGGGAAAACCTTCGATAGCTTTGCACCGATCGGACCGTGCTTGGTTACGACCGATGAAATCACCGATCCATCGGACGTGAGAGTTCAGATGCATCTCAACGGGGAAACGGTCCAAGATAGCACCACGGCTCAGCTCATTTTCGATATCCCGACATTGATCGAACATCTCACCCAAATTGTAACGCTTGAACCTGGTGATCTGATTTTCACCGGAACACCGCCAGGCGTTGGGGCTGCGATGAACCCTCCGCGTTTCTTGTCGGAAGGTGACCTTTGCACCGTCGAAATTGCTGGTATCGGGCGTTTGTCAAACCGGTGTCAAGCAGAGTAATCCATTGCTGATGATGTTGTGGTTGATTCGCTTGTTTCCAGAACCTGGAAATCACTTGCAGTGATTGCTTGAGGGATTCATTGTGTGCAAATTGAACTTAGGTAAATCATGACATTCAATACACTCAATGACGCACTCGACTTCGCAAAAGGGGCGGTTGAGCGACAGAAGGCGGGTAGAAGTGTCCACACCACCGGAAGTTATTCGTTGGGGCAGATTATTGAGCACCTTGCCCGATCGATCGAGATAGGATTGGGGCGTGTTGAGGCGCCACCGGCACCTTGGTTGGTTCGATTCCTCTCAAGGTTGATGAAAAATCGATTCCTGAAAAACGGTATGAAGCCGGGTTTCAAACTGCCCAAGGCAACACAGGATCTGTTTTGGCCTACCAGCGAGGTGGATTCGGTCCTAGCACTCGATCATTATGAGGCGGCTGTGAGCGAGTTGATGAGCACCGAGAAACCGGTTGCTCATCCTTACTTTGGCGATATGTCGCTTCAGGAGCACGTCGCATTGCATTGTCGACATGCAGAGTTGCATTTTGGTTTCGTTATGATGGAAGAAATATAAAAAACCTCGCTCATTTCTGAGCGAGGTTTTCTGAATGTTAACAAGCAGTCACTCAACGATTACTGGTTGAGTTGCTCTTCGATTACTTCCTTAGCACCCTTGGTACCAAGTGCTCCCCAGAGGCCATATGGGCTCCCTTTACCAGGAGCACGTGTGCCTTGCTGGCCAAGACGCACTGCACCGGCGGTAGAATCACCTGCTTCGACCGAATCGGTCATGAAGACCACCGCACCGTCTGCCATCAAGATATGAGCACCACCTTGATGGTTACTACTTGGTGGCATGGTTCCAGGAGCGTCTAGCCACTGACCGATACAC
>JBMHCO010000047.1:0-5764 GCA_049889895.1 Rubripirellula sp.
CAAGCCTTGGGGAAGGACTTGGAGGTTTCAGCTTGTTGAGAAGACTCGCTTTTTCCCTTGGCGTTTTGCTTTGACTGAGCCGATGCGTGCGGAAGGGGCAGTAGGAATAGTCCGAAGAAACCCAATGCAGCGAGAATGCAACGCGCTGAGCTGATCTTGTGTTGCGAGTTGAACGAAATCGGGTTTGCGAACAGTGCGGTATTGGTGAGTAGCTGTCGGATACGCATAGGACAAAGTTGTATGGTCTGGTGGAAAGCGGCTGTCGGAATCAGACTCTAGAGTTTTTACTGAACCTTGATCATTACTCGGATCATTACTCGGATCATTACTCGGATCATTACTCGCAGCACATTGCCGCAAATCACTTAAAGCATCGACGCCCAGCATCTGCTACAGCATAGACGCTGCTGGTAATGGTTTCGCTCTTTAAGGCGTTCAATGGCATGGAAACGCACCGCCAGCCAGCCTCACGTCTAGGTAAATCCGTTTTATCCGACACATCCGAAAGTGTTTGGTCCGTGACTTGGGCACATTTCTGCTACTCTGTCAGAACAAGCTAGGCTTATCAGAAGGACCTTGCCCGAGCCCTCTGATCCGTTGAAGAAGGGGTGTCAGATGACGATGAGAAACCGATTGATTTTGCTCGCCTCTGCAGGTGTCGGTGGTCTATTTGGGCTCTCGGTGAGTAAAGGAGAGACGACCGTTGCAGCCGTTTTCGCGATCCTGTTTATCCTGATTGGGATCGTGCTGACCCGATTCACTCAGCGTTTGCACCAGCGGTTCGGCATCGATAGTTCCAAAACCAGCCCGTGGTTGTTAGTTGGAGTCGTGCTTGGAGGAGTTGCAGGGAGCTACCTAGCGTTGGAATTGCAACTTGGTGAGCAAGTTCTGGAGGTGCTTAATCCATCCCTTTCGCGAGTCCATCGAGGGCCGCCGCTGAGTCGACTTCTCGGGTTCCTCTCGGGCGCGGGCGCTGGCGGCATCGCTTTGACTTTGATCGAAACTTTGGTTCGACGCGGTTCCTGACTTGAGCGAGTTCCTACCGTTAATAGACAAGTCTGGCCACTGAATCGAACTCGCATGAGTACCCAAGCAGTGCGCATGTGAATGACGAAGTCATCACAGTGAAGGTCTAGCTCAATAAATCCTTGACTACGTTTCCGTGAACATCGGTTAGCCGATAGTGGCGGCCTTGATGCTTGAAAGTCAGTTTCTCGTGATCGATCCCTAGCTGATGTAGGATGGTTGCCTGAAGGTCGTGAACATGCACGGGGTTCTCGGTAACATTCACGCTGTAGTCATCGGTTTGCCCGTACGAGAATCCACCTTTGACACCACCGCCAGCGAGCCAATAGGTGAAACAGTTCGGGTGATGGTCTCGGCCATAATTTTCCTTTGCCAGTTTACCTTGGCAGTAAACGGTGCGACCAAATTCACCACCCCAAACGATCAGCGTTTCGTCGAGCATCCCTCGTTGTTTGAGGTCTTTGATCAGTGCGGCGGTCGGTTGGTCGGTGTCCTTGCACTGTGCTTTGACGCCCTTGGGCGCATTGTTGTGAGCGTCCCAACCTCGGTGATAGAGTTGGATGAATCTGACACCACGTTCGGCAAGTCGTCGCGCGAGCAAGCAGTTGTAGGCGTACTTGCCGACCTGCTTCGCCTGGGGGCCGTACATGTCGAAGGTTTCTTGTGACTCGCTATTCACATCGATTAGTTCGGGAACACTCATTTGCATCCGAAATGCAAGTTCGTACTGCGCGATCCTGGTTGAGATCGCGGGGTCGTTGAATTGCTCGGCTTGTTGATTGTTTAGTTTTTCAAGGGAATCGAGTGTCCGACGTCGTTGCTCGCGAGTCATGCCGGAAGGGTTGTATAAGTCAAGGATCGGGTCGCCTTGCCCGCGAAACTTGACTCCTTGAAAACGTCCGGGCAAGAATCCCGCACCCCAGAGACGATCGTAGAGGGGTTGTCCCTGCTTGGCCGTTCCATTCGACGTGAGTGCGACAAAGGCGGGGAGATTAGCGTTTTCACTTCCCAGCCCGTAGCTCACCCACGCTCCCATACTCGGTCTGCCTGCAATCACCGAACCGGTTTGGAAAAGCGTTGCCGCTGGATCGTGGTTGATGGCTTCGGTGTACATGCTTTTCACCACGCACAGATCATCAGCGACTTCAGAGAGGTGCTCCAACGGTTCGCTCATCCACACGCCACCCTCGCCATGCTGTTTAAACGCTAGCGAGCTTGGTGCTACGGGAAACGACGCTTGACCGGCGGTCATCGTTGTCTTCCGTTCAGCGGGGTAGATGGAAGTTGGAACTTCCTCGCCATAGCGGTCGACGAGTTGTGGCTTGTAATCAAACAGGTCCATCTGTGCAGGACCGCCTGATTGAAAGAGATAGATGACGCGTTTTACTTTTGGTGCGAAGTGCGGCAGCGAAGTGAGACCCCCGATCTCGTTTCGTGCCTCAACTGTAGCAGCATTGGCACTGCGATGAAGTTCTCCCAAAGCGATGGAACCAAGACCTAGGGTGCTCCCTTGTAGGAAGGCACGTCGAGTTTGCCAAGATTTGAGTTCTTTGTAGATGCTCATGTCGATCAACTGTATGGTCGTGTTGTTTTGAGTCTTCTAGTTTTGACTCATTGCTTCATCAAGATTGAGTAACGTGTTGGCAACAAGTGTCATCGCTGCGAGTGTTGCCGGCTCGATCGAAGCATTGCTTTTTTTCTCACCCACTCCGAGCAGTGAGTTGAGTCCCTTTGGGTCTTGCTTGAATTGTTTTCTGTAGAGGGCGAAATCTTCGGTGAGGATTTTGATTTCTTTCAAGGACGGATCACGACTTGTGACCGATCGAAAAGCCCAGCGGATTCTCTCGCCGATGGAAGCTTCATCGAGCGTGATTAACTCCTTCTGCTGCGCGTCTCCATTGGATTCGACGGAGAGGCCGGTGTCGGTAAACCGAGGGTCGACAATTCTTTCTGCGAAGAACCGGGCGGCTTCAACGAACGCCACGTTGTTGAGCAGCGTGAGCGCTTGCAGAGGCGTGGTGGTAAGGTCGCTGCGGACGACGCATGTCTCCCTTGCCGCAGCATTGAATGCCATCATCGTTGGTGGAGGAACGGTGCGACGCCAATACGTGTACATGCTCCGGCGGTACAGCTTTTCACCATGATCCTGAGTGTACTTCGCATTCGAGATACTCTTCCAGATTCCTGGCGGCATGTAAGGCTTTACCGAAGGGCCACCGAGGGTTTCATTCAGCAGCCCGCTGTTGAACAACGCCGCGTCTCGAATCGCAAACGGTGAAAGTCTACGACGTGGACCACGCGCCAATAATCGATTTTCAGGGTCGCGTTGGAGCATCGTATCGCTTATCGCGGATGACTGCCGGTAAGTCGCACTCATAACGATCCGTTTGTGAATCGCTTTGACGTCCCAATCACTTCGTACGAACTCATTGGACAGCCAATCGAGAAGATCGGGATGTGAGGGTTGCTCGCCTTGGATGCCAAAGTTCTCGCTCGTCTTAACAATTCCTTGCCCAAAGAAATGCTGCCAGTAGCGGTTGACGGTCACTCGAGCCGTGAGAGGGTGACTGGGGTTCACTAACCACTGCGCAAGACCCAAGCGATTGCTGGGCCAGCTCGGATCCCACCCACCGATTACCTCCGGGATTGCAGGAGTCAGTTTTTGGCTTTTGTCGGGCTGGTCATATTGACCACGAATCAAGCGATAGGTCTCCCTTGGTTCATCGAGTTCATGGAGAACCATCACGGTCTCGGGAGAACCAGGTTGTGGCCTCGGAACGGAAACTTGGACAACCTTTATCTCGACGGGTTCCGGTTCAACGAATTGCGACTCGGATTCGCTCAGGTTCGGCCATGATTTTGGGACGGGAATGAAAGGTGGACTGTTGCCGTTGTTGGGGCCTAATCCCGCTTCGGCAATGTTATTGAAGAATGCGAACAGGCTGTAGAAATCTTGCTGCGAGATCGGATCGTATTTGTGATCGTGGCATCGGGAACAGTTGAGCGTTAGGCCGAGGAAAAGCGTTCCCATGGTTTCCACTCGATCCGCGACATACTCCACAATCCACTCATCAGGTATGGATCCGCCTTCGGAGTTGATCCGATGGTTTCGATTGAAGCCAGTGGCGACTTGTGTGTAGAAGTTGCGATCCGGAATCAGGTCGCCCGCCATTTGATTGGTGATGAATTCATCAAATGGCATGTTCGAGTTCAGGGAGTGGATCAACCAATCTCTCCAGACCCACATATAGCGAAGGCGATCGTTTTGATAACCATCCGTGTCCGCGTAGCGTGATGCTTCGAGCCAGTCGAGCGCCATATGCTCGCCGTATTTTTCGGATGCCAGTAATCGATCCACGGCAGCTTCATACGCATCATCGCTCGAATCATTCAGAAATGTATCGAGTGCTTCAGTCGTTGGCGGTAGCCCAGTGAGATCAAAGGTGACTCGTCTGAGAAGTGTTTCCGGCGACGCTTCCTCTGACGGTGTCAAACCTTCTGCCTCCAGCTTCCGAAGAATGAACGCATCAACACCATTTTTGAGCCAACGAGGTCGCTTAACTTTCGGTAGCCTGACTTCGCCTGGTGGAACAAACGCCCAGTGCCGATCATCTTCCGGCCACGGTGTTCCGCTGCTCACCCAGTTCGTCAAGAGATGACGCTGATCATCGGTGAGTTCACGATTGGCTTCCGGTGGAGGCATCCGATAATCGGGGTCTTTGGACGTGATCCGTTCCAGAAATTCACCCGAAGTGAAAATGCCCGAATCAATGGCGTTTGATCGATCATCCAATCGCAAATCTGTCGAACGGGCTTCCGCGTCAGGTCCGTGGCAGGAGTAGCAAGCATCGGAAAGCAAGGGGCGAATGTCACGACCAAAATCAATATCACTCGAGTGATTTTGTGTGCTTTCAGATTGAGTCGGATTGGCAGGGAAAGGCTCTTCCGCGTTAGCTGATTTGTTGATGCTGATTGCCAATGCGAATAGCGAGAGGGCTAATCGTCCCGCGTTGCGTAAAGAGAGACGCTGAAGAAGGAAGTCGGTGGATTGATCGGTCAGTTTGAGACGCATTGTCGTTTTCATCGCGGTGTAGCTTGGTTGCATCACGCACAGTTTACCCAACGAAACGCCCGCTGACGAATCCTCGAACTTAAAGAACGGTTAGAAGCCGGGTTCATGAATACAGACGAAGCCGTTGATGCACACGGTTCCCTGTTTTATGCGGGGATCAAGCCATCAGATCGAGAAGTGCTTGAGGTGTCATCGGTTTAAGCGACAAGGAATTTTGGGATGATTGAGTCGACAATTCGGTGGCGTTTCGTGGCTCTGTTGCATGTAGCGAAAGATCGGTTCTATCAATGTTAAGTTTTACTGGTTAGGAGAGAGTAATCGCTGAATGCAAAATCAGAATAATCGTTAAAACCGATCTGCCGATAAGCCTCAATAGCCTCTCTCCATGCGACATGCACTTCGTGAAACCGAATATCGTGAAACAACATGCGTTCAAGGCCACGTCCAGCGAACGACTTTTTTTCTTTGGGGATTGCTGCGCTCTTACTTACCGCTCCGACGGGCTGCTCTCAAACCCAATATCGAAAGCAAGCTGACCAAGAGGCCTACCAGGTCATTGCAGAACGCAATCAAGACCCACGCTGGTCGCTCGATCGCGTTAGCATTGATGCGGATCCCCGAAGTCGATTCTTTGATGATCAAGACCCCGATCACTCGGCGATGCCA